>JBJXFE010000066.1:0-47684 GCA_046153875.1 Phycisphaerales bacterium
GCCCATCCGGTACTCGTAGTCCACGCGGCCGCGCCCCTGGACGTTGACGTACCCCGGCGGGCTCTTGAGCGGGTACGCGGCGTTCCCGGGCGCGCCGATCGTGTTGAACTGGATGTCGGGGGGGGGGCGTGCGTCGAGCGACGCGGGCGGCGCGCCGCAGACAAGCAACGCTGCAAGCGACCATCCCTTGATCGTCATCATCGCGTGTTCCCTCCATGGAGTGCGCCGAGGATACCGCGCGCGCCACGCCGTTGCAGTGCACAAAGCCCGCCCGATCGTGAACGTCGCGCCACGATGCCTCGCGGCTGCGGCGGTGCATCACGCTCATCCGTGCGCGCACCTCCAGCATGCGGACGACCCCGCGCGGCCGCGCACGCGCCAAGGCCCGAAATGGGAGTCGCTCGTTTCAGGCCAAGCGTGAACATGCGGGCCGGTTGCCGCTCACACGTCCACGCGCCCCTGGATCAGGCGCAGGAGCCGATCGAACCACTGCGCGGCCAGCGGCTTCGATGGAAGAGAGAAACGGATCGCGACGCGCTCGCCGGGGCGCGGCGTCCATTCCAGCGCTGCGCCGTTCTCGTCTTTCGACCTGATGTCATCGAGATAGAGCGTGAACTGGGGCGAACGGATCGCCAGCCCGCGCGGGTCCTGCGGATCGGTCGCCACGGTGCCGCCGCCGCCGAAGCCGAGGGCCGCGTGCGGGATGCTCGACTGGGCCCCGGGGATGAGCCGCGGGCCCGCGACGACGTAGGCCCGCGATGGGCCCGAGAGCGGGCGGACCTGGGCCTTGAACCCGGAGGGGCCGAGTTCGTGGAGCGGGGCGGCCTGGGCGGTGGTGAGGGTCGCGGCGATGCGCACGGCGTCGGGGTCGATGACCTCGCAGAGCACCCGCCCGCGCTGCACGAACGCGCCGACGATGGACTGGGGGTCCACGCCGTCGGTCCCGGCGACGAGCACGCCCGCGTGCGGCGCGCGGACGACGAGCCCGGCGACGCGCGACGCGACGGTCTCGCGGAGCCGCTTGAGCGTCTCGATGCGCTCGCGGGCGACCTGGGCCCCAGCGATACTCGTCGCGGAAAGCTGGCGCTCGAGGTGGACGGCCTCGTCGAGCTTGGCCTCGATCTCGGCCAGCCCCGCCCGCAGGCGCGGGTTCTCGCAGGTGACGATCGGCTCGTCCTGGTCGACGCGCTCGCCGACGGTCTTGTGGGCGATGGTGACAAACCCGTCGGAAACGAAGAAGACGCCGGCGCGGGCGGTGCTCTGCACGACGCCGTCGGCCCGGCGGCGGTCCGGCACGGGGATGACGCCCAGCAGCACCACCCCCGCGACGAGCAGCCCGAGCGTGGTGGCGATCGCGCGCGGACGGTGCTCGCCCAGTCGCTCGGACGTCGCCAGCCAATGGACGAACTTGCCCAGGGGAAGGATGAACCACGCCGCGGCCGTCCAGACGGCGAGCACGAGGCCGATGGCGAAGAGCTGCCCCATGATGTAGAGCGTGATGACGAAGAACAGGAAGACGCGGTAGGCGAGGGCGCCAAGGCCGTACACGACGAGGATGAGCGCCTCGGCGGGCTCGGTGGTGGGCGAGCGGGACTCCTTGACGCGGTAGATAAGGACCTGGCTGAGGTGCGTGAGCATCCGCATCGAGCGCTGCATGAGGTTCGGGACTTCCAGCAGATCGCTGAGGATGTAATACCCGTCGAAGCGCATGAGCGGGTTGGCGTTAAAGAGAACGGTCGCCACGCTGGCGGTGAACATGGCGTTGAACGCGAGCTGGTTGATGAGCTGGCCGCCGCCGTCGGCGCCGCCGGTGCCGGCCCAGATGAACGCGGCGATGCCGGCGACGAAGAGCTCGAAGATCATGCCGCCCGCGCCGACGGCCATGCGCCGCCACTTGCTGGGGAAGGCCCAGCAGGCGGAGGCGTCGACGTAGGGCGCGGGGAAGAGCACGAGGAGCATCAGCCCGAACTCGGGGACCTGCCCGCCGAATCGCTTGCAGAGCACGCCGTGACCCGTCTCGTGGATCGCCTTGATCACGACGAACACCACGCCGATCCAGAGCCAGTTGGAGGGGGCGATGGAGTCCTGGAACGCGCGGCCCAGCTCGTCCCACCGCGGCAGCACGGTCCAGGCGGCGGCGGCGATGAGGACGGCCCACGCGATGAGCCCCCAGCGGTTGAGCAGCGGGCGCAGGATCGGTTCGAGCCAGGCCAGGTAGCGGTCGGGGTTGAAGACCCGGACCTTGAAGTACATGATGCCGATCGCCTGCTGCTTCACGCGGCGCTGGACGCGCTCGCGCCCGCGCCGCAGCAGCTGCTCGGTCTCGGGCGTGGTGTCCACCGCGAGCAGGTTGGTGTTGTACATCTGGCTGAGCAGCTCGATGACCTCGTGCTGCGTCGGCGCGGAGTCGCCGTGGAGCTGGAGCGTGGAGTTCCAGGCGTCCTCGACGGTGCGGCGGCCGTCGAGCAGCGACACCATCTCGTGGGCGATCGGGCTGAGCCGGTAGAACTGGTTGCTGGTCGGGTCGTGGACGACGTGCCAGCGTCGCCCGCGGTAGTGCTGGCGGGTGATCTGGCAGTGCGGGCGCAGGCGCGGCTTCATGGCGCGGACGCGGTGCCAGAGCGGCGAAAACGTAGGACGCTCAGCCAAGGGTCACCTCACCACCACAGCCAGAGCCGCAGCCAGTCGCGCACGCGGCGCGTGCCGATGTACAGCAGCGTGTGGCGCCCGGCGTCGAGGCGGGCGCGCCCGCGGAGCCCGTCGAGCTCGAGCCCGCCCGGGGCCTTGGTGTCGAAGCGCACCCACACTTCGAACGAGTTGACGCCTTCCCTGGCGGCCGCGAGCGGGACGATCCGGTCGATCGTGACCGGGTAGGTCTTCGACGGGTCGTGGCGCGTGGCGACGAATCCCTTGCCGCCCTGGGCGATCAGCCCGATGTCGCGGTCATCGACGTTGGCGACGGCGATCATCTCGTCGAGCGGGGCGATGATGAAGAGCGTGTCGCCCAGCTTGGTGGAGGCGCCGATCTTGTCCTGGAGCTCGCCCGCGATCACGCTGCCGGAGATCGGGGCGGTGAGGCGGGCCTGCGCGATCTGGTAGCGCGCGAGGTCCAGCTGGGCCTGCGCGGCGGCGGCACGGGCCTCGGCCTGCTGTGCCTCGTTGATGTTCGCCTGCCCCCGGGCGTTGTCGGCTTCCTTCAGCGCGAGGGTGAGCTGGGCGGCGGCGTCGTCGGCGCGCCGGTCGAGCTCGGTGGTGTCCATCACCGCGAGCAGGTCTCCGGCCGCGACGCGCACGCCGGCCCTGATCCCGTCCGGGATCGACCCGATCACGCCGTCGAAAGGGGCGGCGATGACGCGCTTCACGCGCGCGCGGATCTCGACGGGCGAGCCGACCCGATAGGTGAACGGCACGAAGGACGCGAAGGCCGTGGCGACCACGACGATGAGGCCGACGAGCTTCCACCCCGTGTGCTTCGAGCCCACGAGCCAGCGCCCGGCGTAGATCGACGAAGCCCAGGCCCGCGTCGGCAGCGGGCGGTCGTCGCTGCGCCGCAGGCGGAGCACCGGGGCCACGAGGTCCAGCGCGGCCTGGAGGAGCTCGATGGTGGAGGCGTCGATCGGCCCGTCCGACGCCGACTCGACGGTGATGACGCCGACGACGCGCTGGTCGCCGTCCACCTCGCAGCGCAGCGGGAGCGACGCGACTTTGAGTCGGGCGTCGGCCGAGGCCAGGTCGCGGTGCGCGTGCGTGATCGCCTGGGAGAGGACCACGTCCCCGCCCGGGCCTTCCTGCGGCGGGGGGGGGTACAGGACGGCCTGCTCCTGGTCGAGGCACTCGTCCATCGCGGCCTCGATCTTCTGGACCATGGCCATGCGGCGGTCGATGTGCTCGGTGTCGCTCAGGGACTGGACGCGGACGGCGCCGGCCTCGCCGACGCCGCGGACCCAGCCGAGCGCGACGCGGTCGGCCTTGAGCTGGCGGCAGAGGTCGTTGCACAGTTGCAGGCCCGAACCCTTGAAGTTCTGGGCGAGGTTGACGGCCGCGATGAGCCGCCCGGCGAGGTCGAGGGCCGCGCCCGCCGCGCGGGTGCGGCGGAGCTGCTGGCGTGCGGCGTGGGCGTGGATGTAGCCGGTGAGCACCTCGACGAGGGCCATCGTGGTCTGGAGCGCGGACTTGGACCGCGACTCGATCAGCAGCGTGATGACGCCCGAAGGCGACGACGCGGTTTGATCCTCGGGCGAGCCGCCGGGCGTCGGCCCGCCGCCGACCGGGACGGCGATGAGGCACCCCTTCGCGCCCTCGCCGGCCTCGTACAGCCCGTCGTCCTTGTCGAGGGCGTAGACGCGGACCTGGCCTGATTCCGCCGCCCCGCGGGCCGCGGAGCGGGCCTCGTTGGGCGCTTCGATGGACAGCTCCGGGCCGGATTCGGGCCACGCGAGCATCGGGCGCGGCTCGGGCCCGGTGGGGGCGTCGCCCTGGGCCGCGTCCATGGCGAAGAGCACGGCCTGTCGCGCCCCGCTGACCTGCCCCAGCACGGAGAGCAGCCGCGCGAGGAACGCGCGGTCGTCCGGCAGCGGCGCGTTCAGTTCGGCGACCACTCGCTGCCAACCGGGCGCGCGCAGGTTTGACAGGTCGATCAAGGCTTCGCTCCCGCGTCACCCGCGTCTCGGAGCGCCAGGGCGGGATCGGCCCCGGTCGCGCCCCCGGCGGGCTGATCCCCCGCCACGATGCGCGGCGTCCAGTCTCCCGTCGGCGGCGTGAACCGCGTCCAGCACCACAGCCCCGAGGGCCACTTCTCGGGGTTGGCGATCTCGACACGGACGCGGCGGGTGTTCGCCCGCGGGTCGGCGGTCGCGCCGAGCTCGATGATCTTGCCGACGAACACCCGCGCAGGGCCGGGCAGGTCCGGCAGCACCCACGCGGGATCGCCCGGCTTGAGCTTCAGCATCAGGGTCTGGGCGGTGGGGGTCGGCACGTCGAGCCAGAGCGGATCGGTGTTCACGATCCGCAGGACGGGCTCGCCGTCCTTCTTGACCATGCCGAGGTCCACGCCGACCTGGTCGATCTCGCCGTCGAACGGGGCCTTGATGGTGAACCGGTCCACCTGGGCCTCGCGGAAGGCGAGCTGCACCTTGGCCTGGTTCTGTTGGAGGACGGCGATACCGAGCTCGACCTTGCGGATGAGGACCGTTACCTTGGCCCGGTCGTGCTCGACTTTCGACCCGCCGCCGGGGGTCTCCCGCATGATCTGCTCGATCGAGTCGAGCTCGACCTGGGCGCCGTCGAGCTGGGCCTGGGCTCGTTGCACGTCCAGGTCGGACTCGGCGATGATCTTCTGCGTATCGCGCTGGTAGCGGTACTCCAGGTCGAAAGCCCGGACGAGCGGCTGCCCCTTGCGGACCCTTTCGCCGCCCTTGACGAAGACCTCCATCACCTCGGCGGGGAATGTAAAGCCGAGCGTCGAGTCGCGGCTGGGGCGGGCGTCGATTTTCTCGCCGCCGAACGAGGGCGCGATCGCCGCAGCGCTTTCCGCCGAGGGCTGCGCCACCGCGCCCGAGCAGGCCGCGACCGTCAAAAGAACGGATGCCGTCCAGGTCTTCATGGTGCTCTCGCGGGTCGTTGTTCCGGCGCCGCGCGGCCGCACGGCACCCTCCAACCTCGCCGCGCCCTCTCGTGCAGGGGGTACACGGGGGCGCGTCATAGGACAGTATAGGGGGTGCGGTGTCACTTCTGTTCCCGAGCGCGGGGATTGGACGCCCCGACAAATCCCGGCCGCGAGGTCCGAGGCGCGTTACATCCGCGCCCCGGCGCGCCGGGCTATGGTTCGCCTGGCGTACACACGGTTCCGTCGGATGGAGCCCCGGAGAGCCCTGAAAATGTCTCAGACGACCCGCGTCGCCCCCAAGCCTGTCTCGGTTTCCGTCGCCGCCGCGCTGGCGTTGCGCGGCGGGACGCCCGTCAGCCGCACGCCGATCCCGTTCATGTCCACGGCCCTGACCGAGGCGGACATCAACGCGGCCACGGCGGTCCTGCGATCGGGGATGCTCCGGGCCCACACGAAGTGCGCGGAGCTGGAGGAGCGGTTCGGGAAGCAGACGCACGCGAAGCACGCGATGACGTGCGCCAACGGCACGTGCGCCCTCCAACTGGCGTATGAGCCGCTCTTCCCGGTCGGCGCCGAGGTGCTCGTCCCGGCGTGGAGCTACATCGCCACGGTGTCGATGGTCGCGGCCCGCGGGTGCAAGCCGGTCTTCGTGGACGCGCTTCCCGATACTTTCCAGATCGACCCCGCCGACGCGGCCCGGAAGGTGACACGGAACACCGTCGGCATCGCCGCGACGCACCTGTACGGGTGCCCGGTGGACGTGGACGCGATCCAGGCGCTGGCGGGCAAGCACGGGCTGAAGGTGGTCTATGACGCCGCGCAGTCCCACCTGGCCACATGGCGCGGCAAGGGGATCGGCGCGTTCGGCGACGCGGTGACCTACTCGTTCTACGCCACCAAGAACCTAGCCACCGGCGAGGGCGGGATGGTCACTTGCAACGACGACGCGCTGGCGCGCTCGATCAAGCTCCTGCGGTCGCACGGCGAGACGGACAAGTACCTGCACGAGTCGGTCGGGTACAACTACCGGATGAACGACATCACGGGGGCGATCGGGTGCTCGCGGCTCGACCGGCTCGACGAGCAGACGCGGACTCGGCGCGCCGTCGCGACGAAGTATGACCGGATCATCGGCGAGATCGACGGGTTGACGGCCCCGCGGACCACGCCGGGCGGCGAGGCCGTGTACCACCTGTACGTCGCCCAGATGGACCCGGCCCGTTTCACCTGCACGCGCGACGAGTTCTGCGCGGCTCTGAAGGCCGAGGGTGTGCCGACGGCGGTCCACTACCCGCGCCCGCTCACCAAGCAGCCCGCGCTCGCTCGGTTCGCGGGCCCCGCGGGCGGCACCCCGGTGTCCGACGCGCTCGCCGACCGGGTCTTCGCCCTGCCGATCCACCACGACCTCTCCGACGAGCAGGTGCGGCTCGTGGGCGAGTCGCTGCGGAAGGTGGCCGACGCGTTTCGGGCGTGACCCGCGCGGCTGTCAGACCAGCCGCAGCAGCCCGGCCACAAACCCGATCACAACAGAGCAAGCGATAACGCCGAACGCAGTTGATGCGTAGGCCAGTATGCTCCATCGCAACAGTTCACGCGTGCGCTCGCTCTGCGGGTAGCGGGCGGAGACCCACGACTCGGCCGCGACGAAGGGATAAACCGGGAATGCCAGTACGCCGAAAACCAGCAGAAACCCGGCGAACTCGCCGAGCGTAACGAGGGCGATCACCACGAGCAACATGAACGTTGCTGCCGGCCACGCGATTCGCAGCGCGAACAGCCACCACGGTGTGTGCGGCGCCGGGCGCAGCGGCCTGCGCCCCGCCGCCGTGTCATCGTTCTCAAGCCCGCACTCGGGGCAAATCTGACACGGCATCACGGGCTGAAGCTCGTATCCGCAGTTCCAACACCGGATGGACTCGGGCTCGTTCACGACCCTCTCGGGGACGGGCTTGGCACGAGCCACTCCGGCAGCCCGCGCACGCGGCCCTCGCGATCGACGCACACGAGAACGGTGTCCGCCGTGGTCAGCGACTCGCCGATGGTGCGGGGCTGCGACGCGCCCGCCCCGGACTCGGCCAGAACTACCTCGTACTCGTGCTCGATCTTCACCTTGCCGCCGCCGGTCACGCGGGTGCGGACCTCCACCACGTCGTCGTAGTACACCGGCCGTCGGTAGCTGATCTGCAGCCGCGCGACCACGAGGAAGATGCCGGCGCGCTCCAGCTGCGCGTAGGTCACGCCCGCTTCGCGGAGCATCTCGGTGCGGGCGATCTCCAGCCACGGGGCGTACGCCGCGTGGTGCGCGACGCCCATGGAGTCGCACTCGCCGTAGCGCACGCGCAATCGGACCGAGCCCGTGACCGGCACCGCGGCACGCGGCACGAGCGCCGCCGATGACGCGGAGTCAAGCTGGGGAACGCGACCGGGCATCGCGGGGATTCTACAGTTTGCTTCCATGCCGAAGTCGAGCGTCGAAGCGCCCGCGATCACCGTCCGCCTGCTGCGCCCCACCGACCCGATCCCCGAGATCACGGGGCTGCTCCACCGGGCGTACGCGAAGCAGGTGGCGATGAACCTGCGGCCGCTCGCGGGTCGGCAGGACGACGAGACCACGCGGAAGCGGTGCGCGGCCGGGGAGTGCCACCTGGCCGTGATGCCACGCGGCAAGGGCCAGGGTGAGCGGATCGTCGGCGTCATCCTCTTCCACGAAGTCGAGGATGCCCAGGGCCCGCCCTGGTTCCGGCGCAAGGACGTGGACTATTTTTCGCAGTTCGGCGTCGATCCGGACGTGCAGGGCCGCGGCATCGGGCGGATGCTGCTGGAGACCTGCGAGCGGTGCGCGGTCGAGAACGGCGCCCGCGAGCTGGCGTGCAGCATGGCCGAGCCCGACCGCGAGCTCTACGACTTCTACCTCCGCCGCGGGTACCGCCTCATCGAGCGGTGGCAGTGGCCGTACACGAACTATGTCAGCGCGATCCTGAGCAAGACGCTGGGCGTATGACCCGGCGGGCGAAGGAAAGGGGGCGCCGTGGTGCGTTCCAGAGTGTTTTCAGCGTCAGCTTCGGCTGTGGCTCTGGCGGTACTCGCGGGGTGCGCGACGGGAACACCCGAGCTCGCAGCACGCGACACGGACGAGCTTCCCGCGGATGTCCGCGCCCGCGTGATCGCGATTGCGACTGAATACAGGGTTTACCCGCGAGTCTCGGACATGCCCGGCTGGGCGCCAGCCTCGTGCATCGGTCCGCCGAGCGGTGGCGCGCTGGTCAGCGCGGCCGTGGACGATACCCCGCACGGACGGAAGCTCTACTACCTGCACGCACTCGACGCGTCGGCTTACCGCGGCGCGACGATGGACCTCGGCGAACCCTCGGACCCCGCGCCGATCGGCCAGGTCCTTGTCAAGGAAGCCTGGACGCCGGTCAAGACCGATGCGCCCGCCTGGGCTGACTCGGGCTACGGGCTGGCGCGAAACCACGCCGCGCGCGACGGAGCCGTCTGTCGGACAGGCGAGCACACCGGGCTGTTCGTGATGTACAAGGTCGATCCGTCCACGCCCGGCACCGACCGCGGCTGGGTATACGCGACCGTCGCCCCGGACCACAAGTCGACGACGTCGCTCGGACGCGTCGAGTCGTGCATGAACTGCCACGTTCACGCGAAGCACGACCGCCAGTTCGGCCTGCCGATCGACTGGTCACGCTCTCGATTCGTACAGGACACACCGGTTCCGTGAGTGCGGGGGGCGGCCGCGGCTTCACGAGAACCGGTGCAGCCCCGTTTCGGCGAGCGTAGCCGCGTCGCGGGCGCTGTTCTCGGCGATCCGGTCCACATCCGCGGACGTGAGCCACGGCAGGAGCGACAGCTTCTCGCGCATCGCGGGCGGCAGCGGCTTGGTCTGCCGCTCGTGCAGCGGGCGGCTGCGCCAGATGCGGTGCATCCAGAAGTACTGGTCGGGTGAGGCGCGGACCATCCGCTCGATGCCGTGGCGGAAGCGCGCGGTGAGGTAAAAGAGCGGATCGGGGTGCTTCGACCAGTCCTCGGGGCCGAAAACGTCCGGGGACTCGAAGACGAACCCCAGGCTCCCCGGGCGGCGCTGTTCCGGGGGGAGCCGGCGCGCGAAGCCCAGGGCGACACGGGCGTTGTAGCGCAGCGCCAGCAGCCCGATGGACTTGTACGAGGACGTGAGCCGCCCGAAGAACGGGACGAACACGCCGCGGTCCCCGCCGTTCTGGTCGGCGACGAAACCCAGCGGCGCGCCGGCGGCGAGCAACTCGGGCAGCTTGCGGAGCGCGCCGAACTTGTCCACGAGCGTGAGCCCGCGTCGGGCGCGCGTGCCCAGCATCCAGCGGTCGAGCGGGGGCCAGTCGAGCGGGCGGTAGAGCGCGTGCATCGGAAACCCGAGCAGGCTCAGCGAGAACCCCAGCAGCTCCCAGTTGCCGACGTGCCCGCTGAGCAGGAGCGTGGGGCGGGCGTCGAGCAGGGTGCGGACGAACGCCTCCATGCCGCGCAGCTCGATGTGGCGCGACCACCCGTCGTCGCTCAGGAGGCGCGGCGCGAACGCGAACTCGACGGCCGTGGACACCAGGTGCTCGTGCGCGAGGATCGCGTGCTCGCGGACGCGATCGGGCTCCCAACTGGGGAAGGCGAACGCGAGGTTCGCGTGGGCGCGGGCGAAGTGGCGGCGGTTGAAGCGCGAGGGTGCGAAGGCCCGCGCGGCGCGGCGCGCCTGGGCGAGCGTCCAGTTCACGCCGCCGAAGGACATCGCACCGAGCGCCGCCCGCACCGCGATCGTCGCGGGCAGGTAGGTCCAGTCGGGGCGCGGGGCTCGGGGCGGCTTGGCCATGTGCGGCGTCGCCGGAGAGGCCGACTCAGCGCCGCCGACCGGTGAGCGTGTACAGCCGGTTCTGGTTGAGCACGGGGACGGACGTCGCTCCGGCCTGCTTGAGCAGGTCGTCGTAGCGTGCCACTTTCTCGGCCAGTCGCTGGTACTCGAGCACGACCTCAATCGGGGCCGTCGAAGGCGGGGGCGGCGGGAGCCCGGGCTTGGAGCCCAGCACGAGGAAGTCGACGTCGCCGATCAGGTCGTCGGCG
Source organism: Phycisphaerales bacterium (assembly GCA_046153875.1). Taxonomy (GTDB): domain Bacteria; phylum Planctomycetota; class Phycisphaerae; order Phycisphaerales; family UBA1924; genus JBJXFE01. The sequence goes on from JBJXFE010000066.1 coordinate 10,697, forward strand.
GTCTGGCCGCCCCAAGCCGCGATGGCGGCTTTGATCTGCGACCCTTCGAGCTCGCTGGAGCGCCCGTCGCCGTCGGCGTCGAAGTTGCCGAAGACGACGAACTTGTAGACCTTCCTGGGGTCGTAGACGGCGTTGGCGATCACATCGCCCTTGACGATCGGGTTGCCGCGGACCTCGGTGGTGAGGCGGCAGGTCGAGGAATCGCGCCCGACGTTGATGACCTCCAGGGTGGCCTTGCCGCGCGGATACTCGCCGGTGTTCGGGTCGGGGCGGACCGCCTTGGCGTCGCTGTAGACGGCGAAGGTCATGCCGAGGACGACCTTTTCCTGCTCGCCGATCCCGATGAAGACCTCGTTCTCGGCCGGGTTGACGCCGACGACGAAGCCGTCGACAAGGGCGGCCTCATCGTGCGGCTTGAGCAACGCGTCCTTGTTGGTGTTGCGGAGCTTGGCGATGGTTTCGGTGTTGATGAGGTTCTGGCGCTTGAGTTCGTCGATCTGCTGGCTGAGCAGACCCCGCTCGCCGTCGGCCCGCTGCTGGATGCGCCCGACGCGTTCGTCCATGTCGCGCTTGGCGTCGTTGACCGAACCGCGGTAGTTGTCCACCTCCGTCTTGTACGTGTTGATGTCGCCGTTGAGCGCGGCGATGGTCTGCTGGTGGCCCTGCTGGAGGCGCTGCACGCGATCGGACTCGCTGGAAAGGTTGGCCAGCGCCGTCTGGCGGTCCTTGTCGGCCTGCTCGGCCTCGGCGGTCTTGCGCTGGATGGTGTTGTCGCGGTCGCGCAGCACGGCCAGGAGCGAGCTGCCTTTCGCGCCCTCGACGGCGTCGACCTTCGCGATGATCTGGTCGAACGAGTCCGTGGAGGACCCTGTGATGCGCTGGGCGGCGGTGCGCATGGATTCGGAGAGGTACGCGATCACGCTCTTGCGTTCGCGCTTGGCCGCGTCGACGAGGCGGCGGACGTCGTCGCGCTGCGCCTCGCTGGACTTGACAAAGACCTCGGACTCCTCGCGGGCCTTGGCCAGGTCGGCCTCGGCGCGCTGCGAGCGGCTCAGGTAGACGATCGTGAGGATGAACAGCGCGAGGCTGAGCACGCCCAGGATGGTCACGGTCACGCCCACGCCCACGCCCGCACTGGTCCTTGCCGCCATGATTCGCTCCGATGCTGAACCTTCAAACCGGGTGCTGGTTCCGAGGTCGATCCTGATCCGCACGCGCCGCCGCGAGCCGGGACACACCCCGACCCCGGCGCTGCTTCCGCGCCGTCGCGACCTCCGTGCGTGGGCACCGCCGCCGGGCCTCCGTGGGGCCAAGTCTAGCCGATTCCGTCCCGGCTGCACGGTGATCGGCGTCGTGCCGACCCTCCCCCATACGCACCCCGCACGGGGCGGATGCCGCCGGAGTCGATCCGCGGCAACGCACCACGCCGGCGCGTCCGCGGCGCGTTACACACCCGGATCGCTCGTCGCCATCGCGTCGAACCGGGGCGCGAACCGCTCCCGGACGGGCGATGCGATCTCGGCGATGAAACGGTCCACCTGCTCCGCGGCTCGCCCGACATAGGCCGCGGGGTCGAGCACCTTGTCGAAGTCCACGCCGTCGAAGGTCGGGTCGGCCCGCAGGCGTTCGAGGAGGTCGTTGGGAAGGCCCTTGTCCTTGATGCGGACAGTCGCCTCGCGTGAGTGCCGGCGGATCGATTCGTGGGCTTCCTGGCGGTCCTTGCCGCGGCGCACGGCGGCGAGGATCAGGTTCTCGGTCATCATGAACGGCATCTCGACGGCGAGGTTGGCGCGGACCATCCCCTCGTGGACGAAGAGGCCCGACGCGACGTTGTGCAGGATGTCCAGCGCGCCGTCGAGCGCGAGGAACGCCTCGGGCAGGACCACGCGCCGGTTGGACGAGTCGTCGAGCGTGCGCTCGAACCACTGGGTGGCCGCGGTGTCCAGCGGGTTCTGAACGAGCGACATGACAAAGCGGCACAGGCCCGTCGCCCGTTCGCAGCGCATCGGGTTCTGTTTGTACGGCATGGCCGACGACCCGATCTGCTCGGCCTCGATCGGCTCGTCCACTTCCTTGCGCGAGGCGAGGATGCGCACGTCGTTGCAGAGCTTGTGGATGACGGCGGCGGCGGCGGCCAGGTCGGCGATCACGAAGGCGTCCACGACGCGCGGGTAGGTCTGCGACGTGAGCAGGTGGACCTCGTCCTTGAGCCGGGCGCGCCCGAAGCGCTTGACGAACCGCTCTTCGAGCTTGTCCACCTTCTCCGGGTGCCCGTTGAAGAGCGCGACGAAAGCGGCCTGCGTGCCGGTCGCGCCCTTGAGGCCGCGGAGCTTCAGGAAGGCCGTGGTGTACGCGAGCCGGTCGAGGCAGAGCCACAGGTCATACGCCCACTGCGCGGCGCGCCGGCCCACGGTGGTCGGCTGGGCGGGCTGCAGGTGCGTGAGCCCGAGCGTGGGCAGGCTCTTCCACCGGGCGGCGAAGGAGGCGAGGGCGTCGATCGCCCGGGCGAGCTTGAGCGTGACCAGGTCGAGCGCCTCGTGGATGAGGATGAGGTCGGCGTTGCAGACCACGTCCTGGCTGGTCATGCCCAGGTGGATGATCGGGCGCGCGAGCGGCGCGGTCTGCCCCAGCGCGTGGACGTGGGCCATCACGTCGTGCCGGAGCTTGCGCTCGAGTTCTGCTGCCGCCGCGATCTCCTGGTCGGTGATCTCGAGGTGGGCGCCGATCGCGTCGCACTGCTCGCGCGTGACGGGCAGGCCGGATTCATGCTGCGCGAGGGCCGCGGCGTGCCAGATGCGCCGCCACGTCGAGAACCGCCGGCGCGGCGAGAAGATCGCCTGCATTTCCTTCGAGGCGTTGCGCTGGGCCAGGGGTGAGACGTACCCGTCGTTCGGGCCGGTCATGCTGGTAGCTTAGCCGGGGCGCTCCACGCCGGACGTGACCTCACGGCAACTGCCCCGTGTCCACCTCGGCGGCCCCGAAGTCGATGCCGGAGAGCCCGCCGCGGGTCCAGCGGTAGTACCCGAAGAGCCCGGGGTCCTGGATCCCGCCGCTGAGCGTCGGCGCGCCCCACCCGGATGCGAAGTAGCTGAGAATCGTCGGCTGGGGGTTCGTGGGGTCGTTCGGCTGCCACCCCTTGTTCGCGTCGACGGTCTTGCGCGTGGTGACGTTGCCGTCGAAGAACAGGAGCGGCTGGCGGGCCTGGACGTGCGCGTAGAAGTACCGCCGGCCGAAGTGCCGCCCCTCCTCGTCCATGAAGTGGACTTTCTGCGAGGGGAACCCGACGGAGGCGAACTTCAGCCCGCCGAGGTTCGAGCCCTGCGGCAGCAGGTACGAACTGTCGAATCCGCCCTGGGCGATGCGCTGGCCCGCGACGCTGTTGTCGTACGACGCGGGGACGGCCTGGTAGCTTGCGCTATACGGCCAGCGCTTGCCCGGCGCGCTCGGCGTCGGCTGCTCGGGGAGCCAGCGCCCCTGGTCGAAGTTCTCCTGTGGGCCGTCCTGCCAGCGGCGGCGGACTCGGTCCTCCGGGCAGACGACGCCGGGCTCGGGGAGACGCTCGGCCAGGTAGTCCTGGATCGGCAGGTGTGAGTAGAGCACGTGCGGGATCCAGTTGAACCCGGCCAGCGAGATGTTCGGGATGTCCTCGCGGTCGGCGCGGCGGCGGAGGAGGTCCACGGCCTGGCAGACCGCGGCGCGCACGTCGGTGTCCGCGGTCTGGAGGTCCGGGTAGATCGAGGGCAGGACCTGGCCCGGGCCCGTGCGTCGCCAACTGAAGGAGAATATCCCGTCGCGGTAGTCCGCGGCGTACGAGGCCGCGGCGACCCCGAGCTGGCGGAGGTTCGACCCGCAGACGACGGCCCGCCCCGCGCGGCGGGCCTCGGCGAGCGCCGGTAGAAGCAGACTGACCAGCAGCGCGATGATGGCGATGACGACGAGCAGCTCGATGAGCGTGAAGGCCCGAGGACAGGCCCGAGCCGGGGCGCGCTGGCGATGCCCGCGCTTCATGCCCTCATCGTAAGCACACTCCCGACGATTCGAGCGGAAGGAGGGGGGAGGTTCCGTTCGGGATCGGCGGGCACCCGCACGAACGGCACGGGGCGGGCCGCCCGCGCCACCACCGCTATGCCACAAGCCCCGTGCGTGCCGCCGGCGGTGGGTTCAACCCCCGGACGGCGGCGGGGCGGGTTCGGAGGGCGGCTCGGCCGCCGGCTCGGCGGGGGCGGGGGTCGCCGCGGGCGTGAGCACCTCCACGCGGCGCGGCGTGATGATGGTGATCTTCAGCGTCGGGTCCACGGCCGAGTCGCCGAGGATGCCGACGATCTGGCCGATCTTGCCTTCGAGCTTGAGTGCCTCCTCGGGTTTGAGGTAGCCCAGGGTGCGGGCGAGCGGGCCGCCGACCGACTGAACGCGGTACATGAGGGGCAGCCGCTTGCCGTCGTAGAGCGTGCTCGCGGAGAGCCGCCCGACGACGTTGTAGATGCGGGCCTGCTCGACGTCCTTGAGCCGTTCGGCGGCGCGGGCGACCTCATCGTTGATCTGCGGCTTGGCCGCCTCGATGGCGCGCAGCTCGGCCTGGAGATCGGCCTGCATCTTCAGGTAGTCAAGCCGGACCTGGAGCTGGCGGCGGACGGGCGTGGTGGTCGGCGACGGCTCGGTCTCGGCGATCGCCTTCTCGTACTGTGCGATCAGCTCGGCGACCTCGGCGTCGAGGATCGGCTGGCGGCGGATCGCCGCGAACGATTGCTCGAGCTTCTCGGCGGCGGTGAGTTCGCGCGGCTTGGGCTTGTCGTCGAGCTTCGCGGGCGCGCCGGGATCGCCCTGTGCCAGCGTGCCGTCCTGCGACTTCGGCAGCGGCTCCGTGATGACCCCGGGGCCGGTCGGCGTGGGGGCCGCGGGCGTCTCCATCCCCGCGACGACGACGCCTCTGGCGCGGAGCGCGTTGAGATACGCGGCGGTCTGCTCGGGCGAGGCGCGGACGAGCGACGCCGTAGCGATGAACGCGCGGGCCTCGTGTGGCGCGCCGACGCGGTACGAGGTCTTGCCCCCGGCGTCCTCGGCCGCGGCGGGCGCGGCGAGGGTGAGCACCGTGCCCACGGCGATCGGCTGCTCGGTCGCGGGCTTCCAGCTCCCGAGCGCCCGGGGCGTGTCGAGCTTCGCGGCGCGTGGGTGCGTCGGGCGGACCACGCGGACCGACTTGCCGCCCGGATCGAGCTGGACCGCGTCGGCGGCGATGAAGACGGTCATGCCCGGCGCGTACGCGACGCGCGACCACCCGCCGCCCTGGGCGTCGACGCGCAGGAGCGTCTCGGGCTTGACACGCGCCAGCGGATAGAACTTCTCGCCGTCGCCGCTGCGCACGATCGTTTCCGCGGTGGGCGCCGCCCAGAAGGGTTCGACGGGCGCCACCTGCGCCCGCGCCGCGACGGCGGGGACGAAGGCGGTGATCGCGGCGACCAGGGCGCCCGTGGCGACGGTCAGCCGGCTGCGGACCAATGGACGGCGGACGACGAGTGTGATGGGCGCCATGGCGAATCGCTCCTTCGGTCGGCCTGGCAGGTAGTGGAACCCGGGGTCGCTCCGGCCCCGGGGCGCCTCGCGGCTATCCTTCACGCCGATTCCCTCCGGAACCGGCGCCGCGACAGGCGGCTAGTGTACCCGCGGGCGCGCCCCCATGCGGGCTGCAACCGACAGGTCAGACCATACCCAACACCGGGCCCCTCCCCTTTCGGCCCGCCACCAGGTTCCCCACCCATGACTGAACGGCTTCGTCGGCCCCGGGCCACAGACACCCTCGCCGTCGCCGCGCTCGCCGGGCTGGTCGCGGCCGCCGGGTGCGCGCCCTCCCCGCTGGCCGCCGACGGCGAGGCGGACCTGCGGCGATCGGTCATCCACGCGATCCGCCGGCAGCTGGGCGACGCCCAGCGGTTGCCCGCGCCGCGGACGACGGAGCGCGAGTTCCGCGTCGAGGACCTGGGGATCGCCCCGGAGCTGATGCCGCAGATCGAGACTCTGGCCGGGCCCGGCGCCTACGACCGGACCGAGTTCGACATGGGCACCGACCTGCTCGGGCAGGACCAGCGAACCGTGGGCGTGGCGCTCGACCGCGCGATCCGGTCGGCGGCGAGCCACAACCTGGAGCTCCAGTTCCAGCGGCTCGGTCCGGCGATCGCGGAGGCGCAGGTGATCGTGGCCGAGGCGGCGTTCGACTGGTCGCTCTTCGGGCAGATGACGGGGGCGAACACGGACGAGCCGCGGGTGAACACCTCGGGCTTCGGCGCGGACCCCGCCGACCAGCGCCAGAGCGTGCAGTTCCAGACGGGACTTCGGCGCAACACGGTGACGGGCGGGCAGTTCACGATCCAGAACGAGCTGGACCACGTCGCGATCGAGCCCCCGCTGGGGAGCGGCAGCATCAACAATGAGCCGGACCCCGAGAACTCGGTGAAGGTGACGCTGCAGTACAGCCAGCCGCTGCTGCGCGGGTTCGGGTCGGACGTGACGCTGGCGCAGACGCGGTTGAACATCAACGCCGAGCGCGACCAGGTGGCGCAGCTCAAGAGCCGGCTGATCACGACGGTGACGGAGACGGAGATCGCGTACTGGCGCGTGGTGCAGGCGCACTGGGACCTGCTGATCCTCCAGCACCTGCTGGACCGCGGGATCGCCACGCGGGACAAGGTGGTCGCGCGCAAGCCCGTGGACGCCACGGACGCGCAGATCGCGCAGGCCAACGCCCAGGTGGAGCAGCGCCGCGCCTTCGTCATCAACGCGCGGCACACGCTGCGCCGGTCGAGCGACGAGCTCAAGCTGCGGATGAACGACCCGGACCTGCCCGTCGGGGACGAGTCGCTCATCGCGCCGATCGACGACGCCCTCGACGCGCCGTTCAGCTTCAGCGTGCTGGACTCCTACCTGACCGCCGTCACGCACCGCCCGGAGATGCAGCAGGCCGTGCTGGCCATCGACGACGCGTCGATCCGCCAGGTCGTGGCGGACAACAATCGGCTGCCGCAGCTCGACCTGCGGCTGCAGGCGGTGTTCGCGGGGCTGGACGACAACTTCGGCGGGTCGTACCGGGAGGTGGCCGACGGCCAGTTCGTCGGTTACGTCGCGGCTCTGGTGTTCGAGTACCCGCTGGGGAACCGCGAGGCCGAGGGCGCGGCCCGGCGGGCTCGGCTCGAGCGGATGCAGACGGTGATCGCGTACATGAACAGCGTGGACACGGTCATCGACAACGTGAAGGGCTCGCTGCGCGACATCGAGCGGTCGTACCAGCTCATCGCGCAGCGCCGCGTGCAGCGGGTGGCCGCGGCGTGGAGCCTGCGGTCCTTCGAGATCGAGATGGAGCTGCGCCTGGGGTTCACGGTCCAGAACCTGGAGATCTGGTTCAACCGGCAGACCGAGGTGGCGCAGGCCGAACGCGACGAGATCGGGGCGCTCGTGGATTACAACATCGCGCTGGCGCGCCTGTACGCGGCGATGGGCACGACCACCGAGCGGAACAAGATCGAGTTCACCGTGCCCGACGCGCCGTACGGGACGCCGTGACTGCCGGGCCCGAAGAGATCGCCGCCGCCGTGGCGCGCCTGCGGGCGGGCGGGGTGGTGGCCTTCCCCACCGAGACGGTCTACGGGCTGGGCGGCGACGCGATGAGCGCGGACGCGGTGGGGCGGGTCTTCGCGCTCAAGGGTCGGCCCGCGACGAACCCGCTTATCGTGCATGTGTCGGGCGAACCGATGGGGCGGGAACTGGCCGCGACGGGAGCCTGGTCGAAGGACGCGGCCGCGCTGGCCCGCGCGTTCTGGCCCGGATCGCTGACGATCGTCGTGGCGAAGGCCGGGCTCGTGCCGCCGATCGTGACGGGGGGCGGGGCGACGGTCGGCGTGCGCTGCCCGGCGCACCACGCCACGCTTGCGATGATCGAGGGATTCGGCGGCCCTGTCGTCGGCCCGAGCGCCAACCCGTCGGGGCGCGTCTCCCCCACCACCGCCGCACACGTGCGCGCGTCCTTCGGCGAGCGCGACGTGCTCGTGCTCGACGGCGGACCGTGCCGCGGCGGGATCGAGTCCACGGTCGTGTCGCTCGCCGGGCCGGCGCCGCGCGTGCTGCGCCCCGGGCCGGTGAGCGTGGAACAGATCGCGGGCGTGCTCGGGCGTGCGGTCGAGCGGCCGCCCGCAGGCGAGGTCGCGCCGGCGGACGAGGCGGCGGCGTCGCCGGGGATGCAGGCGCGGCACTACGCACCGCGGACCCGAGCGGTGCTGTTCGAGCCCGCGGAGGAAGCCCGCGTTCTCTCACGCGTGCTCTCCGGCGGGGGACGCATCGCCGTGATCTCGGGCGGTGTGTCGGGCGTGCCGCCGCCGCACGTTCACCTGAGAATGCCGCTCGACGCCGACGGGTACGCGGCCCGGCTTTACGCGGCCCTGCGCGAGGCGGACGAGCTCGGTGTCGATCTGATCGCGGTGGAGCGCCCGAACGAGTCGGGGACGCTCTGGGACGCGATCCGGGACCGTTTGTCGCGGGCGGCGGCACCGGCCGGCCAAGGCACGAGGTAGGACGCCCGGTCAGTTTCGCGGGCCCGCGGCGGGTGCGCGGCTCCTATGGTTCGGCCCTCCACCTGAACCCCACGCCCGCCCCTGAACCGGAGTTCCGTTCGATGTCCTCGAAGGTTCGCATCGCGCTCGCCCCGGGCGACGGCATCGGCCCCGAGATCACGGGCGCGGCCCTGGAGCTGTTCCGGCTCGCGGGCGTGCTCGACCACGTCGAGTTCGTGCCGGTGGAGATGGGGCGCGCGGTGTTCGAGCGCGGCAACACGCGCGGCATGACCGATGACGCGGTGCGCGTGATCGAGGAGTGCGGGCTGCTGTTCAAGGGGCCGATGGAGACGCCCACCGGCGGCGGGGGCAAGTCGATCAACGTGACGGCCCGCAAGATGTGGGGCGCGTTCGCCAACCTGCGCCACTTCAAGACGTTCCCGGGCGTGCCGACCGTGTACTCGCGGGGCGGCATCCACGTCGATTTCTACGTCGTCCGCGAGAACATCGAGGACACCTACGGCGGGATCGAGCACCGCCTGTCGGCCGACGTGGTCCAGTGCAAGCGGCTCATCTCCGCGCCGGGGTCCGATCAGGTCCACGGGTTCGCGTTCGAGGCGGCCCGGCGGCTGGGGATCGACCGCGTGGTGTGCGGGCACAAGGCCAACATCATGAAAATGACGGACGGCCTGTTCCTGGAGCGCTTCCGCGAGGAGGCCAAGTCGCACCCGGGGATCGCCGTGCAGGACGTCATCATCGACGCGCTGTGCATGAACCTGGTGATGCGCCCGCAGCAGTACCGCATGGTGGTGCTGCCGAACCTGCAAGGCGACATCGTGTCGGACCTGGCGGCGGGGCTCGTCGGCGGGCTGGGGTTCGCGCCAAGCGCCAACATCGGGCGGTTCATCAGCATCTTCGAGGCGGTCCACGGGACCGCCCCGGACATCGCGGGGCGGGGGATCGCCAACCCCACGGCGGTCATTCTCTCGGGCCTGATGATGCTGCGGCACATCGGGCTCGGCCGGGCGGCGGCTCTGATCGAGAACGCGGTGGTGACGGCGCTGGAGGAGGGCGTGCGGACGGGCGACTTCGGCGAGCCGGCGAAGCCCGCGCTCGGCACGGGTGCGTTCGTCCGCGCGATCGCGGACCGCCTGGGCCGGTCGCCCGCGACGATCGCCCCCGCGCCGGTGCCGGAAAGGGACCTCCCGTCGTTCACACCGCCGGTGCGGCCGCCCGCCCCGGCGATGCTGCGGACTTTCCGCGGGGTCACCACCCGGATCGTGGGGTGCGATGCGTACCTGGACGCGGCCGACACGCCCGCGGACCTGGCCTCGGCGATGGCGAAGACCGGCGAGGGCACGCCCTTCGCGCTCACGCTCATCAGCAACCGCGGCACGCAGGTGTGGCCGACGGGGTCGGTGTTCACCGAGTGCGTGGACTACTACCGCGTGCGGTTCGAGCTGCGCCGGGGCGCCGATCCGGACGCGGCGGACCAGGCGGCGGTGCTGGCCCTGCTCCACGCCGTGGCCCGGCGATTCACGGTGGTGTCGTACGAGCTGCTGCGGACCTACGACGGGAAGAAGGGTTTTTCGCTCGCCCAGGGGCAATAACGCCGGCGAGCCCTTGCAACTTTCCGCCGTTGTGTAACGCTATTGAACCGCCCGGCGTAGCTACGGTCGGCCGCCCCTTGCGGAAGACCGCGGCAGGAGACCACCATGAATCGCTCGCTCGGGATGCTCACGGTCGTCGGGTCGCTCGCGGCGGGGGTCGGGCTGGCCGGGGCCGCCTTCGCCGGCCCTCTGGAGCGCAAGCTCGTGGCGGCGGACGCGACGTGGGTGGTGCACATCGACGTCGAGGCGGCGCTCGCCTCCACGATCGGCAGGCTGATGCTCGAGGACGACGAGGCGAAGAAGGCCCTGACCGAGCTGCGTGAGAAGATCGGCGTCGACGGGATGAAAGACCTCAAGGGGATCACGATCTGGGGGCGCGAGGCGGGCGGCGAGGACGCGGTCATCGTCGCGCACACCACCGCGGTCGTGGACGACGTGCTGGAGAAGTTCCGGGGCGAAGCGGGGATCGAGGTGATCGACGCCGAGGGGTACGAGGTCCTGAGCTGGACCGACGGGAACGACCGGGCCTACGGGCACGTCCGCAGGACGCGGCGCGGCGACGACCGGATCGTGTTCATGGCGCACCGCAAGGGCGACCTGACCCACGGGCTGCGTGTCGCCGACGGCGAGGATGAGAGCGCGGCGTCGGGCGGGGCGATCGTGAAGGACAAGCCCGGCGAGGGCGCGATCGTCTTCGTGTCGATCCCGGAAATCTCGTCGGTCGTGCCGGGACACATGGAAGAGTTCACGCCGCCGTTCTTCGGCAAACTCCAGGGGATGCGGTTCGAGGCCGGGGAGCGCGGGGGCAGGCTGTTTGCGGAAGGCGCCCTGTCAACCGCCACCAGCGAGGACGCGACGACCGTATTTCAAGCGGTGCAGGGCCTCGTGGCGTTGGGCAAGATCGTTGGGTCAAGCAACCCGGAGATGGCCGACCTGGTGAAGCTCGCCGAGGGGCTCAAGATCGCGTCCGAAGAGCGGACGGTGACGTTCAGCCTGGCGTGCGACGCGGGCGCGGTGCGCGAGGCGCTCAGCGCCGCCCGGGCCCGTGAGCAGAAGAAAGTGCGGACGAAGGCCGACGTCCGGGTTGAAGAGCACGATGACGACGGCGGCGTGGTCGAGCCCGCCGAGAAGGCCCGCAAGCGCAAGGGGAACTGACGGCGACATGCCCGCGACCGAGCCAACGACGTGTGATCCCGGCGCGGTGCTCTCCGCGACCGCGCCGGAGGAACTCGCCCGCCGTGCCCGCGAGGGCTCGCGGGCGAGTTTCGACGCGCTGGTGGAGCGGTTCGCGCCGCGGCTGTTCAGCTTCCTGCTCCGGCGGGTCGGGTCGCGGCAGGACGCCGAGGACCTGACGCAGGAGACATTCGTCCGGGCGTGGCGTCGGCTGGAGACCTACGACCCGGAGCGGCGTTTCTCCACATGGCTGTTCACGATCGGCGTGCGGCTGGCGGCCGCACACTATCGGCGGCGACGGCCCGAGACCGGCTTGATCGGCGACCAGACGGACCACGGAACGGACGACGCGTCGGCGGATGCCGCGGCGCGCGACAGCGGCTCGCGGCTGTGGCGGCTGGCCGAGGAGACCCTCACCCGTGACCAGTTCTCGGCGCTCTGGCTGCGGTACGCGGAGGACGCGGGCGTGGAGGAGATCGCGCGGGTGCTGGGCAAGTCGCGCGTCGGCGTGCGGGTGATGCTCTTCCGAGCGCGGGCGCGGCTCGGGCGGCGGCTGGAGGAAGCCGGGGCGGTGGATGGGGATACGAAGGATGAACCCGGTGTGCGGCGGCCCGCGCCGACGGTCACGGTGCGGGCGCGGCGCGAACGGGTCGGAGGTGTCGCGTGATGATCCGGTGGTTGTGCATGGTGCTGATCTCGGACGCGCTGGACGCGGACCGCCCGCCGCCCGCCTGGGTGGCGCGGCGCATGGAGCGGTCGGCGGACCTGCGCCGGTTCGCGGCCCGGACCGCACGGCTGGACCGGGCGCTCGCGGGCGCGCCCCCGCCGATCGGCGAGCCGCCGCCGTTCCTGGGCGCACGCGTGCGGGCGGTGATTGAGGGCCCGCGCGACCAGGCGACGCTCGGCGCGTGGGGCCGGCTGCGGCTCGCGGCGGGCGTGACGCTGTGTGCCGCGGCGCTGGCAGGGGTATTCGTGGCGGTGAGCGTGCTGAACCCGCCGGGCGCGGGACCGGTCATCCCGCGCGGCAGGCCGGACGCGCCGAACGTCGGCCTGGGACCGATCGCGCGGTTCTCACCGGGCGCCTTCGCGGCATCGGGCGAGCAACTCGTCAAGAACGGGGCTGAGATCTGGTGGGACGAGGCGCGCGCGAGCGCCGGGGTGTTCGTGCGGACGGTGGCTTCGCGGCTTCCCTCGCCGCCGACGGTGCCGCGCTGATCGTCACGGGCCCGGGGGTTACGGATCGAGGCGGCGCGGGCTGGCCGAGGCGATCAGGCGGATGACGTTGGCCTCGAGCGCCGACGAGACCGCGACCGCCTGGTCGTCGTCGGGCTTGATGGTGAGGTCCACGGTGGCTCGGCGGAGCTTCGGCCCGCGGTCGTATTCCAGCGTGAAGGTCGCCGCCCGCAGGTTGCGGATGAGCGGGTACTCGACGAACGACGTCTGGGCGGCGCCGGTGTACTCCCAGCGCTTGTACATGAGCTGAAAGAACCCCACACCGGCGACGCCGTCCGCGACCTTCTCCAGGCGGGTGATCTGCCGGTACGCCGCGGCGTCGTTCCGGGCCGTCACGAACTCGATGTAGTCGGAGGTGATCTTGGTGGGAACGATGACGCCGACCGGGTAGGGCCCGAAGCTCTCGCCCGAGCGGATCATGGCCAGCGCGCGGTGCATGACCATGCGCGACACGACGTGCGTGGACGCCGACTCCGTCGTGACCTCGTAGGACTTGAACGAGCTGTCGAGCGCGACCAGGCACGCGGACAGGAGCATCCCGCTGATCGACAGGGCGATCAGGAGTTCGATCATGCTGAACGCCCGGCGGACCCGGCTCCTGCGGACGGTCGTGTTCACTTGGAGGCCTCCCGGTAGGTGATGCGCTGGACGTCGATCTGGAGCGGGATCACCATGCCGTCGGGCATGATCAGGTCGCGGTCGAAGCGGAGCTTGATCGCGCCGTAGCCGTAGAACGGGACGGGGACGGAGCCGACCGGCGCTGGGCCCTGGGGCCCGACGTCCGGCAGCCCGTCGCCGTTGGTGTCGTACCCGACGATCTTGGTCGGCACGCCGCCGATGGTGATGATCGGGAGGGTGCGCGGGTCGAGCGACTCGTCGTCGCCCTCGTCGGGCCCGAAGTACCCGATGGTGGTGTTGAAGAGGGCTGCGTTGCCGGCCGGGTTGCCGAGCGGGTCCTGCAGCGGCCCCTCGCCGAGGACGGGCTTGAAGGTCATGAGGAGAGCGCCGTTGATCTCGGCGTTCCCGCGGATGTCGAGCACGCCCGCGACGATAGCGCCGCGGAGCTGGATGTCCTGGCTGGGCGGGCTGTTGAAGGCGCCGAGGTCCACCGAGTACTGCGGGAGCATGAGCGAGCTCTTGCGGATCTCGGGCAGGTCCGCGGCCTCGGGGTTGAGGTCGGGGTTGCTCGGCTGGGTGGGGTGGGCCTCGACGAACTTGGTCGCGCCGGTGAACTGCATCTTGTTGCGGACGTGGGTGTAGCCGACGGGCGAGTCGCTGACGATGGACCCCACGAAGAGGCAGCTATGGAACCGGAGGTTGTTGGACCACGCCTTGGTGTCCACGACGCGCTTGCCGCTGATGACCAGCGGTTCGGGGAGGCTGTCGTACCCGACGGTGAGCGGGATCTGGGCGGCCGGGATGTCTCCCTTGTCGAGCGGGGTGACGGCCATCAGGATCATCTGCTGGGGCGGGATCGCGGTCGGCGGGAGCATGGGCGGATAGCTGTTCTCGCCGGCCTGGTCGCCGTAGATAAACCGCGGGGGGTCGAGGACGGGCTTGCCCGTCCCGGGGTCGAGCTTGAGTTTGCCGTAGATGGTCCAGTTGACGTGGGTGTTCTGGATCCAGGATCGGACGTAGGTGACGCCGGCGAAGGTGCAGTTATTGAACAGGGCGTTGGTTCCCTGCGGGACCTGAACGTCCTTGAACTCCATGTTCTCGTAGACGGGCCGGTAGTACCAGTCGGAGAAGTTGGGGCTGTTGAAGGGGGTCTTCTCGAAGTAGGCGGTGCTCCAGTTGTCGGGGAGGCCGTCGCCGTTGGCGTCCGGGCTGACGGGGTAGTAGCGTGCCGCCCCCGCCGCCGGGTTGTTCATTGCGGGAGTCCACGTCGCGAGCTGGGTTGTGGAGATCCCCAGGTTCGCGGCGACCTGGTCGGCGAAGGGATCGCCGTCGGCCGCGGATTTGAGCGTGCTCTCCGCGGTGTTGAAGCTGTCGGGGGTGAGCTCGGGCATGGCGGTGTTGCTCACCTGGAACTCGACGGCGGACGCGCCCTCGCCGGGATTGATGGCGCCCTGGAGTCGCGCCATGTAGGAGCCCTGGCCCGCGGTCCAGGCCGCCGAGTCCACGCGGAATCGGAGCTTTCCCTGCACCTTGGCGTACTGGTCCCGTCGATCGATGATGCCGTCTCGGTATCCCAGGGCCTGGTCGGCCCAGACGTGCTCGTAGGGCGGGCCGGGTCGGAGGTAGTTGCCGAGCCCCGCCGCGATGGTGGTCGAGGTGGCGGGCTCGATGTCATTGAGGGCGTCGATGCCGGGCTGGAATCGCCCGTCGCCGTTGTTGTCGACGAAGGTGGAGTCCCCGTTGTTGTTGCGGTCCGGGACGGAGGAGTCGATGAGCCACCCCAGGTCCTCGTCGACCGTGGCGCCGCCCGCGCCGACGAACTCGGGGGTGAGCAGCGCGTTGGGCGTGCCGGCGCGGAGGGCGTCGGAGAGCGCGACCACGCCGTCGGTGTTGGTGTCGTAGCGCCGGATGAAGAGGTCGAAGTCGTCGACCATCCCGTCCCCCGTCAGGTCCAGGGCCGAGCCGTCCGGGGACCCGTTGCCGTCGAGGTCGGGGATGCCCGTGCTCTCGGTGGGGTGGGCGGTGCGCAGGCGGTTGTCCTGGTCGACGTCGTAGGCTGCGATGCCGGTGTAGAGCTTGTCGAGCGCGCCGTCGAGGACGGTGTCGATGCCGTAGAAGTCGCTCTTGAGCACGAGCGGGTCGCCGTACTCGGCGGCGACGTCCTCGAACACCGCGCCCAGGTCGCCCTCGACCGACACGTTCTTGCCGATCATGATGCGGCTGGGGCTGACGACGGCGGCGTCCACGCGCTTGATGAGGCGGAAGTCCTCCATGATGCGCCGTGTCACGGGGCGCTCGTCGGTGCCGTAGTCGAAGTCGTACCCGGTGACGATCACGCGGATGTCGGTCCCGTTGGCCAGCGGGGCGTAGTCGACCTGGAAGGCCGTGCCGCCGCCGGGGTTGGATATCTGGTCCGCGAGGCCGACGATGGGCGTGCGGAGCCAGTTGTCGAGGGCGTAGACGGTCGCGTTGGTGCCGGTCGGCGCGGGGCCGAGGGTCGGCGCGGCGACGTGCCCCGTGATGACGATGACGTTGGCATCCTGGGCGTGAGCCTGGGCCAGGGCCTCGGCGGCGCCCGCGGGCGTGCCGAGCATGTTGCTGAAGGTCGTCGGCGGCAGCGCGGGCAGCGCGCCGTCGCCGGAGACGAACGCCCCGGTCCAGATGCGCTGCCCGAAGGCGGCGTCCACCTCGCCCTTGGCGACGGCGAAGCGGCGCACGGCTTCGACGAGGCGCGCCTCGGCGATCCCCAGGCCCGTCTCGGCCGCGCCGAGCGCGCGGGTGACGTGCTGGTGCGTGGCCGCGGTGATGATGTTCCCCTTGCTCAGGATCGCCATCGCCGCGGCGAGCGATCCGAAGAGAATCAGGAACATCATGGAAACGACGGAGACGACCCCCCGCCGGCGGCCCCGGGCGGCCCGACGGGCCGCGCGACGCACGAACGACGGGACGGTCATCGGACGATCAGGCTTCGCTCGCATCGCTCAGGCTCCCCAGCTCCTCCGTCCACACTCCGGTCCTCCGCCGAATCCCTGTCGAACGATCCCGAGGGCGCGTCACCGGACCGGCGCGATCCAGGTCATCCTCGTGACGATGTCCGGCGCGGGGTCGTAGATCCCCTGGTAGAAGATGGTGACGGTGACCTGCAGCGGGAAGGCATCCACCGTGCGTCCCGGGAACGGCAGGTTCGGGTTGTCCACGTCCTCCCAGGCACGAGGGTTCGAGAGGTGGTATGGATCGACCTTCTGGACCTCGACGTACTGGGACCACCCCTGGAGCGGCTCGGGCAGGCCGCCGGCACCGAGCACGACGAACCCGTCCGGGTCGATCTGCGGGATGATGGTCCCGAACGCGTCGATGGGCCCCGGGTGAGTCCCGTTGAGCCCGAAGAGAACCTGGTTGTAGTCGTCGATGTCGTCCATGTCGTCGACGGTGAGTTCGCCGGTCTCGGGGCCGACGCCGACGAGGACCTGGCTTCCGGGCGGCCCCTGGAAGCTGAGCCCGGTGGTGGGGTCGTGGCGTGGGAGCTGGCGGAGGCGTTCGCGGATCTCGCTGGCGAGGTAGGTGGCGGTCGCCTCGTGCGAGCTCCAGGTGTTGGAGCGGATGAACGAGGTCTGGGCCTCCATGATGGCGAGGACCCCGACCATCACGATGACGAGGGCGAGCGCGGTCTCGAGAAGCGTGAAGGCGCGCGGGGCCGCTCGCGCGGCGAGGCTGCGGGCGCGCTTGGGGTTGTTCGTGTCAGCTCGGCGTGGCATCGTCCCTCCCTCCCTCGGCGTGCGCGGGGTCCTTCCCCGACGCCCCCGCCGGGGCCGGTCCGTCCGCCCGCCTCCGTGAGAAGAGGATCGGCTACTTCACCACCTGGCTCATCTTGAAGATCGGCAGGATGATCGACATGGCGATGAAGCCGACGACTGTGCCCATTATGATGATCATGACGGGCTCGATCATCGAGGTGACGGCCTTGATCTGGTCCTTGAGGGCCTTGGCGTAGTAGGTGGAGATCTCGTCGAGCACCTCGCCGAGCTTACCGGACTCTTCACCGGCCGAGATCATCTGCGACACGGCGCGCGGGAGGAGCTTGGTCTTCATCAGCGGGGTGGCGATCTTCTTGCCTTGCTTCACGCTGGCGTAGACGCTGCGCCACATGGTCTTGTAGAGACGGTTGCCCGAGATATCGCCGGTGATGGCGAGGGTGTCGAGCATGGGGACGCCCGCGTTGATGAGCTGGCCCATGGTCTGGAGCGACCGGCTGATGTAGAGCGAGCGGAACATCGCCTTGACAACGGGGACGCTCAGCTTGGCCTTGTCCACCCAGAACCCGCCGACCTCGGTCTTGAGGAAGGCGAAGGCGACGCCCGCGATCGCGACCAGGGCGCCGACGACGTACATCCACGAGTGGACCATGAAGTCCGAGACGCCCATGAGGAACTTGGTGGCCCAGGGGAGGATGTCCTCCTTGCCCTCGAAGACGGCGGCGAACTTGGGCAGGACGAAGGTGAGCAGGAAGACGGTGACGCCGACCGCCAGGGTGCCGATGATCGCCGGGTAGATGCTGGCGCCCACGACCATCTTGCGGGTCTCGATCTGCTGCCCGATGTAGGCGGCGATGCGGTCGAGCATCTTGGCGAAGCTGCCGGACATCTCCGACGCGCGGACCATGTTGACGAAGAGCGGGCCGAAGAGCTTGGGGTGGCGTCCGATCGCCTCGGAGAACTGCTTGCCGGACTCGACGTCCGTCTTCAGGCCCATGATGATGCGCTTGAAGGCGGCGTGCTGCGTCTGCTCGGCGATGCCCTCCAGGCTCGAGCGCAGGTTGATGCCGGCGCGGATCATGACCGCGAGCTGGCTGGAGAAGTCCAGCACGTGCTTCTGCTTGGGCTTGCCCGCGTTCAGCTCCGCGAACTTGGAGAGGAACCCGAACCGCTCGAAACCGGCGGCGACGGGCGTCAGCGACAGGACGTGAACGCCCTGGTTGCGGAGCACCTGGGCGGCGCTGGTGACGCTGTCGGCGGCGACGACCCCCACCTGGGTCTGCCCCGCCGCGGTCCGGACCTGGAAGCGATAGCTGGGCATGGTTCTCTCAGCGAGTGGCGGGGTGCCGCGGTGAGGGGCTGAGGCGCCGAGCCGCCCGACCGTCCGCCGTCGCGTTCCTCCGTCCCGTCCTGCTCCGTCCCGTGGTCACGTCGTCCGTACGTTCACTCCGCGCTACGCCACGAGCTGGCGTTCGAGCTTGTCCGGGTACGCGGCCTGCGCCACCGCGTCCTCCTTGCTGATCATGCCGTTGAAGTAGAGCTCGGCGATCGAGGCGTCCAGGCTCGACATGCCGATCGAGCGGCTGGTCTCGATGACATTGGGGATCTCGAACGTGCGCGCCTCGCGGATCAGGTTGCGCACCGCGGGCGTGCACAGCAGCACCTCGACGGCGGGCACCATCCCCGGCTTGTCGGTGCGGCTGAACAGTGTCTGGCTGATGACCGCCTGGAGCGTGTTGGCGAGCATCGACCGGATCTGGTTCTGCTGCCCGGCGGGGTACATATCGATGATGCGCTCGACGGTCTGCGACGCGTTGACGGTGTGCAGGGTCGAGAGGACGAGGTGACCCGTCTCGGCGGCGCTGATCGCCAGGGCCGACGTCTCGAGGTCGCGCATCTCGCCGACCAGGATGATGTCGGGGTCCTGGCGCAGGGCGTGCTTGAGGCCCGAGGCGAACGTGGGCATGTCCTGCCCCAGCTCGCGCTGCTCGATGACGCACTTGTCGCTGCGGAAGACGTACTCGACGGGGTCTTCCAGCGTGATGATGTGCTTGCGGTAGCGCTCGTTCATCGCCTGGATCATGGCCGCGAGCGTGGTGGACTTGCCCGAGCCGGTGTCGCCCGTGACGAGCACGAGCCCGCGCGGGAGGTAGGTGAGCCGCGCGATGACCTCGGGCAGATTCAGCTTGCCCAGCGGCGGGACCTTGGTCTTGATCGAGCGCATCGCCAGGCCCAGGGCCCCGCGCTGCATGTGCCCGTTGACGCGGTAGCGCGACATCCCCGGGATCTCAAAGGAGAAGTCGGCGTCCTTCTGACGCTCGAAGATGGACTGGGCCTCCGGGGGCGCCATCTGCTCGAACATGGCCCGCGCGGACTCCGGCGTGATCACCGGAAAATCCATCGGGGTCATCACCTGGTTCACACGCATCACGGGGGGCTGCCCCGCGATGAGGTGGATATCCGAGGCGTCGGCGGCGAACGCGGCTTTGAGGACTTCGTGCAGGTCCACGCGTTTCCCTCGCGTTATCGGGGTCGTCCGTCCGCCCACGCTGGCGGACCGTCTGGGTATCGACCCGTCGGCGACGCGCGTTGACCCGGGGACACCGGCGGGGCGGGGCGAACGATGCCGCCTCTGCCGACCCGACGGGCGCAGCCCCCCCAGCCCGTAAGAACCGCACGCGGACGTTGAGCGCGCCGGGGAGCGGGCTGCCGCGGATCCCGCCCGGGTTGCCCGATCGGGCTCAGCGGCCGCCGAACTTCCGAGCCTGTGCCGCCGCCAGAGCGTCGCACCGCTCGTTCTCGGGGTGCTCGCTGTGCCCCCGGATCCAGTGGAACCGGACCTCGTGGGCCGAGGCCAACTCGTCGAGCCGGACCCAGAGGTCCTGGTTCTTCACCGGCTTCTTGTCGGCCGTGCGCCACCCGCGGGCCTTCCACGCCTTCATCCACTCATGGAGCCCGTCGAGCACGTACCGCGAGTCGGAGGTGAGGTCCACGGTGGAGGGCTTCGTCAGGGCCATCATCCCCTCGATGACGGCCCGCAGCTCCATGCGGTTGTTCGTCGTCTCGGGCTCCCCGCCGCTGCGTTCGATCTCCTTGCCGCTGCCGGGGTGGCGGAGGATGAACGCCCACCCGCCGGGCCCGGGGTTGCCCGAGCAGGCGCCGTCGGTGAAGAGGTGAACCGTGGGGCGTGGGGTCACCCCAGCCTCTCCATCGCCAGGTCGTGGGCCCGGTGGTACGCCTCGGCAAGGCGGCCCCAGTCGAACTCCCAGCTGAACCGCTCGACGGTGTTGCGCAGCGCGATCCGGTCGCGGCGGCGCTGGCGGCAGTAGTCGAGCAGCTTGGCCGTCAAGTCGGCCGCGGAATCGTGGAACGACCGCCCCCGCCGGCGGAGGACCGTCACGC
This sequence comes from Phycisphaerales bacterium, assembly GCA_046153875.1. Classification (GTDB taxonomy): domain Bacteria; phylum Planctomycetota; class Phycisphaerae; order Phycisphaerales; family UBA1924; genus JBJXFE01. The sequence continues at coordinate 31,019 of JBJXFE010000066.1, forward strand.
CCAGCTCCTCGTGCCCGAGGAAGTTCTCGATGACGTGCCGCCCGAACCCGGCCAAGTCGCTCGACACCGCGGGCACCCCCAGGGCGAGGCACTCGAGCGGCGTGTACCCCCACGGCTCATAGAGGCTCGGGAACAGACCCAGGTGGCACCCGCGGACGAACTGCTCGTACTCGACACCCCAGAGCGGGTTGACCGGGTTGATGAACTCCGGGTGATAGACCACCTTCACCGGGTCGTCGGCACGGTTGATCAGTCCCAGGTGCCGGATGTGGTTGAGCACGGGGTCGTGCGCGTCGTCCTCGACGATGTGCGTGGTGATGAGCGGCAGCCGGTTGGTGCGCAGGGCGAACTGGGTGCGCTTGTACCGCAGCCGCCAGTATTCGTCCACGAGGTCGTCCAGGTGGATGCGCTCGCCCGCGGCGCCGCGCCGGTGGAGCTGCTCGAGCAGCCCGTCGGCGATCCGCCGGCACACGCCCCGCAGCTCGGTCAGCACACCGCGCTTCTCGAGCACCACCGGGTTGAGCGACCGCACCGGGCGCTGGGTGATGATGAAGAACACGACGGTAACGCCCGGCTCGTGGACCCGCAGCTCCGCGTTCAGCCGGGCCATCGCCTCCAGGCACAGGTCGAACCCCTTGTTCCGCGGCTCGAAGCGCCCGCTCGTGAAGACGTACAGCGTCTTGTCCAGATCGAACGAGTAGCTCGGGAAAAAGTGGCCCATCGTGAACTGGTGGATGCGGTCCTTGTACTCCGCGTGGAGCAGCTGCATCTCGTGGGCGGCGTAGAACTGCTTGATGTTCAGCCCGTTGGGCGTGACGATCTCAGGCGCGCGACCCAGCAACTGCCCGCACTCCTCGGCCGTGATCGCGGACACGGTGGTGAAGACGTGGGCCGCGTGGGCGCAGGAGCGCTCCATCGAGTACTGCGGGCGGACGTTGAACCGCTCGGCCTCGGCCCACCCGTCCATGCGCGGGAGGCGGTCGTAGAACCCTTCGTCGTTCGACGCCGCGTAGCGCCCCAGCAGCGTGGCGTGGGTGGTAAAGACCGTCGCGATGGGCAGGCCGTCGCGCCGGATCATCGGCAGGCCCAGCGCTCCGAGGTACTCGTGGAAGTGCGCCACGATCCGCCGATCGCCGCCCGATGCCCAGGCAGCGCAGACGTGGTGCAAGAGGCGGCGGACCGCTTCACCGAAGACGATCGCGCTGTCGGTGAGCGCGTCGCCGGCGGGGGACTCGATGCCGTGGTCCTTCCACAGCGTGTACTTGATCTCGTCGAGGCGCTTCGTGTCCACGCGGTGCTCGAGGAGCAGCGCGCGGGGGTTGCCGGGGACGAGCCACCGCCCGTGGCGGATGATCACGCCCTCGTCCTTGAGCGCGTCGATCACGCGCCCGAGCCACCCCGTGGGGCGGGTCTGGTCGAACTCCAGCGAGGCCTTGGACTCCACCCACGGGCCGACCACGAAGTAGCGGTCGCGCCAGCGCTCCGCCATCGCGGGCACCTTCGAGCGGAGCACCTGGTAGATGCCCCCGACCTGGTTGCAAACCTCCCAGGCCACCTCAAAGAGGACGGCCCCCGGGCCGGGCCGGGCCGGGTCGTGCGTCCCCGGCGCGCCGGCACGCGGCGACCGCCCCGCGCCGGGCGGGGTCGTCGGGGTCGCGTCGTGCTGGGCGGACTCGGGCATCGCGTCAGAGTATCGCCCGGATGCGAGGCCGAGGTTTCAAGGACGCGCGCTTTCCGTCCCCGTGCGCCACGCGACGTGGACGACGACTTATCATCGCTCCATGCAACACGGCTCGGGACAGGGTGCAGAAAGTGCGCGGCGGGTGTGGCGGGTGGAAGTGCGTCCCCTCCCCGGACGGGATGACGTGCGCGGGCAGGCCTTGACGCGCCAAGCCGGAGCGCTCGGCGTGGCGCTCGCTTCGGCGTCCGTCGCGCGCGTCTACCTCATGGAGGGCGCCCTGACCGAGCGCGACGCCGCGGCCGTGGCCGACAGGCTGCTGGCCGACCCTGTGACGGAATCCGCGACGCCCGGCGCTTCGCCCGCCAACGGCGCGACGGTGGTCGAGGTCCACCCCCTGCCGGGCGTCATGGACCCCGCGGCGCAGTCGGTGCAAGGGGTGATCGCGGACGTGCTGGGTGGACGGACGAGTGGCGACGGGCACGCCGTCCAGGTTTCCACGGGGTGGCGGTACGACCTCGTGGGCGTGGACGACGCCCAGGCACGAACGATCGCGGAGCGGCTGCTGGCCAACCCCGTCGTCCACCGCATCCACGTGGGGCCGTATCTGCCCGAGCACCTGCCGCGCGGGCACGAGCAGCCGTTCACGCTGCGGCACGTGCCGGTCCGCGGGCTGAGCGACGAGCAACTCGTGAAGCTGTCGCGCGACGCCCATTTGTTCCTGAGCCTTGATGAAATGACGGCGATCCGCGACGAGTACCGCCGCCTCGACCGCGAGCCGACCGACATCGAGCTCGAGACACTGGCGCAGACGTGGTCGGAGCACTGCGTCCACAAGACGCTCAAGTCGAGAATTACGTACAGAGAGGCGGGAGGGGAGAGAGAGAGCGAGACAGCGAGACAGCCCGCCGCGGTGGATAAGCGCGACAGCGAGACAGGGGGGGCGGCGAAGCCCCGCGGCGGGATGGACGTTTCGTTCTCGTTCACGCCCACCGGCCGGGCCGGCTCGTCCGACGCTTCGACAGTCTCCAGCGCACGGTCTCGGAGTCTGACTCCCCCACCGTCTCCCACCGCCGACCCCATCGAGTGGGCCGGCCGTCCCGGCCACACCGTCAACCCCGACGGCTCGGTGACGATCGACAACCTGCTCAAGTCCACGGTCGCCGCCGCGACGCACGAGCTCATCGCCGACGGCGTGGACTGGACGCTGAGCGTCTTCAAGGACAACTCGGGGGTGATCGCTTTCGACGACGACACCGCCGTGTGCATCAAGGTCGAGACGCACAACCACCCGTCGGCGATCGAGCCCTACGGCGGTGCGGCCACCGGGATCGGGGGGTGCATCCGCGACGTGATCGGCACGGGCCTCGGCGCCAAGCCCATCGCCAGCACCGATGTTTTCTGCGTGGCGTTGCCGGATCGCGGGTCCGACGTCAATGCGGCACTCCCGCCCGGCTGCCTGCATCCGCGGCGCATCCTCACCGACGTCGTCGCGGGCATCCGCGACTACGGCAACCGCATGGGCATCCCCACGGTCGGCGGCGGCGTGTTCTTTGATGACCGATACGTGGGCAACCCGCTGGTCTTCGCCGGGTGCGTCGGTGTGATGCCGCGGGACCGGGTCTTCGGCGGCGCGCAGGCGGGCGACCGCATCATCGCGCTGGGAGGGCGCACGGGGCGCGACGGGATCCACGGGGCGACGTTCTCGTCGGCCGAGCTGGAGGAGTCCTCGTCCGACGAGTTCAGCCACGCGGTGCAGATCGGCAACGCGATCGAAGAGAAGCGGCTGCTCGACGCGATCCTGCGGGCGCGGGACGTCGCGAGCTCACCCCTGTTCACAGGCATCACCGACTGCGGCGCGGGGGGGTTCTCCTCGGCCGTGGGCGAGATGGGCAAGGACCTCGGCGCCGAGGTGCACCTCGACCGCGCCCCGCTCAAGTACGCCGGGCTCTCGTACACCGAAATCTGGATCAGCGAGGCGCAGGAGCGGATGGTCCTGGCCGTGCCCCCGGCGAACCTGCCAGCGCTGAAACAGATCTGCGGGGAAGAAGGCGTCGAGCTCGCGGACCTGGGGGTCTTCGGCACGCCGGATCGGACGCTGGCGCTGCGATTCCACGGGGCCGAGGTCGGCCGGCTGGATATGCACTTCCTGCACGACGGGATCCCCCAGCCCACCCGCGAAGCCGTGTGGTCACCACCTCGCCCTGAATCTACACCTCCCCACTCCCCCACCTCTTCACCTCCACCTCCGATTGCTTCATCTCTTCTCTCGCTTCTCTCCCACCCCGACATCGCGTCGAAGCACTGGATCGTGCGCCAGTACGACCACGAGGTGCAGGGGAACGTGGTGCTCAAGCCACTGGTGGGGCCGGGCGGGCGCGGCCCGGGCGACGCGGCGGTGATCGAGCCCGTGCCGGGGACGGGAAGGGGCATCGCGATCGCCTGCGGGTTGCAGACGCCGGTGGGTGATCCCGCGCTCGGCGGCGACCCGTACCTGATGGCCCTGGCCGCGATCGACGAGTGCGTGCGCAACCTCGTCTGCGTCGGCGCCGACCCCCGCCGCACCGCGATCCTCGACAACTTCTGCTGGCCCAGCTGCGCCAAGCCGGAGAACCTCGCGTCACTGGTGCGGGCGGCCGAGGGGTGCTACGACGGGGCGAAGGCGTACCGCACGCCGTTCGTCAGCGGGAAGGACTCGCTGAACAACCAGCTCAAGTACACGGACCCGGCGACGGGCCGCGAGCGGGTGATCGAAATCCCGCCCACGCTGCTCATCACGGGGCTGGGGATCGTGCCGAGCGTGTCGCGGTGCGTGACGATGGACGCGAAGAAACTGGGTAACATCCTGGTCGTCATCGGCGAGACGACCGACGAACTCGGCGGCTCGCGCTACGCCCAACTCAGGACTCAGAACCCGGGACTCAGGACTCAGGACTCAGGACCCAGGACTCAGGACCTTCCCATCCCCCGCGTCGACCTCTCGATCGCCCCGAAGACCGCCCACGCCGTCGCGGAAATCATCGGGCAGGGGCTGGCCGCGTCGGCCCACGACTGCTCGGAGGGCGGGCTGCTCGTGGCCGTCGCGGAGATGCTGATCGCGACGACTTCCGGGGGCGGCGGCTCGGCCACCGGGTCGCTCGATGAACTGCTCACGAAGATCAAGACGCCCGCGGCGTTGGGGGCGGAGGTCTCGCTCGACCCGTCTGTGCTATCTCTCGATGAACTGGCCTTCGGCGAGAACCCGAGCCGGTATGTGCTCGAGATCAGGCCCGAGGACTACACGCGCGTCCGCACCATCCTCAGCGATCACGGCGGCATCCGCTGCGAGACCGTCGGCAAGCTCACGGACTCGTCGCGGCTCGTCTGGCGGAAGGCGGACGTGGACCTGAAAGTGGACGACCTCGCCGCGGCGTGGCTGCGCCCGCTCGATTGGTGAGGCTCAGGCCTCGCGTATGCGCCGCGCTCGCGCGAGGCCGATGGCGCCGATCGCCGCGGGGAGAATCAGCGTCGCCGGCGCGGGGATCACCTGGAACGAGATCGGCGTGGATACCACGTCCCAGACGTCCTGCACGGCGTGCATCTGTGGCCCGCCCGCGAGCAGGTAGACCGCCTGCGGCACCGGCGCCGTCGCTGATAGCGCAAAGGAGAACTCGACCGTCCGGGGGTCGTAGGCCGACGGCGTCCACGTGCCGCTCCACAGCGTGATCGGGTCGAGCGTATTGCCGGGAAAAGTCGGGAGGAAGCAGAACTGGCCCGCGACGATGCCGGCCACCGATCCGTTCGCCTGCGCCATTCCGGCGCTGTTCGCCACATTCTTGAGCACCGGGATGCTCAGGCCCGACCACCCGCCCGTGTGTCCGTTAAGCGTGGAGTTCAAGTCGAAAAACGCGTGGGAAAAGGCGTAGAGAGGCCCGACCTGACCGGAGCCGCCAAGCGTGTTCCACACCGCGAGCATCCCCGTACTGTTGATCCCGTCGTCGCCCATGTCGGCGATCACTCGGATCAGCGCGGCCTCACCGGGTTCGATGATGCCGTTTGCGTTCCCGTTGTCCTGGACTGTGATCAGAAGCCGGGTCACTTCTCCGGGCTGCGCGCGTGCGCTGATCGCCGCCCACAGGCACGCGGTCAGCACGATCAAGAAGCGGCCGTCCATGTCACGCCTCGCGTCGCCGCCGGGTGAGCCCGAGAAGGCCGAACAGCGCCGGCACGATCAGCGTCGCCGGCGCGGGGATCACCTGGAACGACGCCGGGGCGTAGAGGGGCAGCCAGTCTTCGTCGACCCACGGGGGCGACCACGAGAGCTCAAGAGTGACCGTCGGGCCCTGCGTGGCAAGAGTGCTGAACTCCACGGTCCTGGGGGAGTAGTCGTTGGGCGTCCACGTGGATGACCAGAGGTGAATCGGGTTCGATGGGTTCCACGGCGGGAAGAAAAGCTGAAATGCCTTGATGTCCAAGACACCCCCCGATCCGTCCGGCAGGCCGGGTGATGATACCGGGTTCTGACTGAAGGGAGGAGGCACGACAAGATCAGAGAACATCCCTGTCTGCCCGTGCTGAACATTGGTCAGGTTGAAGACGGCTCGTGTGAACTGGAGAAGCACGCCCGGATGCGGCAGACCCACCGGTGGATTCCACGTCACGGGGGATCCGGGACCGGGAGAGAGGATCGCCCAGACTTCGATGTGCTGGACTTCCCCGGGCGTCAGCACGGGATCGGAGTATCGGATGTCGAACGTGACGGTTTCCTGAGCGCGTATGCTGGTCGCCGTCCACAGGCACGCGGTCAGCACGATCACAGTTTTGCGGTCCATGCTCAAGCCTCGCGGCGTCGGCGTGTGAGCCGGAGCGCGCCGAGCGCCGCGGGCACGATCAGCGTCGCCGGCGCGGGGATCACCTGAAACGAGGCGGGCACGTGGAGAGGAGTCCACTCGTCGTACAGCGGAATGGCAAACTGGGACGTGTGCAAATGCATCGACGGTCCCAGCATCACTTCGGTCGTGAACTCCACGGTGCGCGGGTCATAAGTGTTCGGCGTCCATGTCGCCGTCCAGAGAAGGATTGGATTCGCCGGATTCATGGGTCCGTTGGGCAACTGCCACGGCAGCATGCCGATCACGTTGCCCTGCTTGTCCGGCGTTCCCTCCCAGCCCGCCATCCCGAGGCTCAGCGCGGGGTTGAGCAGCAGGTTGGCGTAAACACCGGTCTGTCCCCCGGTGACATTGACCAAATTGAACTGAGCGGTGGCGAACGCCAGAACCGTTCCGACGATGGGATTGGCCCCAGGTTGATTCCACACGGCCGGCGCACCGACCGTCGGAGCGAACTCACACCACACTTCGATGTACTGGACCTCACCCGGTACGAGGACCGGGTCGGAGAAACGGACGTCGAACGTGACGGTCTCCTGGGCGTGCACGAGTGCTCCGATCAGGATCGCACAGGCCGCAACAGCACGTGTCTTGCTGTTCATGGTCGACTCTGCTCGTCCGCCGCCGCGCCGTACAGCGTACAGGTCGATCTGGAGCGCCAGGGGGTCTTGGACGTTCACCGCGCCGTCGCCGTGGGAGTTCGCCTGTGGTGCCTACTGCTGCCGCAGCGTCATGAAGGTCATCGTGTCCGCCGTGGTGTTGAGCCCGTCGGGTGCTGGTGTGCTACGAGCGAAGGCGACAGCGCGGGCCGGTCGAGGATCATGACGCCCCCTTTCGAACCCGAACAGACCCTGCCAATCTACAACCACCCTGCCTGTCGTCAAGACACCTCCACGCGAATCCACGCCGCTCGAGAACTGGCCTGGTCTGGCCGGCATCGGGTGCGCGCTGTGGCGGGCGAGGTCGTCGCCGACGCACCGCTCGCCGCGGGCACGTCGCGCAGGCGCACGGCACGCCGCTGGGCCCGGACACTCGCGGCCTCCAAAGATACCGGCTCTCCCGGCCGCTGGGCCGCGGGGACATCCAGGAGCTTGCCATGTCTGACGCCAGCAAGCCCGATTCCACGAATCGGGAGAGGCCCAAACATTTCATCGCGGAGATTGTCGAGGAGGACCTCCGCACCGGCACGTGGGGCGGGCGGGTCCACACGCGGTTCCCCCCGGAGCCCAACGGGTACCTCCACGTCGGGCACGCCAAGAGCATCTGCCTGAACCACGGGCTGGCCGCGGCGTACGGCGGGAAGTTTAACCTGCGCTTTGACGACACCAACCCGGCGAAGGAGGAGCAGGAGTACGTCGATTCGATCAAGGCCGACGTGAAGTGGCTCGGGGCGGAGTGGGAAGGACCGCACGGCGGCGGGCTGTTCTTCGCCTCGGATTGCTTCGGGCGGATGTATGAGTTCGCGCAGGAGCTGATCCGCAAGGGGAAGGCCTATGTCTGCGACCTGACCGCGGACCAGGTGGCCGAGTTCCGCGGGCCGCCGACACGACCGGGGCGCGAGAGCCCGTTCCGCAACCGACCCGTTGACGAGAGCCTCGACCTGCTGGCGCGGATGAAGGCGGGCGAGTTCCCCAACGGGGCGCGGACGCTGCGCGCGAAGATTGACATGTCGTCGCCGAACCTGAACCTGCGCGATCCGGTGCTCTACCGCATCCTCCACGAGGAGCACCACAACACCGGGGCGGAGTGGTGCATCTACCCCATGTACGACTGGGCTCACGGCTTCGAAGACTCGATCGAGGGGATCACGCACTCCATCTGCACGCTGGAGTTCGAGAACCACCGACCGCTGTACGACTGGTTCATCGACGCGGTGAACGAGGGGCGCACGGCGGACGGCTCGGGCCCTTGGGGCAAGCGGATCCACCACCCTCGACAGATCGAGTTCGCCAAGCTGCGGCCGACGTACACCGTGATGAGCAAGCGGAACCTGCTCAAGATGGTGCAGGACAGGATCGTCGCCGGGTGGGATGACCCGCGGATGCCGACGATCAGCGCGTTGCGCCGGCGCGGGTACACGCCCGAGTGCATCCGCGCGTTCTGTGACGACGTGGGCGTGACCAAGGTCGAGAGCTCCATCGACCTCGGGCGGCTCGAGAACGCTTTGCGCGAGGACCTGAACCGTCGGACCCCCCGGCGGATGGCGGTGCTCCGGCCGCTGAGGGTGGTCATCGAGAACTACCCTGATGGCAAGAGCGAGGAACTCGACGCGGTGAACAACCCGGAAGACCCGGCGGCGGGTACGCGCAAGGTCCCGTTCTCGCGCGTGCTCTACGTCGAGCGCGACGACTTCATGGAGATCCCGCCGAAGAAGTTCTTCCGGCTCGCGCCGGGCGTCGAGGTGCGGCTGCGCTACGCGTATTTCATCACGTGCACGGGCGTGGTGAAAGATCCGGCGACGGGCGCAGTGACGGAGCTGCGCTGCACGTACGACCCCGCGACCCGCGGCGGTGACGCGCCAGCGGGGCCCGACGGCAAGTCGCGCAAGCCCAAAGCCACGCTCCACTGGGTGAGCGCGGGCCACGCGATCGACGCCGAGGTGCGGCTGTTCGACCGGCTGTTCAACGCCGAGGAGCCGGGCAAACGCACGGGCAACTTCGCCGACGACCTGAACCCGCACTCGCTGGAGGTGATCGCGGCGGCGAAGCTGGAGCCGTCGCTCGCGTCGCGCGGCGCGGACGAGCCGGCGTGGCCCGACGGAATCCGACGGTTCCAGTTCGAGCGGCTGGGGTACTTCTGCATGGACCGGGAATCGGCGGCCGGCACGCCGGTCTTCAACCGCGCGGTGACGCTCAAGGACACCTGGGCGAAGGTCGCCGCAGCGATGTAGCGTGGCGCGCGCCGCACGACGCACCGGGCGCGTAGGCTCAAGCGTGCTCATCCGCCCCGCAACGCCCGAGGACGTCCCCGCCGTGCTGCCGATGGTCGCGGCCGTCTGCGCCATGCACGAGCGCCTGGACGCTGCCCGATACGCGATGCTCCCGGACGTGGTCGAACGGTACCGGCGCTGGCTGCCGATCCGCGCGGCCGACCCGCGGAGCGTGTTTCTCGTCGCGGAAGCGGACGACCCGGCATTGCTCGCGGGGTTCCTCGTCGCCGCCATCGAGAAGAGCATCCCGATCTACCGGCTCGACGAGTTCGCGTTCATCCACGACATGTGGGTGGAACCGGCGTTTCGCCGCCGCGGCGCAGCCCGCGCCCTGGTCGAGGCCGCGGTCGACCGGTTCCGCGCGATGGGCGTTTCGCAGGCCCGGCTCGAGACGGCCACGGGCAACGAGGCGGCCCGGTGGCTCTTCGAATCCTGCGGGTTCCGCGTGGGCACGATCGACATGCTGCGCGAACTGACCCCGGCACCAACGCTGGCAACCCTCCCGCCCGACCCACGATGACCGCCCGCGACGTGCCCCGGTTCTCTGTGCCGGACGCCGTGGTCCCGCTACCCTTCGCTCCCATGTCCCTCGTCTGCACCGGCACGATCGGCATCGACACCGTCCACACGCCCCACGGGAGCCGCGAGAAGATCCTCGGCGGCTCATGCACGTACTTCGCGGCCGCGGCGTCGTTCCACGGCCCGGTGCGGATCGTCGCGGCGGTGGGCGGGGACTTCCCCCCCGCGTTCCGCAGGACGATGGAATCGTTCAAGGGTGTGGACCTGGCCGGGCTGGAGGTTCGGCCCAGGAGCCACACGTTCGCCTGGGGCGGCAGGTACCACGCGAACATGAACAGCCGCGACACGCTCTTCACCGAGCTGGGCGTGCTGGCCGAGCCGCCCCCGGTGATCCCCGCGGCGTACCTCGACTCGCGGTTCGTCTTCCTGGCCAACACGCACCCGGCAGTGCAACTCGGGATGCTCGACAGCTTCGCGGCCCGGCAGCTCGTCGTCGCGGACACCATGGACCTGTGGATCAACACCGCGCGGGCTGAGCTGGACCGGCTGCTGACAAAGATCGACGGGCTCGTGCTCAACTACGACGAGGCGGAGCTGCTCACCGGCCGGGCCAACAGCGTGTCCGCGGCGCGCCACATCCTGGAGCGCGGCCCGAAGTTCGTCGTGGTGAAGAAGGGCGAGCACGGAGCCCTGATCGTCCACCGCGAGGGGATCGCGGCGCTCCCCGCGTACCCCAGCGAGTTGGTGATCGACCCGACGGGCGCGGGCGACAGCTTCGCGGGCGGGATGATGGGGTCGTTGGCGGCCGCGGGCGCGAAGGGTGGCGGGGCGGTTTCGTTCGACGCGCTGCGGCGAGCGATCGTCCACGGCACAGTGATAGCCAGCTTCACCATCGAGTCATTCAGCCTGGATCGGCTGGTGTCACTGACGCGGGCGGAGCTCGACCGGCGCTTCGATGAGTACGCGCGGATGGTGCGGGTGTAGCCCGCACGACCGCCGCCTCACGGCTTCACCACACGCCCGATGAACTGGTCGATCGCAGCCCAATACGCGGCCTCGTCGATGGGGAAGTCGTTGTGGCTACCCGCCATTTCGGCGTAGGTCGAGCCGGGGAGCAGGCGGTGCAGCCGCCGCCCGTGCGACACGGGGATGATCTCGTCATCCGCGCCGTGCAGGATCAGCACGGGCGCTCCCGCCTTCTTCAGCGCCCGATCGTTGCGGAACGTGTTGCGGATGAGGAAGGGCGGCGCCAGAAACCGCGCGGCCAGGCGGGGCACGCTCGTGAACGTCGATTCGACGATGACGGCCGCGGCGGGGGGCAGCCCGACGGAACCGTCCGCGAGCCGGGCGGCCACCTGCGACGCGACGCCCGCTCCGAGCGACCGCCCGTGCAGCACGATCCGCCCTTCGTCCACATCCGGACGCGACGCGACGAGCCGGATGAACTCGATCGCGTCCGCGACGACGTGCTTCTCGCTCGGTGTGCCGTAGGACCGCCCGTAGCCGCGGTACTCCACCAGGAGCACGGCGAACCCGCGACGCCTCCACCGGGCCGCGAGTTGCAGACAGTTGTCCACGGTCTCGGCGTTGGCGTGGAAGAAGACGACCAACGGCGCAGGGCGCGATGCTGTGGCCGCGGCGTCGCGGATGAAGCACGCCTCTACCCGCACCGGTTGCCCGTTCTCCTCCGGCTCGATCACGATCGGCTCCGTCCCGGCGGGCACCGACATCATCACCGGGGCGAGCCAGTCCAGCGGAAACATCAACCGATCCTGGTAGTAGTACAGCCCCGCGCACCACGCGGCATAGGTCACCAGCAGCAGGAAGAGCCAGTGCATGACTCGGCGTCGCCAGCTCCGGGGTTTGGCGTGTCGGCCCATCCGCGATTGCTTCCCCACCGCCACCATCACGAGCCTTCGGGCTTCAGTCCTCCGCGCGCTCGCCGTCCGGCGCCATGCGGACGATCCGCGGCATGAAGCGGGCGAGCGGGCGCACCAGATCGGCCTGCGCGGCCATGACCGCCTCGATGTCCTTGTAGGCGTGCGGCGATTCGTCCAGCCCGGCGGACATCAGGTGGACGCCGCGCGATTCGAGCAGCCCGCGGAGCTGGCTCCATCGCGTGCTCTCGCGGGCCTTCGTGCGTGACATCCGCCGGCCCGCGCCGTGCGCCGCGGAGTGGAGCGAACTCGGTTCGCCCAGACCCTCGACGAGGTAGCCGGGCGCGGCCATGGACCCGGGGATCAACCCGAGCACACCGCGCCCTGCGGGCGTCGCGCCCTTGCGGTGAACGATGACCTCGCGCTCCACGCCGTCGATGACGTGCGTCTCGCGCCACGCGAAGTTGTGGTGGTTTTCCACCTGAAGCACAACACCCGCGGCGAGCCCCTTCATGGCGCCCACGTCGCGGGCGATCTTGTCGTGGATCACGTGGTGGTTCGCGGACGCGAAGCGGCCCATGAGCTCCATGGCCGCCCAGTACTCGGCGCCGTCGGCGTTCATGTTCAGCCACGCGAGGTACGACAACTCTCGGGGCAGGTCGGGGTGGAGGCGGCGAGCCAGGTCGCTGTAGTGGCCGGCGACGGTGGCACCGGGGCCGCGAGAACCCGAGTGGGACAGCACAGCGAGGTAGCGCCCCGGTGAGAGGAAGGAAACCCGGGTCGTTGCAGCACCGAAGACCTCAAGCTCCCCGAACTCCACAAAGTGGTTGCCCGATCCGCTGGTGCCGAGCTGGCCCCGGGCCTTGTCCTTGAGGCGCGCGGTCACGGGCGTGGCCTTCCAGTCCTCGTCCATCACAGCGTGTTCTGCGGGCTTCTTGAACGATTGCCCGGTGCCGAAGAGGGTGTTGCGCTCCAGGATGGTCTCGAAGCGCTCGCGGTCCGGGCCGAGCCGCTCGGGCGGAACGTCGAAAACGGTGATCATCATGCGGCAGGCGATATCCACGCCCACGGCGTAGGGGATCACCGCGCCCTGCGTGGCCAGCACGCCGCCGATCGGGAGGCCGTAGCCCACGTGGGCGTCGGGCATGAGCGCCCCCGCGACGGCCACGGGGAGGCGGCAGGCGTTGCGCATCTGCTCGTGGGCCGCGTCGTCGATGTCGGTGCCCCAGGTCGGGTAGGGAAAAGCCGCATCGCGCGGGCGGTCGGTCCGGGCCTGTGCGCCCACGGCGATGATCGCCGCGGCCAGTTCACCAAAGTCGGGGTCGGATGCGGCGGACCCCGGATCGGCGACCACCGCGCCGATCGCTGCACGGATCTGAGTGCGGGTGCGCCCGGACTGCGCGGCCGCGGCGCACCCGCGCATCGCGGCCGCCATCGCCGGGCCGGATGGAATACCGATCTTGTCCAGTTCGCTCCGCTTCACGTTGGGCGGACGATAGGGCCCCCGTTTTTCGCGGGCGGCGGCCCGCAGAACACCGACGGACGACAATCGCCTGCGGGCGCGGCTATCCTGCTGGTCCACCGCCGAAAGGCGTTCTCGCCGGCCGGAGACACCCCGCATGAGCATGGCGAACCTGCCCCTGCCGCAGCCCCGGGCCTTTGGTCAGACCAGCGGGCTCGGCGCATGGTGGACGCAGCCGCTGGCCGTGTTCCTGGGGTTCACCGCGTTCATCGTGTATTCGACGTGGGCCGCGGCACAGGCGGATCACTTCTTCACCCACGCGGGCAACCCCAGCAAATCGCTCTTCGGCGGCGGGTCGTCGGCGGCGCACTACCTCTCGCCGATGTACTCGCCTGTACTCTGGGATATCCCGAGCAAGCCGTCCGGGCACGCCTGGTTCGGCGAGGCGCCCGCGGCGATGGTCCGCTTCTTCGAGTCGATGCCCTTCTTCTTCTTTGTCTTTTCGCCCGCGTTCCTCATCCTGATGTTCCCGGCCGGCTTCCGGCTCACGTGCTACTACTACCGCGGGGCGTACTACAAGGCGTTCTGGGCCGATCCCCCCGCGTGCGCCGTCGGCGAGCCGGGCTTCCGCGGGAAGCGCTACCGCGGCGAGAAGCTCTTCCCGCTGGTGGTGATGAACGTTCACCGCTACTTCCTCTACGCCGCGATCGCGTTCATCGGGCTGCTCAGCTACGACGCGGTCCTCTCCTACTGGTTCACCGACCCCGAGACCGGGCGCGGGGGCGTGGGGCTGGCAGTCGGCTCGCTGGTGTTGACCATCAACCCCATTCTGCTGGGCGGGTACACCTTCGGCTGCCACTCGCTGCGCCACCTGGTCGGCGGCAAGAAGGACTGCATCGGGGCGAGCGGGCTGCGTCGAACCTCATATGACTGCGTCAGCTGCCTGAACCGCCGGCACATGCTCTGGGCGTGGATGTCGCTCGTGTGGGTGGGATTCACGGACTGCTACGTGCGGATGGTCGCGAGCGGCACGTGGACGGACTGGAGACTGATCTGATGACCGCTCTTCCGGGCGTGACCACGGTCCACGAGCACGACGTCCTCGTCATCGGCGCGGGGGGCGCCGGACTCCGGGCCGCGATCGAGGCCTCCGCGGCGGGCTGCAAGACCGCGCTGCTCTGCAAGTCACTTCTCGGCAAGGCCCACACCGTCATGGCCGAGGGGGGCATGGCCGCCGCGATGGCCAACGTGGACGACCGCGACTCGTGGAAGGTCCACTTCGCCGACACGATGCGGGGCGGGCAATACCTGAACAACTGGCGCATGGCCGAGCTGCACGCGCAGCAGGCCCCGGACCGCGTGCGCGAACTCGAGGCCTGGGGCGCGGTCTTCGACCGCACCAAGGACGGACGCATCCTCCAACGGAACTTCGGCGGGCACCGCTACCCGCGCCTCGCCCACGTCGGCGACCGCACGGGCCTCGAGATGATCCGCACGCTCCAGGACCACGGCGTCCACCAGGGCATCGAGGTTTTCATGGAGATGACCGCGTTCTGCCTGCTCAAGGACGGGGCGCGGATCGCGGGCGTCTTCGGCTACGACCGCGAGCTGGGGCGCTTCCGCGTGTGGAAGGCCAGCGCCGTCGTGCTCGCGACGGGCGGCATCGGGCGGGCGTTCAAGATCACCAGCAACTCGTGGGAGTACACCGGCGACGGTCAGGCGATGGCCTACCACGCCGGCGCGGACCTCATGGACATGGAGTTCGTCCAGTTCCACCCCACCGGCATGGTCTGGCCGCCGAGCGTGCGCGGGATCCTCGTCACCGAAGGCGTGCGCGGCGAGGGCGGGCGGCTGCTCAACAGCGCCGGCAAGCGGTTCATGTTCGACGACGTTCCCGACCTCTATAAGAACCAGGTCGCCAGGGACGTCGAGGAAGGCTGGCGCTACGTGACCGGCGACAAAAACGCCAACCGCCCGCCGGAGCTGCTCACCCGCGACCACGTCGCCCGCTGCATCAACCGCGAGGTCAAAGCCGGCCGCGGATCACCGCACGGCGGTGTGTTCCTCGACATCGCGTGGATCAAGGAGAAGATCTCGGACGGCGAGGCGCACATCAAGCGCAAGCTCCCGAGCATGTACCACCAGTTCAAGGAGCTGGCCGACCTGGACATCACGAAGGAGCCGATGGAAGTCGGTCCGACGACGCACTACGTGATGGGCGGGATCCGGGTCGACGCCGATTCGCAGATGTCCACGATCCCGGGCCTCTTCGCGGCGGGGGAGTGCGCCTCGGGCATCAACGGCGCGAACCGCCTCGGCGGCAACTCGCTCTCGGACCTGATCGTCTTCGGCCAGCGGGCCGGCGAGTACGCGGCGCAGTTCGCCCGTGAGCACGGCGCGGCGGCCGTGGACGACGGGGCCGTGGACCGGGCGATGCGGGCGTCGCTCGAGCCCTTCGAGCACGGCGACGCGGGCGAGAACCCGTACAAGATTCAGGCGGATCTGCAGGACTCGATGCAGGCGCTCGTCGGCATCGTGCGACTCGAAGGCGAGATGCGGGAAGCGTTGACGCGCATCGAGGGCTTCAAGGCGCGCGCGGCGCGTGCCGGTGTCTCCGGGCACCGCGAGTTCCACGCGGGGTGGCACACCGCGCTCGACCTGCGAAACCTGCTCGCGGTCGCCGAGGCCGTGGCGAAGTCGGCCATCGAGCGGAAGGAGAGCCGCGGCGGGCACTTCCGCGAGGACTTTCCGGACAAGGGCGCCGAGTTCGGCACGATCAACATGATGGTGAAGCAGGGCAGCGACGGCGCCATGGCGCTCAGCCGCCTCCCGATTCCGCCGATCCCGGATCACCTGAAGGAAGTCATCGAGGAGCAGAAGTCCTAATGGCGACGACGGCCACGTTCAAGCTCTGGCGCACCCACCCGGACGGCGACGGCACCTTCCAGACCTTCCAGACGGAAATCTCGGAGGGGATGGTCGTGCTCGACGTCGTGCACAAGATTCAGGCGGAGCAGGCGCCGGACCTCGCCGTGCGGTGGAACTGCAAGGCGGGCAAGTGCGGGTCGTGCTCGGCCGAGATCAACGGCAAGCCGCGGCCCATGTGCATGACGCGCCTCAGCCAGGTCAACCTGCAGGAACCGGTCACCGTGGAGCCGATGCGGGCGTTCCCGCCGATCAAGGACCTGGTGACGGACGTCTCGTGGAACTTCCGCGTGAAGAAGACCATCGCGAAGTTCAAGCCCCGGCCGGCCGACGCTCCCGATGGCACCTGGCGGGTGGCGCAGAAGGACATCGACCGCGTGCAGGAGTTCCGGAAGTGCATCGAGTGCT
>JBJXFE010000070.1:0-12523 GCA_046153875.1 Phycisphaerales bacterium
CGTGGATCCAGAACTTCCGCCGCCTGTGCATCCGCTACGAGAAGTCCACCGCGATGTTCCAGGGCTTCCTGCACCTCGGCTGCACCCTCCTCCTGCTCAAACAGGTTCTGGGATAGGCTCTAGTGTCGCGACGGGTCGGCGCACACTGCGCTCGTCGCTTCGGTGCGTATTCCCACGCGAGGACGCTCGGTGCCCGAATCCACAGGAGTGCAACTCATGCTCGTCCAACACAGTCGTCTCTTGCTCCTAGCCCTGGCGTTCAGCGCCGGGCTGTTCCACGGCGAGATTGGCCATGCACAGTGTCTCCAGCAGAAGGTGACCCGCGCCATCGGCGACGCCGAGGATCGCTTCGGCGCCTCCGTGGCGATGTCGGACGACTTCCTCGTTGTCGGCGCGGTGTACGACGATCAGGCCGCGTCCAACGCCGGCGCTGCCTACGTCTATCGCCGGGACGCGGGGGGGTGGGTGGCGGACGGCGTTCTTCTTCCATCCAGCGCTCCCACCGACGATGAGTTCGGCGGCGCGGTGGCCACGAACCGCGACCGCATCGCCGTCGGCGCCGTCTACGACGACGACGGCGGCGCCAATGCCGGCGCGGTGTACGTCTACCGCCGCGAACCCTCGGGCTGGGTTCTCGAGAGCAAGCTCCTCGCCGACGACGCGGGGCCCGACAACTACCTCGGGGCCTCGCTCGACATGTCGGGCGACCGACTGATCGCGGGAGCTCCCGGCGTCGGAGGGAAGCCCGGCTCGACGTACGTGTTTCTGCGCGAGGGATCCTCGTGGACCCAAGAAGCAAGGCTCGTCGCGCCGGATCCCGAGCCCAACGCACGATTCGGAACGTCGGTGGGCATGGGCACGAACCGTTGCGTCGTTGGCGCCTTCTGGCGGGACGCGGCGGGTACAGACTCGGGGAGCGCCTACGTCTTCAAGCGAACCAATGCCGGCTGGACCGTCGACGCGACACTCTTGCCCGCCGGCCTTGCCGCCGGAGACAACTTTGGACTGACCGTCGCCATGAGCGGCAATGAGGTTGTCGTTGGAGCGCAAGGTGCGGACACCGCGCTCGGCTCGGACACCGGCGCCGCGTATGTTTTTCAGCGGTCCGCGTCGGGCTGGACACAAACGGCCACCTTGGTGCCCGGGGACCTGACGCCGGGCTCGTACGCCTCGTATCCCGGCTTGGCCATCGCCGGCGATACGGTCATTGTCGGAGTGCCGCAAGCCGCGAGCCAGACTGGAGCGGCATATGTGTTCCAGAAGAGCGGAACCACGTGGAGCCAATCGGCCAAGTTTCTTGCGCCCGATGCCGCGACCGGCAGCATCTTCGGATACTCGGTCGCAATCAATCAGAATCGCGTTGCGGTGTCCGCCCCGTGGTCGGCGTCCGGCGGATCACCGACGGGCGCGGTGTACGTCATGTCGCTGCGCGAAGACTGTGGGTGCAAGGCCGACCTCAACAAGGATGGACTCGTCGACATTCACGACTACTACATCTTCATGTCCGCGTACAACGCCGGGTGCGGTGGGTAGTTGCTGGCCCATGAAAGGCGGTACCTGCTGACGGTCACCTTGCGCGGCTCACCGATACTCCGACCACACGCGGCACGACTGTTCGCCGCCCGCCGCACTCCGGCGGGCGGTATTCGATGATCCATCGCCGAGCCCATGCCATGCGTTTCATCTTTGCCGCTCTGCTCATCCTCGCGGCTGCGGCCGTCATGGGGATTTTCATCAACGCGAAGCCGCGCGGCGGGTCGGCACGCCGCCCTTCAGGCCCCGGTCCGTTCGACCGATAAACCCGGGGACGGGATCGCCCCCATGGGGCTTCGGCGATGCCGAAGACACCCGGGGCCGACCGACTCGGCAGCAACCCCGCCAGGAGGCCGCGCATGAACTGCCCCGCCTGCTCGTCCGTGCTCAAGCCCATCCAGTACGAGGGCACGGAGCTGCACACCTGCGACGGCTGCGGCGGCGAGTTTGTCGGCCCCGAGGCCCTGGCCCACGTCGTCAACACGCGGGACGCGAAGCCGGCGCCGCGGACGGTGCAGCCGTCACCACGGCAATCACAGCCGGCGGCGCAGCATCGCGCTCCCAAGTCGAAGAAACCCGGGGGCCCGGCCGCGGGGACCACGACGCGCGGAGCCACGGCCGGCCAGGCGCCGGGCCGTTCCGGCACGCCCGTCCCCGGCATCCCCGGCGACGACCCGATCCGCAAGATGACGTGTGCCGCGTGCGCCAGCCCCACCACCGTCATCACCTACGCGCTCGACACCGGCGTGAGCGTGGATCGCTGCGGCGTGTGCGGCGGGGTCTGGCTCGACCGGGACGAGCTCGAGCACATCCAGTCGATCATGGACCAGGCCCAGGACGCGGCATCCGCCAAGCGAGCGGGGGCGGCCGGGGCGCTCGCGGACGCGAAGCGGAAGAGCCGCGAGGTAGGCGTGTTCCACGGCTCGCGGTTCAGCTTCGTGAACGCGATCGTCAACCGCTTCCTCGACGCGGCGTGAGGCGCCGATGATCGGCTCGGAGTCCGCAAAAACAAAGACCCCGCCCAGGTTTACCTGAGCGGGGTCAAGCGTCGGCGATGACCTGCTTTCCCGCGATGCGGAATCAACGGCGGCCCGGGCTCAACTCCTGTGTTCGAGATCGGAACAGGTGTTTCCCGGGGCCTATGGTCACCGACAGGTCCGGTGCGCCGCTTTCGAGCCGCACCGATCGACGACCGTAGCAACCGGCTGGGGGGTCTCATGCCGAGTCCACCAGTTTTCCTCGTCGGTGCGGAACGGTCCGGGACCACCCTGCTGGGTCTCATGCTCGGCCACCACCCGCTTGTGGCCTGGGCCGGCGAGTTCACGTACGCCGTCGACCGGATCGATGCGCCGAACGCCTGGCCCGACACCGGTGAGTACGCCGCCTGGATCGCGCGCGATCGGGTGTTCCGCGCCGGCCGTTTCGCGATCGACCACTCGTGCACCTACCCGGAACTCGTGGACAGCTTCCTGTCCCAGTGCCGCCGTCGCGCGGGCAAGCCCCTCGCCGGGGCAACCGTCCACCGGAACTTCGACCGGCTGCTCCGGATCTGGCCCGATGCCCGGCTCATCCATCTGGTGCGCGACCCGCGCGACGTGGCGCGCTCTGTCGTCGCCATGGGTTGGTCGGGCACCATGTGGCACGGCGTCGACCGCTGGCTCCACGCCGAGGCCGCATGGGAGCGATTGCGCGACGCGACGCCTGAATCGCAGCGGTGCGAGGTCCGGTTCGAAGAACTCATTGCCGATGCACCGCGCACGCTTCAACGAGTGTGCACGTTTCTCGGAGTTGGGTACAGCCCTGCGATGCTCGAGTACCCGGGCGACACCACCTACCACCCGCCCGACCCACGACTCGTGCGCCAGTGGGAGCGCCGCTGCACGACCTACGAGGTTCAGCTCGCGGAGGCACGATTGGGTTCCTGGCTCGCGGCGCGCGGGTACGAGCCGAGCGGGCGCCCCGCGCTCCGCGTCAGTGCCGCCCACAAGCAGGCCCTTCGGGTCCGCACCCGAATACGCGGCATCCAGAACCGCGTTCACAAGTTCGGGTGGAGGCTCGTTCTCGCCGAGTACATCACGCGTCGCCTTCACTTCCAGGAATGGAACGCGAAGCTCATCCGCCTGCTCGACATTAAGGAGTCGAAGTTCCTCAAGTAGCCCCGTGCGGCCAGGCACCGAGCCGGATCGGACGGCGGCAATCCTCCCGGCACCCGCTCGGCGACAGACGCGGGTGCTCGACCCGCTGCCGCAGTTGCCTTCGGCCCCCGCCCCATTCGACCGGTACATCCTCTCGCGGGCCCGGCGCGCGCGCCCTGGCGCCGCCCATCCCGACGGAGGGGCAGCCCCGGACCCATGGACGGGGCTCAGCGCGGCGTCGCCGCTCCGTTCAGGTTGACGGTGGCCCCGCGATCGGCCGCGCGTCTTCCGTTCAATCCGCTCGCGATCGATACGTCTCGGCCTGTTCCGGCCGGGCGAGGCGCTCGTAGAACGTGATCACCCGCTCCAGCGCGCGGGCGCGTTCCGCGCGCCGTGTCGGGTGGTGCGAGTCGATCCCCTCGAACGCCTGAACGAGCATCGGCTCGGCCTCCGCGTCGCGCCCCAGCACGGCCAGGGCGTGCCCCAGATCGCTCCGCGCGACGAAGACGGAGAGCGTGTTCGCGGGGAGGGTGCGCTCGCGGACCGCCAGGTTCTCGCGGAGGATCGGCTCGGCCTCCGCGGCGCGCCCGGCCTCGGTGAGCGCCCGGCCCAGCAGCAGCTGGTTCGTCAGCGTGGTCGCGTGATCGGGTCCGTAGGGCCCGCGTATGGCGTCCACGGACGCGCCCAGGAGCGCCGCGGCCTCGGCGGCCCGGCCCGAAGGGAGGAGCACGTCGGTGCAGTATGCGCCCACGAACCGGTGCCGCTCCTCGGCGAGCGGGCCGGTCGCCTGTTCGATCAAGGGTTGGGAGCGCGCGTACGCCGCGGCGCCTTCGTCCCGCCGACCGGCGCGACAGAGGGCTTGTGCAAGCCGGAGATACGCCATACCCAGGCGACCCGAGTTCCCGGGTCGGTCGGATCGCTCGAGGCGTTCCACGACCGGGGTGAGAATCTCGATGACCCGGGCGGTGTCACCCTGAGTGACCGCGATCGCGGCGAGGTCAATAAGGCAGTCCACTTCCGCGAGACTTCCCGGCCCTTTCAGCCGGTAGATTGAGATGGCGCGTTCATGGGCCGCTACGGCCTCGTCCACGCGGCCGGCGCTGCCGTAGGACGAGGCGAGCCAGGCGAGCCCATCGGCCAGGGTCCGGCTGGCCGGACCGTGGGCGCGCTCGCGGTAGGCCACAATCCACTCGAACTGCGTGACCACCGATGCGTTGACGCGGAGAGCGCGGTAGGTTCGTCCGAGGGCGTCCCGCACCGCGTCCTCGACTTCGGGGTGTTCCTTGAGCGCCCCGGCGTCGAGCCGGGCCGCGGCGCGGTCCACGGCTTCGCGGACCGACAGGTCGGCATCGCCCCCGCGCGTGGGCTGCGCGTCCGCGAGCATGTCGGTGAGGAACGTACGGACGGCCTCGGCGCGCCGGGTTTCGAGGCGTGCCGCGTCCCGGTCGTTGCGCGCGGCGGTTTCGGCCCGTGTGGCGCGCACGGCCTGCCACGCCGTGCCCGCTACGCCGATCACGAGCACGAGCAGGGCCGACGCCGCGCCGGCCACGCCCGCGCGATGTCGCGAGACGAACTTCCGGAGGCGATACCCCGCCGACGGCGGGCCCGCCATCACCGCCTGGCCGTCAAGGTGCCGCCGGATGTCCGCCGCCAGTTCCGAGCACGACGAGTACCGGCGCGCGCGATCCGGGTCCATCGCCTTGAGCGTGATCCAGTCCAGGTCGCCACGGAGTCGGCGGGCCAGCGCTCTGGCATCCGTCCCGCGGCGCTCGGCGATCCCGGCGGCTTCCCCGCCCATGAGCCGGACGCGCCCGCTCGGCGGCGCTACCGGGGCCGAGGGGCGGGCAAGGCCGCTCGACGCACCGCCCGTTGCGCCGTCCGAGGGCATGGCGCCGCACACCAGCCGGTAGAGCAGCACGCCCAGCGAATAGATGTCCGACCGGGTGTCCACGTCGCCGCCGGGGACCGCCTGCTCCGGGCTGACGTACTCGGGCGTGCCGACGAACTGTCCGGGCTCGGTGGCGGCGGTGTGCTCGGCGCGGGTCTCCCCCAGAGCCTTGGCGATCCCGAAGTCGATGACCTTGACGGCCGCGTGCCCGTCCACCGTGTCCACGAGGATGTTCGAGGGCTTGATGTCGCGGTGGATGACGCCCTTGTGGTGGGCGTGCTCGATCGCGGCGCACGCGTCGAGGAACAGGCCCAGACGGCCCGGGATGTCCAGGCGGTGCGTGTCGCAATACTCGGTGATCGGGGGCCCGGGGACGTGCTCCATCACGAAGTAGGGCCGGCCGCGCTCGGTGACGCCCGCGTCGATCACGCGCGCGATGTGGGCGTGCGACATGAGGGCGAGGGTGCGTCGTTCGGCCTCGAAACGCCGGACGATCTGGCGGGTGTCCATGCCGAGCTTGACGACCTTGATCGCCACCTGCCGCCGGATTGGCGACTCCTGCTCGCCCAGGTACACGCTCCCGAATCCGCCCTCGCCGATCCGGCGCACGATCCGGTAGGGCCCGACGCGCGGGCCGACTTCATCGAGCGGTGGGGGCGCATCGGCGGGCGGCCCGGTGAGGAACGCGGCGGGTGCGACCCGCTCGTGCTCCAGGAGCGCCTCGACCTCGCGCCGGAGCGGGCCGTTGTCGCCGCAGCGGGCCGCGACATACGGCGCGCGCTGCGCCTCAGGGAGGTCGCAGGCCTCCTGAAAGATGGACTCGGCGGCGTCGCGATCGTCGCGCACTACGACGTCTCCCCGGGCTTTCGCTCTGTTAGCGCCCTGTGCAGGCGGGCGCGGATGTACCTCCAGTGGCGCTCGACGGTGCGGGTGGAGAGCCCCATGACCGCGCCGGTCTGCTCGGCGGTCAACCCCGCGAAGAACCGGAGCTGCACGATCCGGTGCTTCTCCGGGTCCTCGCGCTCCAGCGACTCCAACTCGGTGTGCAGCTCCAGCAGGTCCTCGGCGGGGGCGTCGGTCGGCGCGGCAAGCAGGCCCGCAGGGTCGGCGCGTTCGCGCCGGCGTCCCCCCCCGCGCTTCAGCGCGGCCTTGGCGCGCGCCTGCTCAACGAGGATGTCGTGCATGGCCCGTGCGGCGGAGAGGAAGAACTCGCGCTGGCCCCCGTAGTTCATCGATCCCTTGTCCACGAGGCGGATGTAGGCCTCGTGCACGAGGGCGGTGGTCTGGAGCGTGCCACCGGGGCGCAGCCGCGACAGGGCACTCGCGGCCATCTCGCGGAGGGAGCGATAGAGATCGGGGAGGGGCTGGACGTTCCCCGGGCGTTCGATCGGCCGGTGATTGTCCGGCGTGCGTCCCGTCATGGGTGGTGGCCCCGGTGTGCCGGATCGGGCAATTCGTGTCGGGCGCGCGTCGCGGAATGCGGTTCATTCCGGCCCGG
This sequence comes from Phycisphaerales bacterium, assembly GCA_046153875.1. Lineage (GTDB taxonomy): Bacteria > Planctomycetota > Phycisphaerae > Phycisphaerales > UBA1924 > JBJXFE01. The sequence goes on from JBJXFE010000070.1 coordinate 7,055, forward strand.
CACCTCGCCGAGCAGTCTACCCCTGCCCCGAGGTCACACAAGACCCGGGCTCCGTTGGAGAGATGCCATGAACCGGTTATCAAGACTCGCGCTGCCCGGGGCCGTGCTGTTCGCCGCGGCGGCGCTCGCCCAGACCCCGGTCGGTTCGGCGCTGACGTACCAGGGCGAGCTCCGCCAATCGGGCAATCCGGTGAACGGCGCCGCGGACTTCCGGTTCCGGCTCTACTCAGCCGACACGGGCGGCAGCCAACTGGGGCCGGAGGTCCCGATCAACAACGGCGCGCTGACGAGCGGACGGTTCACCGCGTCGCTCGACTTCGGGGCCGGCGCGTTCGGGTCCGACGCGCGATGGCTGGAGATCGACGTGCGGAGCCCGGCGGGTGCCGGCGCGTTCGTGACGCTCTCGCCCCGCCAGCGCCTCACCGCCGCGCCCGTGGCCCAGTTTGCGCTCGGCGCGACCTCCGCGGTGACCGCGGCCAATGCCGGTCAGCTCAACGGTCAGCCCGGCTCGTTCTATCAGAGCGCCTCGAACCTGACGGGCACCCTGCCCAGCGGGGCGCTCAGCGGGCTGTACTCCGGGAGTCTGACGTTCTCGGCCTCTCCAGCGTTCACGGGTGCCGGTTCGCCGTTCTCGGTGACGAGCAGCACGCTCGTGTCGAACCTCAACGCCGACCTGCTCGACGGCCTGAACTCAACCGCGTTCCTGCAGTCGATCCCCGTGCCCATGACGCTGGTCGGGACCAGCTCGGGGCACATCGTGCTGGGGCAGAACTCGTCCACGACCAGTACGTCCTCGGGCGTCTACGGGCGTTCATCGGCGGCGAGCGGCATAACGTACGGCGGGCGTTTCGAGACGGCGAGCGTGTTGGGCATCGGCGTCTTCGGCAGGGCCGAGGCCCTGAGCGGGACGAACTTCGGCGGCCGGTTCGAGTCGCTGAGCCCCGACGGCACCGGCGTGTATGGATTCGCCGCAAACGCGGGCGGCTTCAACTACGGCGTGTACGGGCGCAGCAACAGCACGCTGGGCAGCGGCGTGTACGGCACCGCGACCGCCGCCACCGGCATGACCACCGGCGTGTACGGGGAGAGCAGCGCCACGTCCGGGCGCGGCGTCTTCGGCCGGGCGATCTCGGCCACGGGCAGCACCCACGGCGGGTGGTTCGAGAGCGACAGCACCTCCGGGCGCGGCGTGTACGGGCGGGCCGGCGCCGGCACCGGTGTGACCATCGGCGTGCGCGGCGATAGCGAGAGCACGTCCGGGGTGGGCGTCTTTGGCGTGGCCAATGCCGCGAGCGGCACGACATTCGGCGGGCGGTTCCACAACGACAGCACGTCCGGGCGCGGCGTGCACGGGTTCGCACTCGCGTCGAGCGGCACGACCTTCGGCGTGCTGGGCGAGAGCGCCAGCACCTCCGGACGCGGCGTCGCCGGCCTGGCGAGCGCGACAAGCGGCGTCAACTACGGCGGGAGATTCGAGACGCTCAGCACCGACGGGTACGGGGTGTACGGCGTGGCGTCCGCGACGACCGGAATAAACGTCGGCGTCCAGGGCGTGACGAACAGCTCGGGGGGCTACGCCGTCTACGGCGTCGCCACCGCCGCCAGCGGCTTCTCCACTGGCGGGTACTTCCAGAGCGACGGCGCGATCGGGCGCGGCGTGGTCGGTTCGGTCACGAGTGTGATGGGTGTCGGGACCAAGTACGCCGTGTTCGGTATCGGTAGCACGCCGTCCACGTGGGCTGTGTACGCCAGCGGCGACCTTGGCGCGAGCGGGTTCAAGTCCTTCCGCATCGACCACCCCGACGACCCCGAGAACAAGTACCTGCTGCATTACTGCGCCGAGAGCCCCGAGGTGACCAACTTCTACTCGGGCACCGCGCCGCTCGACGGTGCGGGCGAGGCCGTCGTCGCGCTCCCGCCCTACTTCGCCAAGATCAACAAGGACCCGCGCTACACGCTCACGGCCGTGGGCGCGCCGATGCCCATGCTGCACGTGGGCACGCGGATCGACGAGGGCGCGCTGAGTGCCGGGGCGGCGGCCGGGCCGGGCGCGCCGGCGCCGGCCTGTTCGTTCCGTATTGCGGGGGGTGCACCGGGCGGGGCTGTCTCCTGGCGCGTCGAAGCCCTGCGCAACGACCTGCGCATGCGGCTCCGCGGCGCACCGGTGGAACTTGACAAGATCGGCGTTGAGCGCGGCACGTATCAGCACCCGGAGTACTACGGCCAGCCGGCGGAACGGGGCATGGACCATCGGCCATCGTGGGATCGCGAGGCCGCCGCTGGAGGGGGGAACCCATGAAGGACCCGAAATGGCGGTCGCCGCACGGCAAGCCCGGGGCAGACCCCGAGCCGTCGAGACCACAGTTGGAGGGTGTGCATCCATGACAGACGGACGCTGCATCGCGCGGGCCGCGCTCTTGGTGCTTCTCATCATGTCACGGGCAGTCCTGGCCCAGACGGGCGTGGGAACGGCGCTGACCTATCAGGGCGAACTGCGCCAATCCGGCAGCCCAGCGACCGGCGCCGCGGACTTTCGATTCCGGCTCTACAACGCCGAGGCCGGGGGCGGCCTTGTCGGGACGGAGGTGCCGGTCCACAACCTCGCCCTCACCGACGGGCGCTTCACTGCAGCGCTGGACTTCGGCGCGACCGCGTTCGGACCCGATGCGCGATGGCTCGAGATCGACGTCCGCAGCCCGGCGGGCGCGGGCGTGTTCATCACGCTGGCGCCGCGCCAGCGGATCACCGCCGCGCCCGTCGCGCAGTTCGCGCTGGCCGGCAACGAGGGTCCGGCCGGACCGCCCGGGCCGTCCGGGGCTCAGGGCCAACCAGGCCCGCCGGGGGCGCCCGGCCCACAGGGCAATCCCGGCCTTCAAGGCAATCCCGGCCCGCAGGGCAACTCCGGTCCGCAAGGCGTGCCCGGCCCGATCGGTCCGGCCGGCGCTCTTGGGCCCCCGGGCCCGCCGGGTGTGCCGTGGAGCCTCTTCGGCGCCTCGGCGTACTACACCGGCGGCAACGTCGGCATCGGCACGAGTGCACCCGCCGAGGCCCTCCACGTGCGGGGCGTGTCCCCCCGGTTCCGACTGGAGGACGCCTCGGTTCCCGGCGGGTTCACGCTTATCGAGGATCCCCAGCCGACCCAGTTGCGCTTCTCCAAGACCAACGCCGCGGGCCAGGTGCTCTTCGACCTGAACCCCAAGCCGACGGACGGTCTCAGCGCCGCGACGGTGCGGTTCTTCCGGGAGACGGCCACCACCGGCCCCCGGGCCGTGCAGTTCCTGCGGGGCAACGGCACGTCACAGGCGTCGGCGAGCATCGGCGTGGACGGTGCCCACAGCTTCCTCCAGGCCCACGGCGGCAGCGTCGGCATCGGCACGACGACGCCGACGGAGGCGTTCGACGTCAACGGCACGATCATGGCGCGCAACCGGCTGCTCGCCGGCCACCCCAATCCGTTCTTCTGGGCCGATCCGGTTCAGGGGTTCGTCGGCGTCGGGCGGAACACCCCGATGAACACCACCGAGGTGTTCGGGCTGCACAGGAACACGACGGGGTTCGGCGGGATGTACGTGCGCACCGCTGGCGGGAAGCCGTACTACGGGTACTCCTCCAGCGGCGCCGTGGACGCGTACCACTATTACCTGGACGACGGCAACACCGGATCATGGCGGCTGTTCCACGATGGGGACGACCGCCTCATCGTCGGCACCGAGCAGGGGCCGTTCGGAACGTACTCACACGTCGCGATCAACAACGCCGTGCTGTCTGCAGACAACGCGGTCTTTGGCCAGGACGTGATCGTCATCGGCACGCTCTCCAAGGGCGGCGGGTCATTCAGGATCGACCATCCCCTCGATCCGGCGAACAAGTACCTCTCCCACTCGTTCGTCGAGTCGCCGGACATGATGAATATCTACAACGGCAACACCGTCACCGGGGCCGACGGCTACGCGACCGTCGACCTCCCCGAGTGGTTCGAGACGCTCAACCGCGACTTCCGCTACCAGCTGACGGTCGTGGACGAGGCCGACCTCGACGTGTTCGTGTTCGCCAAGGTTGTCCGCAAGATCGCCGGGAACCGGTTCACCATCCGCACGAGCCTCCCGCACGTCGAGGTCTCGTGGCAGGTCACGGGCGTCCGACACGACGCGTGGGCGGAGGCCCACCGCATCCGCGTGGAGGAGGAGAAACCGGAGCACGACCGCGGGCGATACCTGCACCCGGAGTTGTACGGCCAGCCGCCGGAGATGCGGGTTGAGCCCGGGCCCGCCCGCCGGAAGGAGAGTGAGCGGTGACCCGATCTATTCTGATCTCGTTCGCGGTTTCGTTCGCGCTCGCAGTACCCGCAGCGGGGCAGATGGGCCCCAACCTCGACCTCTCGTGGAGCACGATCGACGGGGGAGGCGGGGTCTCCACGGGCGGGGGCTTCTCGCTGCACGCCACGATCGCGCAGCCGGACGCGGGCGCCATGGCCGGCGGCGCATTCGAGCTCGCGGGCGGGTTCTGGGCCGGCGGCGGCCCGCCGCCGTGCTATCCCGATTGCAACGGCAGCGGAAGTCTCAGCGTCGCCGATTTCGGGTGCTTCCAGGGCAAGTACGTCCTGGGCGATCTCTACGCCGACTGCAACGGGAGCGGAGCCCTCAGCGTCGCCGACTTCGGGTGCTTCCAGGGCAAGTACGTGCTGGGGTGCCCGTGAACCGCGGGACCGGGAGCCTGTTCGCCGCGGCCGGCGCAAGAAAAGACCCCGCCCAGGTTTACCTGAGCGGGGTCAAGCGTCGGCGATGACCTACTTTCCCGCGATGCAGTATCATCGGCGGCCCCGGCTTAACTGCTGTGTTCGAGATGGGAACAGGTGTTTCCCGGGGCCTATGGTCACCGACAAATCCGGTGCGGCGCTTTCGAGCCGCACCGGGTGAATGTCCGGATGATGATGAACGTCCGTTGAAGCGAGTGTTGCAGTTTCACGCGATTCCTGTCCCGACCAGGGACAGGGTTGATGCACCGGGAGCGCCGTACCGGGCCTGCCCGTCCGCCCCCCAACGGGCGGATGAGGTCAGCCGCGGCGGCTGGTTGGTGCGACCGGATCTTCGACCGTTAGTACCGCTCCGCTGAGGACATTTCTGTCCGTGCACGCGCGGCCTATCAACCCGGTGGTCTTCCGGGGGTCTTTCGTCTTGCGACAACCAGGTCTCATCTCGAGGGGGGCTTCCCGCTTAGATGCTTTCAGCGGTTATCCCTGCCGAACGTAGCTACCCAGCGGTGCAGCGAGCGCTGCAACTGGATCACCAGGGGTCCGTCCAACCCAATCCTCTCGTACTAGGGTTGACTCCTCTCAAACCTGGAACGCCCACAGCAGATAGGGACCGACCTGGCTCACGCCGGTCTGAACCCAGCTCGCGTACCACTTTAATCGGCGAACAGCCGAACCCTTGGGGCCGCCTTCAGTCCCAGGATGTGATGGGCCGACAT
>JBJXFE010000073.1:0-139872 GCA_046153875.1 Phycisphaerales bacterium
CCGGAGCCCTGGTGGGCCGGCCGATGCCGCCGCTGTAGGACCCCGAAGACACAGGAGCCCGAGGACGCCGCTCCGACAACGAAGCACCCGTGAGGCAACGCCCGAAACGTTCACAAGCTCTTCGGGGCGGGGACAGGCCGGAGTCCCATTACTACCGATCCAGGCCGGTTCTCGAGCACGTACGGGGCTCCGTGCATGGGCTTGTCCGGGGCCCGCGGGGATGAACCTAGAGGTTCCTGTAGTAGTACGTCGTGCCGCAGAGCCCGCCGCGGGGGAAGAGGGCGTAGCCGGGGATCTCACCGACGCGCACCCACCCCAGCCGCTCGTACAGGCGAGCCGCGTCGCCGTCGGTGACCGCGTCGAGCACGAGCAGCGTCTTTCCGCACTCGCGTGCCGCGGCCTCGGCCGCGCGCATCAGAGCGGCGCCCAGCCCCCGGCGGCGCGCCCGGCTGTGGACGAGCATCTTGGCCAGGTCGGCGCGGTGCGGCTGGTTCTCCGGCTGTTCCAGGATGAGCTGCACGGTGCCGCACACGCCGTCGCCATCTTCGGCGACGAGCAAGGCCCGCCGCCCCGCTGCGACGTCCACGGCCACGGTGCACCAGAACGCTTCGGCGCGAGCGCGCGTCAGCGGGAGCATGAAACTCACCGACGCGCCACCCTCGACGCAGTCGATCAGCACGCCGGCGAGCTGGTCGATCTGCGCAGTATCGACCGTATGCAGACGCCGCATGGACCAGGCGGGGGTGGCGGCAGCGTTCATCATCGCCTCGATGGGGGCAAGCCGGGAGGGCGGGGGCTTCGCACGCAGGCGACGCCGCGCCGGCGTTCCACCGTCGCTCGCGCTTCAGGCCGTTGGCAACGGCGGGTTCAGGGGCTCCGCACTGCGGTACCGGCTCACTCCGGGCGCGGTCTCTGCCCTCCGGGATAGAAGGCCACAAGCGCCACGAGACATGCCAGCGCCGCCCACATCGGAACGCTGAAGAGTCTCGTGTAGTCGAGTACTCCACCGACCGTCGCCCAGTAGTCGGCGACGGCCGCGGCCGCCTTGCTCCCCACGATGATCCCGATCCCGATGATGACCAGGTTGTAGAGGCTCTGGGCGCTGGCCCGCACGTCCGGTGTGGTCTCCTCGTCCACCACCATGAACGAGACGAAGATGAAGCACCCGAAGCAGAACCCGTGCAGGGCGATGCCGGCCGTGACCACGGCCACCGGCGCGATGCCGGTCGCCGAGGCGATGGGGTCGGCATACGCGAAGAGCGCCATGCGCAGCGTGTAGGCGATGATGCCGACACCCAGCAGCGTCTTGCGGGACACCGACTTGGCGATCAGCGGGATGACCGCCAGCACGGCGATCTCCATCATCTGGCCGATCGTCATCAGCCCGGCGCCGCCGACGCCGAAGACCGCGTTGATTCCTTCGGTGAGTCCCTTGGCATTCGCCTGGTAACCCCCCGCGAACGTGGAGGTATGCACGAAGTAGAACTGGTGGATGCACGAGATCGGCACGGCCAGAAGGAAGAGCACGAGCAATCGGCGCTTGGCGAAGACCTCCGCAAGCGCCCCGAACGTCGCGTAGGCCTGCTGGCCCTTGCTCGGTGGCGTACGGGGGAGCGTGAAGCAGTACACGCCCATAGCGATACCGAGGATGGCGCTGAGGCGGAACGCATCGCCCATCCCCTGGAACTGCGCGGCCTGCACGACGTCCGGCGCGCCGCCCGCCGGCGTGTGGTGGCGCAGCAGCCACTGGCCGATGCCGATGCCCACGGCGATCCAGCCGACGGTTCCCCACACGCGGACCTTGCCGAAGTCGCGGTCGCGGTCGGGCAAATGGTGGAACGCCAGGGCGTTCGTCAGGGGGAGCGTGGGCGCGTACACGATCGAGTATGCGAGCGAGAAGGCGAGGAACTCCCAGTAGCCGTCGAGACGCGCGAGCTGCCAGACCAGCACGCCGCCGAGGATGTGGCTGATGCCCAAGAACCGCTCGGTGGAGAACCAGCGGTCGGCGATCTGCCCGGCGATAAAGGGCGCAATGATCGCGCCGATCGCCCCCACCGCGAACATGTCCCCGATCTGTGCGGGGGCGAAACCCCGGTGCCCGGAGAGAAACGGCCACAGCAGCGGCAGCCACGCCCCCCAGATTGCGTACTGGAGGAACATCATCAGGGACAGGCGGGCGTAGGTGGCGGTCGGCAGAGGCGTGGCGGGCGATGAGGTGCCGGCGTTCGCGTCCATGCCACGAGTCTAACGGCGCGCGGAGTGGTACGCTGGCACCCGGTCATTCAACCCGCGGAGGTGCGGCGTGATTCGGAAGCGTTTGATCTCGGCGTTCGGGGGGTTCGCGGCCGCGGGATTCGTGCTGGTGGCCGCCCCTGCGTTGGCGGGCTCGCAACCGCCGAGTCCCGCCCAGCCGGGAGCGAAGGACGATCACGACGCCCGCATGGCGTGGTGGCGCGAGGCACGCTTCGGCATGTTCATCCACTGGGGGCTGTACGCGATCCCCGCGGGCGAATGGAACGGGAAGATGTACGGCGGCGCCAGCGAGTGGCTCATGCACTCAGCGAAGATCACGCCGGACCAGTGGGAGCCGCTCGCGCCCCGGTTCAACCCCGTGAAGTTCGACGCGGACGCCTGGGCGGCCCTCGCGGCCGAGGCGGGGATGAAGTACGTCGTCATCACTTCCAAGCACCACGACGGGTTCAGCCTGTTCGATACCGCCCAGGGCGCGTGGGACGTGATGGACGCGACGCCGTTCAAACGCGACATCATGAAGGAGCTGTCCGAAGCCGTGCGCCGGCGCGGGCTGAAGATGGGGTGGTACCACTCGATCCTCGACTGGAACCACCCGGACTACCTGCCGCGGCGCGAGTGGGACAAGCGGCCCGAGAGCGAGGCGGACTTCCCGCGGTTTGTCGCGCGCGTGAGCGCGCAAGTGACGGAGCTGCTCACGAAGTACGGCCCGATCGGCGTCATGTGGTTCGACGGCGAATGGGAGGACACCTGGACGGAGGAGCAGGGGCGGGCGCTCTATGACCTGTGCCGCACGCTCCAGCCGGACGTGATCGTGAACAACCGCGTCGGCAAGGGGCGCGAGGGGATGGCGGGGATGTCCCGAGATGAGCACGCCGCGGGGGACTTCGGCACGCCCGAGCAAACCGTCCCCGGGAACGGGCTACCCGGCGTGGACTGGGAGTCATGCATGACGATGAACGACTCCTGGGGCTTCCACAAGGGCGACGACAACTGGAAGTCGAGCGAGACGCTGATCCGCACACTGGTGGACTGCGCCAGCAAGGGCGGGAACTTCCTGCTGAACGTCGGGCCGACCGCCGAGGGGGAGATCCCCGCGGCCAGCGTCGAACGCCTGCGGGCGATGGGGGCCTGGCTGAAGGTGAACGGGGAATCGATTTACGGAACGAGCGCGGGGCCGTTCCGGCGGCTCCCGTGGGGGCGGGCGACGGCGCGGCGGGTCGAGGGTGGGACTCGCCTGTACCTTCACGTGTTCGACTGGCCCAAGGACGGCGTGCTCCGCGTGCCGGGGCTGATGAACGACGTCCGAGGCGTGGGGATGCTCGCGCCGGCGCTGCTGGACGTAGCCCAGACGCGCGACGAGACCGGCGTGATGATCGCCGGGCTGCCCGCGCCGGCGGCGAACGCGGCGGACACCGTGGTCGTGCTCGACATCATCGGCGAGCCGGAGGTGTTGACGACGCCGATCCGCGCCGGGGCGGACGGCGTGCTCGTGCTCGACGCGATCGAGGCGGAGGTGAACGGCACGGGGGCACAGTACGAATCGCGCGAGGACCGCAGGTGCATCGGGTTCTGGACCAACCCGGCGGACACGGTGTTGTGGGACGCGGTGGTTCGGGGCGGGGGTCGGTACGAAGTATGGCTGACCATCGCCTGCGAACCGGCCGAGGCGGGGAGCACGTTCACCGTGAGCGTGAAGGGCAGCGACGATCTCCTCGAAGGTCGCGTCGAGGCGACCACGGGCTGGGCCGACTTCCAGGAGCGATCGTTCGGCGTCGTCAGCATCGAACGCGCCGGGCCGATCACGGTGACCGTCACGCCCACGTCAAAGGCCCGCAACGCCGTGATGAACCTGCGGGGCGTGCGGCTGGTGCCGGTGAAGTGAAGAAGGGACGAAGGGACAAAGGGACGAAGGGACGGAGTTGAGCGATCGCGAGTGGGCGGATCATCGTCAGAGCGTCACGGGTTGACCCGTCTGCGCGCTGCGGCGCTCCGCCTCGATCAGCTCGGTGACGGCGATCGCGTCCTGCAAGGTGACGGGCGACTGGCCGCCGCCCCCCGCCAGGAGGGCGATGAACGCGCGGACCTCGCGTTCGTAGGCCGTCTCGGTGGGGAGCTTCACCGGAGTCGCCCGCTCATCGCGGACAAGCAGGAGCGGATCCGCCCGTGAGAGGTCCCAATCCGCGACCGCACGCTCGAACTCGACCGTGTACCGCATCCGGAACGGGAACCCGTCCGCGCCGTACCACCCTCCCTCGGCCGAGACGATCGCTGGGCCGCCGGGGGAAGGAGCAAAGCGGTACTGCGTCGTGATGTGGTCGATCGAGCCGACGCTCACGACTTCACGAGGGCGACCGAAGAGCCAGAGGACGGCATCGGCGTCGTGGACGTGCAGGTCGAAGATCGCCCCGCCGCAGCGGGCCGCGTCGGCGTAGAACGCGGGGGACCAGCCCGGCCGGCTGCCCACGCGGGTGAACACGGCGCTCTTCACACGCCCGAACGATCCATCGACCACGCGCGCCTTGAGCCAGTCCCACCCGGGCCAGAACCGCATGCACATCGCGGGCATGCAGACGCGCCCCGAATCCGCCGCGACGCGGGCCAGCCGCCGAACGTCCTCGGAGCGGATCGCCACCGGCTTCTCGATCAGCACGTGCTTGCCGGCGCGGAGCATGATCCCGGCGAGCTCGGCGTGCGTGTCCGTCGGCGTGCAGATGCTCACGGCGTGGACGGCCCCGTCGCGGGCGATCATCTCCGGCTCGGCCACGCCCCGGACCTGCGAGGGGTCGAACATCATCTCGTCGTGCGACGTCGGCCCGATGTTCCCGCCCGCGCCGGCCAGCCCCGCGCGCTCGCGGGCGTCGGGCGAGCACACGGCGACGAGCCGGCACGGTAGCCCGGCGACCCGCGCGGCGTGGACCGCACGCACGTGCGTGCGACCCATGACGCCCAGGCCGATGACGGCGTAACCGATGGTGTCGCTCATCGCGGAGCCGCTTTCAACACGGAGTGCCACGGAGAGCCACGGAGGAGTGAAGCGGCCGCGCGGATGTCCGCGACGCGGTTGTCGCCGGCTTCGCGCTCGATGACAAGATCACACGGGCGTTTGATGGCGCGGAGGATGTCGACGAAGGCGGGCCAGTCCACGGCACCGGTGCCTACGACGACTTCCGTTCCCCACTGACCGGGGACGAGAGGGGGGAGCGCGTCCTTGATGTGGACCTGCATCACACGGGGGGCGAGGGCGCGCAGGGCGCCGACGGGGTCGCCCATGCCGTAGAGGATCATGTTCGCAGGGTCGAAGTTCACGGCGACACTCGGCGTGTCGAGGTCTCGCAGAACTGCGAGGAGCGTGAGAGCGGATTCCTGGCCCGTCTCCAGGCCCACGCGCACGCCACGGTCCGCGAACACGCGGGCGACCGCCCGCAGCCGGTCGAGCATGACCGCCCGCTCTGGGTTGTCGGGGCCGTGCGGCAGAAACCCCGCGTGGAACGTCACGAGCGGGAGCGCGAGGCGTCGGGCGAGGTCGGCGTTGGCGTTCGCGGCGGCGAGATTGTCCGACCAGTGCAGGTCGGGGCGGAGGCCGCCGGTGCGCCGGATGGAGTCGAGGGTGGAGTAGTCCTCCCCCTTCGTGCCCATCATGCCGCTGAGGATCGTGATCCCTGCGGCGGCGAGCGTGTCGATCGTTTCCCGTTCGTTCCATGCGCCGGTCCGAACGGGGTCGAGCGCGAGCTGCACCGCGTCGAGCCCGCAGGCGCGGACCTTGTCCGCCAGATCGCGCGGGGACGACGGGCGCAGGGACCAGGAGCAGACGCCGGTGCACGCCGTCACGACCGCACCTCGACGCCGCCACGCCGCCACAGCACGAAGCCCTCAATCGCCTGGTACTCGGGCAGGCCGAGCGTGTCGTAGAGCTCGGCGGTGCGGCGGTTGCGGTCCTCGGCGCGCTGCCAGAACTCGCGCGGGTCGCTGGGGCCGGGAAAGAGGGCCTTGTCCTTCTGCGACTCGTGCTTGAAGATCGCGCGGCGCTTGCGCCCCACCTCGTCGGGCGAGAGGGGCACGGCCATGTCGATCTCGGAGGGCTCCCACTCCTGCCAGGCGCCGCGGTAGAGCCACACATCGCAGGTCTTCATCCATGGACGGTCGGCGAGGCGGTCGAGCGCGGCGCGGATCGCGGCCAGGCAGACGCGGTGCGTGCCGTGCGGGTCGGAGAGATCGCCGGCGGCGTAGACCTGGTGGGGCTTTACGCGGTCGAGCAGGTCGGCGACGAGCTTGATGTCCTCTTCGCCGATCGGTTTCTTGCGGACCCGGCCCGTCTCGTAGAAGGGCATGTCGAGGAAGTGGATGTTCTCCGGGCGGACTCCGGAGTATCGCGCGGCGGCGCGGGCCTCGGTGCGCCGGATCAACCCTTTGACACGGCGCAGCTCGGGCGTGTCCACCTCGCCGGACTTCTTATGCCTGAGGAATCCGGTGACCTGCGCGGCGATGCCAGCGGACCGGGCGGCGCCCTCGTCCACGTGGAAGGCGCGGCAGAACTCTCCGACGAAGTCCACGTGGCGGGCTGCGGCGTCGTCCCAGACGGCGATGTCGCCGGAGGTCTGGTAGGCGACGTGGACGTCGTGCCCCTGCTCGCACAGGCGGATGAGCGTGCCGCCGGCGGAAATCACGTCGTCGTCCGGGTGGGGGCTGAACATCACGACGCGCTTAGGGAACGGCTCCTGGGTAGATCGGCTCTCCGAGCCGACCTCATTCAGTACCGCACGCCCCCCGTCGGCTCGGAGAGCCGACGTACCCGAAGGCGAGCGCCCGCCGGGCCAGCCGGTGATGGTGCGCTGCATGGCGCGGAAGACCTCGATGTTGGCCTCGTACGCCCCGCCGCGGGCGGTCACGAGGTCCTGCAGGCCGTGCTCGTTGTAGTCCTCGTCGGTGAGCTTGAGGATCGGCTTGTCGAGGGTGAGAGCGAGCCAGACGACCGCCTTGCGGGTCGTGGGCGCGTCCCAGGAGAGACCGAACTCCTCGATGGGCCCGAGGCGCCACGGCGTCTTGAACCGGGCGAGTTCCGCCGCGGCGGCGGGGTCGAGCACGAGCCGCGCGTCGGCGTGCTGCTGGAGGAAGCTGGCCGCGACGGCGGGCGTCACCTCGCCCTCGACGGTGCGGCGGACGATCGGCGCTTTGTGCTCGCCGAACGCCATCAACACGATCCGGCGAGCGTCGAGGATCGTCCCGACGCCCATCGTGATCGCGCGGCGGGGCACGTTCCACTCGCCGAAGAAGTCCGACGCCGCGTCCATCCGCGTGACCTTGTCGAGCGTGATCAGGCGCGTGCGGCTGTCACGGGGGCTGCCGGGCTCGTTGAACCCGACGTGCCCGGTGCGCCCGACGCCGAGCAGCTGCAGGTCGATGCCGCCGGCGTCGCGGATGCGGCGCTCGTAGTCGGCGCACGCCTGCGCGACGCTCTCACGAGCGACGCTCCCGTCCGGGACGTGGGCGCGGGCCGGATCGACGTCCACATGGTCGAACAGGTGCTCGCGCATGAAGCGGCGGTAGCTCTGCACGTCGTCCGGGCTCATCGGCCAGTACTCGTCGAGATTGAACGTCTCGACGTTCCTGAAACTCAGCCCTTCGGCGTTGTGCAGCCGGACGAGCTCTTCGTAGACGCCGACGGGCGTTGAGCCCGTCGCCAGGCCGAGTACGGCCCGCTCGCCCGCCCTCGCCCGCTCACGGATCAGCTCGGCGATCTGACCGGCCACAGCCCGCGCGGCCGCAAGGCTGCCGGTGTGCACGGAGACGGGGATGCGCTCGACGCCGCGTGTGAGCGGGTGGGGGCCGACGTAAATCGCGTCGTCGTGCGCGGGCATGGAGCGTCTCCCCGGGGCGGTAACGGTGGAGTCTATTCGGTGTGATCGGTCGGCCGCGAGGTGCTCAATCGGCGCGCGAGGCGTTGGGGCGCCCGGGGACGACCTGCCCCTCGCGCGGGGCTTCCGCGCCGGTGTTCACACGCCCCGCGTTGCCGCTCGCATCCATCAACCCGTCGGCGAAGATCGCGAGGATGACCACGCCGCCCGCGGAGACCATCGCCGCGAGCGGGCGCGAGAAGAAGGGTGTGGGCACGGGCGTCGATCGAGCCGCGTCGGGCGATTCGAGCAGCGGGGCCGCAACGAGGCGCAGGTAGTAGAACGCCGCGATCGCGGAGTTCAGCCCCAGCACGACCACCAGCACGATCTCGCCCCGGGTGATCGCGGCGCTGAACAGCACGAACTTGCCCAGGAACCCCAGCAGCGGCGGGAAGCCCAGCAGCGAGAGGGCGCACAGCACCATGGTCCAGCCCAGAGCCGGGTGCGTGCGGCACAGGCCGCGGAGGTCCGCGACGGATTCGATCTCGGCCGGCTCGCCCTGGCCCCGGGGCCGCTCCAGGCAGGCGAGCACCGCGAACGCGCCCATGTTCATCACGCCGTAGCAGAGCAGGTAGAAGAGCACGGCGGCCAGGCCGTTCTCCGTGATGCCGTCGCCCGGGCCCGCGACGACACCGACAAGCATGTACCCCGAGTGGGCGATCGACGAGTACGCGAGCATGCGCTTGACGGACGTCTGCAGGATCGCCAGGACGTTGCCGACGGTCATGGTGAGGGCGGCCATGACCCACAGGGCGAGACGCACGGGCTCGGGGAGCCACGGCCCATCGCCGGGCGCGCCGACGAGCGACACGAGCAGGATGATCGCGATGAACCCCGCGGTCTTGGGGACGAACGCGAGAAACGCCGCGACGGAGGAGGAAGCGCCCTCGTACACGTCGGGCGTGTAGAAGTGCATGGGGACGGCGGCGATCTTGAAGGCGACGCCGGCGAGCGCAATGAGCAGCCCGGTCATGGCGATGCCGTTGATCTCGCCGCCGGCGAGGGCCGCCCGGATCTCGGCCAGGTCCGTCGTGCCCGTGCCGCCGTAGAGCAGGGCGAAGCCGTAGAGGAACGTGGCCGCGCCGAGCGCGCCGAGGAAGAAGTACTTGACGCCGGCTTCGTGAGACCTCGCCCCGCGCCCCGTGACCGAGGAACCGGAGCTGATCGTGACCATGATATACGTCGGCAGAGAGGTGAGTTCCAGCGCCAGGAACAGCCAGATCAGGTCGTCGGCCGAGGCGCAGAGCATGACGCCCGTGAGCGAGAAGAGGAAGAAGGCGTAGAACTCGGCGCGGTTGGTGCGGAGCGGGTTGAACTTCTGGCGGCCGAGCGCGATGAGCCGCTCCTCCGTGCGATCCACGGTGCCGGCCGCGAGCAGCAGCAGCAGCAACCCGACGACGGCGACCAGCACCTTGGCGAACGGCACGAGGCCCGGCAGGACGCTGGTGTCGGTCGGGGGTGTGGTGACCGCGCCGAGGATGCCCGCGGCGATCAGGCCCAGGCCGGCGATCGGGGCGCACAGGCGACGTATCGCAAGGCTCGGGGAAAGACCGACGACCATGACGATGCACGTCGCGGCGAAGAGCGCGAGCTCCGGGAGCAGCAGGTGGACCTTGTCGATCACGGCCCGCCTCCGGTGGTGCTCGCCGCGGGTTCGTGGGATGCGCCGAGCGTGCCCCGCTCCGGGCGCGGCGTCGCAACGCCGTTGGCGTTCAGCACGGTCCGCACCGTTTCCATCACCGGCGCGTGGATGGCGTCGAGCGCGGGCGCGGGGTAGAGGCCCAGCACGATGCACGGCACGGCGAGCATGGCGAGGATGCCGATCTCGCGGGCGTTGAGGTCGGCGGGCAGCCCCGGTTTGGCGCCGTCGGCGTGCGCTTCATCGTGGTGGGCGTGCGGCTCGACGAGGGGCCCGAAGACGACCTTGCCGACCATGTACAGCAGGTAGATCGCGGCGACGATCATGCCCGTGCCGGCGACGGCCGCGTACCAGGGGCCGAGGCGCCCGGGGGTGCCGCCGACGTGAGCGTCGCCCCACCACAGCTCTCCTCCGGCCTGGAATGCACCCAGCAGGCAGAGGAACTCGCCGACGAAGCCGTTGAGCCCGGGCAGCCCGACGGACGCGAGCGTGAAGAAGACCATGAAGGTGGCCCATACCGGCATTTTCGCCGCCAGCCCGCCCAGTTCCTTCATCGATCGCGTGTGGTAGCGCTCGTAGATCATCCCGATCAGCAGGAAGAGGGCCCCGGTCGAGAGGCCGTGGTTGATCATGTAGAGCACGGAGCCGCTGACGCCCGCGGCGTTGAACGCGACGAGGCCGAGGATGCAGAACCCCAGGTGCGAAACGGACGAGTACGCGACGAGTTTCTTCACGTCGGTCTGCACCCAGCAGATCAGCCCGGCGTAGACGATCCCGATGATGCAGATCACGGCGATGAGGGGGGCGAACTCCCACGCGGCCTGCGGCGCGAACGGGAGCGCGAACCGGTAAATGCCGTACGTCCCGAGCTTGAGCAGCACACCCGCGAGGATGACCGAACCGGCCGTCGGTGCCTCGGTGTGTGCCAGCGGCAGCCACGTGTGGAACGGGAAGAGCGGCACTTTGACGGCGAAGCCGGCGAGCAGGGCGGCAAAGACCCAGGCCTGCTGACCCGCGGACATCTGGCGCGCGGCCTGCGCCAGGGCCCCGATGTCGAACGTCCAGCCCAGTCCGAGCGACACCGCGTGAAACCACGCGACGTACACCAGCCCCGCCAGCGCCAGCATCGAGCCGGTGAACGTGTAGAGAAAGAACTTCGTCGCGGCCTTCACGCGGTTCGTCGAGCCGTAGAGGTTGATGAGCACCCACATTGGGATCAGCGTGAACTCGAAGCCGATGTAGAAGAGGATGAGATCGCGGGAGGCGAAGACCAGAGTCATCGCCGCCTGCAAGACCAGCAGCCACGCGTAGTACGTCTTCACACGCTCCGTGATCGCCGTCGTGCTGGCCAGCACGCAGATCGGCCCGAGCAGCGCCGTCAGCGCGATGAGCAACAGGGCAACGGAATCCACACCCACCGCAAGGCGCAGGCCGAGGGAGGGGAGCCAGTCCGCGTTGCTCTCGCCGAACTGGAAGGCGGCCGCGGCGGACCAGTCGAAGCGGAAGAGCGCGCCCACCGTCAGCCCGAACGCCGCCCACGTCCCCCCGAGCGCGACACGCCGGGCGAGGCGCGCGGGTCCGACCGCAACCACGCCCGCGGCGATGAGGGGAACCAGGATGGTCAGGAAAAGGATCATGCGGAAGCGAGCCACACGATGATGAGCAGGACCGCGACGCCGCCGGCCATGCCCGCGGCGTAGGAGTGCAGCGAACCGCTCTGGCTGGGGCGGAGCACGCCGCCCATGGCGCGGGGCAGCAAGCCAAACAGGTTCACGAGACCGTCCACCAGCAGCTTGTCGATCAGGTGGAAGATGTGAGAGATGACCCAGAGCGGGCGGACGAAGAGGAAGTCAAAGAGCTCGTCCACGTACCACTTGTGCTGCGCCCAGCGGGCGACGGGGCCGATGACCGGCAGCAACTCGTCGGCCCGGGCCGTCGCGGCGAGGGTGCGCGAGCCGAGCCCCAGCCCCGCGAGCCCGCGCGGCCCGTGCAGCCGGGCGGCCACCAGGATGCCGAAGAAGCCGACGAACGCCGAGACGTAGTACATGACCGCGTGCGGGTCATACCCGAGGAACCCGGCGCCCGCGTGGGCCTCGGTGGCGTGCTCACCCGCCGAAGGCGCATGAACGTCGCCCGTCGGCGCGTCGGCGAGGGTTACGCCCGCCGACGAGTGGTGGACCATGTTCCCGGCCCAGCCGTGGTGCTCGCTGTGGACGAAGTATGTGCCCGCGGCGAGCACGGAGAGGACCGCCAGCGTCGCGAGGACGACGTTGACCGCCCACCCCGGGGCGTGGGGGTGGAAGTCGCGCGTGTGTCCATGCGCCCCTTGCTTCGACGGCTCATCGTGACTGTGGGCGTGCGGGTGGGCCTTGGCATGTGCGTCGCTGTGGCCCGAGTCGTGTCCGCTGTTCCCTTTGTCCTCGTGGGCGTGGTGTTCATCGCCCGGGTGATACTCCACCGGGCCGACGAAGACGCGGAAGAAGACGCGGAACGTGTAATACGCCGTCAGCCCCGCCGTGATGAGCAGCAGCCAGCCCACCGGCGCGAAACCCGGCGTCGTGAACGCCTCGGCCAGGATCATGTCCTTGCTGAAGAACCCGGCGCTGAACGGAAACCCGGCCAGATTCAAGCACCCCACCAGCATGGCGGCAGCGACGACCCTCCATCCCGGCTGGCTCCAGAGGCCGCTGATCTTCCGCAGGTCGAGCTGCCCCGCGAAGCCGTGCATCACGGCGCCGCAGCACAGGAAGAGCGTGGCCTTGAAGAAGGCATGGGTGAAGACGTGGAAGCACGCGCCCGCACTGGTCATCACGCCCAGCCCGGCGAACATGTAGCCGAGCTGGCTCACGGTCGAGTAGGCCATGATGCGTTTGATGTCGAACTGGGCCATGCCGATGGTGGCGGCCAGGACGGCCGTGAGCGTGCCGACCCAGGCGACGGCGGGGAGGGCGAACTCGCTGACGAGGAAGACCGGGTACATCCGCGCGATCATGAACACGCCTGCGGTGACCATCGTGGCCGCGTGGATGAGGGCGGAGACGGGCGTCGGGCCCTCCATCGCGTCGGGGAGCCAGACGTACAGCGGGAGCTGCGCCGATTTGCCGAAGGCGCCGACCATGAGCAGCAGCGCGATCGCCTGGACGGTTCCGGGGATCTGGTCCCAGTGGCCTTCGCGGGCGAGGTCCAGGCACCGGAGCAGCTCGGGATTGTTGAAGAGCTCGTCGTAGCGGACCGTGCCGAACTGCACGAACGTGAGCATGACGCCCAAGGCCAGCCCCAGGTCGCCGATGCGGTTCATGATGAACGCTTTCTTGGCGGCGGCGACGGCGCTGGGCTTCTTGTAGAAGTAGCCGATGAGCAGGTACGAGCAGAGCCCGACGCCCTCCCAGCCCAGGTAGAGCAGGACGAGGTTGTCGGCCATGACCAGGCAGGCCATCGAGAAGACGAAGAGGTTGAACGCGGCGAAGAACCGGCAGTACCCGACGCCCAGGTCGTGGGCCATGTACTCGCTGGCGTAGAGGGCGATCAGCGTCGCCAGGCCGGTGACGAAGAGCATCCAGAGCAGCGTCAGCGCGTCGATGTGGAAGGCGAAGTCAGCGATGAAGTGCTGGCCGGCGCCGCTCCCCCACGCGAAGTCGATCCAGCGGAACCCGTGCGCGACCCGGGCGCCCTCGGCCCCGAGGTCCAGGTAGGTCGAGACGATCACGACGAAGGACGCGGCGAGCAGCCCGACGCTGATCCACGCCGGCAGCTTGCTCTTGACACGGAACGCCGCGCACAGGCCGCAGAGAACCGTGCCGAGCATGGTCAGCGCGGGGACAAGCAGCGTCGAGCCCGCGCCGGGGAGCGTGGGGGACGGATCGGCGGCGAGGCTCCCGAGCATCGGGAGGGCCGTCATCAGGTTGTCCGCCAGACCCGTCAGCATGGGTTCACGCAGGCACCGCCGTTGCTCGATCATCCCGCCGCGGAACGGCGGGCCACCCTCACCCCTTCATCTCCGCCCACTCCTCCGCGTCCAGGGACTCGCGCCGGCGGAACAGCAGTACCACCAGCGCCAGCGCCATAGCCGCCTCCGCCGCCGCCACCGTCAGCACGAAGATCACGAACGACTCGCCCGTGTGGTTCAGGTGATAGCGGCTGAAGGAGACGAGCGCGATCCCCGCCGCCTGGAACATCAACTCCGTGCAGAGGAACATGATGATCATGTTCCGGCGCGTGAGGAACCCGATGAGCCCCAGCGCGAACATCGCGGCCGACACGAACAGGTAGTGCGCCAGCGTCGGTCCCGCCATCGCCGCGGGGTAGTCCCCCTGCGCCAGCAGCTGCGTGGCGAGGAAGTCGCTCACGCGTCACCCCCCGCTCCGAGCGTGGCGGCGTGGCGCGCCTTGGCCTCCTCGTCGATCTGCACCTGCTTGCGGGCCAGGACCACCGCGCCGAGCATCGCCATAAGCAGGATCACGCCCGCGATCTCGATCGACCCCGGCTTGTCGCGCAGGAGCGAGAACGCCACGCCCTCGACGTTGGACGACGCCACGCCCGCGGGCAGGCGCGCCTTGCGGACGCGCCCGTCGGCGGACACGATGTCGGCCTCGCCCGCCGCCGCATTCACGTTCTCGACGCGGTCGCCCGCCCGGAGCAGGTCCGCGTTGCGGAGGGCCGTTTCGGCCTTGCCGGGCAGCAGTTCAAGGATCGGCGGACCGCCGCCAGGATCGCCCGCGGGGCGCAGGTCGCGCACCCCGGCGAACAGCATCGTCGTGAGCGCCCCCAGCAGCAGGAACCCCACGACCGTCGCCGCGATCGGCTCGCGGGCCGTCGCGTCATAGTCGGCCAGCCCCTCGGTGCGGTCCTCCGTCGGGGCCTGGGTGGCGAGCATGATGACGAACAGGTACGTGATGAGGATCGCGCCCGCGTAGACGATGATGAGCGCGAAGGCGACGAACTCCGCCGCCAGCAGCACGAACAGCCCCGCCGACGCCAGCACCGTCATGATGAAGTACAGGGCCGCGTACACCGGGCGCGGGTGCGTGATGACCCGCAGGGCCGCCCCGAGCGCGACCGCAGAAAAAACGTAGAAAAACAGGTTGGGCAGGTGCTCCCCCGCCCGCAAGCCCAGGAGCAGCAGCCCCAGCCCGCCCGCCGACGCCGCGAGCAGCGCCCCGATCGGCTGTGGGTTCACGCCCCGCCTCGGCAGCGCCATGCACACGCCGACACCCCCGAGCACCAGCAGCAGGTAGAGCCCGACGGGATGGATGACGTGCGAAAGCTGGTCCAAAGGCCCCTCGTGCCTCGACGGCGTGCCGGACCGCCCGGCCCTCGGGCCGGCTCCCCGGGCGCGAAGGGCGAGAGGATAGAGCCCCGCGGGGCGTCCATCAACCGACCGAGTACCATGCCCGGCATGACCGACCCGGGCCCGAGCATCGCGACGCCGCCCGATGGGCTCTATCGGCGCCTGCCCAACGCGATCACCGTGCTACGCCTCGTGCTGGCCGCCGCGTTTTTCGTCCTGCTCACGCCCTGGACCGCCACCGACCGCCTCTTCCCCGACGACAGCGCCAACACCTTCGCCCGCCCGAACCTCGTGCTCCTGGCCGCGGCGCTCCTCTTCATCCTGGCCGCCGCCACCGACGCGCTCGACGGGTTCCTTGCCCGCCGATGGAACGCCGTGACGGCCTTCGGGCGGGTCATGGACCCCTTCGCGGACAAGGTGCTCGTCGTCGGCGCGTTCATCTACCTCGCCGGGCCCCCCTTCCACATCGGCGCGGACGTCAAGGGACGTAACCCGGAGGAGTTCCAGGTCAGCGGCGTCGAGCCGTG
Source organism: Phycisphaerales bacterium (assembly GCA_046153875.1). GTDB lineage: Bacteria > Planctomycetota > Phycisphaerae > Phycisphaerales > UBA1924 > JBJXFE01. The sequence continues at coordinate 15,598 of JBJXFE010000073.1, forward strand.
GATGGTCGTGGTCGCGCTCGCCCGCGAGCTGCTCGTCACCTCGATCCGCGGCGTGCTGGAGGGGATGGGCGTCGCCTTCCCGGCCGACTGGTCCGGCAAGGCAAAGATGATCCTCCAGTCCATCGCCGTTCCGGTCATCCTCGCCGTCCTCGCCGTCGCGGACGGGCGACCGGGTACGCCGGGCCGGTGGTTCATCGTCAGCCTCGTGTGGGCGACCGTGGGCGTCACGATCCTCTCGGGGTTGCCGTACGTCGCCCGCGCGTTCGCCGCCTTCCGCGACCCGCGCTAGCCCCGTATGCTGTGCCCGCGATGAGACGGACCAAGCTGCGGTTCATCACGGTCTTCGGCCTGGGCGGCATGCGCCCGTTCCCGGGCACGTGGGGCTCGCTCCCCCCGGTCGCGCTCGCCGCGATCATGCTCGCCGCCGGGCTCGGGCCGGACGCGGCCGGCGCCTGGGCCTGGACCCCCTGGCTCATCTACCACGGCGTGCTGATCGTCGTGATGAAGGTCTTCGCGCTCGCGTGCCTGTTCGACGGCGACTGGGCCGAGGCCCGCTACGGGCGCAAGGACCCGAGCAACGTCGTGGCCGACGAGACGGCCGGGCAGTGCATCGCCTTGATGTTCATCCCCCCGGCCGCGCTGGCGACGCCGGTGCTGGCGGCGTTCACGCTGCTGTACGCGTTCCTCGCCTTCCGCCTCATGGACATCATCAAGCCCCCGCCGGCGCGCCAGCTCCAGGCCGTGCCCGGCGGATGGGGGATTCTGCTCGACGACCTGGTCGCCGGCGCGTTCGCGCTGGGGCTGGTCCAACTGATCGCGCGGGTGATCCTGTAGCGCGGGACGCGCTCACTCCCGGCGCGCGGTGCATACGACCCCGTCGCGCAGCGTGACGCTCACGGCCCCGTTCGTCTCCGTGCGGCTGCGCCCGCTGAACAGCAGCAGCACGTGCCCGTGGCTGCTGTGCGTCTTGCGGTACGTCCAGCGCCACAGCTCCGAGCCGTCGTCGTCCTCGCGGCGCGAGCTCGGCTCGCCCAGCAGGTCGAGGACCTCGTCCCCGGTCGTGTACCCGGGCACGACGCGGTCCAGGTCCGACCCGCTCACGTAGCGCCCGCTGTACGTCGTGTGGCTGCTGCTCCCGATCAGGCACCCGCCCATCACGGGCGTGAGCGCCAGCGCACCAACAGCCAAGGCAATCCGGGTCCGACGCTTCATCGCTTCTCTCCCGATCCCGCTCCGCGATCTTCACGGCTCCGACGGCTTCACTTTGCGCTTCGCGCGGGCCTGCGCCAGGATCTGCCCGATCCGCGCCTGCCGATACTCCTCGTTGGTCCAGATCGACGCGACCCCCACCACCGGGGCCGGGGGCGGCAGCACGCTCTCGGCGGGCGTGACGGCCCGGGCCGCGTCGCCCGGCTGCGTCTGCGGGGCCCGCAGGTCCATCGCCAGGCTCGACCGCAGGAGCGACGGGGGCGGCGCCGCGGCCCGCGACGAATACTCCTCGGGCAGCGGCCCGATGTGGAACCGCGTGCCCGCCGGAATCTCGGCGATCGGGCCCCGGGGCGTGTTCACATACGACGATCGCGGGAAGACGGCCGTCACCGCCCCGCTGATCCGCAGGAACACCTCGCCCGAGCCGAAGGCGTCGGTGCGGGTGATCGCATACACGCGGTCGAACCCGAGCGGATGCCGCGGGTCTTTGGGCATGACCCGCGTGTTCACGGACAAAGGGCCGGCGTCGCCGATGGCCGGCTCGATCGGCCGCGCACCGGCCGGCTGGGCGCGGGCCGGCGCGTTCATCAGCGCGACCACGAGCCCCGCGGCCGCGACGCGCCCGAATCCGCCCTCGATGGACCGCCTCAGCGCCATGACTCAACTCAACAGGATAACACGCACCCGGATGGTCACACCCGCCTCCGGATCGTCGGGCGGGAGCCGATCCAGTGCCTCCCCGCGCGCCGTCCACAGAAAGATCGCGGAGAGCAGCGGCTCGTCCACGTCCTGGAACCCGCTCCCGAACACGACGGCCCCGTCGCTCAGGAACCCCGCCCGGCGGACGGACCCATCGCGCCCGAACGTGATCTGCACCACGGGGTTGGCCGGCGATCGGGTCAGCTGGGTCACCCGCGACCAACGCGGGCGGCGGGTCTGTATCTCCAGTCCTTCCGCCGCCAACACGCGCCCCGGCGCCACGCTCGGGGCGTCGCGCAGCGCGGACGCGATCGACTCCTTGTCCGTCACAACCGCGGCGCGCGCGTCGGACTGGTCGGAGGCCGATCCGCGAGGCCGGGCCCGTGCGGCGAGCGACGGAACGGCGTCGGTCGTCGGCGCGGAGACTGCGCCGGGCGGCGCGCTCGGATCGGGCGGCGTCCGGTCGTCCGCCCGCGCGGATTCGGGCAGCCCTTCGATCGCCGCGGACAGCGCATCGGCCAGCGCCAGAACTGCCGCCCGCGCCGAATCGATGGCGCGCAGGGCCGCCACGGCGGTTCGGCGATCCGCGATCGGGGGCGGCGGCGCGGACGTGTCGGCCGCGCCCTCGTCACCCGCCTCCGGGTTCGCTTCCGGCGCGAGCGCCATCGCCGACTGCTCGACCTCGGACTCGGGCCCGCCATGCTCCGTCGCGGATTCGAATCCGAGCCAGTTCACGGCGACGGCGTCGGAATGCTCGATGCCCAACGGGATCGGGTCGGCCACGGCGCGAGCCCGGGCGTCGCCACCCGGCAGGTCGGCGGGCCCGCCGATCACCGCCCTCGACAACAGCGTCGCGGCCACGAGATGAAGCACGGCACTGGCCGCCAGGCTGATCCCGAGCACGGCGTGATGGCCATTGGCTTGGAGCATCGGGCTTCCCAACGGGTGATCTCGCCGGTTTGTACCGCGGCATGGGACGATATGCTGGCGGGGTAGTCGCCTCCCGCGACACCTAGGTCCCGCGGCGAACAGAATCCGAGCCCGCCCGGGCTCACCCCCAAGGATCCCACGATGCTCACCCGCGCGGCACTGGCCCTCGTTCTCCTCGCGGGGTTCACCGCGCGCGACGCCGCTCCGGCCCAGGCCCAGTCGCCCGCTGTTCCGGCTGTCGGCTCGCTCAAGCCGGGCGATCCCGCGCCGCCTCTCGGCGTATCGACCTGGCTCAAGGGCGAACCCGTCCCGGCGTTCGAGCCGGGGAAAACGTACGTCATCATGCTCGCCGCCACCTGGACCCCGTTGTTCCGCGAGGGAATCGCCGGGCTTAACGCGGTGAACCGCCGGCTGAGCGATCGCGGCGTGAAACTCGTGGTCGTCAGCGTGTACGAGAACTCGCGGACGGCCGCGGAGACCTTCGCGAAGCTGCGCGGGCAAGGGATCGAGTTCTCGTTCGGCGTGGACGACGTTCCCGCCCCGCCCGCCGGGAGGCCCGACGACCGTGAGTGGGCCTCCAACCACGGACGCACCGCGGTGTCGTGGCTCCGCGCGGCCGGGCGGGACACGCTCCCCGCGGCGTTCATCGTCGATGCCCGCGGCAGGCTCGCGTGGTTCGGGCACCCGACCTATCCGCGCGGCGAAACCGAGGAAGCGGTGCGGCTCGTGCTGGGCGGAGAGCTCACGCCCGACAAGGCCGCCGAGATCTCCCGCTGGTACCAGGAACGGCAGCAACGCTTCGAGGCCGCGGAGGCGAAGCTCCGCACGTCCACGGCCCGGCGCGACCACAAGACGGCGTCCGAGGCGGTGGGCGAGCTGATCGAGATCGCCGAGCCCCACGAGCGGTCGGGGCTGTACGCGCTGCGGATGCAGATTCTGCTGACCCACCTGAGCGATGAGAGAGGGGCGAAGAAGCTCGCCGAGGACGCCCTTGAGGGCCCGCACAAGGGCGACCCGCAGGTGCTCAACGCGGTCGCCTGGACGATGATGGATGCGGTCGGCGTGGCCAAGCGCGACTACGCCCTGGCGCAGAGACTGGCCGAGGAGGCCGACCGGCTCGCCGAGCACAAGATCGCGCCCATCATCGGGACGCTCGCGCGGGCGCACTTCGAACAGGGAAAGCTGGACGAGGCGATCGAGATTCAGACCAGGGCGATCGAGCTCCAGAAGCGGATCGTGGCCGAGTTCCCCGACTATGTGAATCAGAAAACGCTGCTGGGCGTCATGGAGGATGGCCTGCGCCGCTACACGGAAGCCAGGGCCAAAAAGGGGGGCGGGTGATCGAGGTCTACACCGCGCGACGCGATTCACGCCGCGGGAGCGCATAACTCCGCCCGCCCCATTCGATCGCGTGCCCGCGGCGGAGCGTCCGCGCCGCACCCGACAGCAGACCGCCGACGAGCCACGACCCCGCAATGAAGCCCGGGACGGCCCACAGCGGCATCCGCCCGAGCCTGTAGAGGGCGGCCAGCACCACCGCGAAGACGCCCAGGGCCGTCAGCGAGAGCGCCACGCTGATCCCCGGCGTATCACGCACGAGCACGGGCGCCCCGCTCGCGGTGATGGCCGCGTTGGCGGCCACCGCCAGCGGCAGCAGGCACCCGAAGACGCGCGGGCGCCACGCGTACCGGGCGAGACGGTCGGGCCTGCGGCTGGACAGCTCGATGAAGATGCGTGTCCACCCGCGCCGGAACTCACCCCACGAGCTGTACATCCGGCACGTCAGCATCCCGTCCGCGAGGAAGACCCCCGCGGGCCGATGCTGGCGCGCGATGAGGCGGGCCAGCGCCAGGTCCTCCAGGAGCGCGCCCCGGGCCGCCTCATGCCCGCCGATCGCGTCGTAGGCGGCCCTGGTGAACATCATGAACTGCCCGTTGGCGAAGGCCTTGCGCCGCGTCGCCTTCGCGGCCCGGCGCAGCGGGTACTGCGTCACGGTCTCGAGCATCGCCGCGGGCTGCACGAACAACTCGTACCACCGGCGCGCGGAGAGCGTGCTCAGCAACGAGAGAAGGTCCAGCCCGCGGGCCCGCATCAGCGCGACCGCGGCCCGCACGCACCCGGGGGCGAAGACGGTGTCCGCGTCCGTGAACGCGAGCACCTCCGCGTCGCGCGCCCCCGCGGCGTCCCGCACGCCCCGCCACACCGCGTGGACTTTTCCGGCCCAGTCGTCGGGGCACGACGCGACCTCGATGACCTCGAAGCGCGCGTCGCCGGCGACCCGCTCGCGGACGACTACCGGTGTCGCGTCGGTGCACCGGTCCAGCACGATCACCACCCGCAGCGCGGAGTAGTCCTGGGCCTTGATCGAGTCGATGAACCGCCCCACCGCCGCCACCTCGTTGTGCGCGGGGACCACCAGGCACGCGCGCGGCGTCGCCGGGTCGCGCTCGGCCAGCCGCAGCCCCGCGCGGGCGGTCGGCACCGCCACCATCGTCCGGATGACGTGGAAGAGCCCGACGGACCAGTAGATGAGCAGCACCACCGCGGCGCTGTCCAGGAGCAGCGCCGCGATCTCCGGGGCCTGGGGCATGGGGCCAACGATAGGAACGCGCGCCCCGTAGAATCGCGCGTGACGCCCCGACGCACCACCGACCCCGACCCCACCCACGGACGACCGGGCGTCCATCCGACGAACGACGACCCCGGCGGGAACGGAGCGATGGTCTTCACCCGGGCCGCCGCCCGTGACGTGGACCGCCTGGCCGCGGACGAGTTCGGGATTCCGTCGATCCTCCTCATGGAGAACGCGGCCGCCCACGCCGCGGACACCGCCCTGGACATGCTCGCGGACCGCGGCGGGCGCGCCCTCATCGCGTGCGGCCCCGGGAACAACGGCGGCGACGGGCTGGCGATCGCCCGGCACCTGGCCAACGCCGGCGTCGAACCCGTCGTCGTGCTTTCGGCACCGGGCGACCGGTACACGGGCGACGCCGCGATCAACCTCGGCATCACCGCCCGCATGGGGCTCGTCATCGAAACCATCAGCCCGGCCGATCCGGGCGGATCGTTCCGGGCGATTGTCCGGCGGGTCGGCCGCCCCGGGATCGTGATCGACGCGCTGCTGGGCACGGGGCTCGACCGGTACGTGCGCGAGCCGATCGCGTCGATGATCGAGCAGGTCAACGCGCTGGGCGCGGCCGGGGTCCCCGTGCTCGCCGTGGACATCCCCTCCGGGCTCGACGCCGACACGGGCGCGCCGCTGGGCCCGGCGGTGCGCGCCTCGACCACCGTGACCTTCGTCGGGCTCAAAGCCGGGTTCCTCGCGCTCGCGGCGCAGGACTACGTCGGCGACGTGGTCGTGGCGGACATCGGCGTCCCCCGTGTTCTCCTGGAACGGCTCGGCCGCCCGCTCCGCGACGCCCTGCCGCACGACGAGCCCCCGCGCCCGCCCCGGCGCGCCCCGGTCACGGATCGACGCCGCCGGGGTTGACTGGCCGCACCCTCCGCGCCACGATCAGGTGTTCCCGCACCGAGGGGGAGGTCCGCTCATGGCTGTACGCATGGAGCTGTCCCGGATCCTGATCCGCGAGCTCAACGACATGCAGATCATCGAGCTCCGCGAGGCCGGCGGGGACGGTGCCGAGGAATCCCCCACCGACGCCGCCTCACCGAACGGCCACAAGAAACGCACGTTCCCCATCGTCATCGGGCTGCCCGAGGCTCAGGCGATCGAGCGGCGTCTCAAGGGCATCGCCATCAAGCGCCCCCAGACCCACGACCTGCTCGGGAACATCATCAAGGCCTTCGGCGGCACGCTCGAATCCATCACCATCAACGACCTGGCGGACCATACGTTCTTTGCCCGGCTCGACATCCGCCTCGGCGACGGGCGGGTGATCGAGGTGGACTCGCGACCGAGCGACGCCATCGCACTGGGCATCGCCAACGACGTGCCGATCCTCGTCGAAGCGCACGTGCTTGACGCGGCCGTCAACGAGCAGCCGTGACCCCACCACCGCCTCCCGACGCGGACGGTCCGGCAACCGGTACACCATCCGGATCGTTGCGCCAGGCCCCCACCGACCTCGGGACGCACGTCGTCCCGGTCTCACCGCTCACCGCGGACCTGCCCGGGGTCGGCGGGCGCCTGCGCGAGCGCCCCGAGGACTTCTTCGTCGAGGAGCAGCCGCTCTACACCCCGTGCGGCGACGGCGAGCACGTCTACCTGTTCGTCGAGCGCCGCAACCTCTCGACGCTGGACGTCGCCCGTCGGCTGGCCCGTCACTTCGGCGTGCGCGACTCCGCCGTGGGGTTCGCGGGGCTCAAGGACAAGCGGGCCGTCACGCGCCAGGTGTTCTCCATCCACACGCCCGGCAAGGCGCTGGAGGACTTCCCCTCGATCCGCGACGAGCGCCTGACGGTGCTCTGGGCGGACCGCCACGCGAACAAACTCCGCCGCGGGCACCTGGCCGGCAACCGCTTCTCGATCCGCATCCGCGGCGTGGAGCCGACGAAGGTGCTCGTCGCGCGTGCGACGCTCGACCGGCTCGCCCGCGTCGGCGTGCCCAACCGCATCGGCGAGCAGCGGTTCGGGTACATGGGGCGCAACCACCTGATCGGGCGCGCCATCGTCATCGCGGACTGGCGGGCCGCCCTCGACGCGCTGCTCTCGCCCGACCCCGCGGTCCACGACGGACAGCGCGACGCACGCGAGCTTTACGCACGCGGCGAGTTCGACGACGCCCGGCGCGCGTTCGCCCCGGCCTCGCGCACCGAGCGCCGCGTCCTGGACGCCCTCGCGCGCGGCGCGACGCCCGAGCGAGCCGTGCGGGCGATCGACCGCATGGAAGCCGGGTTCTTCCTCACCGCGTTCCAGTCGGCGGTATTCAACGCGGTGCTCGACCGGCGCATCGCCGCCGGCGCGCTCGGCACGCTCGCCGCCGGCGACGTGGCGATGAAGCACGTCAACCGCGCCCCGTTCACGGTCTGCGAAGAAACCCTCGCCGAGCCGGGGTTCGCAGAGCGGCTCGCGCGCTTCGAGATCAGCCCCTCCGGGCCCATGTGGGGGGTGTCCATGCTGCGAGCATCGGGCCCAACCAACGACACCGAGATCGCCGCCCTGCACGCCTTCGGCGTATCGGAAGCGGACGTGACCCAGACCGAGCGACGGAGCCTCCCCCTGCCCGGCGAGCGCCGCCCGCTGCGCGTCCCCCTGACCGACCCGGACGTCGAAGGCGGGATGGACGAGCACGGCCCCTACGTCCGCGTCGCGTTCGACCTGCCGCGCGGGGCGTTCGCGACCACCGTGCTGCGCGAGATCATGAAGCCGCAGCACACGGGCTCGCCGGCCGATGACGGTGAAGGGCCCGACGAGGAACCCGACCCCGACGTGCATTGACGGACGGACGCAGGCGAACGGGCCCGAAGCCCATACCACCGAAAGCACCGCATGGCGCAGGGACGCATCAGCCTGGTCTGCTTCGACATCGGGGGCGTGCTGGTGAGGCACTGCCGCACGTGGGCGGAAGGGTGCCGGGCGGCCGGGCTGCCGCGGCACACGATCGCCGAGACCCCGGAGAAGCAGGACGCCCGTCGGGCCGCCTCGCGCCTGCACGTCACCGGGGCGATCGACCACGCGGAGTTCTGCGATCGGGTCAGCGTCCTGCTGGACGGGCTCTACTCGCCCGCCGACGTCGCGCGGGTCCATCACGCGTGGCTCGGCCCCGAATATGAGGGCGTCGGCGCGGTCGTGGCGAGACTCGTGAAGGCCGCACGCGCGGACACCGCGATCCTTTCGAACACCAACGACGCGCACTGGGCGCGGTTCGAGCCCGCGAACGGACCCTCGCGCGAGTACCCGACGATCGGGCTCATCCGCCGGCGGCTCGCCAGCCACCTCATGCGGCTCGCCAAGCCCTCACCGGAGATCTTCCCCGCGTTCGAGCGCGCCGTCGCGCACAACGGGCATCCTTCGTCGATCCTGTTCCTGGACGACCTGCCCGAGAACATCGTCGCCGCCGCGGCGCGCGGGTGGACCGCGGAGCAGATCGACCACACGAAAGAAACGGCCCCGCAGGTGGAGCGGGTGCTCGCGCGGCACGGGCTGATCCACGCCGCGTGACGCGCGGACCGGTCAGTGCTTGCCCGGCTGGCGTTCATCCCCGGCGATCGACGACCGCATGGTGGTATCCGCCTGCATGTTCTTCATGCGGTAGTAGTCCATGATGCCGAGGTTGCCGTTGCGGAAGGCCTCGGCCATCGCCTTGGGGACTTCGGCCTCGGCGAGGGTGACCAGGGCGCGGTTCTTCTGCACCTCGGCCTGGAACTCCTGCTCCTGGGCCATCGCCATGGCCCGCCGGCTCTCGGCGGCAGCCTGGGCCCGCTGCTTGTCGGCGTTGGCCTGATCGAGCTGGAGCTTGGCCCCGATGTTGTCGCCCACGTCGATGTCGGCGATGTCGATCGAGAGGATCTCGAACGCCGTGCCCGCGTCCAGACCCGACTCCATGACCGTCTTGGAGATTTCGTCCGGGTTCCCGAGCACCTGCTTGTGGTCCACAGCGGTGCCGATCGTCGAGACGATGCCCTGCCCGACGCGGGCGATGATCGTCTCTTCGGTGGCCCCGCCGACGAGGCGGCCGATGTTGGTGCGGACGGTCACGCGCGCCTTGACCTTGAGCTGGATGCCGTCCTTGGCGACGGCGTCGATCGTGGGGCGCGGGCCGCTCGGGGCGGGGCAGTCGATCACCTTGGGGTTCACCGACGTCTGCACCGCGTCGAGGATGTCGCGCCCGGCGAGGTCGATGGCCGTGGCGATGTTCCACGGCAGGTCGATCTTGGCCCCGCGGGCCGAGATCATCGCCGTGATCACGTTCGGCACCCGCCCGCCCGCGAGGTAGTGCGTCTCGAGCGCATTGGTCCCGATGTCCAGCCCGGCCTTGACGGCCCGGATGCGGCTGTACACCACCGTGCGGATGTCCACCTTCCGCAGGCGCATCCCGATGATCTCGAGCAAGCCCACGTGGGCCTTGGACAGCAGCGCCTGGATGTACAGGCTGATGAACTGACCGACGACCACCATCGCCACGATGATGAACAGAACGCCGACGGCCAGAGCGATCCACAGGACGTTATCCATGATTCAGTCTCCCGGCGTGGCGGCGTGACACCGCACGCGGCTCGGCACGGCACGAGTATAGAAAGCGCCGACGCGCACCGCGCGCCCGGAGCGCCGCCGCGACGAAAAAACCGTCAGGCCCGGCGCACCTTGATCTGGTTCGGCTCGACCACCGACACGCGGACCCGCGTCCCCGCCCGGAGCATCGACTCCTCGGAGAGCGCGTCGTGACGCCGACCGTCGATCGACACCACGCCCACCGGGCGCAGGTCCGTGACCACGACGCCCTCGGCCCCGAGCAGCGCCTGGCGCTCCTCGCGCTCGCGCTCGGCCGCCCGCCGCTCGGCCTCAAGCTCCTCCGGGCTCCGGTCGCCGAGCATCCGCCGCCCGATCGGCGTGTGGGGCCAGACCTTGAGCGCGAAGGCGAACGCGGACGGACCCAGGAACATCAGCCCCAGGATCCCCACGAGCCCCCACGTCGTGCTCACGCGGAACAGGCAGACGACGCCCGCGATGGCGCACCCGGTGGCCGTCACGGCGATCAGCCCGCCCGAGGGGATAAACACCTCGAGGATGAGCAGCAGGAGCGAGGCGCCGAGCAGCCCGATACCCCAGTAGAGCATCACCTCGTTCACGCGGATCGCCCCCCGCCGGAAGCCGGGGCCCCGCTCGTGCCCGGGGCCGAAGCCGCCGCCTCGACGACCACGCGGAACGGCGTGACTTCCGTGACGACGATCGGCGTGCCCGCGGGGACATACCCCAGGCCCGCGACCACATCGGTGACCCGCCCGTTGATCTCGGCCCGGCCCGCCGGACGCAGGGAGGAGAGCGCACGCCCGGTCTGCCCGAGCTTGATCGGGCCGCTCTCGGGCGCGATGGCCGCGAGCATCTCGTCCCCTCCGTCGCCGGGCGTCACGTCTTTGAGAATCAGCTTGCTGAACAGCGGGAGCGACCCGAAGTGCTTCGAGAGCAGGTAGATGCCCACGCCCGCGGTCCCGACGCTGAGCACCAGCGTCGCCACGCCGTAGAGCAGGTCGTTGCTCCCGCCCGAAGCATCCGGAAACGCCCCCCCCTCGGGGACGAACGTTCCGACCAGCCCGCCGAAGAGGGCCAGGACGCCCACGATCCCGAAGAACCCGAACCCGGGGAGGACGAATATCTCCAGAGCGACCAGGGCGATGCCGGTCAGGATCGCCGCGACCTCCCACCAGTTGGCCAGGTTGATGAGCATCGGCGGGGCGATGAGCCCGACCAGGGCCAGGGCCGCGACCGCCCCGGGTATGCCCAGCCCCGGGCTAGTCATCTCCAGGAAGAGGGCGATGAGGAAGACCACGATCAGAACCACCCTCACGCCCCAGCTCGTGAGGTAGGCAACGAAAACTTCCGACCAGTTCTGGTCGAGCCGCAGCAGGTTCTTCGCGCCCAGGTAGGCCTTGAGCTCCTCGTCGGTGCGCACGATCGCGGACGAGAGCCCGTAGTGCATCAGGTCGGCGTCTTTGAAGACGAACGGGCCGTCGCCCGTGCTGACGTATTCGACGAGCGACCACTTCCCCCGATCGGCCGACGTAAGCACGGGACGGGTCGTCGCGGGGAGCTGATCCTCGGGGAATCCCTCGGCGAACTCCGCGAGGTTCGGGGACGCCGCGGTGAATCGGCGCGGGTCGCCCTCCTCCGCCGGTCGCACGGCCCGCGTCGGCGGGGGCTCCGAGACGCCCGGCGCGACCTGACCGCCGCCGCGCCGCGGCCCGCGGTTGGGCGAGGGCGCGTCAGGGGTCGGTATCGGCGCGGGCTCGGGTTCGCCCGATCGCGGCGCCGAGGCGAGCCGAGGGGCGCCGCGCACCGGCGGCTCGCCGAAGATCATCTCGTACTCCGCGGCGTTGATCGTCATCCGCCGGCCCGTCTCCGGGTCTTCGACGAGCCACAGCTCGACGCCGCGGCTGATGATCCCCTGGACCAGCAGCTCGTCCCACCCATTCTCGCGGGCGGAGGCGACCACCTCGGCGATCAGCGGCGACATGAACTTCTGCCGCTCGTGCTCGGGCATGCTGCGGATCCGCTGGAGCATGTCCATGACGATGACGAGCGCGTCCCCCATCGTCGCGGGGAGGCTGGTGACGATCCGCTTGCACGCCAGGGCCACGATCGCGCCGCCGGAGTACGCGCTGGGGTTGATCCATGCGACCGTGTTCTTGATCCGCGAACCCTTGATCGCGTTGCACATCGCCAGCACCGCCTGCAGGTCCCCGCCGGGCGTGTCGATCTCGACGACGAGGGCGTCGGCGCCGGCCCGTTCGGCCAACATGAGCCGCCGCTCGAAGCTGCGGGCCGTCACGTCGGTGATCTCGCCCTTGATCGTGAGGACCGCGACGTTGTTGGCCTGTCGCGCACCCGGCACGGCGGGCGCGGCAGTTGGAGCCCCGCGGTCCTGTCGCGGCGCGCTCAGACCGGTCAGCCCCAGCAGGCACGCCAAGGAGACCACGCGCAGGAGCATCGGCGCGATCCCGGGCCGATACGCTCGCAAGGCCTTGTACGTCGGGTGATCCACGTACAAGTATAGATCGGCCCATCGGCGTTCCGGTTTCGCGCAGGGCCCCTGAAAACACGCGCGAGGGCGGCGCTCACCGACCCGAGGAGGCCCCCGGCGGGAGCATGGACTGGTCCACGGTCCAGGTCATCCCGGCTTCGCCGCCCGAGCAGTCGATGTGGACCGCGAAGAAGCCGTGGCGGTCCCCCTCCCCTTCGTGCTTTCGCACCAGCGGCCAGATGATCCGCCGGTCGGTCTCGGGCAGGGGGAGCGACGGAATCTCGCCCTCATCGAACCACTCCAGGCTGCCCTCACGCATCACGGTGGGCGTGACATCGACCGGCCCGAGCACGCGGTACAGGAACATCAACCAGTGCCCGCGCCGCTCATAGGCCCGCTCGCTGATCATCCCCAGCAGGTGCAGGCGCGCCGCGGGGACGTCGATGCCGGCTTCCTCGCGGATTTCGCGGACAGCACACTGCGCGGGCGACTCACCCAGGTCCATGTCCAGCTTCCCGCCGATCGGCGAGCACAGCCCCAGGTTCGGCGCCTTGGCCCGGCGGAGCAGCAGCACCCGACCCTGCGCGTCGCGCAGGTCGCACAGGCACGCGAGGCGGTACGGCAGCGGGTCCGGCATGGGCTGACAGCATACGCCCGTTCGCCCCGCGTACCCCCGCTAACAGGGCCGCGAAACACGCGATCCGGGGCGCCCGCGACGAACAAGCTGTCGCTCTACAGGTGGAACGCGACGCCGTCCGATACCCTTTGGTCATGGGCCGGGAGAGACCACGCCAGACGAACACTCCGCCCATCGCGACCCGGGCCGACGCTGGTCTCGATGTCGCGGGCCGGCCTGTCTACATGATCGGCATCGGCGGGTGCGGGATGGCCGGGCTCGCCCGGATGATCGCCGCCCGCGGAGCCCGCGTCCAGGGGTCGGACAAGGAAGCCTCCTCCACAACCGACGCGCTGATCGCGGAGGGAATCCCCGTCGGCTTCGACCAGTCGCGCGAGTGGCTGCCCGACGACTGCTCCCTGGTGGTCGCTTCCGCCGCGATCAAGCCCGATCATCCACAGGTCCGGGCGGCCGCGGCACGCGGGCTGACCGTCCTGACCTACGCCCAGGCGCTGGGTCGGAGCATGGCAGGGCGAACGGGCGTCGCCCTCGCGGGAACCCACGGGAAATCCACGACAACCGCCATGCTCGGCGCCGCGCTCGTGGATGCGGGGCTTGACCCCACCGTGATCGTCGGCGCGACGTGCGGCCAGCTCACACACGGCTCACTTTCCCCCGCTACAACCGAACCTGTGGGGTTCCGGCTCGGCTCGGACACCGTCCCTTGTGGATCGCGCGCCAACGCTCCCGGCCTGCTCGTCGCCGAAGCGTGCGAGTTCAACCGCTCGTTCCACAACTTCCACCCCGCCGTCGCCTCGATCAGCTCCGTCGAAGCCGACCACCTGGACATCTACGGCTCGCTGGACGCGGTTGTGGAGGCCTTCCACCAGTTCGCGCGGCAGGTCGCGCCCGAGGGCACGCTCCTGATCGCCCACCAGGGCGCCCACCGCAAGGAAGTCACCGCAGGGCTGGACTGCGCAGTCCAGACCATCGGGCTCGACCCCGAGGCCGACTGGATAGTCGCGTTCGATCCCGCGGCCCGGGAAGTCCGGCTCTCACGCCACGGCGAACACATGGCGTCGTGGACGATGCGGCTGCCCGGCACGCACAACGCGGTGAACGCGGCGACGGCCGCCGCCCTGGCGATCATCCTCGGCGCCGATCCGCCCACGATCGCGGCGTCCCTCGGCGCCTTCCGCGGCGTCGATCGCCGCTGTCAGTTCCTGGGTGAGCGGATTGTCGAGGGGGACGGCACGCACGGTCCGGTCCGCGTGTACGACGACTACGGGCACCACCCGACGGAGGTCGAAGCCACCCTGCGAGCCCTGCGCCAACACGAACGACCCGAGGTCCGGGGCGGGCGGCTCATCTGCGTGTTTCAGCCGCACCAGCACTCGCGGACCCGCCACCTGCTCGAGGAGTTCGCCGCGGCGTTCGCCTCGGCGGACATCGTCATCGTGCCGCACATCTACTTCGTCCGCGACTCCGAATCGGAGAAGCAGACGGTGTCGGCCGCGGACCTCGTGGATCGGCTGCGGGACCGCGGCGTGCGGGCCATGCACCTGTACCCGTTCGATGCGATCATCGAACAGCTCGACAGCGTCTGCCGACCGGGCGACCTGCTGGTCGTCATGGGCGCGGGACCGGTGTGGCAGGTGGCCCACGGGTTCATGCGCTCGGGCTGCGCCGCACCGCCGCGGATCGCGGGAGTGATCGAGCCGATTGTCTCCGAGGTGATGCTGGGGAGCCCCGCCGGTGCCGCTCGTTAGCGAACCCATGTGCGTGGAACGCGACGCGCCGATCCCGACGTGGTTCGGCGTCGGCGGGCGCGCCGAGCGGCTCGCCCGACCCGCGACCATCGACGACCTGCGTCGGTGCGTCGAGTCGGACCCACGCCTGCGCGTCCTGGGCGACGGCGCCAACCTGCTGGTGGACGACTCGGGCGTCGCGGAACTGGTCGTGGTGCTCGGCGGGGACCTCGCGGGCGTGCGCTGGAGCGAGAGCAAGCAGTCAACGGCGACCACCGACCAGTCGCCGGTTGTCGTTCGCGTCGGGGCCGCGGCCAAGTTATCGAGGCTGATCCTTGAGGCCGGGCGGCGCGGGTTCGGCGGGCTCGAAGGCCTCGGCGGCATCCCCGCGACGGTCGGCGGGGCGGCCGTCATGAACGCGGGTGGACGCTTCGGGCAGATCGGCGACACGGTCGTGCGCGTCCACGCCATCGACCGCTCGGGTGGCGTCCACGCCATTGATCGCGACGACATCGAGTTCGCCTACCGGAGCTCGGGCCTGGACGGGCTCATCATCACCGCCGTGGACTTGCGGCTCTCGCCCTCCGACCCCGCGACGCTTCGCGATCGGCTGCGGGACGTGATGGCGTACAAGAAGAGCACGCAGCCGCTGGCCGACCGGTCGGCCGGGTGCGCCTTCCGCAACCCCACTCTGACGAGCGACCTCGACGGCGTAGGCCGGCGCGGCGAGCGCGTCAGCGCGGGCCGCCTCATCGATCTTGCCGGGTGCAAGGGGTTATGCGTCGGCGGGGCGGAGGTGAGCCGGGCTCACGGGAACTTCCTCGTGGCCCACGCCGGGGCCGCCGCCCGTGACGTGATCGCCTTGATGGATCAGGTCCGCCGGTGGGTGCAGGACGCGTTCGGCGTCGAGCTGGAGCGGGAGGTCGTGGTCTGGAGCCGGGAGTCATGAGCGAGTCACGGAAGACGGTGCTGGTGCTGGGCGGCGGACCGGGCGCCGAGCGCGAGGTGAGCCTGCTCAGCGCCGCCGGGATTGCCGACGGCCTGCGGCACTCAGGTCGGTACAGCGTGATCGAGCGGACGATCGACCGGGTCGCGCTCGTGGAACTCCGCGCCATGCCCGGCGACGTGGTCTTCCCCGTCCTCCACGGGAGCTTCGGCGAGGGCGGGCCGTTGCAGGACCTTCTGGAGGCCGACGGCCGCCCGTACGTGGGATGCGGGCCGCGGGCGGCACGGACGGCGATGGACAAGGTCGCCACCAAGCTCGCGGCGGCGAAGATCGGCGTGCCGACGGCCGATTCGTGCGTGCTGAACTTCGAGGACTCGGCGTGCCCCCTGCCCTTCCCGATGGTCGTCAAGCCCGTCCACGACGGGTCGAGCGTGGGGCTGCACATCTGCAGGACCGCCGACGCCTGGCCCCATGCGTTCGCGGCGGCGGCGGCCGACACGCGCGCCAACCCGGGTCGGGTCTACATGGTCGAGCGGTTCATCGCGGGGCGCGAGCTGACCGTCGGCGTGATCGACGGCAAGCCCCTGCCGACGATCCACATCGTGCCGGCCGAAGGGGTGTACGACTACGCCGCGAAGTACACGCGCGACGACACCCAGTACATGCTCGACCCGGAACTCCCGCCCGGCGTGGACGCGAGGATCAAGGCCCATTCGTCGGCCCTGTGCGCCGCCATCGGCGTGCGACACCTGGCCCGCGTGGACTTCATCCTTGACTCGTCCGGCACGGCGTGGCTGCTGGAGCTGAACACGATGCCCGGCTTCACCTCGCACTCGCTGGTCCCGAAAGCTTCGAGGCACGCGGGCACCGACATGCCCGAACTGTGCGCGGCCCTCGTGGACCTGGCGCTGCGCGACGCGGCGGGGCCGAGGCCCGTTGTCCCGGCACGCGACCACGCGCGGCGAACGTAGATCGGTTTTCAACACGGAGGGCCGCTGAGAGCCATGGAGAAAGGCGCGGATCGCAGGCGTGGATGGCGGTCGCCGCGAGCCGTCTCCCCTTTCTTCGTTCCATCCCCCCCACAGGCGTTTCTCCGTGGTCCTCTGTGGCTCTCCGTGTTTAGACTTCTTCGATTCAGCGCAGGGAGGCGCACCCCATGAGCAGACTGAACAAACGCAAGTCCCCCGACGGCCCCGCGAAGCTCGGCCCGTTCCCGGCCCGGGCGGTGCTCGCCCAGGCGGCGACGGCCCTGCTGCTCGGCGCCGTCGTCCTGGCCCTCGCGTTCGGTACGCCCGCGCTCCAGGCCCGCGTCTCGCGCACGCTCGCGGCCGGTGCGCCCCGCGTCGAGTTCGATTGGCCCATGATCCCCGGCGACGGCCCCGACCAACCCGCACGCACGTGGCTGAGCCCCGACATGCAGGCCGGGCTCGTCCACCTCGCCCAGCAGACGCTCGCGGCCGACCCGGACGCCCTGAGCACCACGGCCTTGTCGCGCGTGGGCCGGGCCCTGCTCGACACGGGTTGGTTCGCGACGATTGAAACCGTCTGCCGTGAGCCCGGCAATGGCGTGCGCGTGCGGGGCACGTGGCGCACTCCCGCGGCCGTGGTCCGTCATGGCGGCCTCGATCACCTTGTCGCGCGGGGGGGTGAACTCCTCCCGCCGACGTACCTGCCCGGGCAGAGCGGGCAGCGCGTCATCCTCGGCGCCTCGACACCCCCGCCGATGCGTGACGGCAAACCGGTGTGCGGCGAGGTCTGGGGGGCTTCCCGGACCGGCGGGCACAAGGGGATGTCCGACGTGCAGGCCGGCGTCGAGCTGGTCGACCTCATCGGCACGCGCCCCTGGCGTGCCCAGGTCGCCGCGGTGGACGTCTCGGCCTACGCCCGGCAACGCCGGCTGGACATCGTGACCACGAGCAACGGGCGGGTGATCTGGGGGGGCGCGCCGGGCGAAAAGGTCTACGGCGAGACCAGCCTCGAGACCAAGCTCTGGCGGCTCATGGAGATCAACCGACGCACCGGCACGATCGACGCCGGGCGGCCCAGCATGGATATCTCCGGCACGATCGCCATGATGGACGACACGCCGCTGGCCCCCCCCCCGGCGCCGGGCCGGCCGTGACGCCCGAGCCCGACGAAACCCGGTCTGTCGCCGAGACGGTCGAGGCGGCGGAGTCGCCGTCGACGGCGCCGGTCCCCGCGACGGCATCGAGCCCACCCGCGGAGGACACGTCGATCGCAGCCACATCCGTCGAGACGCCGACCGCGGCGCGTCGGCGCGACCGATGGGCCCACCGCCGGGGTGAGCCGCGGTTGTTCGTGTTCCTGTGGACCTCGTACCTCTTTGCGGCCACGCTTCTGACGCTGGTGGCGGTCAGCGCGTCGAACGCGTTGACGGTGGACGCCTACCGCCCGGCCGCGCGGCTCCTGATCGCGTCGGTCGCGGTGGGCGTGTCGCTGCTGTGGCCGATGGTCCGCCTGAGCCAGGCGCTGCCGGCACGCGGCGGATTCCTGCCCGCCCTCCAGGACTACGTCATCGTGACCCTGCCCGCTCAGGCCGTGATCTGGCCCCAGTGGGTGCTGGCGGGGTTGCCGCCCACCGTGATCGGGGCGGCGGCCGCGAGTGTCGCGGCGTGGGGTCTCGTTGTCGGCGGGCTGCTGGCCCATGCGTTGACGGCGCGGGCCCGTTCCTACGCGGGCGTACCGACGAGCGATGAGGGGCCTTCGCTGTCGCCTGCGGCACGGGCCGGGTGGATGGTTGTCTTCATCATCGTCGCGCTCGCCGGTGGCGCAGGGGCGATGGCGGTGAGCGCCGCGGGCTCGGCTCCGACCCCGTTTCGGCTCGCGTGGATGCTCTCGCCGATCACGGCGGTGTTCGAGGTGTCGGCGGACCGCTCGTGGATGGGCGTCCCGGCCCGGGCCGCGCCGGAGCATTGGGCGGTGATCGGGCTGACCGCCGCCGCGTCCGGACCGATCTGGGTGCTGGCGGCGGCGCGGTCGCGTGGCCTTCGGCGGTCGAACCGCCTACATTGACGCCGGGTCGGCAGGGAGAGCCGACGCCGCGGCCCGGGCATGTTGCCGGGCCTTGTCTGTTGAAGGTGGGCGTTTCCAGGGCCGATCCGGGCGGAGCGGACCGTGCAGCAACCGCGGGCGGGAGGCGACCATGGACATGATCACGCAGGGCGACAAGGACAAGCTCGCGGCACGCCTGGCCGCACTGAAGACCAACCGCAAGGTGCTCTCGGTGCGCATCGCCGAGGCACGGGCCCACGGCGATCTTTCCGAGAACGGCGAGTACCACGCCGCGCGCGAGCAGCAGGGACTGGAGGAAGCCGAGATTCGCCGGCTCGAGGAGCGCCTCACGTCGGCCCAGGTCGTCGGCGAGGACACCAAGTCCGTGGGCGTGGTCTTCCTCGGGTCCACGGTGCGGATCAAGGACGTGGAGAAGGGCCGCATGGACACGGTGCGGCTGGTGGGCGAGATGTCCACCGAACCGCCCGAGGATTACGACGAGGTCACGTCGAGCAGCCCGATGGGCGAGTCGCTGATGAAGGCGCGCGTGGGCGAGACGATCCGCGTGAACACGCCGCGGGGCGTGAAGCGGTTCGAGATCGTGGAGATCGTGTAGGCCGACCACCGCCTGCGATCATCGAGCATGGCGTCGTATCATGACGGCGATGGACCGGTCGGCGGCGGTTTCCGGCGTGGACTTCCCCGACGACGCCACGGTGGCGCGCATGCGGGCCCTGACACCAGCACAACGGATGTACATGCTGGATCGACTCGTCGAGTCCGGCCGGGCGTGGATGGCCGCGGGCATCCGGTCCGAACACCCGGAGTGGACTCCGCAGCAAGTCGCGCGGGAAGTGGCCCGGAGAGTCCGCGATGCTGCCCAGTGATCTCGTCCGCCGCGTCGCCTCATTCTGCGAAGCCCACGGCGTCCAGTACTTTGTCACCGGTTCGGTGGCGAGCACTCTCTACAGCGTGTACCGGACAACGCACGACGTGGACATCGTGGTCGCGCTCCCGCCCGGGCTCGCCCGGGAGTTCTGTGCGTCATTCCCCGAAGCGGAGTTTTACGCGGACGCGGAATCGGCCCTCCAGACAGCGCTTGACGGCGGGATGTTCAACATCATCGAGCACGCGACTGGCCTGAAGATCGACGTCATCGTCCCGAAGGACACCCCGTTCGACGCCAGCCGCATCGCACGAGCGCGGCGCATCGAGTTTGAACCGGGTCTTGCCGCGATGTTCGCTTCGCCCGAAGACGTGATCCTGAGCAAGCTGGTGTTCTACCGCGAGGGTCAGTCCCAGAAGCACCTCAACGACATCGGCGCGATGCTCCGGGTTCAGGGGACCAAGGTCGACCGAGCGTACATCGAAATGTGGGCCCCGCGCATCGGCGTGTCGGCCGAGTGGCGCCTCATGCAGGATCGGCTCCGCGAGTTCGAGCGCCCCGCCGGCCCCGGCGCGCCGTAGATCGACCCCGGCCCAGCCCCCCTGCTTGGCACGATTCCACCACGAATGCCCGGGTTCTCCGTCGGCCACGCGACCCCTATCGGCAGCCCGCGAAACGCGGTAGACTGCCCGTCGCACCCTGTTCAGGGAGGCCGGGCCATGACCACTCGCCGTCGGCGGGCATTCACGCTGATCGAACTGCTGGTCGTGATCGCGATCATCGCGCTGCTGATCGGTATCCTGCTCCCGTCGCTCGGGGCGGCCCGCAAGGCCGGGCGGAAGGTGGTATGCGAAAGCCACCTGGCCCAGCTCTACGTCGCGCACTCGACGTACTGGAACGACTTCGACGACCGCATGGCCTCGTACACCTGGGAGCCGCTCAAGTCGTACAGCCAGTGGAACGACCTGAACAACGCGGGGAGCTGGACGACCGCCGCCGCGAACCAGGCCGTGGACATCCTCCGCCGGCTCGCCGACCGCCCCGATCTGCCGCCCATCGGCGACCGCCTCCCCCACCGCCACTACAGCCACCTCGTGCTCAACGAGTACCTGTCGCACAAGCTGCCCGAGCAGTCGATGGCCTGCCCGGAGGATCGCCCGCTCGTGCGCTGGCAGAACGATCCGAAGAACCTCGACGACCCGCGCCCGCTGGACTGGAACACGCCCTTCGGCAGGCTCTGGGCGTACAGCTCGACCTACCAGATCATCCCCGCAGCGTGGTCGCCGGATCAGGGCAACAACCTGACGGTCCGGCAATACCCCAACGACCACAATCTGTTCTGGGTCGCGGGCAAGTGGGGCAAGCGCCGCGGGACGGACGTGGCGTACCCCGCCAACAAAGTCGGCGTGTTCGAGTTCATCTCACGCCACGGGAACAAGCCCCTGTATCACGCCTACCCCTACGCGGTCGTGCCGCTGATGATGTGGGACGGCGCGGTGCGCTCGCGGAAGACGGGCGATGCCAATCCGGGGTTCGACCCGTGGGCGCCGACCAGCGCCGCCGTCACGAGCTACCAGTACAACCCGGGGCTCCTCGGGTACGAGCCTCCGACGGCCAGCGGCGCACCGTTCGACACCGTCGTCGGGTACTACCGCTGGACGCGCGGGGGCTTGCGCGGCGTGGACTACGCGGCCACCGAGATCAAGACCGGCAACCCATGACCGTCGTTGAACACGGCCCACGCCGAGGGGCGCGCCCGCCCCGCCCGTACAATCCCGTGTGAACCAGCGGCGCTACGACGTCATCGTCATCGGCGGCGGGCACGCGGGCGTCGAGGCCGCGTGGGCCGCGGCGAATCTGCTGCCCGGTGATCGCAGCGTCGCGCTCGTCACGCTCGACCCGTCGACGATCGGCGTGATGTCGTGCAATCCGGCGATCGGCGGGCTCGCCAAGGGCCAGCTCGTCCGCGAGATCGATGCGCTGGGCGGGCTCATGGGCCTCGCCACCGACGCGACCGGCATCCAGTTCAAAACCCTCAACGTTTCACGCGGGCCTGCGGTCCACGGGCCGCGGGCCCAGTGCGACAAGCACGCCTACGCCGAGGCGGTGCGGGCGATGATCGTATCGCGCCCCGAGATCCAGGTGATCGCCGGGGCCGTAGAACGGATTGTGGTGGAGCGCGGGAGGGTGCGGGGGGTGGTCGTACAAAGCGCAAAGCGCGAAGCGCAAAGCGCAAATGAAACCGGAACGGGCCCCGTCCCTTCCCCATTTGAGCTTTGCGCTTTGAGCTTTGAGCTTTTCGCGCCCGCGATCGTCCTCACCACGGGCACGTTCATGCGCGGGCTGATGCACACGGGCGAGACGAAGACGCCCGGCGGGCGGCACGGCGAGGCGGCCGCCCACGCGGTCTCCGACGCGCTGCGCGAACTGGGTTTCGAGCTCGGGCGGCTTAAGACCGGCACCCCGCCGCGGCTCAAGCGTTCCACCATCGACTGGGACGCGCTCGACCCGGCGCTGGGGGACGCGACGCCGACGCCGTTCAGTGATCTGACCGACACCGGGGACCTCGCGCACGTCCGACCCGCGACGCCCTCGCTCGGCCGTTTCCCGGTTCTGCCCCAGGTGGAATGCCGCCAGACGCGGACGACCGCGGCCGCCCACGAACTGATCCGCGCGAACCTGCACCGCGCCCCGATGTACTCGGGGCAGATCACGTCCGCCGGCCCGCGCTACTGCCCGAGCATCGAGGACAAGGTCGTACGCTTCCCCGAGCGCGAGAGCCACGGCGTGTTTCTGGAACCCGAGAGCCTGCGCGACGACTGGGTCTACTGCAACGGAATCTCCACCAGCACGCCCACCGACGTGCAGGACGCGATCGTCCGGGCCATGCCGGGGTGCGAGCACGCCCACATCTACCGCTACGGGTACGCGGTCGAGTACGACATGGTCCGCCCGCACCAGATCTTTGCCACCGGGATGACGAAGCTCGTCGAGGGGCTCTTCCTCGCGGGGCAGATCAACGGCACGAGCGGCTACGAGGAGGCCGCGGCTCAGGGGATCGTCGCGGGGATCAACGCGGCGCGGTTCGCGGCCGGCGCTGGGGAGTTCGTGCTCGGGCGCGACGCCGCGTACATCGGTGTGCTCATGGACGACCTCGTCACCAAGACGCCGGTCGAGCCCTACCGCATGTTCACGAGCCGCGCCGAGCACCGGCTCATGCTCCGCGCCGACAACGCCCCGGACCGGCTGACGCCGATCGCCGAGGACCTCGGCCTGCTCGTGTCCACGGAGCTCGGGAGGCTCCGGCGCGAACTCTTCGCGCGGCGGCGGAGGGAGATCGATGAACTGAACCGCGCGATCGACGCGGCTCGCGTCGACGGAGTGCCGCTCGCCCGCCTGTTGCGGTCGCCCGAGTTCACGATCGACGACTTGAAGCGGGCGCTTGCCGCGTCGGGCGCCACGCCCGCGGTTCGCGGCGTGTGGGAGACGGTCTACGCCGACCGGCGCTATGAGGCGTACATCGTCCGCCAGCGGGCCGAGGTCCGGCGGTCGGCGGAGATGGAGCACCGACGTCTGCCCGACGACGCGGACTACCTCGGGATGTCATCCCTGCGCACCGAGGCGCGCCAGGCGCTCGCGAAGTTCCGCCCGCGGACGTACGGGCAGGCGACGCGCCTGGAAGGAGTCACGCCGGCGGATCTGACGCTGCTGGCGGTGCTGCTGAGGAAACCACGCGGAGCGCGGGCGCGCTCGGGCGATCCCGATGAGACCGTGCCCGCGAACCGGACGGGGGCGCCGTCCGCGTGGGCGTGACACCCCTGGATTCTCAAGGGAAAAACTGGGGATCCAGGATTTGAACCTGGACTAACTGATCCAGAGTCAGTCGTGCTACCGTTACACCAATCCCCAAACGTGCGGAATCCTACGCCTTTCACCGCTGCCGGCAAGAGGACGCCATGACCCGGGAACCGGCTGTTCCCGCCCGTGGTACGCTCGCGGGATGAAACGAGATCTCCATCGGTTCGGGCGGGTTTCGGGGGTGATTTCGGCCGCCGTGGCGGTTGGCTTGAGTCTGTGGGCGCCGCCGTCCCTCGGCGCGGAACGCGGACGCCCGGATGACACCCGGGTCTCCGCACGCCCCGCGCCCGCGGGCCGATCTCCAGCGCTCTGGGCGTTCATGAACGAGTACCTGGAGGCCGTGCTCGAACGCGCCCCCGGCACCGGCCTGCAGTTCGGCGACGAGCGGTACAACGACCGCTTGTACGACCCCAGCCCCGCCGCGACGAACGCCTGGAACGCGCGGCTCGACGGCTTCCTGGCCCGTCTCGAATCCATCAACCGCGCGGGGTTCTCCGAGGCCGACAGCACCGACGCGGACCTCCTGCTCTACGAGTGGCGGCTCGCCGTAGCCGGGCGGAAGTTCCACGACGAGCAGATGCCGGTCTCCAGCATCGACGGCCCGCACTTCTCGCTCCCGCAGATGGCGATCTCCCTGCCGTTCCGCACCGAGCGGCACTACGCCGACTACGCGAGCCGCCTTGAAGCCGTCGCGGACCACCTCGACCGGCACGTCGCGCAGATGCGCCTGGGCGTGAAGGCCGGGCGGACCCAGCCGCGGTTCATCGTCGAGAAGTCGCTGGGCGTGTCCCGCTCGCTCGCCGAGAACACGGACCCGAAGGGCAGCCCGTTCTACAAGCCCTTCCTCGGGCGCGGGGACGACTTCCTCTCCGCCCGTGCCGCGGCCGCGATCCGCGAGGGGATCACGCCGGCGTTCAAGCGGTTCACCGAGTTCCTCGAGCGCGAGTACATTCCGGCCTGCCGCACCAGCCTCGCCGCGGGCGACGGCGTGGACGGGCTCGACGGCTACAACCACAAGCTCCGCGCCCAGACCACGACCGACCTGACGGCCGAGCAGGTCCACCGCATCGGGCTGGAGGAAGTCGCCCGCATCCGCCGCGAGATGGACACGGTGATCGCCCGCACGCCGTTCCCCCGGCTCGAGAACGTCTCACCCGACCACCAGTTCACGGCGTTCATCCGGCATCTGCGCGAAGACCCCCAGTTCTATCACACGACGCCCGGAGGGCTGCTCACCCACTACCGCGACATCTGCAAGAAGATCGACGGCGAGCTGCCTCGGCTCTTCGGCACGCTCCCGCGGAACCCCTACGGCGTGCGCGAGATTCCGCGCTTCGCGGCCCCCACCTCCCCAACCGCGTACTACTACCCCGGGTCGCTCAAGTCCGGCGTTGCGGGCTACTTCATGGCGAACACGCACGCCCTCGACCAGCGCCCGAAGTACGAGGCGATCGCCCTCACGCTGCACGAGGCCGTGCCGGGGCATCACCTCCAGATCGCGCTCGCCCAGGAGATCGAGGGCGAGCACCCGCTGCGGAATCTGAACGGGTACACGGCGTTCGTCGAGGGGTGGGCGCTCTACGCCGAGCGGCTCGGCCTGGAAGTCGGCGGCGACGGCTCCCCCTACGGGCTCTACGCGGACCCCTACGACGACTTCGGGCGGCTCAACATGGAGATGTGGCGGGCGTGCAGGCTCGTGGTGGACACCGGGATGCACGCGATGGGCTGGCCGCGGCAGCGGGCGATCGACTTCATGCTCGCCAACTCGGCGCTCTCGAAGCTCAACATCGAGAACGAGGTGGACCGGTACATCGGCTGGCCGGGGCAGGCGTGCGGGTACAAGATCGGCGAACTGAAGATCCGCGAGCTGCGCCGCCGGGCCGAGAGCGCCCTGGGCTCGGGGTTCGACATCCGCGCGTTCCACGACACGGTGCTCGGGGCGGGAGCGATGCCGCTGCCGGTACTGGAAGCGCGGATCGACCGGTGGATCGCGGAACGCGGCGGGTCATCGGCTCCAACCCCCGGCCGCTGATGCGGTTCTCCGGTCCATCGGGCCGATGACTGCGTCTCGGGGTTGTCCTCGCCATCGAGGAGCCGAAGGCGATCCCTCAACGATGCGCACGTCATACCGGCGCTGGATTCATCGACCCCGCGGCATGGTCGGCCGCCCGGCGCTCGCTGGCGCGGCCGCCTGGTTGGCGGCCTGCCTGTTTGTCGCGGGGTGCGGCGGGTCCGGCGCGCACCAGCGAACCCGGCCCGGCTCGGACGCGGCCCACGACGCGGACGTGGCGGGCGTGGCGGCCGGCTGGTCCGTCATCGGGCGATCCGTCCGCGGCCGACCGATCGAGGCCGTGACGCGCGGGCACGGCCGCTCGCGGATCTACGTCATCGGCGGGATTCACGGCGACGAGCCCGAGGGGCTGGCGGTGGCCGCGGCGCTGGCCGCGCCGGGGCGGACGTTGGCATCGGCCACAGTCCGGATCGTGCGGGACATGAACCCCGACGGGACCGCGGCCGGCACGAGGGCGAACTCGCGCGGCGTGGACCTGAATCGCAACTGGCCGGCGTACAACTTCGTCGCGGGGGGCGGACGCGGAAACCGAGCGTTGAGCGAGCCCGAGACCCGCGCCGTGCACGCTGATCTCCTTCGGTTCCGACCAGACGCGGTGGTCGTGCTCCATTCCGCTCGCGCGGGGCCGTTCGTCAACTTCGACGGGCCGGCGCTGTCGCTCGCCGAGCAGTTTGTCGAAGCGGCGGGGCGGAACGATCCCCGCTGGCGGGTCGTCGCGCGGATGGGCTATGACACGCCCGGCTCGATCGGAACGCTGATCGGCGTGGACCGGCGCCTTCCCATCCTGACCGTCGAGTTCCGGCGTGGTGACCGGTCGGCGCGCGGTCGCGAAGCAGCGTCGGCGGGGCTCTGGGCGGTGTTCGGGACGGGCGGGGCGCGATCAACGAGCGTCGGAACACCGCGGGCAGCCGTCGGTGAAACGCCTGGGCCTTGACAGCCTCAGCCCGCCCGCTCGACGACCTCGATGGCCTTCATCACGTCGCGGCACATCGGGAAGACGCGGTCGAGGCGCGTGAGCTTGAAGAGACACTCGAGGTTGTGCTCGGTGTTGACCAGCGCGATCCGCCCGCCGCTCTCCTGGAGCTTGCCGAGCAGCTCGACCAGCACGCCGATGCACATCGAGTCGATGTACTGCACGTTCTGGAAGTCCAGCACGACGTGGCGCACGAGCGTCTGCCCGGCCTCGTCCTTGTTCAGCAGGAACATGCGGGCGCACAGCTCCGCGGAGAGCTCCTGGGCGTCCGGCCCGGAGAGCGACCCGACCGCGACCGTGGCGACCACGGTCTGCCCGAGCCGGTCGTAGGTCGCGAGCGTGCGCTCGGATTTCTCGACGCGGACCGAGCCGCGCTGGTCCTCGGGTCGATTCGCCTTCACGCCGGGCGCGTCCACACCCGGGATGTCGTCAGGCTGAAACTTTCCGAACATCGCTCCCCCGCTCCGTCCGTCACTCGGCCCGCCCGCGCTGGCCGTCTCCCTCATGCTCAACCCGACGTGTCCAGCCCGGTCTCGTCGATCCGCAACCGACCGCGCCCGAAGGGGCCGATCGGTCCCGCTCAGGTCCCCCAGCGGGGCGCGGCGCCGTTGCGCGAAGCCGGCATGGGCTGGGCCCGCCCGTACTGGGACGGCGCGGCGGCGGCCGCGGGCGCGGGCGGAACCTCGCGGACCGGCGCGACCACCGTGGCGTGCGTGCCGACGCGCTGCTGCGTCCGCTTCTCGCGCGCCTCGTCGATCGACCGATCCAGCTTGTGCAGGATCGACCTGACCTGGTTCATTGTCCGCTCGGAAGTGCTCATCGCGGCGGCTCCACACACCGTCCCGCCGGGGATATCGGCGCGTCCGGGGCTTGGCTGTGTCCCGAACCGCCACGAGCCGGACGCCGCCCGGCAATTCGTGCCGCCTGTGTGGGTTGGCGGGTTCACCCGCGGCGGGTAGGCTCTCGATCCGGCCAGGCTCGGCCGCGTCGAACCCTCGCACGCCGCTCGACGCCTGTTCCGGGCGACCGCAGCGTCCGGATAAGCACGCCATGGGCTCCGTCTCGCTCCAGAACATCGGCAAGACCTACCCGGGAGGCATCGCCGCCGTGGGTGACCTGTCCCTCGACATCGCCGACGGCGAGTTCGTCGTGCTCGTGGGTCCGTCCGGGTGCGGCAAATCCACAACGCTGCGGCTGGTCGCGGGGCTCGAGGACGCGTCGTCGGGCGCGATCTTCATCGGCGGACGCGACGTGACCGGCGTCCACCCCCGCGACCGCGATATCGCCATGGTCTTCCAGAACTACGCCCTGTACCCGCACATGTCCGTCCACGAGAACATGGCGTTCGGGTTGCGGATGCGCCGCGTGCCGAAGGCCGACATCGACCGGCGCGTCCGTGACGCCGCCCGAACCCTGGAGATCGAGGACCTGCTCCGCCGCCGCCCGCGCGAGCTGTCGGGCGGTCAGCGGCAGCGTGTCGCGCTCGGGCGGGCGATCGTGCGCGAGCCGCAGGCGTTCCTCTTCGACGAGCCGCTCTCGAACCTCGACGCGGCGTTGCGGGTGTCCACGCGGGGGGAACTCAAGGCCCTCCACCAGCGCCTGCGCACCACAACGATCCACGTCACGCACGACCAGGAAGAGGCCATGACGCTCGGCGACCGGATCGCCGTGCTGCACCGCGGACGACTCCAGCAGGCCGGCCCGCCGCTGGACGTCTACGCGCGGCCGGTCAACCGCTTCGTCGCCGGGTTCATCGGCACTCCCGCGATGAACTTCATCGAAGGGTCGCTCGAGCCCGGGTCGCCGGGCCCGGCGTTCCGGGAGCGCGGCACGGGCGACACGACGCGCATCCCGCTCTCCGCCCCGGCCCGGGAGAAACTCGCGCCGTGGGTCGGGCGCGACATCGTCCTCGGAGTGCGCCCCCAGGCGCTCGCCGAGATCGGCCCCGGGGTCGCGCCGACGGTGGCGTTGAGCGTCCGCGTCGTCGAGCCTCTGGGCGACATGATGGATGTGATCGGGCAGACGCCGGCCGGAACGCGGCTCGTCGCCCGAATCCCGGCCCGGGCCGGTGTCACGCCCGCGTCACAACTCACGCTGACGGTGAACCCGCTGAAGGTACACTGCTTCGAGCCCGGGGACGCGGGACGCAACCTCCTCTTCGCGTGACGCCGAGGCATTGGAATGGGGACCATGCAGACGCTCCGGGCGATGGTGATTCTGGTCACGGTGCTCGCCGCCGCCGCGCCCGCGCGCCAGCCTGAAACCGCACCCTCGCAGCCGCCCCCCGTTCGCCCCGCTCCGGTCCACAAGGTCTGGCACCTGAAGGTGTCGGGCGACCTGGACAGCGACGAACTGGTGCGCGGCTTCGCCGCCGAACTCGCCCGAGCCGCCGACGCGAACGCCGGGATGATCCTCATCGAGCTCGACGGGAACCGCTCGCGCCCGGACGTGGTGCGGGCGATGGCACGCCTCGTGGCGGAGTCCCCGGTGCGCGTGGCCGCGTACCTGTCCGACCCGCGCGACAAGACCGTCGGTGTCGGACAGGCGATCGTCGGGCTGCTCGGATCCTCGTGCCTCATCGCGCCGGAGACGCGACTGCGGACCCTGCCGGGCGACGACCTCCGGAGCCTCGCCCCCGAAGACACGGAATGGGAGCCTATCGAGCAGGACCTGGCCGACGCCCTGCGGACGGCGATCGAACCGCGCGGCGCCGACGCGCAGATCGCGGAGCTGCTCGTGCGCCCGACGATCAGAGCCTGGTTCGTCCGGTCGCCCGAGCCCGCGCACATCGAGAACACGCCGACGCCCGGCGCAACCCAGTTCGTCTTCATGGGCGCGCGCGGGCTCGAACGGATCGAGGTCGCGGCGGACCTGGCCGTGGACCTGAAGCTCGTCGGCGGCCCGGCCCCGTCCTTGACCCGGGCGCTCTCGAGCCTGGGCGCGGTGTCCGGCGCGTCGCGGCAGCGCTCCGAGGTGACGAGCGGGCTGGCCGCGGCCGAGAAGACGCTGGTGCACGCCGTGGACGACCTGCGCGTCGCCGTCGAACGGATCGAGGAGACGCTGCGCATCTCGTACACTAAGCTCGACCGACGCCCGCAGACACACGACTACCGACGCGCGGGCGAGGAAGCCCTGCGCCACATCGAGGATACCGAGCAATCGCTGGCGGCCGCGCTGAAGCTCACCGGGCAGTACCCGGAGCTGCTCCGCGACCGCTCGGCCACCCCGACCTCCGGGCGCGGGCGCGTGCTCGGCAACTTCCGCGTCAGGCTCGACGAGCACCGGGCCAGCGCGGAGGAATACCGCACGCGCCGATGACGACGACGCGGCCCGGACCCGCAATACTCCGACGCCATGAACCCCGACCCGCCCGCTCCCCGGTCTCCCGCGTCGCCGCCCACGATGTCGCCGACCATGCCCATGATCTCGACCCCCGCCGCCCCCGGGCCCGTCGGCCCGATGGACGTGGACGACATCGTCGCGGCACGCGAGCTGTTCTGGCACAACGTCATGCGCGAGATTCTCACGTCGCTCTCGGTCGCGTCCCTGGGCCGAGGGCCCGCCGCCGCGCCCGACGCGCCCGCGACGGAGCAGGACGCGCTCTTCGACGGGCGGCTCGCGGTGCTGACGAAGAGCGGCGAACGCATCCCCATCGCCGGCGTCTTCCCGCTCTTCGCCTGCGGGATCAACACCGATGAGAGCCAGAGGTCGCTCTCCGTGGCCGTGGAGTGCACGGTGTTCCAGGTCCGCACCCCCGACGGCCAGGTCTTCACGCTGCCGCTGCACGAGATCCGCGGGTTCCACGCCCTGTCGCCGGAGCTGATGCGCCAGCTCGCCGAACTCTCCCGCGAACAGGACGACGGGACCGACGACGAGCGGATCAAACGCCCGTTCGGCTTCGCCGCGTTCGCCCCGCAGACGCGCCCGGCGGACCCGTACTACCCGCCGGCGCCGTAGCGCGGCCCGCGGTGGCGACGGCGCGGCTCGGCTTCTACAGTCCGACAGCGGCCCACGCACCGGAGGGATCGGCCGCCGCGGGGACACGGACGCCCACCCGAACCGAGCCGCACGATCGGCGGAGCCCGCCATGCGCACCCTCATCGCCGTGCCCGTGTACAACGAGGCGAAGTACGTCGAGCGCGTGCTCAGCCGCGTCGTCGAGTTCGCCCCCCACCCCCCGCCCGCGACCATCCTCGTCATCGACGACGGCTCGACCGACGCGACGCCCCAACTCCTCGCGCGCCTCCCGGTGGAGGTCATCCGCCACTCGCGCAACCGTGGGTACGGCCGATCGCTCCAGGACGCCTTCCGCTGGGCGATGTGCGACCGCGTGGACTGGGTCATCACCATGGACTGCGACGAGCAGCACGAGCCCGCGGCCATCCCGCGGTTCGTTGAGGCCATGCGCCGCGACGACGCCGACGTCATCAGCGGGTCGCGGTACCTGTCGAACGGCGAGGACGCCGACCGACCCCCGCCCGACCGCCGGGCCATCAACGCCCAGATCACCTCCGAGCTGAACGACCGCCTGGGCCTGGGGCTCACCGACGCGTTCTGCGGGTTCAAGGCCTACCGCGTCGCGGCCCTGCGCGCCCTGAAGCTGGACGTGGACGGGTACGCCTTCCCGATGCAGTTCTGGGTGCAGTCGGCCGCGGCGGGGCTCCGCATCCGCGAAATCCCCGTCAAGCTTATCTACAACGACCCGAAGCGATCGTTCGGCGGGCCGCTGGACGACCCGGGCGTGCGGCTCGCTCACTACCGCTGCGTCTTCCACCGCGAGCTGCGCCGGTGCGCCGACCGTCTGCCCCTGCGGGCCCTGGCGACGGTTGACAAGGCGGTCGGGTCGGAGTGCGACTAGGCGTGAGCGCCGACGCCGACGCCCGGCCACTCGAACCGCGGGCACGTGAAGGCCTGACCATCTATCCCGCTGCTTCCCTGTGGGGCGGTTTGCTCGCATCGCGCCCGGTCCACGAATCCGCACGGCGCTTCCGCGAACAGCTCGGCCTGCCCCTCGACCGCTCGATCGTGATGACCGGGCATCAGGCCGAGGTCTGGCACGCGGGCATTCTCGCCAAGTACCTCGCGTGCGACGCGGCCGCGAAAGCCCTGGGCGCCGCGGCCGCCTGGATCGTCGTCGATCAGGACGACCCGGCGGTAAGCACAAGCGTGCGCTGCCCGGGGCGGGAACCGAGCGGGCGGCTCGTTGTACGCGAGCTGGAGCTGGCGGAACAGGCCCGCGACACCAAACCACCCGCGGATTCGTCGTTCGACTACGTCAACGCAGGGCTCGCACGGATCATCGCGGCGTGGGCCGCACGGGCGAGCGAATCACCGCCGACCCGCCGCATGGCCGCCACGCTCGCGGACCTGACGTCCCCGCTCATCCCGCCGGCCCCGACGATCTTCGCGTCGGCCCTCGCGCGCACGGACCTGTTCGCGGCCCTGGTGGACGCGATGCGCCGCGACCCGGGCCGCTGCGTCGCCGCGTTCAACACCGCCGCCCGCGACCACCCCACCGCCGGAATCCGCCCGCTCGTCGCCGACGAGGTCCAGGACCGCTTCGAGCTTCCGCTGTGGAGGCTCACGAAGCTCGGCCCGCGGAAGCGGGTGTACGCTGACGAGCTCGCCGCGATACCCGGGGACGAACTCGCGCCGCGGGCGCTCATGCTCACGGGCGTCCTGCGCCTGGCGGGGTGCGAGCTGTTTATCCACGGGACCGGCGGCGGCGGCACGGGCGACGACGCGCGACACGAGGGGTACGACCGCGTGACCGACGACTGGTTCTCGGCCTGGGCCGGGTCCGACGCGGCCGTCGCGCCGTTGCTCGCGCCGGGGCTGGCTCCCGTGGCCACGGTGACGGCGACGAGACTGCTGCCCATGGCGAGCGAGACTCCACCGACCGCCGCCGAGGTCGCGCGGCTCGCGTGGCGGCTCCACCACGCCCGCCACGACCCGGGCGTCCTGGGCGAGTCGGCCGCCGCGGACGTGAAACGCTCGCTGGCGCTGGCCGTCCGGCGCGAACGGACACACTCCGCCGCACGACGGGAAAAGTACACCCAGATGCACGAGTGGCTCGACGGCTACCGCGCTGCCCACGCGGGCGCCCTGGAAGCACTCGCCGACGCGCTCCGCCGCGGGAGCGCCGCACGGGCCGAGGCGAACATCATCAACGACCGCACATGGCCGTTCCCCCTGCACCCACAGAGCACGTTGCTCCGGTTGCGCGACGAGATCAACGCGGCGTTCCACGCGTGAGGGAGCTCGTCAGAG
Source organism: Phycisphaerales bacterium (assembly GCA_046153875.1). Lineage (GTDB taxonomy): Bacteria > Planctomycetota > Phycisphaerae > Phycisphaerales > UBA1924 > JBJXFE01. The sequence continues at coordinate 48,454 of JBJXFE010000073.1, forward strand.
AGACTTCGGCGCGGCCGCCGGCGCGGGGTTCGGCGCGGTCGCCGGTGCCGGCTCGGGTTCCGGCGGCGGCGCTTCCCACGTGTTGTTCGCCAGATCCGTGTCCGGCAGCGCCGCGTCGGGGTCGAGCGTGATTTTCACCACCTTCCGCCCGCCGGCGTCCCACTCCGCCACCCAGCGGTCTGTCGTGAACCAAACCTCGACCGGCAGCCGGCGGACCTCGCTCGTGCCGTCGTCGTACACGGCCTCGAACTCCACGGGCATGACCAGCGCACCGCGGTTGAGCAGCGTGATACGAGCGCGGCCGCTCTCCGCGTACGCGACCCCTTCGACCGCCTGATCCAGCGTCCCCGATTCCAGGAACCACCCGCGCCAGAACCACGAGAGGTCCGCGCCGGAGACGTCCTCCATCGTGCGGAAGAAGTCCGCGGGCTGCGGGTGCCGGAACGCCCAGCGCCGCACGTACTCGCGGAACGCCGCGTCGAAGCGGTCCGGGCCCAGCACGTACTCGCGGAGCATGACGAGCCCCGTCGCGGTCTTGGCGTACTGGAGCGTGCCGAGCCTCCCGATTGTCACCTGGTCCGCGGGCGTCTCCATGGGTTGCTGGTCGGGCAGCGTCATGGAGTCGGTGAACGAACGGGCGTTCCCGCGCCGGCCCGTGTTCTCGCCGTACCGCTCCTGCCACGAGTAGTAGTTGATGAACGAGTTGAACCCCTCGTCCATCCACGCGTGCCGCCGCTCGTCGTTGCTGACGATCATCGGGAACCAGTTGTGCCCGATCTCGTGCGTCGTCACGCCGAAGAGCCCGCGCTCCTCGCGACGCCCGCCGCAGAAGATGATCATCGGGTACTCCATCCCCCCGACGATCCCGTTGACGTTGATCGCGGTGGGATAGGGATAGACGTACCAGCGGCGGTTGTAGCCGTCGATGGCGAACCGCAGCATCTCGGTGCTCTTGGGCCAGTGCAGGAGCGCCTCGCCCGGGTACACCGATTGCACCAGTGTCCCTTCGCGCCCCCCGTCCTCGCGCAGCGGCCCGCTGTTCTCCAGGAACGCCGCGTCCCAGATGAACGCCCGCGACGAGGCCCACGCGAATGTCCGAACATCCTTCGCGGTGAAATGCCACGTCAGGGGCCCGTCGCCTTCCGGCCGGCTCGCGGGGTCTTCGACCTCCTTCTCTCCGCGGATCACCACCGTCTCGGCGCTGCCGCGGGCCGCGGCGAGACGCTCATGCTGCGTCGGCGTCAGCACGTCGCTCTCGTTGCGCAGGACGCCCGTCGCCACGACGATGTGGCTCCGCGGCACGGTGAGCCGGACGTCGAAGTCGCCGAAGTTCGTGTGGAACTCCCCCTGGCCCAGGTACGGGTCGGTGTGCCACCCGTGGATGTCGTCGTACACCGCCACGGCGGGAAACCACTGCGCCACCTCGAAGATCGGCCCCTGCTGCACGTCGTCGATGCCCATCCGGTCCGCGCCATACTTGGGCACCTTGAACGACCACCCGATCTCAAAGACAAACGTCCCGCCGTTGGGCTTGATCGAGACCGGCAGGTCCACGCGCCCGATGGTGTCGTACACCGCCAGCGGCAGGTCCATCCCCGGGCCCGGCGGGGGCGTCGGCGACCCCGGCGCGTCGCTCTCGCTCGCGTCCACCGGGGGGGCGAGCCGGACGTACTCGACCTCGTACCCCCCGTCGAACCCGTCGCGATTCGCGAAGCGCGTCCGCGGCGGGACCATCCGCGAGCCGACGCTGTCCGTGCGGAACAGGTTCTGCTCCAGGTGCAGCCACAGGTACGTCAGCTCGTGCGGCGAGTTGTTGGTGTACGTCACTTTCGCCCGCCCGCGGATGGACCGCCGCTCCTCGTCGAGCGACGCGTCGATGACATAGTCCACCTTCTGCTGCCAATACGCCGGGCCCGGCGCACCCGACGCCAGCCGGAGCTCGTTCGGCGCGGGCAGGTCGAGCGGCGTGAAGATCGTCTCGAGCCTGCGCGGCGCGGCCTTGCGAAAGTACAGGTCGCCGGCGGGGGCCGCCCGTGCCACGACTACGGGCGGCGCGACCACGGGCGGCGCGGCCGACGACGACTCGGCCGGCTTGGGCGAACCCGAGCACGCCGCGAACCAGAAGGCTGAAAGGCACACGCATACCGCACGTACCGACGTGTTCATCATCGTCAGGACTCCGCCGACATCGCCCAATCCCGCGTCGTCATGCTACACGATGCGGCGGCCCCACCCCGCGTAAACTGCACTTGGAGGTGACGATGCCCGCCCACTACTCGGAACTGTGCAGGCTCGGCCGCGAGATCGGCACGCTCGGCGCCGTCGCCGCCTTGGGGAGCTGGGACCAAGAAACGTACATGCCCCCGGCCGCATCGGACCACCGCGGCGAGCAGCAGGCCCTGCTCGCCGGGCTGATCCACGAGCGGCGGACAAGCTCGCGCGTCGGCGAACTCATCGGCGCGTGCGAATCGGACCGGTCGCTGACGGGCGATTCGTCGTCCGCGCCGGCCGCCAGCATCCGCGAGTTCCGGCGCGACTACGACCTGGCCACGAAACTCCCGCGCGACCTCGTCGAAGAGCTGGCGCGCCTGGGCACCCAGGCGCAGCAGGCGTGGAAGGAAGCCCGGACGAAGTCGGACTTCGCGCTGTTCGCGCCGTGGCTCGAGAAGATGGTCGCGCTCATCCGCCGCAAGGCCGAGTGCTACGGGTGGAAGCGGGACGGCGAGGCGTACGACGCGCTGCTCGACGAATACGAGCCAGGCGGCACCGCCCGCGAGGTCGAGGGGATCTTCAACCCGCTGCGGAAGCGGCTGGCGGGGCTGATCGGCGAGCTCGCGTCGCGCGGCCGTGCACCATCGACCGCTTGCCTCAACGCGAACATCCTCCATGACCGCCAGCACGCCTTCGGGCAGTTCTGCCTGGGCGCGATGGGCTTCGACCTCAAGGCCGGGCGGCTCGACACCACCACCCATCCGTTCTGCTCCGGTCTCGCACCCGGCGATACGCGCCTGACCACGCGATACCGCGACGAGAGTTTCGCGGGGGCGCTCTACGGCACGCTCCACGAGATGGGGCACGGGCTTTATGAACAGGGCCTGCCCAAGGCGGACGCGAACGCGTGGGGCACGCCGCTGGCCGAGGCGATCTCCCTGGGCATCCACGAGTCGCAGTCGCGCATGTGGGAGAACCTCGTCGGCCGATCCCGCGAGTTCTGGGCCTGGGCCCTGCCGCACGCGAAGAAGACGCTGGGTGGGACGCTCGAGGCCGCGTCCGTCGATGACCTCTACCGCGCCGTGAACAGCTCCTCGCCCAGCCTCATCCGCGTCGAGGCCGACGAGACCACGTACAACCTGCACATCATGCTCCGCTTCGAGCTGGAGCGGGCGATCGTCAAGGGCGACCTGAAAATCCGCGACATCCCCGCGGCGTGGAACGCGCGGATCAAGGAGTACCTGGGGCTCGACGTGCCCGACGACCGGCGCGGCTGCCTCCAGGACGTCCACTGGTCCTTCGGCGCGATCGGGTACTTCCCCACCTACGCGCTGGGAAACCTCTACGCGTCCCAGCTCTGGGAGAAGATCAACACGGACATCCCGGACCTGAAGTCGCGGGTCTCGAAGGGCGAGTTCGCGCCCCTGCTGTCATGGCTGCGGGAAAAGATCCACCGCCACGGCCGGCGCTACCGCGCGGGCGAGCTGTGCAAAATCGTCACGGGCAAACCGCTGTCGGCCGACCCGTTCATGCGGTACATCGAGGGGAAGATCAGGCCGATCTACGGGGTCTGATCATCCGCAGCCCGCGCCCGCCAGCGCTCGCGGACCGGGCGGGTGTCCCACACGCGGACGGTGCCGTCGCCCGAACCGCTGGCGAGCATCCGGCCGTCCGGCGAGAACGCGAGCGAGTACACATACGCCTCGTGCCCGCGAAGCTGCGTGATCTCCTCGCGCGTCGGCACGTCCCAGATCCGCACCGTTGTGTCGTCCGAGCCCGTCGCCAGCGTGGAACCGTCGGGCGTGAAGGCCACGGCGTACACCTTGTCCCAGTGACGCTCGAGGATCGCCAGACACGCCCCCGTGCCTGCGTCCCACAGGCGGACCGTGCTGTCGTCGGAACCCGACGCGAGCAGAAGGGCAGCCCCTCCAACCCGCGCGGCGCCCCCGCCCGCGGGACGGAACGCGAGCGCGCGGACGGCCCCGGTGTGCCCGTTGAGCGTCCGCAACACGGCGCCGGTCGCCGCGTCGCGAATGCACAGCCGGCCGGACTCATGCCCCGACGCCAGCAGGTCCCCATCGGGCGAGAACGCGACGGCGCAGCCCGCCTTCGAATCGGGCGCAAAGCCCGGCGTCGCCGCGCCCGTCGCCGCGGACCGTGCCTCCATTTCCGCGTGCTTGGTCGAGACGATCACGCTCGCACCATCCGGCGCGAACGCGAACGCCGTCACGGGCGAACCCTCGGGTCGCAGGACTGACCGGTGTGCACCGGTGGCGGCGTCCCACAGGTGGATCGCTCCGCCGGTCCACCACCCTCTCTGATGCCCCGAGACGATGGTGCGCCCGTCCGGTGGCATCGCCAGCGCCGTCACAAACCCCGCGCCCGTGGGGATCACCCTGAGCGACTCGCCGCTGGCCGCGTCCCACACGCGGATGGTCTCGTCCCACGCGCCCGAGACGATCCGCGAGCCGTCGGGCGTGAACGCCACGGCGTAGACATAGCCGGTGTGCCCCCTCAGGACGGACACGCCTTCCTCGGGCTCCTCCATCCACAACCGCACGCTCCCGTCGAGGGAAACCGACAACAGGCGTGAGCCGTCGCGACTGAACGCGATGCGATCCGCCGGGCTCGAGAGCCCGGTGAGCACGCTCCGCCCCTGGATCTCCAGCCGCGAAGGGTCGGGACCGGGGGGGGCGCGCGGCGGCGCGTCCGGCTCGGGCTCGCGGGTCGGGTTCCGCACGATGGGGGGCCCTTCGCGCCCGGCGCCTTCCATGGCCGCCTGCGCATCCCACGTGCGGATGGTGAGGTCGGCCGCGACGGAGGCCGCGAGTCGGCTCGAGGGGTCGAGCACGACGCCGGTGATCCTGCCCGCGTGCCCGCGTCCCGACGCCAGAGGAGTGATGTTGGTCGCATTCCAGAGTGTGACGAGCCGATCGCGGCCGCCGGTGAGCGCGATCCGGCCGTCCGCAGAGAGGCAGAGCTGGGCGGTGGCCCACTCGATGGGAATGATCCCGAGCTGCGTGGGGGGGGACGCCTCCGGCGCACCAAGGCTCCAGAGCGCGATCACTGCGTTCGACGCGCCGAGGGTCCGGCCGTTCGCGCTCAGGGCCAGGGACAGGAGCCGGGCGCCGGGCGCGACGCGCGCCGACTGCGGGCCCGAGGCCTCGCTCAGAGTCCAGACCAGCACGTAGTCTGGCGCCCCGCGGAACAGCGCCGCGATCACCCGGCCGGCGTCCGACGCAGCGAGCTGCGTCGGCAGGGGCAGCGAGGCGGCGATCGGCCGGATCAGGCGGCCGTCTGTCGCGTCGAAGGCGCCCACACTCACGCTTGCGGGGTCGGTCTCGTGGATCGCCACCACCTCGCCCGCACCCGCGCGGACGGCAAGCCGCACGGGGCCGGCCGCGAGACGGGCGGACCCGGGGCGGGCCCCGCGCCAAGGGTCCCACGATTCGAGGGCGCCGCGCTCGGTGACGATCGTGACCCCTTCGTCGTCGTCATCCGCGAACCAGGCGCCCGCGATGGGCTCTCCCGGCTCCATCAGGGCGATGCTCCGGTCGTGGCGCGCGTTCCAGTACTGCCATGCCCAGCCGCGGGCATCGGCGTCCGCCGCGTCGAGGTGGGTCCGCGCGCCGATCGGGTCCCCCTGAGACAGCGCTGCGGACGCGGCGGCGAGGCTGGCGCGGCTCGCCTCGCGCCGGGCCTCGGCGGCGTTACGTTCAGACGAGTCCTTCGCCCGGAAAGCGACCATCGCCTGCCAGGTCGAGAACACGGTGCCGCCGACCATTGCGGCCAGTGCGACGCCCGCCGCGACAACCAGCGGCTTGTGCCGGCGGGCGTAGGTGCGCAGGTAATAGAGGGCCGACGGCGGCCGCGCGGTGATCGGCGCGTGGCTCAGAAAGCGCCGGATGTCCGCGGCCATCTCCGCCGCGGAGCCGTAGCGCCGGTCGCGGTCCCGCTCCAGCGCCTTGGCGACGATCGTGTCGATATCGCCGCGGAGCGAACGGTCGATCGAGCTGAGTCGCGCCGGCTCGTCCTCGCGGATGGCGCGCATGGCCTCGTGAAGCCCCCGCCCCTGGATCAGGTGTGGGAGCCTCCCCGCGAGCAACTCGAAAGCGACCACGCCGATCGAGTACACGTCCGTGCGGATGTCCACGCCTTCGGGGTCGGCGGCGGCCTGCTCCGGGCTCATGTAGGGCACGGTGCCGACAAGCTGCTGGACGCTGGTCTGGATGGTGACGGCGCGCACGTCGGCGTCGGTCAGGCGGGCCACGCCGAAGTCGAGGACCTTGACCTGCAGGGGTGAACGGCCGCTGCCGGCGTCGCCGACCGTGCTGCCCGCCTCCTCGACGAGGATGTTCGCGGGCTTCAGGTCGCGGTGCACCACGCCCTTCTGGTGGGCGTGATGGACGGCGTCGCAGACCTGGGCGACCAGCTCCAGCCGCTCCCGCACGCCGAGTTTCAACGCCTGGGCGCACTCGAGCGGCGGCCGCCCCGCGATGAGCTCCATGGCGAAGTACGGAACCCCTCTCCCAGCGCCCCCGTCGGTTTCGAGAGTTCCGGCGTCATAGATCTGTGCGATCCCGGGGTGGCGCAGCTGGCCGAGCACGCGGATCTCGTGCCGGAACCGCGACCGCAGCGCGTCCGAGAGGAACCCGGGGTGGATGATCTTGAGCGCGACGCGTCGGGCGGGTTCGTCCTGCTCGGCCTCGTAGACGATCCCCATGCCGCCCTCGCCCAGAGGACGCACGATCCGGTACCGCCCCCCCCCCAGGACCGTGCCGGCCGCCAGGCCCGATGGGGTCGGGGTTGACGCGGGAGAAGTGCCGAGGGCCGCGGGGGGAGCGCCGAGGAACGCGCTGTCGTCGTCCGCGGCCAGCATGCCGCGCACCCGTGCCGCCAGCGCCGGGTCGTGGGCGCACCGTGCGTCGACGAAGCCGGCGCGCTCGGAGCGCACCAACTCGACCGCTTCGAGAAAGATGCGTTTGGCGTCGGTGTAGTCGTCACCGGTCCGCATCGCTCGCCCCACCCGCCTCGCCCTCGTCGCGAAGCTCATCCCGCAGCCACGCCCGGGCCGCCCGCCAGTCCTTTCGGATCGTGACCGCCGAGACGCCCAGCAGGTCGGCGACATCCTGCTCGCGCAGGCCGCCAAAGAAGCGCAGCTCGACGACGCGGGCGGCCCGCGGGTCGTGCACCACCAGCCGCCGCAGCGCCTCGTCCAGGGCCACGACGTCCACACTGCTCCCGTCCGTGATCGCGGCCTCGCCCCCCAGCGAAACCCGCCGCCAATCCCCCCCACGCTTCGCGGTCCCGCGTCGGCGGGCCTCGTCCACGAGCACGCGCCGGATCATCTCCGCGCCGACGGCGAAGAAGTGTGTGCGTCCCTGCCAGTCCACGCGCGACTGGTCGACGAGCCTCAGGTACGCCTCGTGCACGAGCGCGGTGGGCTGGACCGCCCCCCCGCCCCCACCCCCTTTGGCCCCGCCCTCGGCCGCGAGCACCGCCGCGTAGCGCCGGAGGTTGTCGTAGACGAGGCGAGCGAGTTCCGGGGCGCTGCGGCCATCCCCCGCGGCCAGTTCGCCGACGATGCGTGTCGCGAGGTTCTGGTCCGGCTCTGGCACGAACCTCCCGGGGGACAAAGAAAGATCGGGAATTGCCTTTCGGTCCCGCACGCCATTCTCGCGTCTCGGGGTAGAAGTCGCAACACCACACCGGCCCATCGCCGGGGGAGGCATCATGAACCGGCACATTCCCAGCGCTCTCGCCCTGCTCGCCGCGTGCGGGCTCGCGCTCTCCGCCCGGGCCGACAACTTCGCCGTCAACTCGACGGCGGGCACCATCAACGGGGCCGCGACCGGACTGGTCCACGCCACACCCTTCACGTTCGTGGGGTGGAGCGGGTCGGTCGCGACGTTCCGATTCGACGGCGATCTGGCGCTGCTCGCGGCCGACACCATTTCGATCAGCGGCACCAACATGGTCCGGTTCGTGGTGGCCGGGAACGTGACGCTCCAGACTCCCGTCGCGACGTCGCCGTCGGGGCCGGATGCGGGGCCGGGCGGCGGCTCCGGCGGCTTGGGCGGAATCCCCGTTGCGAACTCGGGCGGCAACGGCGCCATCGTCGGCGGGCCCCCCGGGATAGGCGGCTTCGGCGGGACGCCGGGGCTGACCCTTGGCGCGCCGGGCCTGGACGGCACGAATGGTGCCCCCGGGCTCGGTGGCTTCACCGGCGGGGCGGCCCCGAGCACCATCAACGCTGGTGAAGCGGGCGGTTCGGCGCAGGGATCGCCGGGCACCGGTGGGCCGGGGGGGAGCGGCAGCGTCGGGGGCGGGGGCGGGGGAGCTGGCGGCGGTGCCAGCAGCGGCGGCAGCGGCGGCGATGGCGGGACCGGTGCCGGATCGAATGGCGACGACGGCGGAAACGGTTCATCGAAAGTGGGCGCGACTGGCGCCGCCGGTCAACCCGGCCACCCGGGCGGCGGCGGAGCCAACGCCGGCGGGGCCTCTCTCACGATCACCGCCGGTGGTGGCGGGGGTGGGGGCAGCACCGGAAGAAGCGGTGGTGGCGGTGGATCGGGCGGAGGCGGGTCCGGTGGCGGCGGCGGCGGCGGCGGGGCGGCCGACAGCGGTGTATTCGGTGGTTCGGGCGGCAGCGGCGGCGGCGGCGGCGCCGGCGGCATCGGTGGCCAGGGCGGCAAGGGAGGCTCTGGAGGCCTCGGGGGGAACGGTGGCGACGGGAGCGGAGCGTTCGAGATCAGGGCCAACGGGCGGATCGTCCTCGCGACCGACCTTGTTGCCGTCGGAAGGCCGGGAACGAGCGGCTCGGCCAATATTTTCGGCCCCCTCCCCGGTTCGAACGGCGCATCGGGCAGCAGCGGGGCCAACGGATTCAACGGCGTGAGCGGCGCCGGTGATGGTGGAGACGGCGGCGACGGGAAGGCCGGAGGAAGGGGCGGCGACGGGGGCGCCGGCGGTATCGGCGGGCACGGCGGCGGCGGCGCGGGCGGAACGGTGAAGCTGGTCGGGTCCGTGATCGAGGCCGCGCCGACCACGACGATCAACGTCAGCGGCGGGTCGTCGCCAGCGGGCCCGGTCTACGCCGGACAGGGCGGACGCGCGATCCTGGGAGACAACGTGAGCACTCCGGGCTTTCCGGGCTCCATTGTTGGTGCGTCGTCGATCATTCAAACGACCGGCCCGCGCGACACCAACCCGTTCCTGTTCACGACGCCGCAGGACCCCACGCCGTTCGTCCCGGATTTCATCGGCGGGCCCGACGTGTACGGCCTGACCACGCTGACGACGGCCCCGTTCCAGGCGATCCTGAGTTCAGCCCCGAGCGGCGCGGCCGCGGCCCTCGTGCGCATGGACGTGGGCCCGGCGGGGTACGACGACGACTACGCCGGTTTCGACATGATCTTCGTGATTAACGTGGGGACGCAGCCGCTCGATGCCGTTGAAGTCGGCGTGGGCCAGCCGGGGCAGTCGGCCCCGCTGATGATCCGCGGCGTCGCTCGCAATCCCGCGTTCGGCGGAGCCGGCCCGGAGCCGCTCCTGCAGCTCGCGCCGGGCGCGGTGTGGGTGACGCTCATCCCGGATGACGCGACGGAGTTCAACCTCTCCGCCTCAATCGGGGCCGCGTCGCAGGCGGCGCTGCCCGCGGGCGGCGTGATGTACCTGAACGGCTGTTACGCGGACTGCAACGCGAACGGCGCCCTCAGCGTCGCGGATTTCGGGTGCTTCCAGGGCATGTATGTGCTGGGCGATCCCTACGCGGATTGCAACGCCAGCGGCACGATGACCGTCGCGGATTTCGGATGCTTCCAGGGCAAGTACGTGCTGGGGTGCCCGTGAGCGTTACGCTGCGGCGCCGGCTGACCCGGGCGCGCGGGGAGCACCCGCGCATCGGCCGCAGCCTCAGTCGTACTTGTCGCCGCAGTCCGCCCCGGCGCTGGTCTTGAACTCGTAGGTGTGCATCTTCGTGATCGGCGGCGAGTAGATGTGGAGCGTCACCAGGTCGCGCCCCGGGGCCTGCATGTTCGCCACCTGGTGGATGTCGGCGTCGTCGGCCGCGCAGATGTACCCGGGCGGCATCGCGTTCACGACACTCGGGCAGATCAGCCCCGACTCCGTCAGCGTGAACCGGATTTCCGTCCCCACGCCCTCGACGATCTTGAACGCGCAGCTCACGCCGCGGTGGTCGTGGATGGGCGTGCAGTGTCCGCTGCGCCAGCAGATCGCCAGCAGCTCGTAGTGGGCCGACGCGCTGACCGTGTTCCGCTTGTACCCCTTGACGCCGAAGCGGCACGCCGGCTCGACGTCCGTCCGCGTGACGGCCAGCTTGGCGAGCAGCCGAGACAGCACGTCCAGGTTCGCCCGCCCCGTGAGCGAGTCGAGGTAGCCGATCAGCTCCGCGAGCTTCGGGAACGCCCGGGCGGGGGGACAATGCGGTTCGCTCGCGGTGGCGGCCATGGCTGAAGTGTAAACCACGGACGGGACGCGCACCAACCGTCAGCCGGCGCGTTCTCGGTCCAGTTCCTCCCGCAGCGCCCCCGCCAGATACTCGTACTGCCCAATCGCGTTATAGAGCTGGGCGCTGATGCGGAAGAGCCGCCGCCCCCCGCCGCTCCACACCGGCACCTGGATACGGTGGCGCTCGATCAGCCCGAGCTGAAGCGCGTCGTGATACGGCGCGGCCGGCCTGGGCGACGCGGCCGCCGGCAGCGGAATCGACGCCATCGACCCGAGCATCGCATCCGGCGCCGGCGGCTCCACGCCAAGCGCCCGGCACAGCACGTCGCGCCCATGCCGCGCCAGCGCGTGGTTCCGCCGGATCACCTCGTCCCACCCGCCGCTCACCATCGCCCCCACCACGCGGATCGCGTCCCCCACGGTCATGTATGGCGTGGCGTCGCCCGTGCCGAGGTAGTCGAACTCCGTGAGCAGGTGCTTGCGACCCGGCTTGGGCCGATCCGCGAAGTTTGACAGCACGAGCGGGCGGAACCCCTCCTGCCGGTCCGGGCGGACCCAGAGCAACGCCGCGCCCTTGGCGGCGCAGAGCCACTTGTGGCCGTTGGCCGTGTAGTAGCTCGCACCCAAACGCGGCACGTCGAGCCCGGGGACCTGCCCGAGCGCGTGCGCCCCGTCGAGGATCACCGTCACGCCGCGGCGCTCCAGCTCGGGCACGAGCCGCTCAACGGGCAGCACGAGCGCCGTGGGGCTGGTGATGTGGCTCAGGAGCGCGACCCGCGTCCGCGCCGTAACGCGCGAGAGGATCAACTCCTCGATTTGTTCCGGCCCCTTCACCGGGAACGGCAGCGGAACGCTGACCACCGTCGCGCCCGTCCGGGCGGCTGTCCGCCGCACGTTCGCCATGCACCCCGGGTACTCGTGGTCGTTAGCGAGGATCTCGTCGCCGGGCCGGAGCGTGGGCTCCAGGTTCGCCAGCGCCGTCGCTACCCCCGTCGTCGCGTTGGGGACGAAGACCACGTCCTGCGGCGACGCCCGCACGAACGCCGCCAGCGCCGCGCGTGAAACGTCAATCAGCGCGTCGTAGTCCTGCACGAAGAACCGGACCGCTTCGCGTTCCATCCGCGCCCGATACGCCGATTGCGCGTCGAGCGCCTCGCGCGGGCACGCGCCGAACGAACCATGATTGAGGTAGACCACCCCGGGATCGATCGCCCAGCGATCAGCCAAGGGAGACAGCGCGGGGAGCGGTTTCACGCGGACAGCGTAGGAACGTGCGCCGCACCCCGGGCATCCCGCCGCGCTCCTCCACGCTCACCCCGCCATCAACCGCGAACGTCGAGCACGCGGCCCGCATGCACCGAGACCGCAGCCGCGTTCTTGTCCGCCGGGTGACGGTACATCGGGATCGCCGACGCGCTCGGCACGGGCTCGCCCGCGTAAAAATCCACGCGCCCCGGCACCACCGCCGCGACCAGCCGATCGACACGCGCCGGCATCCGGGCGGGCTCGGCACCCCCGGCGCGGCCTGCCGGCGCGACCGCGACGCGCGCCGGCCGCGACGCGGTGTTGACGGCGTACGCCTGGGCGACGTGGAACGGGATCGGCTCGATGCTGGACATGCGCGGCATGGTACCCCGTGCCGGAGAACAACGCGCAACGTCCGATAAGGGTGGACGCGACGCAGCCTGCTTCAACCGCTCAGTTCGCGCCCGCGTCCACGAGTACCGGGACGCACGCGACCTTCTTCGTCGCGCTCATCGCCTGCGCATAGTCGAGCGCGCTCTTGCCGACCGCGCTCCGACTGTCCACCGTGGCGCCGTGGTCCAGGAGCGCGATCACCGCCTCCACGTCGTCCCGCGCCGCGGCCCGCATCAGCGGCGTCAGCCCGGCGGCGTCGGGGGCGTTGGGGTTCGCGCCGGCCTCCAGCAGCGCCCGCAATGCGTCGGCCGGCGCGGGGGCAGCCGCCGCAGGACCGGAACCCGACGCCGCCAGCGCCAGCGCCGTGGCCCCGGCGCCGTCCGCCACGTCCACCGTCGCCCCCGCGTTGAGCAGCGCGATCACCTTCGCGGAGTGCCGCGCCGAGGCCGCGAGCATCAGTGCCGTCTGCCCGGCCGCGCTCTTCTCGTCGATCCCCGCGCCCGCCGCGATGATCGCCTCGACCGCCGGTGACAACGGCGACGCGCACGCCACCATCAGCGCCGTCCAGCCGTCCTCGGCCTTGCGGTCCGGGTCCGCCTTCGCCGTCAGCAGCGTGCGGACGGCGTCCAGGCTCCCGCTCTCGGCCGCGAGCATCAGCGGCGTCACTCCGACGCGCGACACACCCGTGAGCGACCCGGCCGGGAGCGCCGCGTTCACGTCGGCGCCCTGCGCGATCTCGCGCTGGAGGCCGCCCGCGTCACCGGCTCGCGCCGCGTCGTGCAGCGCCCACCGGGTGCTCCGCGGGGCGATGCCGCCCGAATCCGCCGAACCCGCGACATTCCCCGGCTGCCCGCGCCCGGTCAGCCCGGTCACGGCGTACACCACCAGCACGGCGGCCACGAGAAGCAACGCGACGATGACGGGAACCGCGACTTGTCGTTTCATGGGAACTCCGTTTCCTGCCGTAGACCGGGCGATCCATCCCCGACGGCCGTGAACAATACCAATCTCCTTCGCGTCCCGCGACCCCCCGGGCGTCCGCCGGGCGCGGCGGGCGGCCGGGCTCAATCCTCGTCGGCGCGCGGCTTGAAGGCCGCGACGACCTCCTGCTGGATCTGCGGCGGGGTGGGCTCGTCGTGGCTGTAGTCCATCGTGTACGACCCCGCCCCGGCCGTCATGCTCTTGAGCTCGTTGGAGTAGTTCTGAAGCTCCGCCAGCGGCGCCTGGGCACGCACGATGCACGTGTCCCCGTCGAGCATCTGGGTGTCCTGGATCCGCCCGCGCTTCGTCGAGATGTGCCCGGCCAGGTCCCCCATGTACTTCGCCGGGGCCGTCACCTCGATCAGGACGTAGGGCTCGAGCAGCTTGGGGCGCGCCTTCGACACCGCGTCGATGAACGCCTTGCGACCCGCCGTCACGAACGCGATCTCCTTGCTGTCCACGTCGTGGTACTTGCCGTCATAGAGGGCGACCCGCACGCCGCTCATGGGGTACCCGGCGATCGCGCCGTCGTTCATCACCTGGCGGACGCCCTTCTCGACGGCGGGCCAGTACTGGCGCGGCACGTTGCCGCCGACGACCTCGCTGACGAACTCGAACCCCTCGGGGTGGCCCGTGGGCAGCGGCTCGATCCGCAGGTAGACCTCGCCGAACTGGCCGGCGCCGCCGGTCTGCTTCTTGTGCCGGTGGTGCCCATCCGCCTTGGCCGTGATCGTTTCCTTGTACGCCGTCTTGGGCTTGCTCGTGATCAGCTCGATGTTGAACTGCTTCTTGAGCTTCTCCAGCACCACGCGCAGGTGCAGCTCGCCCATCCCGCGCAGCACCATCTGCTTCGTCGCGGCGATCCGGTCCAGCGCCAGGCACGGGTCCTCCTCGCGGAGCCGCGCGCACGCGTTGGCGAACTTCGCCTCGTCCGCGTGGTTCTTCAGGTCCACCGCCAGCCCGAACATCGGGCGCGGGACCGCCAGCGCCGCCGGGACCACCCCCGCGTGCTCCGCCGCCTCGTGCATCACCGCGTTGTAGTGCAGGTCGTCGATCTTGCTCACCGCCCCGATGTCCCCCGGGCCGATCTCGTGGACCTCCTGGTGGTCCTTGCCCTGCGTGCGAAAAATATGCGTGAACCGCACGGGCTTGCGGTGCTCCCCCAGTTGCATCTCGCTCTTGGCCTTGACCGTCCCCGAGTGCACGCGGAAGAACGACAGCTTGCCGACGAACGGGTCGATCGTCACCTTGAACACGTGCGCGATCGCCTTGCCCGCCGGGTCGGGACGCGGGTCGAACGCCGCGGCGCTGCCGTCGGGCTTCTTCGCCTCGAACCGTGGCGGGCGCGCATCGGCCGGCGTCGGGCACAGGTCTTCGAGGATGTGCAGCAGCTCGTCCACTCCCGCGCCCGTCCGCGCCGACACGAAGCAGATCGGGATCAGGTGCCCCTCGTCCACGGCCTTCACGAACGCGGCCCGCACCTTGTCCGCCGGCAGGTTCTCGCCCTGCTCCAGGTACTGCTCGGTGAGCGCCTCGTCCACCTCGACGACCTGCTCGAGGATCGCCTTGTGCGCCTCGGGGATCGACCAATAGTCCGGCTCGTCGCCGCTGGCGTGCTCGAAGACGTCCACCACCTTCTTCCCGCCGCCCGCGGGGAGGTTCACCGGCAGGCACTCGTTCCCGAAGCTCTTGCGGATCGCCGCGATCACCTGCTCGGGGTGGCTCTCGGCCGCGTCGATCTTGTTCACGATGATGAACCGCGGGATCTTCCGGTCGCCCGCCACGCTCATCAGGCGGCGCGTCGTGCTCTCGACCCCCTTCACCGCGTCCACCACCACCGCGACCGTGTCGACCGCGGGCAGCACCGCCACCGCCTGCCCCACGAAGTCCGACTGACCCGGCGTGTCGATCAGGTTCACCGTCCGCCCCTGGTGCGTGAAACGCATCACGGCCGACGTGATCGAGTGCTTGTGGTGCTTCTCCTCGTCGGTCCAGTCGCTGACCGTGTCGCCCTTCTCGACCGAACCCATCTTCCCGATCGCGCCGGTGGCGAAGAGGAGCCGCTCGGCCAGGGTGGTCTTGCCGCACGCGCCGTGGCCGACGAGGGCGACGTTGTGCAGGTCCGTGACGTTGAGCACAGCCATAGGGGGCCCTCCGAGTGGTCCAGAGGGCGCAGTGTAAGGGATGGGTCAAGACCCGTGGGGCCCGCGGACGGCGAACGCCCGCCCGATACCGCCCCCCGCGCATTCCCCGCACGCCCGCCGAAAAACAGCCCGGGGACGCCTGTCCCCGGGCCGCATGAGTTCTTCGGCTCTTCGTCGCCTCCTACGGGCAGCCCAGGACGTACTTGCCCTGGAAGCAACCGAAGTCCGCCACGGTCAGGTTTCCGCTGGCGTTGCAGTCGGCGTACAGCTCGCCGAGCACGTACTTACCCTGGAAGCAACCGAAGTCGGCGACGGTCAGCGAGCCGCTCGCGTTGCAGTCCGCGTAGCACAGCACGGTGAGGGTGGCTGACTCACTGGTCATTTGGCCGCAGGCGTCCGAGACCACGACGTCGTACTCCCCGGCGTGGGCGGTCGCGGCGGGGTTGATCGTGAGTTGTGACGTGCCCGCGCCCGACACAGGACCGCCGTTCTGGATCGGGCTGCCGTTGCGCCGCCACTGATACGTCACCGGACCCCAGCCCATCGCGGCCACCCCGAAGGACACGCCCTGGCCCGCGAAGACGGACTGGCTGAGCGGGTGGGCATTGAACTGGAGCGGCAGGGGCAGCGTGGCGCTGGCGGCCGGGTCATTGGGGAGGCCGGGGCCGCACCAGTTCTTGGCCCTGACCCAGTAGAAGTTCGGGACGGACTGGGCGGGCGCGGTGTGCGTGTACACGGGGGAGGACGCGGAGACCGGCACCTCCGCGATCACCAGGGCGTTGAGGATGTTGTTCGACACGCCGTGCATGACGATGTAGGAGCTGGCCCCGGTGACCGGGTCCCACGACAAGTCGATCGTGCCGCACGCCGTCCCCACGGCCGCCGCGACATTCTCCGGCCCTTCGGGAATGGCATTCGCCTCTCCGGCCACCGGTCCAATGTACTCGCTCGTCCCGCACGGCGACTGGCTCCGGATCCAGTAGTAGTACGTGGTCCACGGCTCGGCCGTGACGTCGATCCAGAACAGGGCGATGGTTGTGCCGACGAGGCTTGCGCCGCTCAGTTGATCGGAGTCGCTGCGGTAGATCTGGATGAGCGGAGTCCCGAGCACATTCCAGAACAGGTCAACCCCGCCGCAATCCGCGACAGCCTGGAGGTCGAACGGAGTCGGGATGCCCTTGAAGCCGGAATCCCCGTTGCTGAAGCCGGACGTGCCGCAGAGCGTGTTCGCCCGCACCCAGTAGTGGTACTCAACTCCCGGCAACGCGGTCTGATCCTGGAAACCGGGGGCCGGCGCCGCGCCGACGAGGTTGGAGCTGCCGGAGTGGCTGGTGGTGCTCCGGTACACCTGGTAGGTCGGTAATCCAGGGACCGCGTCCCACGTCACCTCCACAAACCCGCAGGCGATGCCGTCGGAGGCCTCCAGGTTCTGCGGCGTGCCCGGTGTGTCGCCGCGCCACCCTTCGTTCGGACCCGCGAACGGCCCGGTGCCGGTCCCGGGCAGGCACAGCGTCCGAACCGCCCGTACTCGGTACCAGTAGTGGGTCCCGGGAAGGGCGGTCAGGTCTGTGTACTGGGTCGTGAGCACGTCCACGAGGTGGTTGTAGGCGCCGAAGTTCGTGGTCGAGCGCCACACCTCGTAGTAGGTCGCGCCGGTGACGGCGTTCCAGTCGACGAGAACCCCGTTGCACTGGGTTCCGTTGGAAGCCGCCATGCTGCCGGGCGTGGCGGGGGGGCACTGCGCCGCCGCGGGCAGGGCGATGCACACGATCGCGGCCACGGGAGCAAGATGGAGCAGACGGGTCAACATGGGCGGACCTCCTTCGGCCTCGCGGCCGGCTTGTGTTTGCGGTCTCTACCCCGGAACGCGATAATGGCCGGCGCGACTCAGGACGAACTTTGAAGGAATTCCGGCGGAATCTGGCGATGGCCGAACCCGACCGAGAGCACGCGACCCGCATCGTCGGCGAACTGACCGGCGGGGACGGCCGGCGTGCCCCGGAACTAGCGGGCCTGGTGTACGACAACCTGCGCCGCTTTGCGGCGTCGGCCATGGCGGAGGAACGGGGCCCGCGCACGCTCCAGCCCACCGCCCTCGTCCATGAGGCGTTCATGCGGATGGTGGACCAGTCGCGCGTGAACTGGCAGGGGCGGACCCACTTCTTCGCCGTGGGCGCCGAGATGATCCGGCGCGTCCTCGTGGACGACGCCCGACGGCGCGGGGCGCAGAAGCGCGGCGGAAACCGCGAGCGGATCGCGCTCGACGACAGCGCGCCGGACGGCGCAGTAGCGGGCGGGACGGGTGTGGACCTGCTGGCGCTCGACGACGCCCTCCGCAAACTCGCGGGCCTCGACCCCCGGGCGGCCCGCATCATCGAACTGCGGTTCTTCGGCGGGCTGCGCGAGGTCGATGTCGCCGCGCTCCTGGGCGTCTCGCCAAGCACCGTCCACGAAGACTGGCACATGGCCCGGATGTGGCTGCGCGACGAGTTGAGTGGGGGAAGCGGAGGGGGCGAGGGGGGGAAGGGCGATGCCGACGCCTGACCAGTACGGTCGCGCCAAGACGCTCTTCCTGAGCGCCCGCCGCATGCCGCGGGGCGAGCGCACCCGGTTCCTGCACACGCATTGCGGCGACGACGCGGCCCTGGAGGCCAAGGTCCGCCGCCTGCTCACGCTGGAGGAACAGGAGCCTGAGTTCCTCGAGCGGCCCGCGGTCGAACCGGCGGACGACCGGGCCGGTGTCGGCCCCGGCGCCCGCCTCGGCGCGTTCCGGATCGTCCGCATCCTGGGCGAGGGCGGGATGGGCGTCGTCTACGAAGCCCAGCAGGACGAGCCCGCCCGGCGCGTTGCCCTCAAACTCATCCGAATCGGCCTCTTCTCCGAACGGCTCCGCTCCCGTTTCCGCCACGAGGTCCGCATCCTCGGCCAGCTCCGGCACCCGGGGATCGCGCAGATCTACGAGGCGGGCACGCTCGACGTCTCCGGCGAGTCTGTCCCCTACTTCGCGATGGAGCTCGTCGAGGGCCGACCCCTGCTCGAGTGCGCCCGGGCCCTGGGCGTGCGCGAGCGGCTGGCCCTCATCGCCCAGATCTGCGACGCCGTGCACCACGCCCACCAGAAGGGCGTGATCCACCGCGACCTCAAGCCCGGCAACATCCTCGTGGAGTCGGCCCCCACCACCGAGGGCACGACCGACCACTCCGGCACCGGCACGGCGTCGCCCTTCCAGGTCAAGGTCCTCGACTTCGGCGTCGCCCGCGCCATCGACACCGACTCCGGCTCCATTCGCGCCACCACCGCCCACACCCACGCCGGCGAGCTCATCGGCACCCTGCCCTACATGAGCCCGGAGCAGGCCGCCGCGGACCCCGCCGCGATGGACATCCGCTCCGACGTCTACTCGATCGGCGTGATCGCGTACGAGCTGCTCACCGGCCGCATGCCCTGCGACCTGGAGGGCAAGCCGCTCGCCGAGGCCGCCCGCGCCATCGCCGAGGAGGAGCCCGTACGGCTGGGCTCCATCGACCGCGCCCTCCGCGGCGACGCCGAGACCATCGTCGCTAAGGCTCTCCAGAAGGACCCGCGCCACCGCTACCAGTCCGCGGCGGAGCTCGCCGCGGACATCCGCCGCCACCTGCGCGATGAGCCCATCGCGGCCCGCCCCGCCTCCGCCCTCTATCAGCTCCGCAAGTTCGCCCTCCGCCACAAGCCGCTGGTCGCCGCGGCGGCGCTGGCGATGCTCGCCATGGCCGTTGCGACGGCCGTATCGACCTGGCAGGCCCGCGTCGCGGATGCCGCCCGCGACTTCGCTGAGGGCGAGAAGAACCGGGCGGACCGGGCCGCCGCCGCCGCCACGCGCGAGGCCCACCGGGCCACGCTCGCCGGGGCCGCGGCCGCGATCGGGAGCGGCGACCCCATCACCGCGTCGCGGCTGCTGAACGGGACCGACGAGTCGCGCCGGGACTGGGCTTGGCGCTATTGGCACGCACGCCTCGACGAGAGCGTGGCGATGATCCAGCCCGGCGGACGTATCGCCGGGGAGTGGGTGAGCCCGGACGGGAGCGAGGTCGCCGTGGTGACCTCGGACGGGGTGATCCGCCGGGGCTCGCCCTGGTCGGGCCCGTTGCCGGAAGTCGCCCGCCTGGCGGAGCCGCGGGCTTTGCTCGCCGTCTTCATCGATCAAGGGCGGCGCATCGTCACGGACGGCCCCACCCGGCGCATGGTCACGTTGTACGACGCCTCGGACGGACGCGTGATCCATCGCCACGAGCCGCTGGAAGCGCCGATCGGCTCGCTCGAGGCGTCGCCCGACGGTCGCGTGGTCTTCGCGGCCGTGCGCCGTCGGGGTCGCCCCATGGGGGATGCGGTCTGGCTGTTGCAAGCGCCGGACCCGGGCGCCCCCCCGGGCGCCGCCTGGACAGGAACCACGGCGCTCGTCGAGTCTGGAACTGTGGGCGCCGCGATCGCCGCCGACGGCCGCTCGCTGGTGTTCGGCCAGGACCGCGTGCTCGCGTGGGACACGGGCGCGCCCGCGCCCGGGGCGTTCGCCAACGCCCCGCGCGCCGCCCAGTGCTTCGCCATGTCGGGCGATGGGGCGCGGGTCGCAACGGGCGGCGTGGACAAGACCGTGCGGCTGTGGGACCGCGCCGGCGCCCCGCTCCGCACCCTCGCCGGCCATACCGGGGCCATCACGGCGCTGACGTTCGATCCCTCGGGTCGTGTGCTGGCTTCGGCCGCCGCCGACCTCACCGTCCGCCTCTGGGACGCGGAGGGTGGCCGGGTGCTCGCCACGCTGATCGGCCACACGGACCACATCAACCGGCTGCAGTTCAGCGCCGACGGGTCGGTGCTCCTGTCGGCGTCGGGCGACGGAACGCTTTCGGTGCTTCTGTCGGCATCGGGCGACGGAACGCTGCGCCTCTGGCGGCGCGAGCCGTTCGAGGGCGCCCGCATCCTGCGCGACCACACCAGCTACGTCTACGCCGTCGCCTTCACGCCCGACGGGTCGCGCATTCTCAGCGGCGGCTGGGACGGAATGGTCCGCGTGTGGAACGCGTCCAATGGCCGCCCGCTGGGCGCTTTTTCTTGCGAGCGCGGGTTCATCACCGCGCTGGGTGTGGCCCCCGACGGCCGCACGTTCGCGACCGGGCAGAAGTCCGACGGCACCGGCCGAGTATCCAGCATCACGCTGTGGGGAGGGGAGGGGTGGGAAACCGCGACACCGCGCCCGCTCGCGGAGATCGCCCGGACCGAGGGCGAGATCAGCGATCTGATCTTCTCGGCGGACGGCACGCGCCTCTACGCCGGCCGCGAAGGGCTGGGCCTCGATGAGTTCGATCTGACCACGAGCCCGCCGGGGAACCGCCAGCTGGTGAAGGGCTCTGCTTCGGGCATCGCGCTCTCACCCGGGGGCGAGCGCCTGGCGTGCGCGCAAGTCAACGGGTCGGTCGTGATCGTCGCAGTTCCCTCCGGCGACATCGCGCGCCGGCTGGAGGGTCACACGAGCCGGGTGCGGGGCGTCGCCTTCCACCCGACGCGCCCGCTGCTCGCAACCGCCTCGGACGACGGCACCGCGCGGCTCTGGGACCTGAACACCGGCACCGCCACCGAGCTGCGGGGACACGCCGACAAGGTGTACGCCCTGGCGTTCTCCCCCGACGGTTCGCTCCTGGCCACCGGCTCGGAGGACACGACGATCGTGCTCTGGGACGTGGACAGCGGCGACGAGCTGACCCGCCTGCGCGGGCACGACGCCTACGTCTACTCGCTCGCGTTCTCGCCCGACGGGTCGATGCTGGTCAGCGGCTCGGGCGACCACACCGCCCGGGTCTGGGACACGCGCCCGGTCCGCGAACGCTCGCGGGCGGGCGCGAACAGTGGGCCGTGAAACCCGCTCCCGCGGAACGAGAGGCGGATCGCGCTTCTATGGGCACCCGACAACGTACTTGCCCTGGAAGCAGCCGAAGTCGGCGACGGTGAGGCTCCCGCCGGCGTCGCAGTCCGCGTACATGTTGCCCAGGACGTACCTGCCCTGGAAGCAGCCGAAATCGGCGACCGTAAGGTTGCCGCTGCCGTTGCAGTCCGCGTAGCACACGGGCGGGATGCACACCCCCAGCGGGTTGGCCAGGAAGTTCTGGAGCCCCGGGTGCTGGATCGCCGTCCCGTTGTTGAATGTGCCCGCGGCCGACGTGCAGCCGCCGTGCGTGTGGATGCCGATCGCGTTGCCCGTCGTCTCGTCGATCACCGGCGAGCCCGAGTTCCCGCCCGTGGTGTCCGTCGTGTACCGCACGTTGTTCCCGTTCAGGCCCGCGTACGGCCCGACGTGCGTCTTCTGCACCTGGCTCCACGTGGGCGACACCGGGCTGCTCACCGTGCCGTACCCCGTGATACGGATCTGCTGCCCGGGCGTCGGCGCCGGCGCATTCGCGATGGTGAACGCGGCCCCCTGCGCCTGGTACGCCGTCAGTTGCGTCACCGAGTTGGGGTTGGCCCCGAAGTACGCCGCGTCGTTCCCCACACCGCCGCTGCCGATCGAGCGGATCGACGGCTGATGCGCCGGGTACTGGTGCTGCGGCGGCGGGTTGACGGTCGAACCATTGGCGTTCGACAGGGGGACGTTGAACTGCACGACGGCGTTCGTCGTTGAGGCCGAGATGCAGTGCCCGGCCGTCAAAAAGCAGTGGGCGCCGTCGTTGATGAGCCACGCCGTGCAGCCGATCGGCATGAGCCGGGCGGTGCGCGGGTCGGTCGAGAGCTGACGGTCGTCCGTCGGCCCGCAGATCGTGTCGGTGAACCCGGCGGTCGGGTCGCCCGCCCACATCTCCGTCAACCGAACGCGGTTGCCGCCCGTCCCCGGGTACGCCACGAGCTCCAGCAGCACCGCGTCGCCGTTGAAGTACGCGGAGGTGTTGTTCCAGTGCCCGACGTGCTCGGCGTTGAGCGGCTGCTGACCGCCGTCGAGCAGCGAGGTGATCCGCAGGTAGCTCCCGTCGCCCGTCGCCGGGGCGCCCGCGAGCGTGACCTCCGCGAACCTCAGCCGGAGCCAGGAGGCCCGGCGCGACTCGATGATCGTGCTGAATACCACTCCCGGCACGGCGCCGTGGTTGGCGACGATGCCCGAGTCCACGTTGACCGCGATGTCGCGGTGCGGGATCGGCGCGGTCTGCCCCAGCGACGGGGCCGCATACGCCGCGCCAATGGTCAGTGAAAGCAGGACGGAAGCCCGGCGAAACTGCGCCTTCCCCATCGCGGTCCTCCTCGTTTACCCCGCCCCGAGCCGGCCCCCCCAACCTACCCCACGCCGCTCGCGCCCGCAAGCGCGATCGAGGGACGAACCGGCCGATGGACCGCCCGAAACCCCCCGCCTTGCCCGTCACAAGTCCGTCACGCCGTCTTCCGTCTCTCCGGCTCTCCGGCTCGTCGTCCCTTCCGCTACGGGCACCCGAGCACATACTTGCCCTGGAAGCAGCCGAAATCCGCGACGCTCAGCCCGCCGCTCGCGGTGCAGTCCGCGTACAGATCGCCGAGAACATACTTGCCCTGGAAGCACCCGAAGTCCGCCACCGAGAGCGCTCCGTTCGCCGTGCAGTCGGCGTAGCACCCGCCGGGCACGAACGTCACGAACACCGGAGCGATCAGGCTGCCGGCGCCCGGCGCCACGGCCACCCCAAGGAACGCGCCGTTCACGCCGCTGTATTTCAGCACGCTGTGCGTCGTGAGGGACGTCACGTACAGGTCGCCCGCGTCGTCGAACGCCAGGCCCACGGGCACGTCCAACCCGCCCGAGCCGGACGCCACGAAGTCCCCGAGGAACACGCCGGTCCCGGCGTCATACCGCTTCACGCTGTCGCCCGTCTCGCTCGTGACATACAGCCCGTTCGGACGGAACACGAGGACTCGCGGCCGGCCGATCGACGCGACCGCCATCCCGAGGTACGCCCCCGACGTGCCGTCGTACTTCAGGACGCGGTTGTTCCAGTAGCTCGGCACGTAGAGGTGCCCGTCGGGCCCGAAGATCGTGCCGTTATCCGCCCCGTCCAGTCCTCCGAGCCCCGGGGGCACGAAGACGCCGAGGGGCGCGCCCGAGCCGCCGTCGAACTTCAGGACGTTGTCGGTGTTGAAGCACGACACGTACAGGTGCCCGTCCGGTCCCCACGCGATCCCGGTCGGCGTCACGAGCCCGCCGCTGCCCGGCACCACGAACACACCCGCGAAGGCGCCGCTCACCGGGTGGTACCGCAGGATGGAGTTGGAGGCCTCGCTGGCGACGTACATCAGCCCGTCGGGGCCGAGGCGCGCCGCGAGCGGTCCGTTCAACCCCACGCCGGGCTGGAGCACGCCCGTGACCGCGCCCGTCGCCGCGTTGAACCGGGCCACGTTGTCCGAGGTGAACCCGCACACGAACAGCTCGCCGGGCCGCCCCCATGACGCCCCCACGAACGCCGACAGCATCAACGACGCTGCGGCGACCAGCGGGGCGCACACCGGCACGGCGGAAATGGGGCGGTGACGGCTCATGTCGCGTTCTCCCTCGACAGCCCGCCTCCCGCGGCACATCCGGACGGAAAGTACGGCGGTCGGGCGACGCGGAAACGACCCGACCCGTCGGGGCGCGCGTGTACGGGAATATACCCCCACATGCGCCGAGAACCCTGGCGCTTTCTTGCCTCTCACCACGTCGTACACTCACCCCCCGATCGAGCACCTCATGCCCGAACCGACGGCCCATCACCGACTCGCCACCGACACCGACGACGGGATGCTCCTGGTCATCAGCGGACCGAGCGGCGTCGGCAAGACCACGATCACCCGAGCGGTCGAGCGGGCCATCCCCGGCTCGGTCTTCAGCGTCTCCGCCTCGACGCGACAGAAAACCGCCGCGGACGTCGAGGGCGTGGACTACCACTTCGTGAATGACGCGGAGTTCGACCGCATGGTGGCGGGCGGCGCGTTCCTCGAGTGGGCCGGTGTCTTCGGCAAGAAATACGGCACGCCGCGGGCGTGGGTGGACGAGCAGCTCCGCCGCGGTCGGCTCGTCATCCTCGAGATCGACGTCCAGGGTGCGAAGCAGGTCAAGGCGATCATCCCCTCGGCCTTCGGGCTGTTCATCCTGCCGCCGAGCGAGGCGGTGCTCCTGGACCGCCTGCGCCGCCGCCGGCGCGATCCGGAGGACGTGATCCGCCGACGGTTCGCGGAAGCGAAGTGGGAGATCGACGAGGCCCGCGCCAGCGGAGCCTACGACGAGTTCCTCGTCAACGACGATCTGGACGCGACCATCCGGCGCGCGGTCGAGGTCGTCCAGGGCGAGCGCCGGCGTCGGCGCGGCACGCCCGCCTAACCTTGACACTCCGTTCGGGGTTCGGATACGTTCACCCCGCGGGGAGGCGGCGGCGTGAGTGGGCCGACGCGGTCCGGAGGGTCGAACCGTCGGTGTGGGGAGCGCGATCATGAATCGGACGACGTGGACGGTGACGGCCGCGGGGGCTGCGGTCGCGGCGATGGCGGCGTGCTCGGGCGGACGCAAGAGCTCCACGGGCGACCCGTCGCAGGTCCTCGGCCCCGGCGCCGCGTACCGCGACATCCGCCAGGAGACGTTCACCCGCGGGATCGACGCCTACCCGGCCGTCTCCCCCGACGGCGTCCACTTCGCCTACCAGCGCTTCCAGGACGAGAACTACGACATCTGGGTGAAGCTCACCACCGCCCGCAACGAGGGCGCGGGGCGCCAGGTCACGTTCACGCGCGAGCACGACCGCCGGCCATCCTGGCTCGGCACCGACCGGCTCGTCTTCGACTCCATGCGCGTGGACACCTGCAAGCTCTGGCGTCAGAACGCCTCGGGCTCCGGCGGAGCGACCCTCATCAGCCGGGGCAACCACCCGGACCTCGACGCCGACACCGCCCAGGACGGATCGATCGTCTTCGTCTCGCAGGTCCCCGAAGAGATCGTCACCCGCGACGACCAGGGCAAGCTCTGGCGTCAGTTCCGCGAGATGCCCACGATCTGGCGGCTCACGCCCGACGGCTCCATGACCATGCTCGCGGAGGGGATCAGCCCGGGGTGGTCCCCCGACAGCGAGCAGATCGCCTTCGCCTCGAACCGCCAGGGCAGCTTCGACATCTACATCATGGACCGCGACGGCAGCAACCTCACGCAACTGACCTCCGGACCGGCCACCGACATCGAGGCGTGCTGGTCGCCGGACGGGCGCTGGATCGCGTTCGCCACCGACCGCTCGGTGGGGCGCGCCCGCACGCGGGACTTCAACATCTGGGTCATGCGGTCCGACGGCAGCGCCCAGACGCAGATCACGAACCAGGAGGGGTACGAGGGCGGGCCCACGTGGGGGCCGGACCAGCAGAACCCGCAGGGGCGCATCTTCTTCCACGCGCACCGCGGCGGGGACTACGACATCTGGAGCGTGGCGCCGAAGCTCGACGAATCCTCGATGGTGCCGGGGTCTCGCGGGCGCGGCGTGACGCCCATGACCATCACGGTGCGATAACCACACCGCCCGGCAGCCGCGCCGAGGGCCCGACAATCCCTGCAAGTGTTCCGGAGCTGCCGCTCAGCGCCGGCGGCGGCGCGCCAGCCCGGCCAGCGCCAACGCGCCCAGCCCGAGCGTCCCGGGGGCGGGCACGGCCTCGATCTCGATGCACCACCCGCCGGTGAACGCGCCGATGTCGCCCCCGGCATCGTCCATCACGAAGAGTTGCCACACGCCGTTGGGGTTGATCCCGTTGAGCGAGCCGAGGGTCGAGCCGTACGGACCGGCCGGTGCGGGCGCGTTGAAGGGGTCGGCGAGCGCGCCGAAGTTCGTCGGGGCGTACGAGCCGCTGACGATCTGCGCGAACTCGGGGAACGACGGCGCGCCGTCCTGGATCACCAGTTCGACGTTGTTCACGACGAAGTCACCGCCCGCATCGGACATCAGCAGCACGGAACCCCCGTTCGGGGCGACAAGCAGGATGTCGAGGTCGCCGGGGAACGTGTGCGTGAAGCCGTGCAGCAGCACCTTGACGCCCGCCAGCGACGTCTGCTGACCGCCGACCAGGATGCTCGTGGGGTAGGGAGTGGAGGGGCCGGAGGTGCCCGCGCCGCCCGGCACCGAGATCGGGATCGGGTTGCAGAACACTGTCGCCGAAGCGGACCCTGCGGCGAGAAGAATCGCGGCAATCGCAGCAGAACGGATCATCACTCACTCCCTCCCGGCCCAGCGTCACAAGCCCGCCGATCAGACGGGCCGCCGACACACACCACGGATGGAGATACCGCGCTTACGCGCGGTGCCTCTCTCGTCCTCACACCGCCATTGTGCCCCCGGGCCGGCGTCGATGCAAGCACGAAAACACGTTTTATCAGGACGTGACCCGAACAACATCCTGTCACGCCACGCGGCTCCACCGGGGTTCGAATC
This sequence comes from Phycisphaerales bacterium, assembly GCA_046153875.1. GTDB lineage: Bacteria > Planctomycetota > Phycisphaerae > Phycisphaerales > UBA1924 > JBJXFE01. Next base: position 75,314 of record JBJXFE010000073.1, read on the forward strand.
CCCGAAGGGCAGCATCACCGCACGAGGCCAACCGAAACGCCGTCACGCCCCCGGCGTCGCGTACATGAACTCCTCGCGGACGATCTTCCCCTTCTCGACGGTGTAGACCCCGACCTCGTCCATGTTCTGGCGCTGGCCCGTGGACTTGGTCTCGACGTCCATGCGGAATCTCACCGCAAAGCCGGAGGCGCCGACGAACGGCCCCTCGGCTGACGCACCGTGGAGCACGTGGTCGCTCATCCACCAGGCGTTCTTCGCGTCCACGGCCTTGCGCCCGCGCCACGCCATGGCCACGCCGACGCCCTCGACGCTCTCGATGTCGGGAGACCAGTACTTCGCCTCGATCTCCTTGAACTGACCCTTGTTGAACATGGCGATCAGGTCGGCGCCGATCTGGGCGGGCGTGGCGCCCTTGCCCGTGGATACGGGGACCGGCTCGAGCGACTTGCCGGCCTTCTTGGAAGGCTTGTCACCCTTCTTGCCCGCCTTCGCGGCCTTCTTCAGGGCTTTCTTCTCGGCCTTGTTCTGCTTCTTGTCCTTCTTCCGCTTCTTGTCCTTCTTGCCCACGGCTCAACTCCTCCGGTTCATTCGGTTCCGCACTCGGCAGGGTAGTCCACCACCCGCGCCCCGTGCATCCTAGCGGATCGTCAGCGTCGGCTTGGCCTTGCCCTGGCGCACCGCCGCGAGCGCGGCCTGCTGCTCGACGTTCGTCACGAGCGTTTCGAGGGCTTCGGCGAGTAGGGACGGTCCCTTGCGGTCGCGTTTTTGTGCGAAGTTCGCCGACGGGTCGCCGCGGTCGGAGTTCTCGCGCAGGGCGATCGTGACCGGCACCGCGCCCAGGAACGGCACGCCGAGTCGCGAGGCCATCTTGGCCGCGCCGCCCTTGCCGAACAGGTCGTACTCGCGCGGCGGGTCGAGGTCGTCGGCGATGAACGTGCTCATGTTCTCGACCACGCCCAGCACCTCGATGCCGAGCTGGCGGAACATCTGGGCCGCACGCACGGCGTCGTCCTGCGCGACTTTCTGCGGCGTGCACACAATGACCGCGCCGGTGAGCGAGAGCGCCTGCGCCATGGTCAGCGGCACATCGCCCGTGCCCGGCGGCAGGTCGATCACGAGATAGTCCAGGTCGCCCCAGTCCGTCTGCTCGGCGAGCTGCTTGAACGCGCCGTGGGCCATGGGGCCGCGCCAGATCAGCGGCTTGTCGGCATCGACGAGCTTGCCGATGGTGACGGCCTTGACGCCGTGGACGTAGAACGGCTGGAGCTTGCCCGCGTGGACGACCTGCTCCATCGCGTCGAGCCCGAGCATCGTGGGGATCGACGGGCCGTAGATATCTCCGTCGAGCAGGCCGACCGCGTGCCCGCGCCGCGCGAGCCCAACCGCGAGGTTCACGGCGATGGTGGACTTGCCGACGCCGCCCTTGCCCGCGCCCACTGCGATCACGCGGCGCACGCCGGGGAGCCCCCCCCCACCGCCACCACCAGCCGCGCTGCGCTCCGGCCCGAGCCCGGGGATCGGGCGGTGCCCCGCGCCGGCCGCGGGAGCCGCGGGTTGAGCCGGTGTTGACGGACGCGACCGCGCGGCCGCTCCGAACCGCACCGCGTGGACAACCGTGCCGCGCGGGTCCGTGAACTCGACGTGCAGCCCGACGAGCGCGTCCCCCGCCGCCCCGACGATCGCGCGGTGGGCGGCCTTCGCGGCCTGGTCCATCGCGGGCGGCGTCGAACCCGGCTCGGCGTCGACCTTCACCGTGGCGTGCCCGTCGCACGCCGCGACGTGCCGCAGCGTCAGCGCCCGCCCGGTGAGCGGGTCGAGAACTGCGGCGAGGGCGTCGGTCACGAGGGCTTTGGTGACTGCGGGTGGCATGTGTGAACCAGTGTCGGCGGTGTGGCCGATGCCGACGACCCGACAGGCCGATGGTAGCGTGCGGAGGGCTCGTTCCGGCGTGCAATCGAGCCCCCCGCCCGGCGTTGTGCCGGTGTTCGTCAAGGCCGGTCTGCGGGGACCATTTGCAGGGGAATGACATGCGAGCGAAGTCAGCGTTGGCGTTGCTGGTGGTGTGTGCGGGGGCGGCGATGCCGGCGGCCGCTCAGCAGGAGCGTCGGCCCGAGCCGCCGCTCTCGGGCCCGCGGGTCCGCGAGCAGCGGATCCCCGGCGTCGAGCAGGGATTCTCCGAGGGGCGTCGCGAGGCGGGACCGGGACGGCGGGAGATGGTCATCCCCCACCGTGTGTTCATGCAGGCGATCGGCGCGCTGCGCGGCGACGGGGAGCACGCCGCCGACGAATCGCTGCGCCTCACGCCCGAGCAGGACGACAAGATCGCCGCACTCGACCGCGAGTTCCGCGAGTCGATGCGCGCCTTCACGGAACAGTCTCGCGGCGAGCAGCCCGAGGCGGGCCGGCGCGCCCGGCGCGCACCCGGCGATGCGGGCGCTCCCTCCGAAATGCCCGCCGATCGCGTGCGCGAACGCGTGGATCGGCCCGAGGGCGGCCCCGACGGCGCGCCGAGCCCCGAGCGCCGCCGCGAACGCCTCGACGCGATGCGCGAGAACGCGCCGCGACCGACGGATACCCACACGAAGATGTTCGCCGTCCTCGACCAGCCCCAGCGCGCGTTCGTGAAGGAGCGCGTGGACGCCTGGCGCAAGCAGACCGAGGAACGCATGGGCGAGGAGTACATGCAGCGCCGGCTCCGCGAGCGGCAGCCCGAGGGCGCCCCGCCGCAAGGCCAGCCTCGGCCCGGAGCAGGGCGGCCAGGTGCAGACCGCCCGGGAGCAGACCGGCCCGGCCAGGGTCGTCCGGGCGCTGACCGACCCGGTGCGCCGGACCAGGACCAGCCCGGCGCCGCCCCACAACGCGACCGCGTCCGCCGGCTGATCGAGAGGCTCGGGCAGCTCCCGCCCGAGGAGCGCGAGCGGATCCTCTCACGCATCGAAGCCGCGTTGGATCAGCGGCTGTCCGAAGGCGCCGGACCGCGCGGCCCGCGTCGCGGAGAAGACGCCGCTCCGAAGGAAGACCGTCCGCCCGAAGCAGCCCCGCCGCCCGGGCGTCGGTCGCGACCGGATCGGTGATCACGCGCACCCATTGATGTCATCTGACGAGGGGGCCGGGTCCGTTTGACCGGCCCCCTTTGTTGTTGCGCTCCATTCCGTTCCCCCCCCCCACCCCCGCCCCCGGGGCGAGCGACGCACTGCGTGCGCCCGTTGAGGCGCGGGCGCTCCACGTGCATACAGCGAGGAGTCGCTTGACGGCAATCGTCGCTCGCAGTCTGTTAGGAGTACGGGCGAAGTCGCAATGTGAAAACAGGTTGTCAATTGCGAACCGACAGGGGGGTTGACCGATAACATTCTTGTAGTTCAACCTTGATCTCTCTCTCCTCCAGCGGGGCGCTGTCCATCGATGGCGCCCTGCTTTGCCCAACGGACGGGCGGCGGAGCCGCGTGCCGGGGGCGAAGCGAGAACAATCCGGGGCGTGAGCGGGCGATCGCGGAACCGTCACGGCGGTGCGCGGAGGGTGGCGTGAGCGGGACGATCCTGGTCACCGGCGCCGCCGGATTTCTCGGCTCTCATCTCGTGGAGGCCCTCCTGTCGCGCGGGCTCGCGCCCGTCGGCCTAGACAACTTCGATCCGTTCTATGACCGCGGCGCGAAGGACCGCAACGTGCGATCGTGCGTCGAGGCGGCCCGCCGCGCCGGGCGCACCTATGAGATCATCGACGCCGACATCACCGACGCCGCCGGCGTCCGCGCCGCCTTCACGCGCGCGAAACCACACGGGGTGATCCATCTGGCCGCGAAGGCCGGCGTGCGCCCGAGCCTGGCCGACCCCGCCGGATACGCACGGACCAACGTGCTCGGCACGAGCGTGCTGCTCGAGGCCGCCCGTGCCGAGCGGTGCCGCCGGTTCGTCCTCGCGTCGTCGAGCTCGGTCTACGGCAACAACGCGCAGACCCCGTTCGCCGAGGACGACGACGTGAGCCGCCCGATCAGCCCGTACGCGGCGACGAAACGCGCCGCGGAACTCATCGCCTACACCCACTGGTCGCTCACAAAGATGCCGACGGCGTGCCTGCGCTTCTTCACGGTTTTCGGCCCGCGGCAGCGCCCCGACCTGGCGATCGCGACGTTCATGGCCCGCATCGCGCGCGCCGAGCCGATCCAGGTCTTCGGCGACGGCTCCATGAGCCGCGACTTCACCTACGTGGACGACATCGTCGCGGGGATCGTCTCCGCGTATGACACGATCGACGCCCACGGCTACCGCGTCTGGAACCTGGGCAGCGACCGCCCGGTACGCGTCGATGAGCTGGTCGGGGCGATCGCGCGCATCACGGGGCGCGAGCCGCGGATCGAGCGCCGACCCGTGCAGCCCGGCGACGTCGCGCGGACCTGGGCCGACCTGACCCGCTCGCGCGCCGAACTGGCGTACGCCCCGCGGATGCCGCTGGACGAGGGCCTCGCTCGCCAGTGGGCCTGGGCGCGCTCCGTGAACGAGGTCAATGAGCCGCGCGATGCCTAGAACCCGAACAGGCTCTTGCGCACGCGGCGCAGGGCGCGCTCGATGTCCTTGGCGTCGAAGTCTCGGCCCGACCCGCCCGAAGAGCCGCTCGGGCCCGCGGGGGGCGGAGGCGGAGGCGGCGTGGGCGCGCCCGGACCATGCGCCGGAGCGTTGCCCCCCGGCGGCGTGCCCCCGGAGTTGCGCAGGCTCGGGGGGACGGTCGTCTCCCACGTGCGGGCCGCCCGGAAGAACTTGTTGGGGTTGGGTACCTCGCCGAACAGCACGGGCACATACCCGAACGCGGCCGCCGCCTGAACGTCCTGCCGCTTGCGCGCGGCGGACGCGTGGTGCCCGAAGCACGCGGGCCAGCTGTCCCAGCGCATCGACGCCCAGAGCTCGTGCCCGGGAAGGATGAAGTCCGCCAGATAGTTGGGGTTCTTGATCGTGTAGAGGTCGTCCGGGCTCTGCGCGCTGCTCGTCGCCACCCAGTTGTCCACGAGCGTCGGCGCGAGCCGGTGCAGCACGTCGCACGTTGAGGGCTCGGTCACGAACTTCACGCCCGGCGCCTGCTGCCGCATCGTTTCCAGCCACGGGACCAGCTTCCAGAGCGGCGTGACCGTCGTGTCGAACGTGTCCAGCCCGATGACTGTCGCGCCCGACTGCACGGCGACCTGAAGCTCGGTCAGCGCCCGGTTGACATGCTGCGGGTTGTCCGGGTTGAACGGATCGAGCTGCGCGTCGTTCCACGAGTCCGCTACCTGCACCGCCCGCCCCCACCACAGCCCGAGCACCTGCCCGGTCCGCGGGATCGCGGGCAAGCCGATCTCCGGGTCGATCGCCGTCGCGACATTCGGCTGCTCCAGCCACCGCGACGCGAACTGGAACGGGTAGTTGTTGTCGCGGTTGAGGTTGTAGAGCCCCGTCGGCGCCCAGATCATCACCCGCTTGTACTCCGCCAGGTCCTGCGTCACGTACTCCACCCACGGGCCCCACCCGTTCACGTCCGGGCGGCGGCTCTGATGCGCCCAGCCCGAGGGGTTCGACGGGGTGATCCAGGACGAATCCGTCACGTTCAGGGCGGCCCACGGCGCCGCGTCACGCGTGTACCCCACGCTCCCGTAGAGGCCGCGGAAGTAGTCGCGGTACGGCACGAGCGCGCGGACCCACTCGTCGGGCTTCTTGGTCACGCGGACGCTCACGACGTAGGTCCGCTCCTCGCCCGGGGGGATGACGGCGCCGTGGTGCTTGGGCTCCTGGTGGCTCGGCCCCGACAATCCGAACGTCACGCTCCAGCCCCGACCGCCCTCGCCCGTGAGGTATTGCCCCGGCGGCGACCCGACATAAACGATGGCGTCGTGCTTGTACTCCAGGATCGGGTAGTGCAGGCTCACGCCGACCGCGTAGGCGTTGTTGCGCAGGACGACGACGGGCGAATACAGGTCGTCCGGGTACCAGCGCCCGGTCGTGGTCCACGTCGTGGCCTTGATCTTCACGGGCTTGCTGGTGTGGCGGAAGTCGTAGTGCGTCACGTCCTGCCCGAGCGTGAGGATGCCGATGCCCAGTTCGCCCACGCCGCCGGGCGTCGTCGTCGAGTTCGTGAACCGGTACACCACATCGAAACCGGCGGGCTGCGGACGGATCTCGATGGCGGGGGTCAACGTCTGCGGCCCGTTCACGCCGTGCAGGGGGTAGGCGCGCCGGTCCAGGATCAGCTTGCCGTTGTGCGCGTCGCGGAGCTCCACCTGGTTGCCTTCCGTCGCGACCGTGACGATGGGGTCGCCCGCTTCCGGGGGCGGGATCTGCTGGGCCTGCGCGCCCGCCGCGCCGCCGAGCAGCACCGCGATCAACACCGTGAACCCGTTGCGTGCCATGACGATCCCCTGCCTTGTTCCCCGGAGTCCCCAGCCCGCGCACGCCGAACCGTCCCCCCGATGTGCCAATCCTTGACCGGTGCCGCCAGCCCTTCTCGCCCGCGCGCCCCGCGCCGGGGCGCGATCCGCGGGTCTGTTCCGGTCCCGCGGGTCGATCACGTCCGGCAAACGGATAACCTGCATGGTTACAGGTCTGACGCCTTTCCCGGCGCTCCGGTTCGTTCGGGGCGCGAGGGGGATGGAGTCGGGAGCAACGGATGGCGCGCTCGCGGTGGAAAAAGCGTCTGGACCGCGGGGCGTTCCTCCTCGCGCTGCCGCTGCTCGCGGCGTCGGGCGCATGGCTCGCCGCCCCGCTGGGCTGGCGCATCGACCTGGTCGCGAATCTCGCGGCGCAGACGGCGCTGGTGACGATCGTCGGCGCGGGCGTGTTCGGCGCGCTCCGCGCGTGGAGCGCGACGGGCGTCACGCTGCTCGCGCTGGGGCTGCACGCAGCGGCGCTCGCCCCGGGTCGGGCGCCGCGGGCCGGGCCGGCGGCGAGCCCGAACGTGCGTGTCCTTGTGTACAACGCGTTCAACGCCAACGCGGACCCCGGGCGAGCGATCGACAGCGTGCTCGCCGCGAACGCCGACCTCGTCGTGCTCGTGGAAACGCCCCCGGCGATGGTGCAGGCCTCGTGGGAGGGCGGGCGCCTGCGCGCCGCGTATCCCTACACGATCCACCGCGGATGGAAGCCCGGCCTGGCGAACGACCACCAGGCGCTCCTCTCGCGCTGGCCCCTGACGCGGACCGACGGCCGCCCGCTCGGGGCCGAGGTCACCACCGTCATCAGCGCGACGGCCGAGTCGCCCTTCGGCACCATCGGCGTCGTCGCGGTGCACCCCGCTTCGCCCCGGAACGCGGAGCGCTGGCGGCGCGGCCTCGAGGAGTCCCGCCTCGCCGCCGAGGCCGCGCGGGCATTCGCGGCGCGCGGGCTGCCCGTGATCGTCCCCGGGGACCTGAACTCGACGCCGAGCGGGCTGTTCAGCCGGCGGCTGCGGTCCGGGGGCGGGCTGCGGCGGGCCAAGCCGTGGGGCGTGGCCCAGGGAACGTTTCCCGTGGGGCAGCCCTGGCCCGGGCGCATCGCCATCGACGACGTGATGGTGTCCGCGGGGGTCTCCGTAGCGTCGTGGAGGACGCTCGACCCGGCGGGTTCGGATCACACACCCGTGCTGGTCGAACTGGTGGTCGCGCCCAGGTCCAGCCCGGGCGGCTGAGGATCGGACCCGCGCGGTAGCCGGCGGCGAGCGGCGGCGATGAGCCGGCTCCGCTCCTGCGGCGTGACGACGAACAACCACGAGAGCAGGGCGTAGGCGGCGCCGTAGGCCGCGAGCACCCCGATCAGATGCAGGAGCGTCCACCGCTCGATGAGCACCAGGGCACCCGCGTAGATCGGTGCGCACGCGAAGCTCACGATCGCGGGCCGGATCATCGGCGCCCAGAGGTCCGACAGGCGGACGCCGAGGCGCCGGGCCGCGACCGGCGGAAGCACCACACCATGCACGACCGTGAACACGGCGCCGAACGCGATCGCCGGCGCGTAGAGGCGCAGATCGCGGGGCAGGACGGCCAGGAGCAGGAGCGCCGCGACCGGTGTGAGCACCGCTCCCGCCAAGGCGAGCCGGACCACGCTGCGGATGTGGCCGGCGCCGTACAGGATCGCGATCCACCCGTCCACGACGGACCGGACGACCGACGCGACGATGAGCACGCGCACCATGACCGCCGCCTGCGGGATGGTGGCGGCCGGGTCCTCCAGCGAACGGCCGATCCACAACTCGATGATCGGTTCGGTGAGCATGAAGAACGTGATGCCGCCGGGCACGGCGGTGAAGGCGTGGAGGCGCGACGCGTGCCCGACCAGCCAGCGCAGCCGCTCCGCGGGGTCGTGGTGCGTGGTCACGCGGGTGGACACCGCGTCCAGCCCCACGGTCATGCCGTACGTCGCCATGCGGACGATCGCGCACCCTCGGAGGCCCACGGCGTACACCGCGTTCCAGACCAGACCCGCGGGGGCCATCGCCAGGTTCCCGATCAGCGCCGTCGTCCGCTCGTGGGATCCGAGGGCGAACACCACGGCGCTGTTCCAGCCGAAGTTGCCGACCACCTTGCGCAACACCGCGCGCCGCGCCCGCCACGGGCGGGGCATCAGCCGCCGGTCCATGGCGAGCATCAGGCCCGCCGGGATCAGCAGCGTCACCGTGTGCATGGCGACGCACCCAAGTGCGTACGTGACGAGCGTGCCCCCTTGCGCCGGTGCCCCCTCCACCGTGCCGGGGCCTGGCCCGAGCCACCAGATCAACAGGGCGGGGACGAGGTACCCGGTCCGCTGCAGGGCGACGAACGCGTTGTAGAGCACGAACCGCTCGGTCACGGAGTACATGACTTGTGCGGGGAGGATGAGGATGGAGAGCAGCCCCAACAACGCCTCGGCACCGACCAGGGCCTGCGCCGCCGGCACCAGGTCCGGCCGATCATCCACCAGCCACGGCACGCACAGCAGCACCACGACGAAGAGGGCGGCCGTGATCGCGGCGCTGGCGAGGGCCACGAGCCACGCGGCGTCGCAGACGGCGCGGAATGCCCCGTCATCGCCCGCGTGGTGGGCCGCGCCCATTTCGCGCACGAGGCTGCGTTCGCAGACGTCCTGCAGGAGCGCCGCAAGCCCGATCGACGTCGTGACCACCGAGATCAGGCCGAAGCCGTCCTCGCCGAAGATCTCGAGTTGGAGCGGGACGAGCGCCAGCCCCATCGCCATCGTCACCAGCAGGCGCGCGTAGTTCGAACCGATCCGCACCAGGGCACGCGACGCCTCAGAAGGCACGGTTGGTCTCCGGGCTCATGGCGCGACGCGCCGCGGCCCGTGAAGCGCGCCGGGCGAAGAGCGGTCGTGCGTGGGGCTGCATGGGACGGCGAAGTCTCGGTTGGGGGCGTTCTAACCCGGCTCGGGCTCGGTCCCGGCCCGTGACCATTCCCCATCGGACGGCGCGCCGCCCGGGGGCGAGCCTTCACTCCAATCGCCCCCGTCGTCGGCCCACGCGTGTTCGTCGGACGCCTCCTCTGTCTCGCCCTCGGCGAGCGGCGGCGCGCCCGAAACGCCCCAGCCGAACACGCGGAACACTCGGGCCACCAGCGACATGGCGACCCACGTGCCGATCGTGTACGTCAGCGCCCGGATGAAGAACAGCCCGAACTCACCGCGGGAGACCGCCACGAACTCGCCCAGGCCCACGCACATGGGCAGCACGACGAAGGGGTTGTGCGGGCGGCGGCGGATCATCTCGTCAAAGAGACGCATCACGAACGCCAGCGCGAGCGTGTAGGGGATGAACGCGAGCCACGGGTTGTCGTTCCAGATGTGCCCGATGATGCCGGGTCCGAGATTCAGGTTCTTGCCGACGCGGCGCACGCGGGCTTCGTCGGGCAGGGTATGGCCGAGGGCGTGGGGCTTGTTCTCCCAGAAGTAGCGGGGGATCGGGTGGCTGAGCATGTACCGGAGCGTGTGCAGCACGTCGTAGTCCGCCGCGCTGGGGCGCGACTGGATCAGGTACATGCTGTTCGCGCCCGCCCACTGACCGGTCGCGAAATCGAACATCCCCTCGAGCGGGCTGCGGCTGGTCACGCGCCGGACGACGTCGGCCGGCGCCAGCACCAGGCGCTCCGGGTCGCGTGTGGCGGTCACCGCCCCGAACACGAGCACGCCCGCCACGCCGAGCATGGAGAGGCGCAGCGCCATCGGTCGGAAGCCCAGGTGCTTCCAGTGCCCGTGGTACGCGCCCCACGCCACCGCCGAAACGAGCCCGACCAGGTCGCGGCGGCCGAACTCCCCGGCCAGCACCGACACCATGCCCACAAGCACCATCGCCGCCGCGGGCAGGCTGACTGCGGGGTTGTACCAGCGGGGCGCCGCGGCCCATGCCGCCATGCCGGCGGAGACGATCAGCAAACCCGACCCGACCGCCAGGATCGCCGGCCCCGCGAAGGGGACCTGCGCCAGCACGGAGCGCCCCAGAATGCCCAGGATCAGGAACGCCGCGGCGAGCCCGAGCATCGTCATGGGCCCCGGCGAGCCCACATCCGATGTGAATCGTTCGGCGATCGCCCGCGCCGTCCGCCCCCACGAATAGAACCACAGCAGGCAGACCGTGAACGCCACGCACAGGGTGGTGTAGATCACGCCGACGCGCGGCTGATCCGTCACCGACAGCACCGAATACTCGTCCGTGATCAGGCTGACCGCGCCGCTGAAGAGCTGGAAGAAGATGAACCCCAGCAGCACGAAGTTCCGCACGCACAGCAGGTCCGCCGTCCCGCGCCACGCCTGAACCACCATCATCAGGGCGAGCGCCAGGGCCGTCAGGATCAGGATGAAGCCCAGGAAGAGCGTCATGGGATTCCACTGCGCAGCCGCGGGGGGCGTCGGTCCTGAAACTACGAGCGCACGCCGGCGGGAAGTTCGCCCCCGGGGCGTGCGCCACCGCAAGGATATCGGCCCTCACACACCCCGACTTGCGGCCCGCCGGCTGTGCCGGGCCCTACGCACGCCCCGTCGCGCGGGCACGCTCATACAGACCGAGGTACCTGGGCGTTACCGCCGCCGCGTCGCAGGTCGAGAGAACCCATTCCCGTCCGCGCGCCCCGGCCGCTCGGAGCCGCGTCAGGTCGGCCAACGCCGGCCGGATCACCTCCGCGAGCCGACGACCTGTCGTCGCCGCGTCGTCATCGCGTTCGATGATCGTGGCCGCCCCGGTCGCCTCCAGCTCGCGCCAGATGTCGACGCCGCGCGTCGTCACGATCGGCGTCCCGCACGCCATCGCCTCCAGCAGCACATACCCGAAATTCTCCTGGTGGGTCGGCAGGACGAACAGGTCCGCGGAGCGGTACAGCGAGAGCTTCAGGTCACCCGTCACCAGCCCGAGCAGCCGCACGTTCGGGCCCAGGTCCAGCTTCAGTGCTAGCGCCCGGATGCCCGCTTCGTAGGCGGGCTCGCCCGACCCGGCGATCAGCACGTCGGCGGTGATCCCGCCGCCCCGCAGCTGCGCCGCCGCGTGGATCAATGCCTCGACGCCCTTCTTCGGGTGCAGCCGACTCAGGAACAGCAGCCCCGGCACGCCCGCGCGGACGTTGTACGCCGCGCGCGCGATCTCCGGCGACGGCGGCGTGCGGTACGCCGCGAGGTCCATCGGCAGCGGAATCACGACGCCGAGGTCTACCGGAAACCACTTGCGGGCCTGGTCCATCTCGGCCTGCGCGGTGCAGTGGACCGCGGCCGCGCCGCGCAGCATCCGCCCGCCGATCAGCGTCAGGTACAGCCGCTTCTTCGCCGCCCGCTGGGCCATGCACCAGTCGTCCAGCATCCCATGAACGGTCACGACATACGGCACGCGCGCCCGACGGCACGCCGCCGCGACCTGCGCGGTCGATCGCTCCCACACGCCGTGCAAGTGCGCAACATCGACGCCCGCGAGCAGCCCGCGCACCCGCCCGACATCCCCGCGCGTCAGCCCGCGCAGCGGCCCCGTTCCGGGCCCCAGCCGGACCACCCGCGGCACCCCCGGCGCCCCGCAACGCCAGGGTTCCGGCGCATCCGCATCGTCGAGGGTGGCGACCGTGACGTCGTGCCCCGCGGCGGCCGCCCCGCCCGCCAGGTCCAGCACCGCGCGCACCACGCCGCCCAGCGACACGCGCATGAAGTCGAGATAGTGGAACAGCCTCATGGGGCGGCCGCCCCGGACGACGCGCCGGGCCTCGGGCGCTCCTTCACGGCGCGCGCTGGGTTCCCCGAGTAGATCGTCCAAGGCTCCAGGTCCTTCAGGGCCACGGCGCGCGCGCCGAGGATCGCCCCCTCCCCCACCGTCACGCCGGGGCCCACGAAGGCGTCCGCCGCGATCCACGCGTCGGCGCCGATCACGATCGGCGGGCGGATCAGCGGCATGTTCGCCTTCGTGTAGTCGTGCGTCCCCGCGCAAAGGTGCGCGTACTGGCTCACGCTCGCGCGGCCGCCGATCGTGATCGGCCCCAGGCAGTACGCGATCGCGAAGTCCCCCAGCGAGCTGTTCGCCCCCATCGACAGGTTCCACGGGCACTCGATCCGCGCCGTCCGCCGGATGTGGACCGTCGCGTGGAGACCCGCACCGAACCGACGGAGCAGGAAGTTCCGCCATCCGTACCAAGTCGGGTACGACCAAGCAAACGCCGTCCCCTGCACCATCGCCCACAACATCCGGGCGACCTTCTCGCGCGCCGAGTACGGGCTGATGTGCCGGCGCGTGGGGTCGTCGGAGACCTCCGCGGCCAGGTACGCCGCGTGCCGCCCCCCCCCTCCCCGCGGGTCCGGGGCGGCGGGCGGAGTCTCCGCGTTGTTCGGCGTCGTCGTCACGTGGTCTTCACCGCGCGGCCTCGCGCTCCTCCATCAGGAACTCGCGGATCTTGAGCTGGATCAGGAAGTCGTACGCCGCGATGAACAGGCAGAACCGAAGCCCGGTCATCCCGTCGAGGATCCCGAGCCTGAGCACGTACATATACAGGAACCGGAAGACCCAGCGCGCCGGCAGCCGCGGGTAGACGTAGTGCTTGATCCAGCGCCGCCGCTGGATCGCGTCGCCGAAGAGCTTCGCGTCCACCGTGCCCTTCGGGCCCGAGGCCTCGCGCCGCGACCGCACGACCTCGCGGGCCTCGAGCGTCGAGTACGTGTTGTGCTTGTCCATGTAGACTTCGAGCCCGCGCCGGTCGTTGTGCTCCATGTGACCCTTGAGGTACCCCGTCGCCCCGTCCACGATCATGTGCTCGTGGACCTCGCGCTCCTCGTACCGCGCCCGCCCGCGCTTGAAGAACCGCAGGTTCCAGCTCGGGTAATACCCGCAGTGCCGGATGCGCTTGCCGAGAAAGATGAAGTAGCGGTTGACGTAGTACCCCGCCTCGGGAACCTGCCCGGGCGGCTTGCGCGCGATCCGCAGCAGCTCGTCGCGCAGCTCGGGCAGGATCACCTCGTCCGCATCGAGGATGAACACCCAGTCGGCCTTCAGCGGCAGGTGGTCCAGGGCCCAGTTCTTCTGCCTGGCATACCCGAGCCACGATCGCTCCGCGACGTTCGCCCCCGCGGCCCGGGCCAGGTCGCGCGTGGCGTCCGTCGAGCCGGAATCCACAACGTGAACGGCGTCCGCCCACGACACGCTCGCCAGCGCGTGAGGGAGGTTTTTCTCCTCGTTCTTCGTGATGAGAACGACCTCGATGTTCGACCGCGTGCGGCCCGCGGGCGCACCCGCGATCGATGTCGCGGCGCGGACGCCGGAGGGCTGGACCGGGGCATCGGGCACGGGCATCAACCCTTCGTCGGCGGCACCGGAGAAGTTCGCGCCGGATCGTACCCGACGCGGGCGCGGAGCACGTCCTCGCACGTTCCCCACCGATATCGGTCCAGAAGCAACCGCAGTTTGCGCTCCGCCGAGCGCAGCCCGACGTAGCACTTGAACCGGCGGATCATCGGCATCGGCACGCGCGGGCCGTCGGGCGCGAAGTCGCGCGGGTGCAGGTACGCCACCACGGGCCGCCCCGCGCGATGGCTCTGGGCCACGCCGCGCCGGATCATCCAGCCCGGCAGCAGCCGCAGGTACCCCCCCCCCGAGTACGCCGTGCGCACCGGCCCGAACCGCCCCACCGACATCGGTAGTTCCGCCAGCGTCGCCCCCGACGGCGCGGTGAGCGTGTGCGGCCCCTCCGGGCACGGATACCCGCCGTGCCCGCGAGACCCGGGGAACAGGCTCGCGTCGTACGCGAACCCCAGCTCGGCCAGCACGTCGAACGCCCACTCCGTCCCCGGCGTGATCGAGAAGCTCGGCGCGCGATAGCCGCGCACGGGCCGGTCCGTTCCCCGCGCGATCGCGTCGAGCGATCGCCGCACGTCGTCGCGGAACTCCGCGGGCTTCTGCGAGAACACCGGGCCGTGCATGTGCCCGTGGCTCGCCACCTCGTGCCCGCGGGCCGCGATCTCGCCGACGATCCCGGGGTACCGCTCCGCCACCCAGCCCAGGACGAAGAACGTGGCCCGGGTCTTGTGCTCGTCCAGCACGCGCAGGATGAACCGCGTCCGCTCCTCCACCAGCGACGGGAAGCCGGCCCACTGCGCGGGGTCCGCCACGGCCTCGATCTCGACGAGGTGGAACCAGTCCTCGATGTCGAAGGTCATCGCGTTCAGGATGGGCTCGTGGTCGCCGATGTCGCTCTCCATCAGAACGCGTCGTGATCCAGGAAACTGAACCGCCAGTTGGCCAGGTCTGCCGCCACCGAGTCCCGAGGCGCCAGCGTCTTGGGCCACACCAGCATCTGGTACGTCTCCCCAGACGCGACGCGGTGCCCGCTCGAGCGCAGCAGATCCGCCGCCGCCGACCCCAGCCCGTCGAGGTAGAGCGTCGTGTCCGCGCCCTCGCCTCGCATCCGCCGCTCCGCCTCGGCCAGCAGAGCCGGTGCGGCACGGCGCTCCGTCCGGGCGTTCACAACCTCCATGATGATGCCAACACGTACACGCTCGCGGCTCGCCAGCCGGTACACCAGCGCCGCGACCACCTCCCCGCCGCGGTCCGCGGCCAGCACGGTGTACCGTTCGCCGTCGATCGTTCCGGCAAGGCGCCGTCGCAGCGTCTCGGGCGTCCAGACCTGGCTGACGCGCCCCTCGCCAGACGCGTTCAGCAGCGTCGGGATCATCTCCATCGCGTGCTCACCCGCGTCCATCTCGCGGATTGCCAGCGCCGCGTCGGATCCGCCGCGGCGCAGCTTCAGCCACGCTCCGTACGCCGCATCTCCCGGCACGGCCGCCGCACGCAGCACGCCGGGCCAGCCTTTGTACCGCGCCAGCAACCGGAACGGGCGCAGCGGCTTGAACATCACGCGCAGCCCGCCGACCCGTGCGAACCCCAGCTTCTCGTGCCCCTGGGCCACGTGGGGCCGGCGCGTCCCCGTGAAGATCGCGTCGATGCCGAGCGGCTTGATCCCGCGCATCATCGCCAGCACGAGCTGCGGATAGACCATGAACCGTCGGCACGCCTCGCGCACGAACAGGTGGGCCCAGTACCCGGCCCGGATCGTCCGGTCTCCCCAGCGTTGATCGCGCACGTACAGGCTCGTGAACCCGGCGGGCTTGCCGCCGACAGACGCGATCCAGCCGGCCAGGTGCGCGGGGTCGAGCCCGAAGAGGGCCGCCGAGACGTGCGCGAGCTCGAGCGCACGCCCATCGCGCTCGCTCAGCAGCGCCGTCACCGCGTCCAGGTCGCCGGGCCCGGTCGGGCGGACCTCGATGCGCAGGGTGGCGGTCATGGTGTGGAGAGTGCAAAACTCGCGGGACGCCGGGTCCGCGTCGCCCGCTTCAGCCGCCCGCCGATCCCGCCTTCGCGTCCACCGTCGCGACAATGAGTGACACGCTCGCCATCGCCGCGATTTCCTCGGGCGTGAACTCCACGCCGAACGACTGCTCCAGCGCCAGCACGAGATTCAGGTGCCCCATCGAGTCCCAGGCCTCCACGCTGTGGGGCGACGACTCGGGGGAGACCTCGATCGCCGGCACGCCGAAGACATCCGACACCACCTGCTTCACCCGGTCGAGCCTGCTCACGCCGGAGCCTCCGCGGTCTGCGCCGCCACCATGGATCGGCTGATCCACGGCGGGGGCTCGATTGTGGACGCCGTGAGGTCCATCTCCCAGCGTTGCTTCCCACCCTCCTCGGAAGTCAGGGTGAAACGGTGTTGCGAGTAGAAATCCTTCGCCGGCGCGTTCTTCTTCGTCGGGATGAACCACCCGCCTATCGCTCTCGCCCCGGCCGCCCGGACCTGCTCGATCAGCGTCGCCAGCACCGCCGTCTCGACCGTCCGACCGATCACGCGGCAGGACATGAGGATGTTGTCGATCTCCCAGCGCCCGCGCTCCGCCTCGTGCGCCATCGCCAGTCCCACGATCCCGTTGTCGCCGAACCGGTCCTTGACGCGCAGCCACCGCACGATCCAGCGCGGGTCGGCGGCGAGCGCCTCCACCTCCGCCTCGCTGTACCGTTTCGTCGTCATGTTGAACTGGTTGGTCTTCTGCGTGAGCTGCGCCACGCGGGCCAGCGTCGCCGCGGTCACCGCGCCGAACTCTACCTCCTGCTTCAGCGACCGGTAGAAACCCTCGAGCGTCCCCGCCGCCTGCTCCAGCTCCGCCCGTTGCCGGTCCTGCGCGTAGAACTTCCCGCGCTCGCGGTCCTCGGCCGAGAGCGACAGCCGCTCGAACAGCGGGCACTCGCGCAGGACCCTGGCGTACAGCCCCGGGTCCGCCGGCGGCTCGATCACCATGACCTCGGGCACCTGCCCGCGGACCAGCTCGCGCTCCGCCGGGTTGTCGTCGAAGAACGCGAGGGAGTCGATCCCGATGTTCAGCTCCGCCGCGATCTCGCGCAGGTTCGTCCCCTTGTCCTTCCAGTTGATCCGTAGCGCCGCGAAGTGGTGCGGGCGGAGCAGCATCCCGTCGTGTTTCTCCAGCGCCTCCATCGCGTCCGCCGCGTTGTTCTTCGAGCACACCGCGAGGATCACGCCGCGGTGATACAGGTCGAGGATCACCCGCTGGAACTCGCGGTACGACGCCCCGGGGTGCTCCAGGCCCACCTGGATCCCGTGCATCCCGTCCTCGCCGATCACGCCGCCCCAGAGCGTGTTGTCCAGGTCCAGCACCAGGCACTTGGCCAGCCGCCCCGTCACCGGGTGGAGGAACCGCAGCCACTCGTTCGCGAGGTAGATGAGGCACGGCGCCGCGATCGGCATGCGCATCGTGCGCCACTTCCGCTCATCGTGCCACGCCCGCAGCCCGTGCCGCGCGACCAGCGCGTCGTAATCGAGCACATACACGCCCGTGTTCTGCCGCGCCAGCTCGACGAGCCCCGCGTTGATCCGACGGATGCACGCGGCCTGCCCGCGGGAGTCTTGCGCGTCGTAGACCCCCGCGGCCGCGCTCTCGGGCGTTTCCAGCCCGTGGATCACCACGTGCGCCTTGCTCCCCACCCGGATCGCCCCGATCCACGAGCGATACGAGGCGAGCACGCGATCCACGATCGCCTCCGCCCCTCCCGGGGGCAACTCCGTGAATCCGTCCCACAGGTCCGGCGCGAGGTCGCGGGCCTGCACCGCGAACACGATCACCGTCGGGTCGAAGGCGTACAGGCGGCTCGACGGGTCGATGACCTCCTGCTGGTAGGTGTTGAAGTCGCCGACCCATGCCGACACGTCGATCCCGTTCACCGCGGCAGCCGCCCGCAGCAGCGGCAGCACAGGCTCGACCGTGAACGACCTCAGGAACGCGACGCGGCACGGCGTCACGCTCAGATTGGCCTTGATCTTGTCGAATCGCGTCGCAACGAACCCCGCCGTCGCCGGGCCGGGGTCGAGCCGCCACAGCTTCGCCAGCAGTCCGTGAGCGGCCGTCGCTTCTCCCGCGACAACCGCGGCGTCGATCTGGTTCCGGATCTCCGCCGTGCCACCGATCGCCGATTCGGCGATCGGTGCCGCGGGTCCGCGATCCACCGCGGCCTTCGGCGCCTCAACGAGTTCGATCAACTGCTTCGCCGGCGTGAACAGCCACGCGATCCGACGACCCTGGTACGCCACGGCGGGCACCGGGTTGGCGACGATCATGCAGCCGCCGCCGCGCATCTCGGCCAGGGTCTTCTCGATGTCCGGCACCTCGTAGCAGACGTGGTACGCCCCGGCCCCCTTCGCCACCACGCGGGCGACGTGCGACGACGGGCTCAGCGGCGCGATCAGTTCGATGACGAAGTCCCCGGGGCGGCCCGAGCCGAGGAACACGACTCTGGCCTGCTGCGCGGGATCGTCGAACGGCCCGGAGAGCACCCGGTACCCGAACAGGCGCTCGTACACCCCGACCGACGCTTCGAGGTCGGCCACCGCCACGCCCATGTGATCAAACCGCATCGGAGCCATGATTCAGCGGGTCTCAGCGGGTCTTTCGGGTTCAGCGGGCCTCGACCTTCGTTCGCTCTCCCAACATCGGCGGTTCGTGAACTTCTCTTCCGGCCGCCGCGGGCAGCCCCCGCTCCACCACGTCGCAGAACGCCCTGCACAGGATCGCCATGCTGTACCGCCGGTCGATGAGCCGCGATCCGCGCTCGCCCATGGCCGCAAGCTCGCCCGCCGGCGTGCCCGCGATCCGCTCGATCATCCCCACGGCCGCGTCCACGTCGCCGTGCGCGATCCGCCATCCGCACTTCGCCTCGCTGATCAGGTCCGTCGCGTGGCACGGGTCCGGGCCGACCAGCAGGATCGGGCGGGCGATCCGCATCGCTCCGTAGATCTTGCACGGGTGGATCACGCCGACCACCTCGTCCCCCATCGTCACCAGGTGCACGTCCGCCGCCGAGAGCGAGTACCGGAGCTGGTCGATCGGCTGGTAGGGCAAGGCGATCACGTTCGACGGGGCGTGCTCCTTGATGACCTGCTCGACTTCCTTCTTGCCGTGCCCGCCCCCGATGAACATGAACACGATATCCCCGCGGTGCCGCAGCTTGAGCGCCGCCTGGAGCACCGTCGTCACCGGCGTCGTCAGCCCGTGGTTCCCGCTGTACATGAACACGAACTTGTCCTCGAGCCCGTGACGCAGACGGAACGGATTGTCCCCGTGCGCCACCGGCTCGAGGTGCGCATCGTGCGGCCAGGGCGGCATCACGTGCAGCTTCGCGGTCACGTCCACCTTGCGGTTGAGCCGCTCGGCCATAAAGCGGTCGAGCGCCACGACATCGGCCGCCCGCCGCAGGACCAGCCGGTTGAACCAATCAGCGACCCGTGCGACGAGCGAGTCCTCCGCGATCAACCCCATCCGGATCGCCTGGTCCGGGTTCAGGTCCATCACCCAGAACTTCACACTAACCCGCCGCACCACCCCGGCGACGACGGCCGCGAAAGAGCCCATCGGCGGCGACGTGCTCACCACGATCGCCGCGAGTCCCCGCGCCGTCAACCCGTGCCACATGCACTGGAGGATGAACAGACCCATCGCCAGGGCCCGGAGCGCGAGGTGCTTCTTGCCGAACGACGAGAGCGGCACGCGGACGACATCCACGCCGTCGCGCGTCTCGCGCTTCGCGTAGACCTTCGAAGGGTCGTCGTACCCGCGTCGCGATGTCACGACACGCACCCGCCGCCCGCGCCGCGCCAGCTCCGCCGCCGCGTCGTGGATGTGCTGCCCCACGCTCGCCGGATCGGGCGGGTAGACCTGCGAGAAGATGAGCACCAGATCGCGCGCCACGGGGCTCCTCAGTGCTTGATCCGCTTGAGCCGCTCGCGCACGGGGTCGCCCTCGGGCAGCGTGAGCCGCGCCGTCCACCCCGCGGGCTTGCGGGCGGCCAGGTACCACGAATCGCGGCACCCCGTCGCCAGCGCCGTCACGGCTTTCCAGATCGCACGCATCCGCCGCGGCACCACCTGGATCATCGCGTGGTAGGACCCGACCTCGAGCATTTCCAGGCCCAGGTACCGCGCGAGCTGCACCAGGTCGTCGCGCACGAACTCACGCACGTGCCCGCGCCACGGGCCCTCGTGCCAGTAGAAATGGTCGTACGGCGCCAGGTTCGTCCGCCCGCGCAGCACGCTCAACCGCTTGCGCAGGTTCACCGCGTTCGGCACCGTCACGATCAGCACCCCGCCGACCCGCACCAGCCCGAGCAGCGTGTTGAGCAGCTCGCGCGGCGATTCGTGCAGATGCTCGAGCACGTGGTGGAGCATCACCGCGTCGAACGACTCCGGGGCCCAGGGCCAGGCCCGCCCCGCTTCGAGCACCTCAAACTCCACGCCGTGCCGAGCTGCGTAGCTCAGGATCTTCTCCCGAGCGCCCGGCGCCGTGTGCCACGGGTCGCGCAGGTCATCGCACGCCGCGCAGCGGTACCCCATCCGCGACAGCACCACGTCGATGTCCGCCGGACCCGACCCGAAATCCAGGACGCGCGCCCCGGCCGGCGCGTGCCGGGCCAGCAGGTCCGCCGCCGGACGGAACGACAGCCGCGCCTGGTCGGGCTTGACGTACCCCGGGAACGGGAACGTGCGGATCAGTTCGTCCATCGCCTCGTCGTACGACACCGGCGAGCGGCGGGCCGCCTCGACCGTCGCCGCGGACGCCCCGTGCGGGGACACGGTCTGAGCCTGACGGGGGAGGGTGGTCACGCGGGATACCGCCGGTTCAACGCCGCGCGCCGGCCGGGCGGCGCTTCGCGGCCTTCTTCCGTCCCGGAGCCTTCGATCCGCCGCGACCGGACGCCTTCGCGCCCGGCTTGGCCGCGATCTTGAGGAACGACGGCGTCACGACGTAGTGCGCGTCCGATGCCCGGGCTGGTCTGTTTCCATACTTGGCCGCGTACTCGTCGAAGATCCACGCGTAGGTCTTGTCCATCCCGGCGCGCAGCCGGGTGCTCGGCTCCCAGCCCAGGTGCTTGGTGATCAGCGTGTTGTCGCTGTTGCGCCCCGCCACGCCGCGCGGCGCGTCGAGCTTGTACGAACGCTTGAGCGTCACGCCCGCGATATCCTCGGCGATGTCCACGAGCTGGTTGATGGTCACGAGCTCCGACGAGCCGAGGTTGATCGGTTCCAGGATCGCCGAGTGCGTGATCAGGTCGATCCCATTCACGCAGTCGTCCACGTACATGAACGATCGCGTCTGCGTCCCATCCCCCCAGATCTCGATCGACCGGTCGCCGGTCACCTTCGCCTGGATCACCTTGCGGCAGATCGCGGCCGGGGCCTTCTCGCGCCCGCCCTCCCACGTGCCGTGCGGGCCGTAAACATTGTGGAACCGCGCGACCCGGGCGTGCATCCCGAAGTCCTCGCGGAAGTGCCGGCACATCCGCTCGCTGAACAGCTTCTCCCACCCGTACCCGTCCTCGGGCATGGCGGGGTACGCATCCTCTTCCTTCAACGCCGTCACGTTCGCGTCACGCTGCTTGTCGGCGTTGTAGACGCACGCCGACGACGCGTAGAAGTACCGCCCCACGCCGTGCTCCAGCGCCCCCATCATCATGTGGGTGTTCGTTAGCACGCTGAGCATGCACAGCGCCTTGTTGTTCTCGATGAAGCCCATGCCGCCCATGTCGGCCGCGAGCTGGTAGACCTCGCTCGCCCCTTCGCACACCTTGCGGCACACCTTCAGGTCGCGGCAGTCGCCGCGTGCAGGTCCCGCCACGTTCTCCACGTCGCGGAACACCTGGTACCACTCGTCAAGCGGCTTGACGTCCACCGCCCGGATGCGCTTGACGCCGCGCTTGCGGAACTCGGCGATCAGGTGCCCACCGATGAATCCGCCCCCGCCCGTGACCACGACCACGCCGTTCTTGCCCATCGGCTCCGCTCCTCTGACGCTCATTCAACCGGACCTAACCGATCCCGCATCGTGCGATGCGACCGGATCCGCCGCCCCGCCGCCACGGGGCAGGGGTTCATCGGCCTGAAAGCGACCGTGCTACGCATCGTAGCGCGTGAATGTTCCCCCTCCGACCATGCGCTCTCACACGCCAAGCGACCGCATCGCCCCGAGAATCAGCCCGTGTTCGCGCGCGGGCGCGCACAGGATCCCCTGGTTCTTCTCCAGCCCGCGCCCGTGCGAGAAGTCCAGTTGCCGCCCCCGCGCGTCCGTCACCGCGCACCCCGATTCGGACGCGATCAGGGCCCCGGCCGCGTGGTCCCAGATCCGCTCGACGTACCCCTTGCGCGTGGGCAGCCGCAGGTACGCGTCCGCCTGGCCCCGCGCGACCACCGCGTACTTGCATTGACTGTCGATCTGAACCAGTTCGTGCCTGGTCCCGGCCTGCGCATCCACCGCCTGCATCACGCGGTCCGTCTCCGTCAGGTTCGTATGAGATTTCTCGACCGATGCGCACAGCCGGATCGGCTCGCGCTCCGCTCGCTCCGGCCGCAGCAGCTTCACCGGGTGCGCCGAGGACTGGTCCGACGGCAGCTCATACGTCCCCCCGCCGCGGATCGCGAAGTACAGGCTCCCGTGCCGATCCGGCCGATCCAGCGGCATCGACAGGTCCCGCGGCAGGCCCGGCCCCGCCAGCACGCCCACGACAGGCTCGCCCCGCTCGATATACGCCAGCGCTACCGCGTACTGCTCCCCGCGCAGAAAGCCCTTGGTCCCGTCGATCGGGTCGAGCGTCCAGAACCCCGTGTGGTGCGTGTCGGCCGCGCCTGTGTCGATGGCGTCCAGCAGCTCCGGCTCTGTCGCCTCGGGCCATACCTCCCGCGCAGCCGCCAGCGTCGCGTCGAGCTGCGCCGCGTGCTCCGGGTTCCGCAGGTACGCGCTCGTCTCTTCACCGACGAGGATCACGTTTCCCAGCCGCTCGCTGAGCCGCTTCGCCACCACCGCCTGGCTCGCGAAGTCCGCGACCGTCACCGGGCTGTCATCCGCCTTGGTGATCGCGCGCAGCTTCCCCATGTTCGCCTGCACCAATCGGCAGACGCGGCTCGCATCGGCGACGGCCCGGATCGCGGCCTCAAGCAACGCGGCGTGGTCGTGCATGGGGCATTGTTGCCCTACCCGCCCTTGTGGCACAGCCGCCCCGCTTCGTTCCCGCTTCCTACCACTGCTTGTAGCACAGCCGTCCCGGCTGTGCTCTACCCACCCTCATCTCACTGGCGGCTCTCTTCCTTGATCCAGCTGCGCGGGCTTTCCTCCCGCGAACGGTACACTCGCGCCGCGTGATCAAGTACATCGGCTCCAAACGCACGCTGATCCCCGTCATCCTCGACGCGATCCGCGCCGCCGCGCCGAACGCTGCGACCGTTCTCGACTTGTTCTCGGGCACCTCCCGCGTCGGCCACGCCCTCAAGGCCGCGGGGTACCGCGTGCTCGCCAACGACCACAACGCTTACGCGGCCACGCTGGCGACGTGCTACGTGCAGGCCGACGCCGAGGACATCCTGCCCGACGCCGAGCGGCTCGTCCGCGAGTTCAACGCTCTGCCCGGCTCGCCCGGGTACTTCACCGAGACGTTCTGCGTGAAGTCCCGCTACATCCAGCCGAAGAACGGCGAGCGCATCGACGCGATCCGCGAAGCGATCGCGGCCAAGACCCTCGAACCCGAGCTCGAGGCCGTCATGCTCACGTCGCTGATGGAGGCCGCCGACCGAGTGGACTCCACGACCGGGCTCCAGATGGCCTACCTGAAGGACTGGGCTCCGCGCGCGTTCAACGACCTCGAACTCCGCGTGCCCCGCGTCCTGCCGCGCGCCGCGCACGGCAAGGGCCGGGCCCACGCCATCGACGCGTTCGACGCGGCCACGCAGCTCGACGCCGACGCCGCCTACATCGACCCGCCGTACAACCAACACTCCTACCTGGGCAACTACCACGTCTGGGAGTCGCTGGTCCGCTGGGACAAGCCGCCGGTCTACGGCGTGGCGTGCAAGCGAATCGATGTGAAGGATCGCCGGAGCGTCTTCAACTCGCGCCCGATGTTCGCGGACGCGATGCGCCGCCTTCTCGCGACCGTCCGCGCGCCGACCTTAATCGTGTCGTTCAGCAACGAGGGGTACCTGACGCGCGACGAGCTCGAGGCAATGCTCGGCTCACTGTGGCACGGCACGTCCCGCGTGACCGTCATCGAACGCGACTACCCCCGTTACGTCGGGGCCCGTATCGGCATCCACAACCCGCGGGGCGAGAAGGTCGGCACCGTGAGCCACGTGCGGAACAGGGAGTTCCTTTACGTCGCCACGCGCCTGGCCAGCGTCCATCCGATGCACGAGAGACCCGGCGCAGGGCCAACCGATGTCAAGGGCTGCGGCGCCGCGGCCGATGGCGTTCTCACATCGGGCGGATGACGCCCCGCGCGACCAGCAACTCCAGGCACGCCTTCACGCTCTCCTCCACGCTCATCGTCGCGGGCTTGAGCACCAACTCCGGCTTGAGCGGCGCCTCGTACGGGTCGTCGATCCCCGTGAACCCCTTGAGCTCGCCGGCCCGGGCCTTCTTGTAGAGCCCCTTCGGGTCGCGCTGCTCGCACACCTCGATGGGCGCGTCGGCGAAGACCTCCAGAAACGGGATCGCCCCGGCCTTGTCCTTCTCGTGCAGCTCGCGGGCCAGGTCGCGGTCCTTGCGGTACGGGCTGATGAAGCTCGTCAGCGCCACGCACCCGCTGTCCGCGAACAGCTTGGCCACCTCGCCGATCCGCCGGATGTTCTCCGCCCGGTCCTCGGCGCTGAACCCCAGGTTCTTGTTCAGCCCGAAACGGATGTTGTCCCCGTCGAGCCGGTAGCAGTGGACGCCGCGCTGCACCAGCACCTGCTCCAGGGCGGATGCGATCGTGCTCTTGCCGCTGGCCGAGAGCCCCGTGAACCACAGCGTCGCCCCCTTCGCCTTGAGCAGCCGCCAGCGCTCATCCCGCGTAAACGCCCCGGCGTGCCAGTGGATGTTGGTCGATTTGACTGCGGTCACGGGTTGCTCCTTGGAAGGGGCGGGAGTGTAGCGCCGAGCCACTGTCGATTGCCCATTGCCCAACGCCCTGTCCGCCCTATGCTGGCCTCCCCCACGGAGGCCTTCCATGAAGAATCTCATCGCGCCCCACGGCGGCACATTGGTTGACCGGGTCGTCACGGGCGATCGCGCCGCCCAGCTCCGCCGCGAGGCCGCCTCACTCCCCACGATCGCTCTGACCGCCAAGCAGTCGTGCGACCTCGAGCTCATCGCTGTCGGCGGGTTCTCCCCGCTCACCGGCTTCATGGGCGAAGCCGACTTCAAGAGCGTCTGCACCTCGATGAAGCTCGCCAGCGGCCGCACCTGGTCGATCCCGATCCTCCTCTCCGTCGCCAAGGGCACCGAGCCGAAGGTCGGTGCCCGCGTCGCCCTCGTCGCCCCCAACGGCACGCTCCAAGCCGTCATGACCGTGAGCGAGACCTTCGCCCACGACAAGAAGCTCGAAATCCCCAGCGTCTTCCGCACCGAGGACCCCGCCCACCCCGGCGTCGCCCAGGTGCAGGCCGAGGGGGACATCTGCCTCACCGGGCCAGTCGACGTCCTGACCGTCAGCGTCGATCCCGCCGGCCCCGAGGCCTTCACCGACCGCCGGCTCACGCCCGCGCACGTCCGGGCCGACTTCGCGAAGCGCGGCTGGAAGCGCGTCGTCGCCTTCCAGACCCGCAACCCCATCCACCGCGCCCATGAGTACGTCTGCAAGTGCGCCCAGGAGGTCTGCGACGGCCTGCTCATCCACCCACTCGTCGGCGAGACGAAGAAGGGCGACATCCCCGCGGACGTGCGCATGCGCGCCATCGACGCGCTCGTGGCGAAGTACTTCAACGCCGCCACCACGATGGTCAGCGTCCTCCCGGCCGCGATGCGCTACGCCGGCCCGCGCGAAGCCATCCACCACGCGATCATGCGGAAGAACTACGGCTGCTCGCACTTCATCGTCGGGCGCGACCACGCCGGCGTCGGCAACTACTACGGCACCTACGACGCCCAGAAGATCTTCGACGAGATCGACCAGCGCGACCTGGCCATCGAGCCCATGATGTTCGAGCACACCGGATACAGCAAGTCCTACGGCGGCATGGTCTCGGGCAAGTCCTACCCGAAGATCGAGGGCGACATCATCAACCTCAGCGGCACCGCCGTGCGCGACCTGCTCGCCAAGGGGGAGCGCCCGCCCGCGGAGTTCAGCCGC
Source organism: Phycisphaerales bacterium (assembly GCA_046153875.1). Classification (GTDB taxonomy): domain Bacteria; phylum Planctomycetota; class Phycisphaerae; order Phycisphaerales; family UBA1924; genus JBJXFE01. Next base: position 101,400 of record JBJXFE010000073.1, read on the forward strand.
CCGGAAGTCGCCGACGTGCTCATCGAGTGGGCCCGCGCGGCACGGTGACGGCCCTCGCGCGCGGACGCGCGGAGAGTCTCAATCGAGAACCTGCGCCAGCCCCAGGCCGAACAGCGCGTGGACCAGTCCCACGGCCACAAAGACCGCCCACGCGATCTTCCATTGCCGGGCACGCGCGATCCGGTTCCACGTCGAGCGCCGACGCCGGACCAGCCAGGTCAGGCCGCCGCCGCACACCGCGGCCAACGCCAGGAACGACCCGAGAATCTCCAGAATGCTCAGCATCGCCCCGCCCGTCCGCGGCGGGTTGAACGCGGTCATCACGCACATCAGCAGCGCCACCACGCCGTCGAACCCGATCGCCAGCGACAACGCGATCACCGCCAGCGCCCACGGCCCGATCGCCAGGTTCTCCGAGCCGACCTGGAGGTGAAGCCTCGCGGCGCACTCCGGGCAGACCGCCCGGGGGACGCCCCGCAGGTTGTACCCGCAGACCGGGCACGAAGCGTCGCGCGTCGCCGCCCACGCGATCAGGGCGCTGTCGTCGTCGGGGTGTGCGTCGGTCGCGGGCATGGTGCTCGGCGACCAGCTTACGCCCGGCAGCGGCGAGAGTTCGAGTATCGACGCCGCATCGGCGAGGGCGCCTAGCCCTCGGTCTGCGGCTTCATCGCCATCGTCACCTGCGAGCCGTACACGGGGTAGTCGATCCGGCAGCGGTGCCCGCGGAACCGCGCGGCGTCCAGACCCATCGCGTCGAAGGCGTGCCGGATCATCTCGGCGTACCGCGGCACGTCGAGCGACCGCCACCGCGCCGGGCCCAGGCCCAGGGGCTCGATCGCTTCGGACATGTCGAGCTGGTCCAGGTCGCGCGACGCGTCGTTGACGTTGGCGGCGCCCTCGAAACTGGTGTCGTAGATCCGCAGCGCCGGGTCGGCGCCGGGGAAGAGATCCTCGTGCACCAGGGCGTCGAACTGCAGGACCTTCGCGCACGTCACGACCTCAGCGAAAAAATAGCTCAGGCGGTTCGAGCCCGCGGGCAAGTAGCGCGGCAACTCCGGACGGTTCACCTCGCCAAAGACCAGGTCGCCGGCCGAGTCCGGCCCGAACCCCGCATCATCCAGCACATAGTGGACCACCTCGCCCGCCCGCTGCACACGGACCCGCGGCGGCGGATCGGAGCAGAACTCCCTCAGCAGCAGGTGCTCGTGGTCCTCGACGGGTGTGCCGCCCAGCGACATCGGGTGGCGCTCCCCGTCGCCGGCCGAGAGCCGACGCGTCGTGAGCTTCACCCGCACCCCCGGGCGCAGCCGCTGGAGCCCGATCAGCCCGTTCACCCACGTGACGTCCACGTGCCGCCCGTCCACCGACGGCGACAACACCACCGTCGCCACGATCGCCTGGGCCTGGGCGCCCTTGAGCTGGCTGATCGCCTTGAACGCCGCCTGCTTGCGCCGCAGTTCGAACTCACGCCGCGCCTCGGGCACCCACGCGCTCACGATCGCGTCGAGCAGGCTCCGGTCACCAATCCGATCCCGGATCAGCACCTCGAACTCGCCGATCGCGGTCGACGCCTGCGTCACCGCCGCGGCCGCCGCCCCGCGCTTCGCCGCCGCACGGACCAGCCGACGCAGCGGCTCCGGCCCCGGCATCGCGTGCGCCGCCGCGATCGCGTCGCGCGCCCGCGTCGCCTTCAGCACCCGGCTCGTCAGGACCTTGTCGAGGCCCAGGGTTCGAGCCAACGCCTGCGGACCCGGAGCACGATCCTTGAAGGGCGCGATCACGTCCCGTATGGCCGAGACAAGCCGATCGCCGACCGCCAGAATCTCGGTCTCGATCACCACCACCGGAAGCCCACCAGACGGTGGTCCCAAGGGCTTCAGATTACGGTCAAGAAAGTTCGACAACGTTGCCCCACGTTCTTGAAACGCTTCACGCCGTAACACGTGCGAATGTATGAGGATACACGGTCTAGACGACCCTCGCAGGATGGTACGGCTGGCCCTGTTTTGGGGTTCCCGGAAACTTTGATGCAACCCCATTGAACCTCGCCCGGTATCGACGTACCGTTGGAATGGAGCGGCTCCGTCAACGGTCCTCGTGGACCAGCTGAATCGCCGAATCAACGGCGGCAGGGGTCCGGCGGGGCAGGCAACTCAGGAGGTGGACGATGCGGGCGATGATGAGAGCAGCGTGGACGGCGGTCGGGCTGACGGCGCTTGCCACCGCCGCGACAGCCCAGACCGTTCTGATGAGCGAGGATTTCGAAGAAGGTGCCGGGGAGTGGACCGTCAACGGGATCCCCACGCTCTTCCCCGGCGCCGGCAACCCGGGCCAGGCCATCGGCCTCCCCTACGGCGACTTCTGGGGCGTCACGCTCCGCAACGAGACGCCGGGCAGCGTCGTTCTGGGCGACCTCACGCGCCACGGCGGAGCCCTCACCTTCGACCTCGACGTGAGCGTGCTCCAGCTCAACAACTGGATACCCAAGCCCATGCCGCCCGCGTGGTTCCCCTTCGTCATCGAGTTCGTCGACTACCCCGAGCCGGGGTCGATCGATCCGCCCGTGAGCGTCTATTACACCGGCCCGGGCCTGCCGCCCACGGGCACCTGGGGGCACTACACCTTCAACGTCCCCGATACGACCTCCAAGACCCTCCCGCCCGGCTGGGGCGGGACCGGCGCCGAGCACCCCGTCACGCTCGAACCCATGCTCCCGCCGGGGCGCACGTACACGAGCGTCCTCCAGAATGTTAACGAGATGCGCTTCACCACGTTCGTGCCGGGCTATTTCTACATCGCCAACTTCTGGGAAGTCGTGTTCGACAACGTGAACGTCACGGTCGAGGGCGGGACCTGCTACCCGGACTGCAACGAGAGCGGCAACCTCACCGTCGCCGACTTCGGCTGCTTCCAAGGCAAGTACGTGCTCGGCGACCTTTACGCCGACTGCAACGCGAGCGGCGCGCTCACCGTCGCAGACTTCGGGTGCTTCCAGGGCAAGTACGTCCTCGGGTGCCCGTGATGGCGGGCGGGGCGATGCGGTCTTTGTGATGGCATTCCGGGCGGCGTGTGATAGGCTAACGCCGTGGCCCGGCCCGCACCGGTGATTCGAGAGTTCCACCCCGATCATCCCCGAAGCGGTGATGATCGGGGCACGTCACGCGATGCCGAAATGATCGGGGCACCCGGCGAGCGGGGTATGGAGGCTTTCGTGTGAACTCGGGTTGGGCAATACGGGCAGCGGCCAGTCTGGGGCTGGTGCTGGTTGCGAGCGCTGCGCTCCGGGCGCAGACGTGCAACCACCTGTGGACAGCGGCGCTTCACACCGGCGCGTTCGATTTCGAGGTCTTCGATCACGGCGCCGGTCCGAGGCTCTACGCGGTCACGGACGGCTCGTTCTCGTCGAACGGGGTCTACGTCTCGAAGGGGATCGCACGGTGGACAGGAACCGGGTGGGAGAACATCGGCGACCTGTCCCCTAGCGTCGGGTACGCGCTGAAGGCGTACGACCACGGCGCCGGAACCGCACTCTATGTGGGGGGGGGGTTCTATTGGGCGGGGGGCGTGGTGTCGCCTGCGCTTGCGCGGTTCAGCGGTCGAACTTGGTCCGCCGTGAGTGGGTTTACGTATCCCGACCTTGTGACGGCACTGTGTGTCTATGACGACGGCGCCGGGCCGGCGCTGGTCGTGGGCGGGTGGTTCCCCAACGGCGTCGCGGGGATCCCCAGCGCCAACATCGCCGCGTGGAACGGGCAAAAGTGGTTCGGGCTTGGCGGCGGAGTGGACAGCGAAGTCGATGAGATGGAGGTCTTCGACGACGATGGCCCCGGTCCGAATCCCCCGTCCCTTTTCGTCGGCGGCTTCTTCGACTACGCGGGGACAACGTACGCCAGCCGCATCGCCCGCTGGGACGGGCATGAGTGGCACGCGGTCGGGCCGGGTATGGACCCGGGGTTCGGGAACGGCCCCGTGCGCACCCTGTGCGTATACGACGACGGGGCGGGGCCAGCCCTAATCGCCGCGGGCACCTTTGCCGGCGCCTTCGGCGTTCCCGGCACGAAAACCCTTGCCCGCTGGAACGGCAAACAGTGGTCGTCGATCGGAACGAACAACGGCCAGGCCACCTACGGCCTCTATGTGTTCGATGACGGTGTTCGCGGGCCCGGGCTCATCGTCGGCGGCCAGTTCTCCGTGATTGGGGGCCTGAGCGTGCCAGGCATGGCGCGCTACGACGGTACGGGCTGGTCGGCCCTGGGCGGCCCCAACGGGGGACAGCCCGGCGCCATGATCCGCCATGACGAAGGGGGCGTGCCCACGCTCTGGGTCAGCGGGGGCTTCCAGATCAGCCCTGGCATCTACACGGCGCTAGGGCGGTACCAGTACGTCTGCGAGCCCTGCTTCCCCGACTGCGACGCCTCCGGCGCGCTCACCATCGCTGACTTTAATTGCTTCCAGTCCAAGTACGTCCTGGGCGACCCCTACGCGGACTGCAACGCGAGCGGATCGCTCACGGTGGCGGATTTCGGGTGCTTCCAGGGCAAGTACGTTCTCGGGTGCCCATAGAAGCGCGATCCGCCTCTCGTTCCGCGGGACCTGGCGTGCTTCAGCCGTCGCGTCGCGAGCGGGGATCGTCGTGCGGATTGCGACCGGGACGGACGGGTGTCGGCGGCCGACGTGGCGTGCTTTGCGTCGTTGGTGAGCGCAGGGTTTGAGTGAGGGACAGCCCCATGTCCGCCCTAGACAGGTCGAGGATGCGTACTGCTCGGTTGGTTGTGGCTCTGCTCGTCTGCGCGGGCGCGCTGTTGCGTGTGAACACGGCGCTGGCGCAATGCCAGCCCGAGTGGCTTCCGCAGCCCCAGGGCGGTGCCCTGAATGGGGTGGTTCGGGCGCTCGGCACGTATCAGCGCGAACTGGTGATCGGCGGCTCCTTCACGCAGGCGTCCGGGCTGTCCGCGAACCGCGTTGCGCGATGGGACGGTCAGCAATGGGCGGCCTTGGGCAGCGGTGTCAACGGGGCCGTGTACGCGGTTCAAGAGTTCAACCGTGATCTCTACGTCGGCGGCGATTTCTCCGCAGCGGGCGGTGAACCAGCGGGGGGCATCGCGCGCTGGAACGGGAACGCCTGGTCGAGCTTGGGGACGACTCTCGGTCCATTCTACGACCTGACGATCTATGACAACGGCGTCGTGGTCACATCTGGTGGAGTCGCCAGGTGGGACGGCGCAAGCTGGCACGGTTTCGGAGCGGGGATCGATTTCACAAGCACAACTCTCGCGGCGCATGAAGGGTACTTGTACGCGGGGGGATTCGAGACGATCGGGTTTGAGCCTATTGCCCGCGTGGCGCGCTGGGACGGCCAGTTCTGGACCAACCTCCCCATGATTCCGGCGGGCGGAGTCGGTCACCAGGTAACGAGCCTAGGAGTCAGTCAGGATGTACTTCATGCGGGCGGGATGAACACCGCGGTTGCCGTCCACCAGTGGGACGGAAGCACCTGGGATCCACTGGGTACGCAGAGCATGTGGATCAACACACTGGCTCTCGTGTCGTTTCGCGGTGACCTTGTAGCGGGCGGCACGGTGCCGAATGGAAGCCAGGGCCTCGCTCGATGGAACGGCTCGGCGTGGACTAACTTAGGGCTCGGCCTCAACGGCGCGGTCAACGCTCTGCTGGTACACGACGACACGTTGATCGCGGGCGGGTTCTTCACGTTGGCCGGCGGCCTGCCCTCGCCATACTGGGCCCGTTACGGCTGCCCGTGCGAGCCGGACTGCAACAACTCCGGCTCGCTCACCATCGCCGACTTCGGGTGCTTTCAGTCCCAGTACGTTCTGGGCGATCCGTACGCCGACTGCAACGCCAGCGGCACGCTCACCATCGCCGACTTCGGGTGCTTCCAGGGCACGTACGTCCTCGGGTGCCCGTGAAGCAATGGGCAGTCGGCAATGGGCCGAACGGATCAGCACGAAAGACCGAGACACGTTCAGCACCCGTGGCCCGGCTGGCGGCCTGTTTCCCGCGCCGCGATGAGGTCGTGGGCGATGACCGCAGCGTGCGCGACCCGCGCCGGTGTCGACCGATCGGCGTAGAGCGCCCACAGCGTGCCGCTCGCGGGCGAATACCCCGCCCGGCCCAGGTGCCGGATCGCCGCGATCAGCGCCTTCTCATCCGTTTCTTTCAGGAGGAGATCGCTGAGGGCCGCCGCGACCCGCGACGCGCCCGACCCACGGGATGCATCGCCGCCGCTCTCCCCCGCCCCCTCGCCAAGCCGGATCAAGTCGAGCACGGCCACCCGGCGCACAGCCACCGCGTCCGACGCCAGCCGCCCCACCAGTTCATCGAATCCCGCGGGCGAGCGGATCGCGCCGTGGACGCCGCCCGTCACCGTCCCCCGCCGAGCGCCGCCTCGGCCCGCGCGGCCGCGGCCTCGTCGAAGTAGCTCAGCGTCGGCGACGCGGGCGCCGGTGTCCATTCGCGGTGCCCGACGACCGTCCACGCCCGCATCCCGCCGCGCAGATTCACGCGGACCTCCTGGTACACGGGCTCGCCCGACGGCGACTCGGTCATGTCGCCCACCGGGCACAGGATGCTCACCTGGGCCTCGTCCCCGCGCAGCCGCATCGACGCGAGGTGATACGTCGGAAGGCTCTTCGTCTTCTCCGTCAGCGGGGCCGCACCCGTGATCCGTCCCACCGTTCGCTTGTGGATCAGCGGCTTGAGTTCCGGCGGCAGATTCACCGCGAAGCTCCTCGGCGGCGGCGTGGCGCCCGTGGTCGGGTCGGCCGGCGCGGGCGGGTACTTCCGCACCGCCCAGTTGAACGCCTCCACCATCACGTCGGTGTTCGGCAGGTCGTTGGGGTCGGCGAAGGATTTCTGCCCGGCCTCCGGGGGATACGTCGTCCAGCCGACGCACCCGCCGAGCAGCGCCGCGCCCGCGAACCCCACGACCATCGCCGCCGCACGAGCCACGACCCATCCCGTTCCGCGACGCACGTTCATGGACACGCTCCTGCCTCCCGCGATCGACCGCCCGCGGCCTCCATGGCCGCGGCGAACATGATACCGCCCCGCACGCCGCCCGCGTGGCGTGCCCGACCGGGCTGCGCGGCTGCCGACAGGCGCGCGACTTGATGACGCGCCCCGCGCCTGCTTTGCTCTCCGCGTGAGCCTCCGGCTGCTCATGGTGATGCCCTCGTGGGTCGGCGACGCGATCATGGCGACGCCGGCGCTACGGCTCGTCCGCTCCGCCATGCCCGGGGCCTTCATCGGCGGGCTCGTCCGCCCGGGGATCGACGAGGTCCTCGCAGGAACGGACCTGCTCGACGAGCTGCACGTCGAGCGGGCGGGCGGCGTCATGGGTCCGAAGCGCGCCGCCGCCGTGCTGCGCTCGCGGCGGTACGACGCCGCCCTCATCCTCGCCAACTCGTTCTCGTCGGCCCTGATCACCCGGCTGGCCTTCATCCCGCGACGCGTGGGATACGCCCGCGACGCACGCTCCCTCCTTCTCACCGAGCGCCTCACCGCCCCGAAACGCCCCGACGGGCGGTGGGCTCTCACCCCCGCGCTGACCTACTACTGGAACGCCGCGTGCGCCTTCACGCGCGATACCCCCTCAGGCCGCAACGCCGAGCCCGCCCCGTGGGATTCACTCCCGCCCGCGGCACGCCTCGAGCTGCGAACCACCGCCGACGAGGAAGAGGCCGCGGACAAGCTCCTCGCCCGCGCCGGCCTCGCGCCCGACACCCCGACCGCGATCCTCAACCCCGGTGGCAACAACCCGGCCAAACGGTGGCCGCCGGACCGCTTCGCCCGTGTCGCCCGCCACCTGCGCGAGCATCACGGCCTCACCACGCTGGTCAGCGGGTCGCCCGCCGAGGCCGACCTCGCCGAGTTCATCGCCGCCGAGTCGGGCGCGAACCACTCCTCCCGCGTGGCCATCGCCCTGCCTCGACTCGGGCTGCGCATCGGCGCGGTCAAGGCCCTCGTCCGCCGCTCGCGGATCATGGTCACGAACGACACCGGCCCGCGCCACATCGCCGCGGCGTTCGGCGTCCCCGTCGCCACGCTCTTCGGGCCCACCGACCCGCGCTGGACCACCATCCCCGCGCCCGGGGGCGAGGCGGTCATCGTCGCCGACCCCACACTGCCCGCGGATCAGGTGTGCGACGACCACCCGGAACGCTGCAGCATCGAGCGGATCGCTCCCGAGGAGGTCATCGCCGCGGCGAACCGCCTGCTCGCCTCACGCCGCGCGTGACCAGGCCCGGAATCTCCGCCTTCCCTCGGGGTTTCTTGACCCCCGACCCCGTCCCACTACGATGCTCGGCCAACCGTCCGGCCGAGAGGCCCGGCGGGCACAACCCGGGGGCATAGCTCAGTTTTGGTAGAGCGCATCCATGGCATGGATGAGGTCAGGGGTTCGAGTCCCCTTGCCTCCACTTCGGCGACCGACGCCCGGGCAACCCGCCCGGGCGTTGTTCGTTGGCGGCCCGCGCGACCCCGCCTGACTGGTTCCCGCCACCGGGGGAGGGTCGGGGCCATACGATGGGTTGAACAAAGCGTTTCACCCCGTCGATAGCAATGCAATGACCTCCAGGCGGTCACACCGATCCGACCAACCCCGAGCCCCGCGTCCCGCCCGGATGGCTCTGACCAGCTTCCGACGGGTGGCGAAGGCGGCCGGCTCCGGGCTCAAGCGATACCCCAGGGCGTTGCTGGAGTCATTCAACTCCGACATCGGCGCGCCGCGCTTCGAGCGCGCGGCCTCGCTGCTCCCTGATGTGACCGCCCACGATCTGGCGGCGCTGTGGCTGGGCCACGCGGGCACGCTGCTGCGCGTCGGGGGCGTGACCATCCTGACGGACCCGGTGCTGACGGACCGCATCGGCCCGCGGTTCGCCGGGGTGACGATCGGCCTGCCGCGCCTGGGCCCCGCGCCGATCGCGCCGGCGGACCTGCCGCCCATCGACCTCGTGCTGCTCTCGCACGCGCACTTCGACCACCTCGACAAGCCCACGCTCCGCGCCATCGCGTCGGCGCGAACCACGGTCGTCACCGCCCGGCGGACCGCACGCCTCGTGCCGCGCGGGTTCGGGCGCGTCGTCGAGCTCGACTGGACCGAACACCTGCGCTTCAAGGGGCTGGACCTCTCGGCCATCCGCCCCGCACACTGGGGCGCGCGGGCCGCCCTCGACCGCCGACGTGGCTACAACAGCTACCTCATCCGATCCGACGCCGGCGGCGTGCTCTTCGCCGGCGACACCGCCTACACCGATGCCTTCAACCACCTGCCCGGAGTGGACCTGGCGGTCTTCGGCATCGGGTCCTACGAACCCTGGGAGCACGCGCACGCCACGCCCGAGCAGACGTGGTCGATGTTCCGCTCCATCGGCGGCGGGGCCGCCGGGCGCCTCCTGCCCGTGCATCACTCCACCTTCCCCATGGGCGACGAGCCGATCGGCGACCCGATGCGCCGCCTTCTCGCCGCGGCCGGAGCGGAGTCGCACCGCGTCATCCAGGCCGCCCCCGGCGAGTTGTGGACGGCGTGAGGGGCATCGAGCAGATGGAGCAGATGGAGCAGAGAGCACAACGAAAACACGTGACCCAGAGCGACCGGCTGGAGGCTCGCCTCTCCCGTCGCGGGATCATGAACCCACCCGTTCGCGCCGGTTGATCTGTTCCATCTGCTTTATCCGCTCGATCCGCTCGCTCGGCTACAACAGCGGGCTTGCCAGCCGCGCCACGTTCTCCTTCAGCCGCGGCCAGAGCGGGCGGGCCTTCCACTCGTCCGCGAAGACCTCCTTCGACTGCGCGATGTACTCCGTCTGCAGCATCCGCATGTGGCTGGCAAAGTCGGAGTCGAACACGAAGAGCGTGATCTCGAAGTTCAGCCGGAAGCTGCGGATGTCCAGGTTCGTCGAGCCGATCAGAGCGACGTCGGCGTCGATCGTCACCGTCTTGGCGTGCAGCAGCCCCGGCGCGTGCTCCAGGATCCGAACCCCGCCCTCGAGCAGCTCCGTGTAGTGCGACCGGCTCGCGGCCGCGACCAGCCGCCCGTCGAGCTTCCGCGGCACCACCAGCGTCACGTTCACACCCTGCCGGGCCGCGCACACCAGCGCCGTCTTCATCGCCTCGTCCGGCACGAAGTACGGCGTGGTCATGATGATCTCGCGCCGGGCCGCGTAGATCGTCGTCAGCATCGCCTCCTGGATCGCGTCGGGCGACGGCACCGGCCCCGAGGGCACCACCTGCACGATCGATCCGGACTCGGGCAGGCTCGGCTCGGGCAGAAGGTCCTTGACCTCCGGCAGCGCCGCGTCGCTCTCCATGTGCCAGTCGTGCAGGAACACCACCTCCAGCGCCTGCGCCGCGGGGCCCTCGATCCGCACGGAGGCGTCGATCCACGGCCCGATGCCCGTGCGCGGCTTGTGCCCGTAGCTGGGGTGAGTGACGTTGTGGCTCCCGGTGAACGCGACCCACCCGTCGATCACCGCGATCTTGCGGTGGTTGCGGATGTCCACCCGCGCGAGCACGGCCCGCAGCGGCGTCACCGGCAGCGCCGCCACGATCGTCACCCCGGAGCCGCGCATCCGCACCGCCAGGTCACTCCGCAGGAACTTGCGGCTCCCGGCGGCATCGACAAGCACGCGGCACTCAACGCCGCGTGACGCCGCACGGATCAGCGCCTCGCCCAGCAGCATCCCGAACTCGTCGGGAGCCCAGATGAACGTCAGCACGTGGCACCAGCGCGCGGCGCCGTCGACGTCCTTGACCACCGCCCGCACGAACTCGCGCGTGTCCGCGATCAGCGTGATCCGGTTGCCCACCAGCGGCGGCATCTGGGCGATGCCGGTCAGCAGCCGCGCGATGTGGTGGTAGGGTTCAACGTCGCTCGTCCAGTTCTGGGCCCGGCTCTTCCAGAACACATGAGCCTGTTCCTCGATCCCCTTGGCCGCGTCGAGGTATCGGCGCACGCGCCGCGAGCCGAGCCGCACCTCGCCGATCAGCACGTACAGCGGGATGCCCAGCCCGGGCAGGAGCAGGATGACCACCAGCCACGACAGGACCGTCGGCACGGGGGCCCGGCGCATCACGATGCGCACCGCGAACACGAGCCGAAGCCCGAAGTCCGCCAGAAGGGTCACCCAGACCCACAGTTGCCAGTCGAACACGGGGTCACTGTACCGGATCACAGGGGCGTACCGTGCCCGCGCGCCGGGGTGACCCCGGATTCGGACGCCGAGGCTGAGGAGTCCTCGACGAAGCCTCGGGTCCATCGACCCCCGCGCGTGATCGACGGTCGGAACCGGTGTACCCGAGGCTTCGCTCCACGAGCGTCGCTCAGCTTCGGCGCCCGAGTCCCAAGACTGCCCGCACCGTCTCGGCGTCGGCCCCCGTCACACGGACGGTCTTCTCCGCGCTGGCGTGCCCGCTCACCACCTCGACCTGGCGCGGCTTGACGCCGAGCGCGGCCGCGATCAGCGCGCAGATCGCGGCGTTCGCCTTCCCGCCCTCCGGCGGCGCCGACACGCGAACCTTGAGCCGGTCGCCGAGCATCCCGACGATCTCGTCGCGGCGTGCGCCGGGGACGGCCTTGATCAGGAGGCGGCATGACCGCTCCATGGGACCGAGCTCACCAACCCACCTCCTCGACGCGTGCACGTGCGGCCTCGAGCTCAGCACGACTCCGAAATGGGTAGGAGGAGCGACTCAATTCTGGTCGGTCGATCGCTCGCGAGAGACGGCCGGTTTGCAACAAGCTCTGCACCAACCTCATCGCCAAGTGGCCCGTGCCCAGAACCACGGCGATGACGATCGCATGCCATGATACCGCGCAGGCGCCGCGAGCATCCAGACGACGGATCCCAGAACGGCCGCTCCGGTGTACGCCACGACGGCCCCCGACAAGCGAGTACCCCGTCGCACGCCGCGCCGTGGAGCATTCTCGCGGGGAGCCAGTTCACTGCCCGACCGAAGGAACACGGCCCAACGATCCAGCCATGCTCGCACGGGTTCAAAGTGCGGCAAACCCCGATTCAGTGTCAGGCCGCGCATGTCCGCGAGCTCGTCATGAATCTCGTGCACGGCCCGCAGAACCGTCCAGTCGGCCGTTTCCTTCGGCCACGCTTCGAACAGCTCCGCGATAGGCGTGCGACCGCCGCGCACGTCGCGTATCAGACGGGCGGCGGTCGCTCGTGCCTCGTCGTCGATGATCGCTTTGCCGCATTCGGGGCAGCGGTTCGCCGGAACGCCGGTCAGGTCGTATCGGCACCAGCCACAGACCCGAATCATGGTGTCATTATCGGGTACTTGTCGCGCGCTGTCACGGACCGAGCGTCATTGGCGCGCCGAGCCAGCGGAGAAGTCGCGTTCCCTGACCTTCCGGCCCACACGCCTTGCCTTGAAGATCGCCGTGCTCGCGGCCGGGCCGGAACCGCCGAGCGGTCGGGCTGGACCACGGAGCATCCGCTCGAAGGCGCTTTTCGCGCTCGCTTCGGAGAACTCTGTGCCGATGAATCGACGCTTCAGCGCGTGAGCCACAACACCGGTCGTCCCGCTGCCCAGGAACGGGTCCATGACCAAGTCGCCCTCGTTGCTCGTGGCGCGGATCACCCGCTCCAGGTACGCCTCGGGGAGCTGGTTGTCGTGGTACCCGCGCCGCTCCTTGTTGTTCCCCTGCACGCGCCCCCAGAACTGCCCGTACCACACGTCCATCGGCAGGCGGTGCCCCGCGGGCATGCCGTCCTTCTTGCTCTCGGTGCGCGGATCGAAGTAGATCGCGCGACGGTCGGAGAGCTCCAGCACTTCCTTCGGGTTCCATGTCCGCCCGCGTCCATCCTCCGCCTTGCCGCCCTTGAGAAAGTAGAACACGTGGACCTTGCTGTTGATGAACTTCTCGGTCGCGTTCTGCCCGAAGCGGTAGTGCCAGATGCACCAGTTCACGAGGCTGAGCGCGGCCGCACCGCCGCAGGGCTTGCGGTCCAGCCGCCCTCTGAGGTAGCACGCGATCTCCGCGGCCCAGTCGTCGGGGATGTTGATCCAGAGCGCCCCGCCGGGGCGCAGCGCCGTGATGCACAGATCGAGCCAGTCGTAGCTGAACTCCAGATACTCGCGCTCGGGCATGTCGTCGTGCCACTGGTCGTACGCACGCCGCCAGTTGAACGGCGGATCGGCGAAGACCAGGTCCACCTGCCCCGCCGCGGCCTCGGGGATGCGCGGAAGCAGCTCTCGGCAGTCGCCGACGTAGACGCGCGCCGAGTGCGGCCCCGGCAGCTCATGCGTCGGGCGCGCGGGGCCGGGGGGCTTGGATTCGAGCTCCACCGCGGAAGCAGGGTGCCCGTTCGCGCCTGCGCCGTCGCGTGGGCTGGTCGTCTTGCGTCGCGCCATGGCGCGATCGTATTCGGCGGGCCGGCGCGTGCGCTACGCACGGCTACCGACACCCGGACGAGCGCCGATCACCCCACACGCCGCAGGATCGTCAGCCCGTGATTCACGGGCGCGAGGCACAGATCGCAAATCTGATAGGTCCCCACCGCCATCTCGCCGAGCCGATCAATGAACCGCCGCGGGCCGTCACACCCGGAATACTCCGGGAAGGTGTCGTGGAACAAGACGTATCCGCCCGTGGTCAAGACCGGCTCAACGGCCAGGAAGTCCTGCCGAACGCCCTCCGGCGCGTGGTCGCCGTCGATAAACGCCAGATGGACGCCCCCGTGTTCGCGCAGCTCGGCGTGCAGCCTCCGCACCTCGAACGCGCTGTCGCCCTTGTGGACTCGGACCCGGTCGGCCAGGCCCGCCTGCCCGACCCAGCCCCGCACGAACTCCTCGCGTCCCGCGAGCATCTCGTGCGGATTGTGTGCCGCGCGGCGGATGGGGAGGAACAGGTCGAAGGTGTGCAGGAGCGCCCCCGCCTCCAGGCCCGACGCCAACCAGAGCGTGCTGACGCCCAGGTGCGTCCCGGTCTCGATCACCGTGCGCGGGCGGATGTTCCGCGCCAGAGCGTGCAGCAGCAGCCCCACCTCCGGCGAGACCGCGGCCGGAAACGTCAGCGGCTCCTCGTACAGCCGCTTCAACGCCGCGATCCACGGACTTGCGCCGGCGTCGAGCCACGCCGGAAACTCCCATCGCTCGGGGTGCCCGCCCTCCGGCCAGCGCGGATGGTGCGCCAGCCCCGCGCGGGCCCCGGGCGCCAGCGCCGTTCCGAGCGGGGGGCGCGCCGGCGAATCGGGCCAGGCGTACCCCGACGCAACGCGCCACAGGCGTCGCGCCAGACCCTGCCGAAGTTCCGCGAACGTGCGCATCACCGGAGTCTACCGGACGCGCCGTCACCCGATCCGCCGCAGCACCGCCAGCCCGTAGTTCAGCGGCGCCAGGTGCAGCTCGCAGGCCTCGTACAGCCCCTGCGTGATCGCGTTGATCCGGTCCACCACGTGCCGCGGCCCCGCGTGCCCGCCGCACTGCTCGGGGAGCGTGTCGTGCAGGACCACGTACCCGCCGGTGTTCAACACCGGCTCGACGGCCCACAGATCGCGCGTCGCCCCTTCGACCGTGTGGTCCCCGTCGAGGAACGCGACGTCCACGCCGCCGAGTTGCTTCAGGCCGTCGCGCGCCCGGACCAGCTCCGTCGCGCTGTCACCCCGATAAAGCGTGACGCGCTCCCCGAGCCCGGCCCGCGCTACCCGTTCGCGCACCAGCGATAACCGATCCCCTTCGAACCCGCCCCCGCGCCACGGCCCCGGCTTGATGGGCCCGAAATCGTCGAAGCAGTGCAGGCTGGGCGAGAGCCCCGCAGGCGCTTCCCGGGCCTGACTTGAGCGTTGCGCTTTGAGCTTTGAGCTTTCCGCGATCGCCCCCCCCATCCACAGCGTGCTCGCCCCGAGAAAGCTCCCCGTTTCCACCACAACCCGCGGCCGCACGTTCAGCACGAGCGCGTGCAGCAGCAGCCCCGCCTGCGGCGACAGGCTCGCGGGGAAGCACAGCGGGTCGGCGTACAGCCGGCGCAGCTCGGCCAGCCATGCGGGCTCATCGCACAGGACCGACGGAAACTCCCACGCGGTCGGATGGTCGCTCTCACGCTCCAGGCGCGGCAGAAACCGCAGCGAGGCGCGCGGCAGGGCGTACTTGTTCGCCGGCACCGGCGGAGAGTCGATCCGCGCACGCTCGGCGGGGGCGGTCATGGGGCGGGTCTTGGGCTACTCGTCCTCACGCGTCACGGCCCGCGGCGGCGGCGGCGGCATCCGCTCGAGGATGCGGTCGATCAGCCCGTAGTCGAGCATCTCCAGCTCGTCGAGCCACTTGTTCCGGTCGCAATCGACCCGGATCCGTTCCATCGTCTGGCCGGTGGCCCGCGCGTAGACCTGGTAGACGCGGTCCCGCAGGCGGAGCGTCTCGCGGGCCTCGATCTCGATGTCCGTCGCCTGCCCCTCGATCACGCCCATGACCAGGGGCTGGTGCATGAGGTTCCGGGCGTTGCGCAGGGCGAACCGCTTGCCCTTGGCGCCCGAGCACGCCAGCAGGCTGCCCATCGACGCGGCCTGCCCGATGATGTACGTCGCGACATCGGGCTGGATGAAGTTCATGGTGTCCAGGATGCCCAGCCCGGCCGTCACGCTCCCGCCCGGAGAGTTGATGTACAGGTGGATGTCCGACTTCTGGTCCTCGTTGGCGAGGAACAGGAGCTGCGCGATGATCACGCTGGCGACCTCGTCGCCGATCGGCCCGCCCAGGAAGATGATCCGGTCCTTGAGCAGCCGCGAGTAGATGTCGTACGCCCGCTCGCCCCGCCCGGACTTCTCGATCACGATGGGAACCAGGTAACCCGACATGACGACCTCCGTGTGCGTTCGTTAGGGCTTGGGCGCGGCCGGGGGCTGCGCCAGCACCTCGTCCACCAGCCCGTAGGCCTTCGCCTCTTCCGCCGTGAAGTACTTGTCCCGCTCGGAGTCGCGCTTGACCTGCTCGAAGGGTTGCCCGGTGTGCCCGGCGAGGATGCGGTTGAGCTCTTCCTTCGCCTTGATGATCTGCTCGGCCTGGATGCGGATGTCCTCGGCCTGCCCCGTCACCCCGCCGTGCGGCTGGTGGATCATCACCTTGGCGTGCGGGAGCATGAACCGCTTGCCCTTCGCCCCGGCCGTCAGCAGCACCGCCCCGCCCGAGTACGCCCGACCGATGCAGTACGTCGAGACGGCGCTCGAGAGGAACCGCATCGTGTCGTAGATCGCCAGCGTGTCGTCCACCGCCCCGCCCGGCGAGTTGATGTAGAAGTTGATGTCCTGACCGCGCTTCTGGTTCTCCAGATAGAGCATCTGCATCATGACGCGGGCGGCCGAGCCCTGGTTGATCTCGCCGATGAGGAACACGATCCGATTCTCGAGCAAGAGCTCGTCGATCGTCATCTCGCGGGTGCGCTGGTACGTGACGTTGGCGGCTGGCATGGGGCCTCCCTGGCCTGTGACGCGCCCGTCCGTCGGACGCGGGCGAACTCGTTCGTGCGCGGGTCGATCATAGTCTCCGGCTTCGGCTGTCGGGCGTCCGGAGTGTCGCCCGGTCTGGCGGTCGCGTGAAGGCTGCGCTAGCATCCGGGCCTTTTCGAGGTTATTCCGTGCCCACCGCCGTCGTCTCCGACATCCACGCGAACGCCGAGGCCTTCCGCACCGTCCTGGCGGACATCGAGGCCCGCGGCATCACGCGGATCATCTGCCTGGGGGACATCGTCGGTTATGGGCCGGACCCGCTTGAGTGTGTCGACCTGGTCCGCGCGAAGTGCGCCTGGTCCCTCATGGGCAACCATGACTTCGGCGTGCTCTACGAGCCCACCAACTTCAACCCCGGAGCCGAGACGGCCGCCTATTGGACCCGCGAACAGTTCGACCGCGAGCCCGACGGCGCCACGCGAGCCTCGCGGTACGACTTCCTGCACAGCCTGCGCGTGCGCGTCGTCGAGACGCCGCCGGACGGAACCCTGCCGGTCCTGGCCGTCCACGGCTCGCCCCGCCGCCCCATCAACGAGTACATCTTCCCCGACGACGCGATGGGCGCACCGGACAAGATGGAAGGCATCTTCGAGCGCGTCGAACGCATCTGCCTCGTCGGGCACACCCACGTCCCCGGTGTCTTCACCGACGAGCCCGACTTCTACCCCCCGGGCGAGCTGGGTGACTCGTGCTACAAGTTCCAGGACGGCGAAAAAGCCGTCATCAACGTCGGGTCGGTCGGCCAGCCGCGCGACCTCGACCCGCGGGCCAGCTACGTCATCCTCCACCCCGACCGCGTCGAGTTCGTCCGCAAGGAATACAACATCGACGTGACGGCCACGAGAATCCGGGCCACCCCGACCCTCTCGCCGTGGCTGGGCGATCGGCTCTACGAAGGCCGGTAGCGACGCCGCGGGCCGTTCGATTCCCTAAGCTCCCCCCTCATGGCCCAAGCCCCCGCACGCCCGTGGCTCCGCATCCTCGTTCCCGCGCTGATGCTCGGGCTCGGCGTGCTGGTCTTCTGGTCGGTCCAGCGCAACACGGCCTCGCAGGGCAAGCACCAGAATCAACCGGCCAACCAGCCAGCCAGCCAGCCTGCGGCCACTCCGCCCGTCGCCGCGCAGCCGCCGGCAACCCAGCCCGAGGCCACACCTCCCGAATCCCCCCTGCAGACCGGCGAAGCCGCGCCCCCGCCCGCCGCAACCCCGGGCGCGCCGGCCGATGAGCTCCTCGCGGGCCTCCGAGCCCGGGACTTCACGGGCGACCCGGCGGCCGAGAACTTCGCCCCGATCGGCTCGCTCGACGATCCCGACGCTCGTCTCAGCGTCGAGTTCTCCCCCTACGGGGCGGGCGTCCGCTCCATCACCCTGGCGAAACACTTCAAGACGCTCAAGCACTCGCCGGACAACCACGTCGTCATCCAGGGCGAGAAGTCCTTCGCGTTCACGGGGCCCGACGGCGGGCTGGTCCGCCGCGTGCTGACGCCCCTGGGCGTCGAGCAGATTGAGATCGACGGGGCCACCGTCAGCCTCACCGGGCGGCGCAGGGAGCCCGGGCGTGACATGGTGGACGTGCCCGTCTGGCGGCAGCTCGCCCCGGGCTCGTTCGAAGCCGTGATCGTCAACGCCGCGGGAGCCGAGGTCGTCCGCATCGTCCGCACCTACGAACTCCGGGCCGCGCGCCACGGCTTCGCCATCCGCCAGCACGTCGAGAACAAGACGACCCGACCCCTCCGCATCAACTGGTGGCAGTACGGGCCCGTGGACTTCCCGCCCGATGCCTCCGGCTACGGCGGGGACAAGCGCCGCGTGCGGTTCGGCTACCTGGCCAGGCCCGCGTTGGACCCCGGCCGGCAGCTCGTGCTCTCCGCCGACTACGCGACGCTCACCCGCGCCGCCATGCTCGGCACGTTCGACAAGGAAACCGGCTTCTGGCCCGTCGGCGACCTCCAGTGGCCGCGCCGCCGAAGCCGCGATCAGGAGCAGCAACTCGTCTGGGCCGGGATGGCGGACCGCTACTTCGCCTGCGCGGTCTACCCGCTCATCGACCCCGCCTCGCGCGCCGGGAACCTGCCCGGCCCGGACAAGGTCTTTCACGTGGCGGACGCCGTCTACAACGTCATCCTCAACACCGCGGAGCCCGACCAGCACTATGTCGAGACCGCCCTCCAGTTCCGCAGTGACGACCACGTCGCGCCCCCGGGCGGCGCCGCGGACCTCAGCGTCGGCGTCTACGCCGGACCGATGCTCGGACGCGAACTCCGCGCCGACCCCGTGCCCGCCGCCCTCGGGCTCGACGGGCTCGTCGTCTACAGCTTCGGCGGCCCGTGCGCCTGGTGCACGTTCTCATGGATGGCCGAGCTGCTCTTCGGCCTGGTCCACGCCCTCCACGACTACGTCTTCCATGACTGGGCCCTCTCCATCGTCTTCCTCGTCCTCGTCGTCCGCACCATCCTCCACCCGGTCACACGCTGGTCACAGATCCGCATGGCCCGCTTCGGCAAGCAGATCCAGGAGCTCGCGCCCAAGCAGAAGAAACTGCAGGAAAAGTACAAGGACGACACGAAGAAGCTCCGCGAAGAGGTCGGCAAGCTCTACCGCGAGGAGGGCGTGAGCCCCGCCGGGATGCTCGGCTGCCTCCCCGCCTTCCTCCAGACTCCCGTCTGGATCGCCCTCTACGCCATGCTCTTCTTCATGTTCGAGCTGCGCCACCAGCCCGCCTTCTACGGGCTTTTCCAGTGGATCAGCGGCGGCAACTGGTGGTTCATGGGCGACCTCTCCGAGCCCGACCGCTTCATCCCCTTCGGGAAGTCGCTGTTCAACATCCCGCTGCTTGGCGTGCCGTTCGACGGCATCAACATCCTGCCGATCATCCTCGGCATCGTCTTCTATGTGCAGCAGAAGTACCTGACGCCGCCGACCAGCGCGACCCTCACCCCCGAGCAGGAGCAGACCCAGAAGATCACCAAGATCATGATGGTCGTCATGTTCCCCCTCTTCATGTGGGGCGCCCCGAGCGGCCTCGCCGTCTACTTCATCGCCAACTCGACCCTGGGCATCCTCGAGAGCAAGTGGATCCGCGCCCACATGGCCAAGCACAACCTCCTGGAGCCCAAAAAGAAGTCCCCCGCGCCCGCCGGCGGCGGCGGCTTCTTCGCCCGGCTCCAGGCCGCCGCCGAGCAGCGGCGCAAGACCCTCGACCAGGCCCGCGGACGCGGCGGACGCCCGCCCCGACGCAAACCCTGACAGGATCGTGCCAGGACCCCTTTTTCGGAACCGCGCGGTATGCTGAGCGGACCTTCCACGGAGGCTCCCCCCATGATCCGTCGTTGCGTTGAAGTCGCCCTGGCCGCGATCGTGTCCGCATGCGCCCCCGCGCTCGCCCAGCCGTCCCTGCCGGCGGGCCACTACGCGGGCACGTGGACCAACACGACGTTTAGTTCCAGCGGCGCCATCCGCGCCGACGGCGTCATCGTCGCCAGCACCCTCACCATGACCATCGACGCCGATGGGGGCGTCTTCGGGCTGCCGGACCCGCCGCCCTTCACGCTCAGCGGGCCGATCACGGCGGGCGGGTGGTCCGCGGCGCTCACCGGTCACGCGGTGTTCGGCGACCTCTCGGTGAGCGTCAACGCCGCGGGGCAGGTCACGATCAACGGCTCCAACCCCCCCAGCGGCTTCATCACCACCTACACCGCCACCGGCACCTTCACGCCCTCAGGCCAGATCAACCTCGCCGGCCACATCGAGTTCGTCCTCGGCGTGCCCGCGGACACGACGATCGTCTGCAACCGCACCGCGTACTCGACCGCCGTATCACCGAGCCAGATCGCCCAGGGGCAGGCCGGGTTCTCCGTCGCCGGCTCGCCGGACCTGAACGGCGACGCGAGAGGCGACATCATCGTCGGCGCGCCGCTCGAAACCCACGCCACGATCGCGATGGCCGGACGCGTCCACGTCTTCAACGGCGTCGGCGGCGCCCCCTTCCGCACCATCGGCTCGCCCGCCCCGGAGTCCGCCGGCCGGTTCGGATGGTCCGTCTCCTCCATCCCGGACACCAACGGCGACGGCAAGGCCGACCTCCTCGTCGGCGCCCCCAACGAGAACCCCGCCACGAGCCCCTTCGACTGCGGACGCGCGTACATCTACTCCGGCGCGAACGGATCGCTCCTGTTCAAGCTCATCCCGCCCGCCGGTGAGGCCACCGGGCTCTTCGGTTACTCCGTCGCGGGCGTCGCGGACGTGAACGGCGACGGGCGCGGCGACGCGATCGTCGGCGCCCCGCGCGAAGACCCCGGCACGCTCCCCGCCGACGCCGGCCGCGTCCACGTCTACTCGGGCGCGACCGGCCTGCGTCTCTACACGCTCGGCGTGCCCGTCTCCGTCGGCCCGGCCGCCAACGACTACTTCGGCTGGTCGGTGGGCGGCGTACCGGACGCCAACGGCGATGCCCGCGGCGACATCATCGTCGGCATGCCGCAGGGCACCGGCGTCCCCACCGGCAACCCCGGCCGCGCGTTCCTCTACTCCGGCTCGAACGGGGCGATGCTCCGCGCGTTCAGCTCACCCGGCGCCGAAGCCGACGGGCTCTTCGGGCGCTCGGTCGCGGGCGTGCCCGACACCAACGGCGACGCCCGCGGCGACGTCGTCATCGGCGCGCCCAACGAAGACCCGGGCACCGCCCCCGACGGCACGGGCCGCGCCCACCTCTTCTCCGGCGCGACCGGCGCCCTGCTCTTCAAGCTCCTCCCGCCGACCCCCACCGCCGGGGGCAACTTCGGCATGGCTGTCGCGGGCATGACCGACACCAACGGCGACGGACGGGGCGACATCGTCGTCGGCGCACCGGGCGAGGGCTCGGCCGACCAGGGCCGCGCGTACATCTACTCCGGCGCGACAGGCTTGCGGCTCGTCACGCTCGCGTCGCGCTACCCCGAGGCCTCGGGTGCGTTCGGCGCGTCGGTCTCGGGCTTGCCGAACGTGAACGCCGCGAACCTCGCGGACGTGGCGGTCGGCGCGCCGGGTGAGGACCCCGGCACGGCCCCGCTCAACGCGGGGCGGGCGTACTGGTTCAGGCGGTAGCCGGGGTTTCCAACCGATCCCGGCGCGAGCACGCCGTTTCGTTGCAATCCGGGGGCGAAAAACCCCATAATGGGCCATCCCCTGTGCGGCCGGATCGCGGCGGCGGCGCGGGGCGGGAGTTCCCCCTCCATGAACCCGACTCGTCCTACGGCGCGGCCCGCGCTCCGGGCCAGACTCTGCGCGCTGGTGTGTTTCAGCGCCATGCTCGCCGGAACCGGGATCGCGCTCGCCGGCCCACCCGAGCCGGCCCCCGAGGCCCGGGCCTTCATGGGCGAGGAGAAGTACGCCGAGGCGGCCGAGGCACTGCGGGCGTACCTGAAGACGAACCCGTATGACGGGGCGGCCTGGGCCGACCTGGGGTACAGCCTCCACGCGGTGAAACGCTACGACGAGGCGATCCCCGCGTACGCGAAGGCGATCGAACTCGGCTCGCACCCCGAGACGCAGATGTACAACACCGCGTGCGCCCACGCTCTGTCCGGGCGGGCCGACGACGCGATCGCGTGGCTCACCCGGTCCTTCGAGAACCGCTTCGCCGAGCAGCGGACCCTCGAAGGCGACACCGACCTTGACTCGCTGCGGGCCGACCCGCGGTTCATCGCGCTCACGGGCCTGAACCCGCCGGAGGAGCCCGACCGCGCCAAGCGATGGGCCTGGGACCTGGACTTCATGGTTCGCCGCATGGAGCAGATGCACTGGGACCTGTACGGACGCGTCTCGAAGTCGGCGTTCAGCGGCGAGATCGCGAAGCTCAAGGCCGACGTGCCGAAGCTGACCGACGCCCAGGTCCGCGTGCGGCTCATGAAGCTCGCCGCGATGGTCGGCGACGGGCACACCGGCCTCGCGTCCGCGGCCGTCGGTCAGGCGACGATCGCCCGCTACCCGCTGCATCTGTTTCTCTTCGCCGACGGACTGCACGTGATCGGCGCCCCGCCGGAGCACGCGGCCCTCGTGGGCGCACGCGTGCTGAAGGTCGGCCCGCTCGACACCGACGCGGCCGTCGAGGCCGTCAAGCCGTACCTGTCCGTGGACAACGCGATGGGGTACGCCGCCGGCGCCCCCGCGCGCCTGGTGAACCCCGACGTGCTCGCCGCGATCGGCGCGGTCGCGGACGGCGGGGGGGTGGGGGCCGGGGGGTGCGAGTACACGCTGCGCACGGCGAAGGGCGAACGCGTCGCTGTCCGCCTGTCACCCAGTGACCTGCCCTCCGGCGGCTCCGGCGGCATGTTCACGCCCGGCTACACCTACGTCCACGACTCCCTCGCCAAACCCCCGCTCTACCTGCGCGAGCGTGACCAGCGGCTGTGGGCCGAGTTCGTGCCCGATCAGAAGCTCGTGTACGCCCGCTTCGCCGCGGTGGGGAACACGCCGGGCGGGCCCACGCTCGCCGACTTCGCGGCCAACCTGACGAAACTCGTCGAAGAGAACAGCGCCGAGCGGCTCGTGCTGGACATGCGCTTCAACGGCGGCGGGAACACGGGGCTGCTGCCCCCGCTGCTGCTCGCGCTCATCAAGAGCGAGCGCATCAACCGCCCCGGCCACCTCTTCGTCGTCATCGGCCGCCACACGTTCTCCGCGGCCCAGAACGGCGTCAACATGCTCGAGGACACGACCAGCGCCACGTTCGTGGGCGAGCCCACGGGCTCGAGCCCGGCGTTCATCGGCGAGAGCACGTTCGTGCTGCTGCCGTACAGCAAGCTGCGGATGCACTGCTCGTCGCGGTACTGGCAGTGGGGCGACTCGACCGACCGACGCACGTGGGTGCAGCCGCAGATCGCGGCCCCGCCGACCTTTGCCGCCTACACGGCCGGGAAGGACGACGCGATGGAGGCGATCGGAGCACATCTGCCTGAGACGCGACCGTGAGGAAGCATCGCGACACCATTCCCGTCGTCAGGGAGATGTGATCTCCCGCACATCAGATGCCGTTGACACATCCGTGTGCGGTGTGCGACACTGTACCGCAACGGAGGTGCGCCATGCTCACCCGCCCGGCGTCCCGAATGCGCACCATCAGCATCGTCGCCTTTGCTGCGCTGTGTCCTGATATCGCGATCGCGCAACCCGTCTCGTTTCAGGGACTTGGTCTGTTTCCCGGCTTAGACAGGTCCTCCGCAGGTCGTATCAGCGCGAATGGACGCGCGATCGCGGGGACGTCTTTTTCCTGGACTTCGGCTCAGTACTCTCAAGGGTATATCTGGCGCGCCGAGACCGGTTGGCTCGGAATTGGACTGCCGCCGCAAGGGCAGGCCGGCGATATTTTCGCCCTGAGCGCGGACGGCAAGGC
This sequence comes from Phycisphaerales bacterium, assembly GCA_046153875.1. Lineage (GTDB taxonomy): Bacteria > Planctomycetota > Phycisphaerae > Phycisphaerales > UBA1924 > JBJXFE01. Next base: position 125,240 of record JBJXFE010000073.1, read on the forward strand.
GGCACCGGGCTTTTCCCACTTGGCGCCTTCCTCATGGACCTATGGCTTCCGCTGGACGGAGGCGGGTGGGTTTCAGTTGATGCCCGGGCTTCCCACCTCGCTATCGATGATCAGCATCGACATCAGCGCTGACGGCTCGACCGTTGTGGGACTCGCCTCCTCCGGGTGGATCGGGGGCCAGAGCTACTACCACGCGACACGGTGGACCCAGTCCGGCGGCACACAGGACCTCGGAACCCTGATCGGGCCCGCCGCGTTCTCGTACGCCAACGCGGTTAACGCGGATGGGTCCGTCATCGTCGGCAAATCGCACGGAGGCAGTGGAGCCTTCCGGTGGACCGCCGCAGGAGGGATGCAGGAGGTGGGCGGCCTGCCCGGCTCGACGTTCACATCCGCGGAAGCTGTCAGTGCGGACGGAAGCGTTGTCGCGGGGTGGTCTGGCGGCGCGCTGGTGACTCGCCCCTTCCGCTGGACAAGCGCCGGGCGTACTCAAGACTTGGGCGGCCTCCCGGGGTTCGAGTTCATGGTGACGAGTGCGATGAGTGGCGACGGCTCAGCGATCGTCGGCTCCGCAATGCTCACATCGGCACCGTACACCTCGCTCGCTTTCCTCTGGACGGTTCCGACGGGAGTGGTGGACCTCAACGACTATCTGCCCACGCTCGGTATCGACCTGACTGGTTGGGAACTCACGAGCGCGACCGGTGCCGACGCCGACGCAAGGACGATCGCGGGTGTCGGCAAGCACGAGTGGGCGCCGGGCCAGATCAGGTACGAAAGCTGGGTCGTCCGCTTCGACCGGATGTGCACCGCGGACTGCAACGCCGATTGGAAACTGAGCGTCGCGGACTTCGGGTGCTTCCAGTCGAACTACGTGCGCGGCGATCCGTATGCCGATTGCACCGGCGATTCCGTGTTGACGATCGCCGACTTCGGGTGCTTCCAGGCGCTGTATGTCGCCGGGTGCCCGTGAGCCGCGGCACGACCGCGCGTGGCGCAGAACCGCCGCTCAACACGAAGGACTTTCCCGGCGCGCAGCCAGCACCAGCTTGATCTGCACCCACGAGACCTGCCCTCCGAGACGATCGAAGATCGGACGGAGCAGGCCGCCGTCCTCGTTGCGGATTGCTTCGTGAACGCGGCGTCTCGTGGCCTCGTCCACCCAGGGTTCGAGTGAAGCAGGCTGCTCCGCCGCGACGTACTCCGCGAGGTAATCCTCGACAGTACCCCGGGTTCGGCCCGTGGCCGCCATGACCTGCTCGATGGTGTCGCCGCGCCGGAACATCGGCGCGGCCAGGGCCGCGCCCCGCGAGAGTGCCGGAGGATTCCCGGCTGCGGAGTCATCCCGGCGCGGGCGTGACCCCTGCTTCGCGTCGAGCGGCATCGCTCGCTCAGCGCAAAACGCCCGCACCGCTCCGACGAGTTCCGCGCCGAAGTCCTCGACCTTCTTCGTCCCGATGCCGCGCACGTTGATGAGCGTCGCGACCGACCCGGGCCGGACGCGGCAGACTTCCTCCAGGGCCGCGTCGCCGAGGATGACGAAAGGCGGAACACCGCGCGATTCGGCGAGCGTGCGCCTCACGCGCCGCAGGTGCTCAAAGAGCGCCGTTTCAGGCGCGGTCAGCGGTTCGGCTTCGACGCCCGCCGCGTGCGCGCGCCGGCGCCGCTTCGGAGTCACGCTGCTCACCTTCGGCTCCACCAGCACCGCCTGGCGCGCGTTGCGGAGCACATCCGACGCCTGCGCCGTCAGGCGCAGCACGGGGTACGGGTCTCCGGCCCGCTCCAGGTCTCCGGAGTCCACAAGCTGGCCGATGTAGTTGAGCACCTGCTCGCGCCGGAGGTGCGCGAGCAGGCCGAACGTGCTCAACGCGTCGTGCCGGCGCTCCTTGACGCGCGTCGTCGTCTTACCCACCAGCACGTCCGCCACGTGGGCCGCGCCGAACGACTGGTTGCAGCGAAACACGCACGAGAGGATCTTGCGGGCGGTCTCCTGGGTGTCCGCGATCGGCTCGTGCTCGTGCAGGCACACGTCGCAGGCCTCGCAGCCCTTCGCCGGATAGTCCTGCCCGAAGTACGCGCTGATGGCCGCGTGACGGCAGCGCGACGAGGCCGCGAACCGGTGCATCCGCTCCAGCAGCGCCGCCTGGACCTCGAGGACCTCGGGCGACGCGCCCTGCTCTTCGGAGCCGCGCTCCATCAACTGCTTCCATCGCACCACGTCGCCGGCCGAGTACAGCAGCAGGCACTCGGCGGGCAGCCCGTCGCGCCCGGCCCGCCCGGTCTCCTGCTGGTAGTGCTCGAGGCTTTTGGGCAGGGCCGCGTGGATCACGCAGCGCACGTCGCCGCGGTCGATCCCCATGCCGAACGCGACCGTCGCCACCACGACGTTGAGCCTCTCCGCGCGGAAAGCCTCGCCGACCCGCGTGCGCGCCTTCGCGTCCATCCCCGCGTGGTACGCCGCGGCATCGACCCCCTGAGCCTTGAGCGACGCCGCGAGCGCCTCGGTGTCCTTGCGGCTGATGCAGTAGACGATCGCGGCCCGGTCCGGGTGGCGGTCGAGCGCCTCCTTCACCTGCCCGATCAGGTCCACGCGCGGCAGGATGCGGTAGGTCAGGTTCGGGCGGTCGAACGTGCCGACGAACACCGCCGGGTCGCGGAGATGGAGCTGCGCGACGATGTCTTCGCGGACGCGCGGCGTCGCCGTCGCGGTGTACGCGGCGATGGGCACACCGGGGAGCACCTCGCGGAGTTCCGCGAGACGACGGTACTCGGGGCGGAAGTCATGCCCCCACTGGCTGATGCAGTGGGCCTCGTCGATCGCGATCGCGCCGATGCCGGGCGTGCCCCGGTCGCTCAGGCGCGCCATCCACGCGATGAAGTCCGGCGTCAGCAGCCGCTCGGGCGCCGCGAAAACCAGCCGCAGCTCGCCGCGCTCCGCCTGAGCCCGCGCCTCGGCCACGTCTTCACGCGCGGCATGGCTGTGCATCTCCGCGGCCGCGACGCCCGCCATCTTCAACGACGCGACTTGGTCCCGCATCAGCGCGATCAACGGAGAAACGACGACCGTGAGACGCCCCGTGACGAGCGGCGGGACCTGGTAACAGAGCGACTTTCCCCCGCCGGTGGGCAACACCGTGAGCGAATCACGCCCGGCAAGAGTCGCCCCGATCGACTCGGCCTGCAGAGGTTTGAGCCGGTCATGCCCCCAGACCTGCTTCACGACAGCAAGCACGCCCTCGACCTTTGAGTCCCCACACATGGCCTGAAGTGTACATGATCGGGATGTGTTTGGGCCAGCGGCCGAAGTGGTTTGTGATGCAGGTTTCCGGCGATCGTGAACGCACCCGCCCCTTCCCCTCATCCGATCTTGGTGCCCTCTGCCCCCATGTGGCCAACGCTTTCGTGCCCTTCGGGCCTTCGTGTTGCCCGTTCCCCTCCGCGAACTTGGCGTGATCTCCGCGGACGGCGTTCACCCGCCGCGGCGGGCATGACCCGGGTCGACTTCGGGAGCCGCAACCGCATGCGACACCGCGGGGCGCGGATCGTCGTCGCCAACCCGGTTCCCATCGGCGTGCTCCGCGAGCTCGGTCTCGTCGAAGGCCTGGCTCGCGAAGCGGAACCCGACACGATCGACGACGAAGCTGAGCGGCGGCGCATTGCCCGCAATCGCGCTCGCGGCTGCGGAGACGACGGCGCCGGAAAGGGGGTGGCACGCGTCGAGCGGGATGTCCAGCTCGATCTCCTGCCGGAGCACACGCCCGGTCGTACGGGACACGCACATGGCACGATCCTGCGGCACGCAGTAGGCGAGGAACTCACGCCAGGATGCGAAGCACTCGTCCCAGGGCGATCCGAGGCGGGGTTCCGGCGCCGGCACGAGCGTCGCCCTGGCGTCCGGGGCTGTGCCCGCACCAGACTCAAGGAGCAGGTCGACCGCACCCAGCACGTCACGGCGAAGATGGGCGCGCGCCGGGACGTGCATCGGAACACCCTCGGCGAGAAGCCGGGCCGCGAGAGCGTGGGGTGTGCTGGTGATGGCGGTGGTGAGGAACTGCACGCCGCGCGTGCCGGTGCGAGGGTTTACAACGTAGAGGCGCCAGTTGGACTGGAGGGGCGACGGCCACACGCGACGCAAGGCGCCGAAGCAGGAAGGGCCGAAGTGACCGTGTCGGAATGTGAGAAACGTGAAGAGCGCGTAGCGGCCGGAAGGCCCGAGGCGTTGAAGCTGGAGTGGAGCCGGGACAAGGGGTACGAGAGCGCCGGCGTCGACGAGGTAGTTGACGTAGACGACATCGGTGATGTCGCTGGCCATGGCGAGGGGCGGGATGGGGGCGGTGATAGCGCGGGTGAAGGCGCTGTTGGCGAGAGCATCTGACATGCGGGGCACCAGGCCACTCTTGGGATGTCGCCACAGAGCCGTCGCGCCGTGCGAGGCGCGGGGCTGATCGCGGCGGAAGACACCCTCTGAGACTTCGATAAGCCACCACATGAGGAGGAGGAAGGCAAAGGCATTGCCGACGGAGACGGCCCGGCTCATGCCGGGAAGAGCTCGGAGGTGATCGGGCAGGAAAACGGTGCTTGTGGCGAGCGCGAAGAGCGTCCACACGGCGATGGAGAGCCCGGTGAGGCGCCCGGACCAGGTGCCGGCTGCGGAGAAAGCCCATGTCCAGCCGAGGGCGCCCATGAGATAGCCGATGGCCGCCCACCCGGCGATGCGGCGGAAGATCGCGGCCTCGTAGAGGGCGTACGAGTCGATGTCCCCGGACGTCACGGCCGCGTCAGCGAGCGAAACACCGCGCCACGTCCAGGACCACTGGCCGGTCTGATCGGGGACGATGGCGGCAAGGGTGGCAACGACGGCGACGAGGGCGGGGAAGCGCGGGATCCAGCGGGTGCGCAGAAGGGCGACGGAAAGCAGGAGGTCTGACGCAGCGGTGATCTGCCAAGGAACCCAGCCGAGCCGCCAGAGCCAGGGGTGCTCGGCGAGGTGCGCGGCGCGAGTGGCGACGTCAGGGTTCAACCCACCGGGTAGACCCGGGAGGAGAAGGACCATTGAGAGCATCGCGAGAGCGTGTGCTGCAATGGTGAAGAGCAGAGCGCCTTTGAGGAAGCGACCGCCAGGGTTCGCGGCGGAAACAAGCATGCGGGCGGGCAGTGTACCGGGCGCGGGAGATGGGGAGCGCGGCCGACAAGGCCGAACGGGCGGAGGGTCATACCTCGCTACCTTGCGCCCACTGGTTTGCGACTTTCATTCAGCAGTCGCCGCAGGACCGTCTGCAGGACGCCCCCGTTGCGGTAGTACTCCGCCTCCACCGGCGTATCGATCCGGCAGCGCGTCGTGAACTCGACTGTGCGCCCGTCGGCCCCCCCACTCTTCTTCGCCGTCACCTTCACCTCGCAACGCGGGAGCGTCAGGCCCTCCGCATTCACCGGCAGATCGATGTCGAACGTCTCCGTGCCGTCCAAGCCCAGCGACGCGGCCGACTGCCCGGGCGGGAAGCACAGGGGAAGGACCCCCATGCCCACCAGGTTCGACCTGTGGATTCGTTCAAAGCTCTCGGCGATCACGGCCCGCACACCGAGCAGCAGCGCGCCCTTGGCCGCCCAGTCGCGGCTCGAGCCCATGCCGTAGTCCTTGCCCGCCAGCACGATCAGCGGCGTGCCCTCCTTCTTGTAGTTGAGGCTCGCGTTGTAGATCCAGTCGAGCTTGCCCCCTGTGGCCCCCCCACCGCCCCCCCCACCACCGCCGGCGGCGGCCTTCGACATGTCCCGCGTCCACCCACCCTCACGGATTTTCGACCCCGTCGCTTGCGCTCCGGGTTCCGTTGCGGCCCGGGGCTCCACGGCCAGCTTGTTCTTGACGCGGACGTTGGCGAACGTGCCTCGGGTCATCACGCGGTCGTTGCCGCGGCGCGAGCCGTAGCTGTTGAAATCGGACTTGGGCACGCCCAGCGACTTGAGGTACTCGCCCGCCGGGCTCGCCTCGGCGATGTCCCCCGCGGGGCTGATGTGGTCGGTCGTGACCGAGTCGCCCACGAACGCGAGCACACGGGCCCCGCGCACGGCCGCGGGCGGGCGGGGCCGCTCGCTCATCCCCTCGAAGTAGGGCGGGTTCTGGATGTACGTGCTCTTCGCGTCCCACGCGTACAGGTCGCTCTTGCTCACGGGCACGGCGTTCCACGTCGGGTTCCCCGTGAACACGTCGGCGTACTGCGTGCGGAACTGCTCGGGCGTCACCGCCTGCTTCTTCACGGCCTGCACCTCGGCGTGCGTCGGCCAGACGTCCCGCAGGAACACGGGCCTGCCGTCCTTCCCCGTGCCCAGCGGCTCGGCGGCGAGGTCGATGTTCACGTTCCCGGCGATCGCGTAGGCGACCACCAGCGGCGGGCTGGCGAGGTAGTTGGCCTTGACGGCCGCGTGGACCCGGCCCTCGAAGTTGCGGTTCCCGCTCAGCACCGACGCGACGACCAGGTCGCCCGACTTCACCGCGGCCTCGATCGCGTCCGGGAGCGGGCCGGAGTTGCCGATGCACGTAGTGCACCCGTAGCCCACGGTGTGGAAGCCCAGGGCGTCCAGGTCCTCCGTCAGCCCCGCCTTGTTGTAGTACTCCGTGACCACTTTGCTGCCCGGGGCGAGCGAGGTCTTCACCCACGGGCGCGATGTCAGGCCTTTCGCCCGCGCCTTGCGCGCCACCAGCCCGGCCGCGATCATCACGTCCGGGTTGCTCGTGTTCGTGCAGCTCGTGATCGCGGCGATCACCACGTCGCCGTGGTGCAGGCGGAAGCCCTTGCCGTTGTACGCGACGCTCACGCCCGCGCACCCCGGGTCCGCCGCGTGGTCCGCCGACGGGTTCACCTGCTGGTTGCCCTTCGCGGGGGCCGTGCTCCCCCCCCCACCACCCTCGCCCACCCAGCGGCCGATGTCGATCGCCTCGGTCGGCAGCTTCTTGCCGAAGGAGTCCACCAGCTCCTTCTGCCACGACGCCTTCACGCGGCTCAGCGGCACGCGGTCCTGCGGGCGCTTCGGCCCGGCCAGCGAGGGCTCGACCGTGGAGATGTCCAGCTCGATCAGGTCGGTGAACTCCGGCTCCGGGGCGTCAGCGGTCCAGAAGAGCCCGTTGGCCTTGCAGTAGGCCTCGGCGAGCGCCGCCGTCGCCTCGGCGCGACCCGTGAACCGCAGGAAGTCGATCGTCGCGGCGTCAACGGGGAAGAACCCGATCGTCGCGCCGTACTCCGGGGCCATGTTCGCGATCGTCGCGCGGTCCGGCACCGAAAGGGCCGCGAGCCCCGGGCCGCAGAACTCGACGAACTTGTCCACGACGCCGCGCTTCCGCAGGATCTCCGTCACCGTCAGGACCAGGTCCGTCGCCGTCGAGCCCTCCTTGAGCTTGCCCTTGAGCCGGAACCCGATGACCTCCGGCGTGAGCATGTAGATCGGCTGGCCGAGCATCACCGCCTCGGCCTCGATCCCGCCGACGCCCCAGCCGACGACGCCAAGGCCGTTGATCATGGTGGTGTGGCTGTCGGTGCCGACGCACGAGTCCGGGTACGCGACGCGCTCGCCGCCCGACTCGCGGGTCCACACGCAGCGCGCGAGGTACTCCAGGTTCACCTGGTGGACGATCCCCGTCGCCGGGGGCACGGCCCGGAAGTTCGAGAGCGACTGCTGCCCCCACTTGAGGAACCGGTAGCGCTCGGTGTTCCGCTCGAACTCCCGCTGGGCGTTGATGGTCAGGGCCGTGCGCGAGCCGTAGGCGTCCACCTGCACCGAGTGATCGATGACGAGGTCGCACGGAACGAGCGGGTTGATGAGCGCGGGGTCGCCGCCGAGCTTCTTCATCGCGTCACGCATGGCGGCCAGGTCCACCACGCACGGCACGCCGGTGAAGTCCTGCAGGACGACGCGCCCGGGCACGAACGGCAGCTCGAGCTGCGCCGGCTTCTTCGCGTTCCAGTTGGCCAGGCCCGAGACGTCGTCGGCCGTCACCACGAACCCGTCGAGGTTGCGGAGCATCGCCTCCAGCAGCACCTTGATCGAGTAGGGCAGGCGGTCGACGCGCCCGATCCCGGCTCGCGTGAGCGCGCCGAGGTCGTAGTACGTGTACTCGGCGTGCTTCGTCGTCAGGGTCTTGCGGGCGTTGAACGGGTCGGGGCGGCCGGTGGAGGGGGGCATGGGGCGGCTCCGTGTGATCGGGTTCGATCAACTATTGGCGATTCCTAGGCATGAATCGAATCGATCGAATTTACGTGTTCGATCAACAAAATTGATGCTCAGAGCCGCCGCAGGCTCCGCACGAGCCGCTTCTCAAACGCCCCGACCGCCGGGCTCGGCACGCGATCGCGCCGGCGCACGATCGCCAGCTCGCGCGCCAACCGTCCACCCCGGCATACCAGCCCCTCGCGCTCCCCGAGCGCGAACCGGCTGACGAACCCCAGCCCGATCCCCGCCGCCGTCATCCGTTTGATCGACTCGATCGAGCGCAGCTCCATCACGGTCACCATCGACACGCCAGCCTCGGCCAGCGCCCGGTCGATGACCTCGCGCACCGCCGTCCCCGCCTCGAACGCGACGAGCGATTCGCCCGCCAGCTCGGTCCACCGGAACGACCGCTTGCCCGCGAGCCGGTGGCGCGGCGGCACGATCAGGCGCAGCTCGTCCTCCACCAGCGGGATCGAGAGCAGATCGCCCGAGCCCGGCATGCGGATCGGCAGCGTCACGATGCCCAGGTCCAGCTCCCCCGAAAGCACGGCCGCGCCCACGGCGCTCGAGCCGGCTTCGCGGATGTAGAACCTCAGGCCTGGATAGTCCTTCCGCACGGCCGAGATGACCGGCGGCAGCAGGTACGTGATCGCCGTCGCCCCGCCTCCGACGCGGATCGAGCCGCGCTCCAGTCCCACCAACTCGCGCACGCCCTTGACCGCGGCCTCGGCCGCCCGAATCGCCTCTTCGGCGGCCGCGAGGAAGACCCGGCCCGCCTCGGTCAGTGCGACGCCGCGCCCCGTGCGGTGGAGCAGCTCCGCCTCGACCTCGGCCTCGAGCTTGCGGACGACCGCCGAGAGCGCCGGCTGCGACACTCCCAGCGACTCGGCCGCGCGGGTCATGTGGCCGGCGGCGGCGATGGCGCGGAAGTAGCGGAGCGGCGTGAGTTCCACCCGCGTCAGCCTATCGCGGGAAGGCGCTCCGAGCCGCACGCCTCACGGCAGCCGCTCCTGCCAGTGCTCGGGAATCTCGCGCCACGCCCGGGCCGACCCGTCGAACGCCGAAGCCTGGAACAGCGTGCCGCGCGCGTGGAAGCGCCCCAGCCGCGATGCGACGTGCTGGGGCTGGCGGAAGTCGATGATGCTCGCCGTGCGTGTCGGCGGCGGCGCGTTGCTGGGGAACGACGCGACCGCCGAGTCGAGCATGATCGGTGTACGGCTCGGCTGCGCGACACCCGCGCCGCGGTCCAGCCGGATGTGCCCGGGGTCGCCGGCGTCGTCGTAGTGGTCCGGGTCGCCGAAGGCCGGGCCCGCGTGCCCCGTCCCGTTCATCGCGTACGTCCGCGACATGTCCTCCGGGTAGTGCGCGTCGATCGTGGGGCAGACCAGCACCGAAAGCCGGCGCGTGTACACCTCGCCCGGCGTCGTCCCCGTGTGCCCGCTGAACTGCTGGACCACGAACGCCCAGTTGGGAAACTCGGCGTACGGCTCGCCGATCGCGGGCCCGACGCCGCGGTTCTCGTCGGCGTACATCTGGATGGCCAGCCCCATCTGCCGCAGGTTCGACAGGCACAGCGCCCCCCGCCCCGACTCGCGCGCGGAGCTCAGCGCGGGGATCAGCAGCCCGATCAGCAGGCCGATCACCGCGATCACCGTCAGCAACTCGATCAGCGTGAACGCACGCCCGGTGCACCGCGGGCCCGTACAGTCACCGGCGGATTCCTTGGAGGCGCATCGCATGAATCGGGCTCTCGCGGCGTTGACGATCGTCCTGGCGGCGAACGCGGCCTCGGCGCGCCAGCCCGCCCCGGATGGGTTCTACGTCCGCGAAGGCTACGCCGTCACGGCCGCGGTCGAGAGACTGCCCGGCGCACGCTTCATGGAGTTCGACGCCGCGGGGCGGCTCTATGTTTCACGCCCGCGCATGCACGGCGGGCCGGGCGACATCGCGGTCTTCTCCGACGGCGACGCCGACGGCGCGTGGGAGCCCGCCGGGACGTTCGTCGCGGGCCTGGATTCCGTGCACGGGCTCCATTTCTTCGACGGCTGGCTGTGGTATACGACCGACACCACGGTCAACCGCGGGCGCGACACGAACGGCGACGGCACGGCCGACGAAACCGTCACCGTCCTGTCGGGCCTCCCCGGGCGCGGGCATTGGTGGCGCCCGATCTTCGTCACGCCCGAGGGCTTCTACACCTCCATCGGCGACATAGGGAACATCACCGACCAGACCGAGACGGACCGCCAGAAGACCTGGCTCTACGGGCTCGACGGCTCGTCGCGCACACTCTTCGCCTCCGGCATCCGCAACACCGAGAAGTACCGCTTCCGCCCGGGCACGACGGAGCTCTGGGGCTTCGACCACGGCTCCGACTGGTTCGGGCGCGACGCCGGCGACAAGACGCGCGGCCCGCAACCCGTCACCGACCTCAACCCGCCCGACGAGCTGAATCTCTATGTCCGGGACGGCTTCTACGGGCACCCGTTCGTCGTCGGGATGCGCCTCCCGCGGTACGAGTTCATGAAGCGCGACGACATCAACGAGCTGGCGGCCAGGACCATCCCGCCCGAGTGGTCCGTCGGCGCCCACTGGGCCTGCAACGGGTGGACGTTCATCGATCCGGCGATCAACGCGAAGGCCAACGTGTTCCCCGCGAACCACGAGGGTGACATCCTTGTCGCGGCGCACGGCTCATGGAACAGCTCGAAGCCCGTCGGGTACTGCGTCGCACGCGTCCTGTTCGACAAGGACCCGGCGAGCGACCGGTTCGCCCGGCCATACGGGCTGGAGACGGTCGTGGGATGCGTCGACGGCAAGGGCGAGGTGCTCGCGCGGCCCGCGGACTGCGTCCAGGCCCCGGACGGCTCGGTGCTGTTCACGGCGGACGTGCCCGGGCGCATCTACCGGCTGACCCACGTCGGCGGGAAGTGATGCGCCCCGGCGTGCCATCCCGCGCCTGGCTGCTCGCGCCGTTCGTCCTCGCGCCCGGGTGCGCGCCGGAGGCGCGCCCGCCGGTCGATCCGCCGACTCCCTCCCGACCCGTACCCGCGGTCTCGCTCTCGCTCGGTCCCATCTCCTTCTTCGAAGACCGCTGCGCCCGCTGCCACGGCGCCTACGGCTCGATGTACGGCCCCGCGCTCGCGCACCTCGCGGACGCCGCGCTCGTCCGGGCCGTGGACGACATGGTCATCGGCCCGGCCGCATCGGAACTGAACGCACCGGACCTCGCGGCCCTCGTCGCCTTCCACCGCAGCCTCGCGGGCTCCGCGCCGTTTGTCGCGGTCACCGCCTCCGGCCCGGGAACCCTCGCGGGCGAGGTCACGCCCGGGGCGTCCGTCACGGTCGAGCGCGGCGGAACGGCGCGACCGGCCACCGTCGAGGGACATCGCTGGAGGCTGGACGGCGCGCCCGATGACGCGGACCCGTTCATCATCACCGCGCGGATCGGCGCGCACGCCACGACGCTCACCTTCCCCCGCGAGACCCATTCTCACGCCCGTCCCGGCCCGGATCGGTAGCCCGCGAGCGCCGGCGCCGCGCACCCGCGCCTACAACCCGACCTCGCGGCGGACCTCGTCCACCTCCACGGGCTGGCCCGACGCCGACGCCCGGCGCACGCTCTCCATCACGCAGAACGTGTCGATGCCCTCTTCGAGCTCCGGCGATGTCGGCACGCCGTCGATCAGCGCCGCGGCAAACGCCTCGGCGTAGTGCGCAAACTCGCCGTAGTGCATCCCGTGGACCTCGTTGTTGAAGTAGAACTCGCGCCCCGCGTACAGGCAGTCCTCCGTGATCTCCGCGAGCGCGCTGGGCTTGAACCCGACCGCCCCCCCTTCGTCTCTCCGTCTCTCAGTCTCTTCGTCTCTCCCCCCCGTGTGCACGTACCGCATGTCGTGGTACTGGGCCAGGCTCGACCCTTCCGAGCCGTAGAGCATCAGCTCGATGCAGTTGCGCGCTGTGGGCAGCTCGTGCACGCCGTAGTGCCCCATCGCGCGCCCGAGCACTCCGTCCGCCGCTTCGACATTGACCGCGTAGATGTCGCGCCCGCTGAGCTGGTGCCCGCGCCCCAGCGCCGATGCGCCGCCCGTCGCCTGCACCCTGCGGATCGGGCCCAGGTACCACCGCAACAGGTCGATCGGGTGCGAAAGCCCGAGGAAGACCCAGTCCGTGTCTTTGGCTGCCCACGGGCTCTTGGCGTAGTACCAGTCCATGCGGTGGATGTAGTGGGCGTCGGCGAGCTCGACGCGCCCGATCTCGCCGCGCTCGAACGCCGCTCGCTGCCGCCGGAACGGCTCGAAGAACCGCGTGCTCTGCCCGACGAGCAGCCGCCGGCCCGTCCGCCGGCCCGTCTCCAGCACACGCCGCGCATCCGCGACGCTGTTCACCAGCGGCTTGGTGCAGATCACATCCTTGCCCGCCTCGAACGCGCGGCAGACGTGCTGCCCGTGCAGCGCATCGGGCGTGTAGATCGCCACGATCTCGACGTCCGGCCGGGCCAGCATCGCGTCGTAGTCCGTCGTGTAGAACAGCCCGGGCAGCTCGGCCCGCGACGCAGCGAGCTTCTCCTCGGAAAGGTCGCACCCCGCCACCGGGTACGCGCGGCTCGTCCGCGTCGAGAGCGCCACGAGCAGCGTCCGCCCCTCGTGCAGTCCGAGCACGCCGACGCCCTTGGCCTTCGGATGCCGCGCCGGCGTCACCACGGGAACCGTCCCGGGCACATGCTTGAGAAACCCCACGCCGAACCTCCTTCACACGCTCACGCCGCGCCGCCGCTCGACTCTTCTCCGTGGCCCTCCGCGGCCCTCCGTGTTGAACTCTTCTGCGCCAGAAAATCCCGCAGGATCGCCGCGGCCGCCAGCGCGTCGCGTCTCGCCTTCTTCTGCCCGCGCGTCAACCCGCTCCGCGCCATGGTCCAGTCGGCCTCGCTCGTGGTCAGCCGCTCGTCCTGGAAGTGGATCGCCCGCCCGGTCCGCGCCGCGATCCGGGCCGCGAACGCGCGGACGACCTTCGCCCGCGGCCCCTCCGTGCCGTCCATGTTCATGGGAAGCCCGACGACGAGTTGCCCCGCCGAGCCCCCCCCGATCTGCTCATCGACCGCGCGGGCGATCGCGTCGAGCAGCGATTCGCCGTCGCGCTCCACAACCGCGACCTCCAGCACGCCGATCGGTGACGCGAGGCCCGTGACCACATCCCCGAGCGCCAGCCCGGTCCGCTTGTCACCGAGATCGATGGCCAAGTACCGCACGGGCGATTGTTGAAGCGTCGAGACACCCGGGCCGAAGGCGGGTGCCACCGCTCGCCGCCCCGCGGCGCAGCGGTGGTTCAACTCCCATCGCACGAAGCCACGCCGCTCATCACTCCGAACCGAACGGCCTGAACCGGATGTTGCCCGGGTGGATGTCCGTCAGGCGCAGCCCATACTCGCGCTCCAGCGCCGCGATCACCCCCGCCGCCCGCGGCCAGTCCTCGCCGAACTGTTCCTGCTTCTCCGCGAGCCAGTCTTGCATGACCTCGGGCGGGAACTCCGGGGCCTCGGCCACCGGGTACGCCGATGCGAAATCGAGCACGAACGGCGGCTCGACGACGGTCATCTCGATCGCGAGGAGCGTGTCGGCGGAGTCGATGAGCTGCGGAACGCCGTGCCCGGCGATCCGCTCGACTCCGGCGAGCACCCGATAGGCGTGTAGTTCCCGGCGGTAGCGGGCGAACTGCCGGTTGATCTTCACGGCAGTCACTTCGACCGTCATCCACACCGACCCGTCATTGCCGGCACCGAGCTTGTGGGAGATCCGACGACCCCGGGCCGCGGTATACTGTTCGGCACGACGCTGAATGTTCTCATCACCGGGCAACAACGGTACGACCCCCGCACGCCACAACGGCTACTCGGCCGATGTGCGGTTGTACCTGATTCTCGCGGACGGCACACGCCTCCGGCCCGGGCAAGTGGGTCACGACAGGGTGATCTTCCGCGAGCCCGTGTCGTTGCCGCCGGGCCCGGCGACCGTTGAAGTCATTGTGGATGGGCAACTTCACCGCCGCGACGTCACGCTCGCACCGCGGCCACACGCCGATACTTGCGTGCCGATCATCGAGCGAAACGGACGCCAGTGATCGGCGGTAGTCCGAGTTGTCGGTCTCACGACGACTTCCACGGGGTTCGCGTGCTGGTGTCGCCCGCACGGTTCCACCCGCACTCCGGACATCCGCCCGTGAAGTCACCGCGGAGGTCGTAAGCACAAGGCGGGCACAATCCGCGCCGGCGTCGATGATGACGACGAACAGCAACTCCCGCCGTAAACAGACTAGAGCCTATCCCGAAACCGTTGTCGAGCTGGCGCGTATGACTCTGCACGATGCTGAGACTCACGGACGAGCAGTTGGATTGGCTGGTGGAGCGTGTGCCTGATGCGCCGGTGAGCCCGCTGGGC
>JBJXFE010000074.1:0-15495 GCA_046153875.1 Phycisphaerales bacterium
GGAATCGGGCGCGAAGTTTGTGCGGGGGTCGGGTGCTCCATTGCCCCGCGAGGGCGGCCCGAGCCAAACCGGACAAAGTTATCAGGAATGGAGCGGCACGGGGCCCCGCCCCGGTTATCGGGGCTCCCCGCGCCCCGCCGCGGGGCTACGTTCCCAAGAATAAAGCGATACCCGCCGGGCATCGGACGCCCGCTCCGGGGCCCCGCCCCCTAACGCGATGGCTCGGGCAGAGCTCTCGCCGCGTACACGACCACGAACCGCGTGACCACGCCCCCGCACGACCCGCAGAGCGTCGTCGGCGGCAGCGGCCGGTCCTGGTCCTCGGGCCGGCGCGCCGGGCGTTCGGTTCAGCGGCGAACACCGGGCCTGTCCGACGCTGCGCGACCGGCAACCGCGGGGCTCCGGGCTCCACCCGCACCGGCAAGAACGGGTTGGCTACGCCCCGACCGCCGTCAGCCGAGACGCCAGGACGACCGCGCCGAGCACGATCAGCACCACGCCCCCGAACACGAAGTGACCGGGACGGTCGACGTGCGGCCCCGCGATGCGCCGCAGCAGGCCCGGGACCAGCAGGTACAGGGTTCCCTTGATCGTCCAGCCCCAGCCCAGGAGGGTGACGATCAGGGGAATCCCCGGCGTCCAGGCGTTGTGCGAAAGGACGACCCAGAGGCCCACCATCAGCGACGGCAGGCCGACCAGAAGGCCCGCGTAGGGCAGGGGGAGCAGGTCCTTGAAGAGCGTCCCCCAGTGGCGCGGGGCCAGCACGTGGGACAGCCCGGTCACGATCACAAGCACGGCCACGTACCACTCGGCGATTGCTGAGGCGGGCATCGGGCGACTCCTTTCGCATATTGTAGCCTAGGCTACAACCGGCGGGCAAGGGGGCGCTGCGGCGGCCCGCGCCGGCACCGCCGCGCCCGACGGCACGGGCGGGGTCGGGGCGGCGGCGATCGCGCCCGGCACTCCTCGGCCCCGGCGCCGTACCCTTACCCCATGCCCACCCTCGACATCGTCTCGCGCATCAACTTCGCCGAGCTCGACAACGCCATCAACAACACCCTCAAGGCCGTGGCCGCGCGGTTCGACTTCCGCAACTCGCCCGTCGAGATCGCCGTCGACCGCAAGGAGAAGAAGATCAAGATGTCCGCCGCCGACGACGGCAAGCTCAAGGGCCTGCACGAGATGTTCCTGAACGCCGCGATCAAGCGCGGCCTGCACGTCAAGTCCTTCGAGTTCGCCGAGATCGAGCAGGGCCGGCACGGCGAATCCAAGCGCGAGGTGAAGCTCAAGGAAGGCCTGACCCAGGAGCTGGCCAAGCAGATCGCACGCATGGTCAAGGAGTCGAAGCTCAAGGTGCAGGCGAGCATCCAGGGCGAAGAGGTGCGGCTCTCGGGCAAGCAGATCGACGACCTGCGGACCGTCATGCGGATGCTCGACACGGCGGACCCGCCGCTGGCCCAGCCGCTCCAGTACGTGAACATGAAAAGCTGAGCCGACGCGTTCACCGTGCGGGTGCCGCCGCCACGACTCTTGCGACGCCGTTGAACGCCGCGTACCGGTCGAGGGAGTCCGCGAGGGCGGCCCGGCGGCGCCGCGTCGGTTTCACGCCCGGTTCCCACCACACGCGTCGCACGTGCAGGGCTCCGGCCTCGCGGTCCAGCCGGGGGTCGAGCCTCCCGACGAGGCGGCCGCCTTCCAGCATCGGCAGGATGTAGTACCCGAACGTACGCTTTTTTTCAGGCACGAACGCCTCGAACCGGTAGTCGAAACCGAAGAGGCGCTCGCAGCGTGTCCGGTCGCGGATCAGCGGATCGAACGGGCTGAGCAGCCTGATCTCGCCGTCCGCGCTCGGCCGACCGGCCGCGGCGCGCTCGCGCCAGTCATGCACCGCGAAGCCCGCCCGCCGCCCACCGGCGCGATCCTCCATCAGCACCGGAACGATCTCGCCGCCTTTGACGCCGGCCGCGCACCACGCCGCGGCCTCGCTGATGTCCACGGCGCGCCAGAACGCCGCGATCTCCCGGGGCGTCCCCGCGCCGATCCGGTCGAGCGCCGTGCGGCACGCCCAGGCCACGTGGTCGGGCTCGGCCGGGGCCGGGCGCGCACGGTGGTGGGGGAGCACCCGCTCCGTCAGGTCATAGACCTTCTGGAAGTTCACGCGATGCGGGATCGCCAGCTCGCCCGCGCGCCACCAGTACTCCAGGGCCGCCTTCGCGGGCTTCCAGTCCCACCACGGGCCGCTCGCCCTGCGCCGCCCCGGCGCGGCCTCGAAATCCCGCGCCATGAGAGGCCCCTCGCGGCGGATGCGGTCGAGGATCGCCGCGAGAAGAGCGTCCTTCTGCCTCCCGAGCCTCTTCGTCAGCCACGCCGCCCACGCCCAGGATGTCACACGATCGAAGCGGCGTTTCCAGTGCGGGAACCACTCGCTGGGGATGATCGACGCGTCGTGCGTCCAGTGCTCGAAGACGCGCCCGGACCGCTGCAAGTCGTCCAGCAGAGCGGGGCGGTACGCGGGCGATCGCGTCCACAGGATGTGGTGGTGGGCCCGCTCGACCACGTGGATGCTGTCGATCTGCACGAACCCGAGCCGCTCGATCAGCGCGAGCACCCCGTCGGCGTCTGTGTGCGCGGGGGCCGCGTCATCCCCGAGCGCGCTCCCCGCGAGCAGCAGGGCCCGCGCGGCCGACACAGGCATCAGTTCCGCCGCTCGGGACATGCACCGCGAGCGTACGCGTTCCCGCGCGGGGGCGCGCCGCTCGGGCGGCCCCCGCCTCGTGAGACCCCGGGTGACGGGTATGTGGGTGGGAGGGTTTACGCAAAGACCAGCCGCACGCCGTCGAGGCTGTACTCGAGCGTCCCGACCGGGCCCGGACCGTCGGGGAAGATGATCGTGCCGAAGGTGCCGGTGGTCGCCGCTGCCTTGAGGAAGTAGAACCGGTCGCCGGAGAGCGGCAGGAACCCGCCGGAATACGTGAACGACACCCCGCCCGCCAGCGAGGCGTTCTGGGCCGAGATGAGCCGCCCCGTGCTCAGCAGCCCGTGAGCCGAGATGTCGATCACGATCGCCCCGGTGGCGGTCTGCACGAAGTCGCCGGCGACGGTGATCGGCGTGCCCTGCTTGAACGTCATCGTCCCGGCGTTGGTGAACGTGCCGCCCGCGGGGGTGACGACGAGCGGCACGCCGCCGCCGAGGGTCATGGCGCCTTCATTGAGCGTCAGCCCGCCGAGCCCCTCGAAGGTCGAGTAGCGCCCGATCCAGGAGATGGCCGCGCCGGCCCCGACCGTCTCGATCATCGCGCCCGAGAGCGAGAACAGGGCCGTGCCGAAGACGCTCCACGAGCCGTCGGTCAGCGTCGTGCCCGTGATCTGCGCCACCGCGCCCTGGTTCAGGGTGAGCGAGCCGTTGCGCACGTTCAGATGCCCGAGATTGTCGAGGATCACGCCGCCGAAGCCCAGGTCGGTCGGCAGTTGCTTGCGGATCTCGCCGTGGTTGATGATGCGGTTGTCGCCCGCGCCCTCGACGCCGACGGCCGTGGCGTTCGCCTGCACGTAGAAGAACTTGTCGGCGTTGTTGGTGATCGTCGCGCCCTCGAACGTGAGCCCGCCGCGGTTCCAGATGAGCGTGCCGTTGTTGCTGATGTCGCGGGCCAGCGTGTGCTCGCCCAGCGTCATCAGGCTGATCTTGCCGGTGGGGTTGATGACCGTGCCGCCGTCGCCCTCGAAGCGCCCGGAGTTCCAGGTGAGCGGCCCGTCGATCGACAGGGTGCCGGAGCCCTTGACCGTCGCGTTCGTGACGTGCAGGAAGGACGACATGGTCCAGTCGCCGCCGATCGTGTGCTTGCCGCCCTGCCAGATGGTGATCCCGCCGCCGGTGAGCGTCGAGCCCGCGGCGTGGGTGAAGTCGCCGAAGTAGTGCAGGACGCCCTCGGCCGCGACGTGGCGCGTGCCCGAGTTCGAGCCGCCCGCCAGGAGTTGGAGGGTGCCGGAGACGACATTGAGCGTGCCGGAGTTGGTCGTCGGGACGACGAGGCGGACGAGCCCCTCGCCGTCGCGGACCGTCGTGCCCTCGTTGATGAACGCGCCGGGCCAGCAGAAGCTGCGGAAGCTCGTCGAGCCCGTGGCCTTGAACAGCGCCCCGGCCTTGTTCACGATCTCGGTGCCGCAGGCGTCGTAGCCGTCGATGTCGCCCGAGGCCCACGTGATCGAACCGTAGCTCTTGATGTCGCGGCGCAGCTCGAGCGTGCCCGAGCCCGCGATGACGAACGTGCCCGTGGACTTGACCTCCACGTCGCCGCCGCCGGAGAGCTTGCCGCCCGTCCACTTGAGCTTGCCGCTCACCGAGAGCAGCCCGTTCCCGTCGAAGAGCCCGGCCGCCAGGTTCATTACGCCCCCGCCGGACTTCACCGTGGTGAGCGAGCTGACGGAGA
This sequence comes from Phycisphaerales bacterium, assembly GCA_046153875.1. Taxonomy (GTDB): domain Bacteria; phylum Planctomycetota; class Phycisphaerae; order Phycisphaerales; family UBA1924; genus JBJXFE01. The sequence continues at coordinate 4,428 of JBJXFE010000074.1, forward strand.
CCGTCCCGCCGGTGATGGTGAGATCTTCGGCGAGCGTGAACTGTTTGACCTTGAACGTGCCCGCGTTGTGCTGGATCAGCGGGTTGGCGGCCACGTCGATGATCGCGTGGTCGTACTTGTCCGGGAGCACGTCGCACTCCCAGTTGTGCTTGTCGGTGAGCGTGACGCCGTCGCCCCCGCCGTCCCAGTGGACGGTCGAGAAGGTCAGTCGCGGTTCGAGCTGCTCGCAGCCCTCGAAGCGGGCGGCGTGGCCTGACGCGGACGCGATGCGGCGGGGGGTTTGACCGGTTTTCGAGAACCAGGAACGGGGCATGCTGATCTCCAGTTGTGCGCCCCCCTTGTGGGCGGGAGCGTCGGCGGTCCGGCCCGATCCTGGGCCGGGGCCGCCACCATCGAACATGCCACGCCGGACGGCGCGTGCCATGAAACGGGGATGAGCGGGCGACGGACGCGCGCGGGCGGCGACGTGTGCGCCGTCGGCGCGGTGTGCGCGACCGGGAGAAGCGCGCGAGCATGGAGAAGTGAACGAGAGACCGAAAACGTGCGGGCGCGCGGGTCAGACCTGTGCGGGGACGCCCGCCGGCTCGTGTGTCGCCGCCGGGACGTGACCGTTGGAGGCGGGTTCGAGCCGCACCGCCACGGGCTCCGGCGCGGCCCGCTCGAACCGCGGCTCAAGCCCGAACACCGCGTGGAACAGCCCGCCCTTCTTGGCCGCGCCCCACAGGTCCGTCGCCGGGTCTTCGGCCGCCGTGACCAGGAACCGCGCCGCGGTCCCCTCGAACTCGACCTGCACCGACCGCGTGTTCTGCGTGTGCGTGCGGTCGAGCCCGTCGGCCACGCGCAGGATCGCCGCCAGCCGCCGCACCAGCTCGCGGTCGGCCTTGTCGAGCGCGGCGAAGTTCGGGTGCCGCTTGCGCGGCTCGGTCTGGCGGTGGTACCGCGCGACGTTGGCGATCACCTCGATCTCGCGCCGCGAAAAGCCGGCCACGTCGGAGTGGACGATCAGGTGGTAGCTGTGCTTGTGGTGCCGCGAATAGTTGACAAGGTAGCCCACGTCGTGAAGGACGCCGGCGGCCTCGAGCAGCCTGCGATCTTCGGCGCGCCGCACCTCGTCCCACCCTTGACTCTCCGCGAGCTGCGCATGGATCGACAGGGCCAGGCGCGTCACGTGCTCGCTGTGGGCGGCCTCGTAGCGGCAGGATTCGGCGAATCGGCGCACGGCCCGGATCGCCGACGACCCCGGCGGCCCGCCGACCGCGCCGGCCGATGATCCGAAGACCTCCTCGGCCATCCGCAGCACCAGCCCGTCCCGGATGCCGCGGTCGTGGACGCGGACGACGTTCACGCCCAGGTGCTTCAGCACCCGCTCGACGATCGCCAGCCCCGCCACGATGATGTCCGCGCGTTCCTCGGGAAGCCCGGGGACGCGCGCCCGGTCACGCACCGGCAGCCGGCGCAGCCGGTCGAGCACGTGCCGCACGTCGGAGCGATGGGCCTCGTGCCCGGGCACGCCGCGGTCCCAGAGCGAGGGCCCGGCGGCACCGCGCTCGCGATGGATGAGAATGTTCGCCAGCGTGGTGAACGTGCCCCCCGCGCCGATGACGAGCTGCGGCGCGAGCGGCGGCCGCCCCACCCCCTCGGCCAGCGTGCGCTTGATGTGCCGGCGCATCTTCTTGAAGCGCTCGCCGCCGCACCGGTCCGGGCCGCCGAACAGCTCGGTGAGCCGCACGGCCCCCAGCGGCAGCGAATAGACCTGCTCCGTGACGCCGCCCGCCGAGAGGACAATCTCGGTGCTCCCGCCGCCGATATCGACGACCGCGGCCGCGAGCCCGCGCAGGTCGAACGAGTGCGCCGCCGAGAGGTACGCGAGCCGCGCCTCGTCGGCGGGCGAGATCACCTCGAGCGTGATCCCCGTCCGCGCGCGGAACATCCCGGCGAACGCGTCGCGGTTGCCCGCCTCGCGGCACGCCGACGTGCCGATCGCCCGCAGCGCGTGAACGCCGTGCCCCAGCGCGATCCGCTTCATCCGTTCGACCGCGCGGAGCGTGTGCTCCATCGCCTCGTCACTCATCATCCCGGCCTCGCCCAGGCCGCGCCCGAGGCGCGTGATCTCCTTCTCGTCATCCAGCACGCGGTACGAACCGTCCGGATGGGCCTCGGCCACGAGCAGGCGGATGCTGTTCGTGCCCACGTCGATCGCGCCCAGCCGGCGGGGCCCGGGGGCGGGCGCGCCCGGGGCGATCGCGTGCGCCCCGCCGCTCCCGTTCGAACCCGGCCCGTGGGCGGCGCTGTTCGAGCCGACGCCGTCCGCCGCGCCCGTCAGCGCGCCGTGTCGGGTTTCGGCGGTCGGGTCGAGCAGCGCGCGGAACGACGCGATGAAGTCGAGCGCGCCGGTCGATCCGATCTGCTCGACCGCTTCCCGGTGTCGCTCGTCGCGCTCGCCCTCGCACCGCCGCTTCAGCGCCGCGACGCCGTCGCGCAGCTCGGCGTCCAGACCCGGGTCTGCGAGCGCGGCGTCGAGCCGCCCGACCACCTGGTGCATGTCGTTCACGCCCCCGAGCAGGTCCTGCAGCGCCGCCAGGCGCGGCAGCGTCGTGTCGCGCAGCCCGGGACCGAAGCACGGCGCGAAGATCTCCAGCGCGTACCGCAGCGACTTGGCCCGAAGCCGCAGCGTGTGCAGGTGCTCCGGGACGCCGAGGTCCTCCTCGGCCGCGGCCCGCAGCCGCTCCGTGAGCGACGCGATGACCGGCGCCGCGGCGTCGGCGAGCGTGGTCGCGCCCCGCCCGCCGGCGTCGCGCGTGTCACCCATCGCGCCCCGCGCCGAGTCGATCAGGTCGTCGCGCAGCGACCGCAGTTTCCGCCGCGGGGTCTTCCGCGCCGCCTTGATAATGTCCCGCGCGGCCTCCTCGCGCTCACCGGCGACGCGATCACGCAGCAGGTCGATCACCGCGCGCTGCGACTCGGGGGCGCGCTCGGCCAGAGCCGCGAACACCACCGTGTGGGCGTCGCACTCGCGCGCCGCCCCCGCGGCGCGACGGATCCGCCTCAGCCGACGGTGCGTCCGCTTCACGCCCTCGGGGTCAAGGCACCCCGTGAACGCCGCGAGCGCCGCGGAGGCCCGGCGAGTCGAAACCCGGAGCTGATGGGCGTACTCGGCGTCGGCGCGCTCGCCCGAGGTTGCGAGCAGCCGCGCGACCGTCCCGAAGCGCGCGGTGAGCACAAGCCGCGCCGCCTCGATGATCGGCGTGGAGCCGTCGAGCCCCTCGATCCATTTCCCGCGCGACTTCATCGCCCCGCTGCTCCCGAAAGGAACCGACCGCGCCCGCCGCACCCCGCGACGGAACCTGCACCCGGGCAACCTGTAGCCTCCGCCGACCGAGGACGCCGATTGTACGAAAACTCGTCCCCCGACCCGCTCCGCGGCAGCGTAGGCGGGGGAATCCACACATTCTTCACCGAACGCTTGCGCGCCCCTCTCGTGAAGGGTTTAGGTAGGGAAACAATCCGACGTCACGCCCGTTGGGAGCCCGGAATCAGTGTGGTATGATGTTGAGCGTCCAATGGTTGCGGCATCACGACATGCTTTTCGTCCGGCCTGTGCCCGCCTCGGCTGGCACGGTGTCTTGGCGGTCTGGGCGCTCCTCGCCCAGCTCCTGATCCCGGCCCTCCAGGGCTGGCACATCGCGCAAGAACACGCCGGACGGGACGCGCCCCGCCGTGAGCACCTGCACGGTCACTCGTGCGGCACGACGCACGCCTCGGACTCCGGGCTGCAGGTCTCCACGCGCCACAACCACTCCGCGCCGCACGACGACCCGCACGATCACGACTCGTGCCCGACGTGCGTGACGCTCGCCCTCAGCCGGCAGACCCCGGTCGTCCCGCATCCGACGCTCGCGCCGGCGCTCGCTCAAGCGCCCGTCCGCTTCGTCGCCGCGCCGATCAGCGCTCCCGAGTCCGGCGTCGATCCGACGCCGCGATCCAGCCGCGGGCCGCCCCGCGCTGCGTGACCTGAGCGTCGCCCATTTTCGAACGTGTCCCCGGACATCATCCACCGGTCGTCCCTGCGCGGCTTGGCCGCACGGAGGTCGTCCATGGTTCGGCAACCCCGCGCCTTCACGCTCATCGAGCTGTTGGTCGTCATCGCGGTGATCGCGGTGCTGATCGGCATCCTGGTCCCCGCGCTGGCCTCAGCGCGCCGGGCGGGCATCGCCCTCGCGTGCATGAGCAACATCCGTCAACTCGAAATGGCCCACGTCGGCTACATCAACGATCACAAGGAGTGGTTCGTGGACGCGGGGCTGGGACACGGCGGGCCGAGTTCGCCCGAGGCGTGCTGGCCGGTTGCACTGGCCGACTATGTCGGTCAGTCGCGCCCGGTCATCCGTTCACCGGGGGACAAGAGCCCGTATTGGCCGATCGAGAAGGGCGGGACGAGCACCGGCCTGACGTTCGACCAGGCCATGGAGCAGCTCGCGGCAGGTCAGGCTGTGACCACGCCGCAACTCGCCCGGTGGACCAGCTACGGGCTCAACGCCTTCACGACCCGCTTCGCGCAGCCGTCCGTCCAGCACCCGGAAACCGGCCGCTGGCTCGGGCCGTGGGATCGGCTCTCGCGCATCCCGCAGCCCGAGGCGACGGTGCACTTCCTCCAGATGACCGAGGGGAACGACGGCGATCCGAGCGGGTACGCCCGGTCGGACCACGTCCACCCCGAGGACTGGGGGCTGCTGGGGACGGCCTTCGCCCCGCAGGCCGCCGCCGCCCAGATGGAGGCCGCGGCGCACGGCGGCAAGGCGGGCTCGTGGGGCGCGACGGCGAACTACGGGTTCCTCGACGGGCACGCGGCGACGCTCAGGTTCAGCGACGTGTACACGGAGCCGTTCAAGAACAACTTCATCCCGGACTTCGCACACTGAACGTGCTGAAGAAAGGAACCACCATGCGCTTTGTGTTTATCGCGGCCGCGCTCGTCGCGCTGCCCGCCGCCGCCCTGGGCCAGGTCCACGCCGGCGACATCATCCTCAAGTACGACGGAACCCGGATCATCGTCGGGCGCGTCGAGGGGGGCCAGATTGTCTACGGCGCGCGCGTCGTCTCGGGCGCGTTCGGCGACATCGGCATCCCGAGCGCGACGTTCAACCCCGGGTACGATTCCGAGGCCGGTGCGTTCCCGCCCCAGCAGATCGTGGGGTTGACCGTCCGCCGCGCCCTGCGCGTGTGGGACGGGCAGGACTTCGACGAGGTCCCCGAGGAACAGCTGCGGCTGACCAAGCAGCAGAACACCGCCGAGACCCCGCCCGGAGACCCGCCGACGTGCCAGGTCGCCGGGAGCCTGCCTCTGGGCCTGTCGAGTTCCAGCGGCAAGCTGCACCAGCATCCGGCCTATGAGCTGCTTGCGCCGGCCGATCCGGGCGTCTACCTCCTGGAGCTGGAGGCCTGGATGGGCGCGGCCGGCAGCGCCGTGTCCCTGCCGTTCTGGATCGTCTTCAGCCAGGAAGCGTCGCTCGCGGAGGTCGAGGCCGCGTTCGAGTACGCCGAGCAGATTCTGACCTGCCCGGCGGACTTCAACCGCGATGGGTTGCTGACCGTCTCCGACTTCGGGGCGTTCCAGACCGGGTACGTCGTCCAGAACCCGCGTGCCGACTTCAACCGCGACTGCGCCTGGACGGTCGCGGACTTCGGGGCGTTCCAGACCGCGTTCGTGCTCGCGTGTCCGTGACCCGTGCTCCGCGCCGCCGTCCTGGCGGCGCCTGTCGTGCTCCGCGCCCCGCGCGGAGATGGAGAGAGTTCATACTCCTTTACGTAGAGAGAGTTCAACATGCGTTTCACCAAGTCCGTGCCCTGTGTTCTCGCGATTCTCGTCCCGGCCGCCGTTCTTCACGCCCAGAAGCACGGGGACGTCGCCCCGCTGGTCGAGAACGGGCGCATCGTCACCTGGCTCGGCGTGGACGATCCGCCGCCGGGCTCGCTCATCGGCCCCGCGCGGGTCTTCGCGGCGGAGTTCCCCGATCCCGGGACGATCGGCCCCGGCGACCCGATCATCAACGACGAGCCCGGGTATCTCGGGCTTCCGGGGAACCCCCTGGAGGGGTTCTCGCTCGGCTTCAACATCCGGACATACCTGCGCGCGTGGAGCGTGGGGGCGCAGGAGTTCCCCGACGCCGCGGCTTCGACGACCATCACCGCCAGCGCGCCGATCATCGGGAGCGTCACCACGCCCCTGACCGCGATGCTCGTTCCGGGGCTGACGCTGCCGTCGCTGCCGGTCGGCGGGTTCGACTTCCATTTCGATCACGAGCTGAACGCGAATACGCCGGGCATCTACCTGCTCGAGCTGGAGTTGTTCACCAACCGCCCCGGGACCGCGAACTCGCTGCCGTTCTGGGTCGTGTTCAACTACGGCCTCCCGGAGTCGGAGCACGAGGCCGCTCTGGACTGGGTCGAGGCGAACCTCGTTCCCGCGCCCGGCGGGGCGGTGCTCCTCGCGCTCGCCGGAATTCTGGCTTCGCGGCGTCGCCGCGCCTGAGCCGACGGTTCACCCCGCGTCGCGGAGATCGCGCCGCGGGGTCTTTGATCGATGACCCTCGCGCCGTGCCGGTACGGACTACCGTAAACGTCCGATCCACATCGCGGCGCCGCCTGGAGACCCCGTGAGCGACCACCCGGCCCTGGAGATCAACGGTCTGCGGTTCCGCTACCCCGGCGCGCCCGGGTTGACGGTGGACGTGCCGCGGCTTCGGCTGGAGCGCGCCGGGCAACTCCTCCTCACCGCCGGCTCGGGACGCGGCAAGAGCACGCTGCTCTATCTGATCGCCGGGCTGATCGAGCCCCACGACGGTGGGGTCCGCATCGACGGGACCGCGATCCACTCGCTCAGCGGGGCGGCCCGCGACCGCTTCCGCGGGCGGCATGTCGGCATGATCTTCCAGACTTTCAACCTGCTCCATGGCTTCAGTGCCGTCGAGAACGTGATGGCCGCGCTGATGTTCAGCGGGGTGCCGAGGTCGGAGCACCGCGCGCGCGCGGGCGAACTGCTCTGGAAGCTCGGGATCGAGCGCCCCGAAGCCGACCCCGACCGGCTCAGCGTCGGTCAGCAGCAGCGGGTCGCGGTCGCCCGGGCCGTCGCGTGCGCGCCCGCGCTGGTCCTGGCGGATGAGCCGACCGCGAGCCTGGACCCCGAGAACGCCGCGGGCGCGATGGACCTCATCCAGAAGGTGTGCCGCGACGCCGGGGCGGCGCTGCTCTGCGTCAGCCACGACCCGGCGATGCGGGGGCGGTTCGAGCGGCGCGAGTCGCTGGATGAACTCGCCGGGACGCGCGAGGCGGTACCGGTCGGGGGAGTCGCGTAATGGCCCTCACCTCCCTCACCATCGTGCGGCGCAGCCTGACGGCCCGGCGGTTCTCGACGGCGATGACCGCGGCGTCCGTCGCCGTCGCCGTCGCCATGTTGCTGGTGCTGCTCGGGATGCGCGACTCGGCCCGGCGGGCGTTCGCCCGGGGCAGCGGCAACATGCACCTGCTGGTCACCGCCGAGGACAGCCCGCTGGTGTCAATCCTCAACGGCGTGTTCTACGCCCGTGCGCCGGCCCGGGCGCTCACGTGGACGCAGCGGGAGCGCATCGCCCTCGACCCGCGCGTCGCCTTCGCCGTCCCCGTGCAGCAGGGGGACAGCTACCGCGGCTTCCCCGTCGTCGGCACGCTCCCGGAGTTCTTCACGGCGTTCAGCCCGGACCCGGGGTTTGACGCGGGGACCGCGCCCCCCCCCCGACCCGCGTGGCCCTTCGCCGCCGGCGCGCCGTTCACCAAGGCGTTCGACCTCGTGCTCGGCTCCCAGGTCTGGTCCGCGACGGGCCTGACGGTCGGCGACCACATCCACCTCGCCCACGGGCGCAGCGGCGACGACGGGAGCGCCGCCCATGTCCACGACGAGTTCTCGTTCGACGTGGTCGGGCTGCTCGGGCCGACGGGCACGCCGCACGACCGCGCGATCTTCACCCACCTCGACGGGGCCTGGATCGTCCACGCGACCGAGAAGCGCGAGCGCGAGGAAGCCGAGGCGGGCGGCGCGCCGGAGCCGGGTGCGCCGGCGGAACCGGGGCACGAGGAGGAGGACGCGGAGCACGCCGACGAAGCGGGGGGCGAGCACCATCACGAGGCGGCGCTGCGCGTCGAGGACCTCACGCCCGACGACAAGCTCATCACCGGCATCTACGTTCGGGGCGTGACGCGGGACGGCTCGACCGTCTCCGCCTCGATCCCCGCGGTCGCCTCGGAGCTGCGCCGCGATCCGCGGCTCACGGTCGCCGAACCGGCCGCGGAGATCGACCGGCTCTTCCGGATCGTCGGCCAGGTGGACCAGGTGCTGCTGGCCATGGCCGCCGTGGTGATGGTGTCGAGCGGCGTGTCCATCCTGCTCGCCCTCTACAACTCGATGGAGCAGCGCCGCCGGCAGATCGCGGTGCTGCGCGTTCTGGGGTGCAGCGCCAGGCGCATCGCCGGGATCGTCATCATGGAGGCCGTCGCCATCGGTCTGCTCGGGGCCGCCGTCGGCGTCGCCGTCAGCGCGGGCGGGACCCGGGTCGTCGCCGAAGTCATGCACCGCAGGCTCGGGCTGGTCATTGAGTCCTCCGTGTCACCGATCCTGCTCGCCGGGGTCGTCGGCGGGGCGATCCTTCTGGCGGCCGTGGCCGGATTGATCCCCGCGGTTATGGCTTATCGCACCGGCGTGGCGAAGAATCTGCGGCCCCTCGGCTGAACTGGGCCCCAGGGTCGTCGTATGGTGGTAATCGCGGGGCGTCGCACCGGAGTTGTTTGCATGGCCCGGATCATCGTTGTCGGAGCGTTCGCCGCCGGGATTGTCGCGGGCGTCGTGCCCGCCTCGGGGCAGGGGTTCGTTCCCGCGATCCCGGCCGAGCTCTACGCGCCCGCCGTCGTCTCCATCTCCGCCGACCATACCACGCACCAGGGCATGACCACGCGCTCCGGCGTCGGGTTCTTCATCGGGCCGGGCAAGTTTGTCACCACGCGGGGACTGCTGTACGGCTCGAAGGGCGCGACGCTGACCTTTGACAACGGGACCACGCTGCCGATCACGCGGGTGCTCGCGGAGGACTCGGCCGCGGACTTCGTGATCGCGGCCGCGGACGTCCCGCCGGAGCTGCGTCGCGGGCTGGCCGTGAGCGCCGTCGGCGCGATCGCGGGCGAGGACGTGCTCATCATCGGCCCTGCGAAGAAACCCGGCGATGCCGTCCCCGAGCACGAACTGGCGATGGTGAAGATCGGCGCCAAGTCCGCGCCGCCTGTGCCGGTCCACGCGCTCACCGGCGAGGTCCAGGCCGCGCTCGCCGTGGGGGGGGCGCCGGTGCTCAACGCCGTCGGACAGGTCGTCGGCATCGTGGTCACGCGCCCGCAAACCCCCGGCGTCGCGGCGATCGCCTCGTCGCGCCTCCACGACCTGCGCGAGACCGCGGGGCTCGCCCTCGCCGACTGGGCCGGCGGGACGCCGTTGCCCATCCCGGACGATGCGGCCGCGGCCGGCTCGCACAGCGTCGAGACGCGCGACGACGGTTCGATCCTTGTCGACAAGCGCTTCCTCCTCACCGGCGACGGCTCCGCGGAGAAGCCCTACGCGATCACGTGGGACCTCCTGCTCTCGGCGATGGAGGAGTACGTCCCCAAGCAGGGCCGCAAGAACCTCCCCGCGCGGATCACCATGCTCGCCGGGAAGCACGTCTCCATCACCGGCAACGTCACCTTCCCCATGATGGTCGAAGAGCCCGAAGAGCTGCTGGCGATGATGAACCCGTGGGACGGGTGCTGCATCGGCGTGCCGCCGACGCCGTATGACGCTGTGGAGGTTCATCTGGCTCAGCCGATCAAGGGTCAGGGCCGGTTCACGAACTACGGCACGCTCACGGGCAAGCTGCGCGTGGAGCCCCAGCTCGTGGGCAACTGGCTCGTGGGCCTGTACGTGCTGGACGCGGCCAAGCTCACGCCGGCGTCGTTCGGCGGGTTCTCGCCGTAACCCATCGCTCGTGGCACCGGGCTTCCGCCCGGTGTCCCTCGTTGTGGTGCAGGCATCCCTGCCTGCGCCGGGTGCCACCGCTCGCCGGCCCCCGGCGCAGCGGTGATGCGGACAGCCCTCGTGATGCACGCATCCCTGCCTGCGCCGGGTGCCACCGCTCGCCGGCCCCCGGCGCAGCGGTGATGCGGACAGCCCTCGTGATGCACGCATCCCTGCCTGCGCTCCCCTCTGCCCCAGCCACCGCTCCCCAGGCCGCTTCAGCGGCCTTGCTAGCTGTCAGGCCACGCCTTCAGGCGTGGTCAGCGATCCCCGTTTCCCTCCCCAGCCCGCTTCAGAGGATCCGGCCTTCCCCGCCCCGGCCGAAGGCTCGCCGTGGCGAGCAGGGGAGAAGGAAACTGACTCCAAGACCCCGCGCCGAACGCCGAGCCCGAGGAGCCGGCCTTACCCGCTTACCCCCGCGGCGGGCCGTGCCTGCTCGCCGTGGCGAGGCGGCGCAGACCGACTCGACGCTGGTGGCTGTGGCACTTGTCCTCGGCGGTTCGGGCGAGGGCGGCCTGGCGGATGGCTTCGAGGAGTGATAGACGCGGAGATCCTTCTCGGTTCGTCCTTGACAAACGCACGCTCATAGAGGCCACCCGCCAGTCAGGGGCGTCCGCCACCCACCCGTCCCGAAACAGACTCGATAGTATGCTCGAATGACCGACCCGCTTCCGGTGGTACTCGGCGTCGCATCCCGTGCGAGCCTCAGAGGTCTTGAACTCGACCTCCTTGGTGTGTCTGCAATGCCCATCCTACCCTTCTATCCAGCTTCGCTGGAGGACATGGCGGTGCTGTACGCAATACCGCCGGCCTCTCTCGGAAACATGCCAACGTTGCGCCTGCGCTTTGTTGAGGACAAGCGCCCGACCAATCACGCTAGAGCCTATCCCGAAACCGTTGTCGAGCTGGCGCGTATGACTCTGCACGATGCTGAGACTCACGGACGAGCAGTTGGATTGGCTGGTGGAGCGTGTGCCTGATGCGCCGGTGAGCCCGCTGGGC
>JBJXFE010000075.1:0-56028 GCA_046153875.1 Phycisphaerales bacterium
GGAATCGGGCGCGAAGTTTGTGCGGGGGTCGGGTGCTCCATTGCCCCGCGAGGGCGGCCCGAGCCAAACCGGACAAAGTTATCAGGAATGGAGCGGCACGGGGCCCCGCCCCGGTTATCGGGGCTCCGCGACGCCGCGCCGCGGGGCTACGTTCCCAGGAATAAACCGCTACCCCGCGGGCATCGGCCGCCCGCCCGCGTTAGGGGGTCACCCCTGCTTGTCGAACTCCAGGCGGTAGACGAGTTGCCGGGTGCCGGGTGCCCCGATCATCACCGCTTCGGGGATGATCGGGGTGAAGCGCTCGATACGCGGGTGCGGGCCGGGTCACGGCGTGAGCGTATCACACGCCGCGTGAAGTGCCATCCCAATGTGTGCATCGCTGTGCCGACATTACGGGCACCCGATGACGTACTTGCCCTGGAAGCAGCCGAAGTCGGCGACGGTCAGCGTGCCGCTGGCGTTGCAGTCGGCGTAGAGCTCGTTCAGGACGTACTTGCCCTGGAAGCACCCGAAGTCCGCCACGGTGAGGCCGCCGCTCTCGTTGCAGTCCGGGTAGCACGTCACCGGGGCGAGGCACCCGACGACGCGCAGCTCCACGTCGTCGATGGCCGCCTCCACGACCGAGTCGCCCGCCAGGTCGCTGGCGATGAAGCGCAGCCGGATCTGGCTGGTGGGCGCCATGAAGTCGGACAGGCGCACGTCCTTGCGGACCCAGGCCCCCGCGTTGTCGTTGATCTCCTCGATGGTCGTCCAGATCGCCCCGGCGTTGTTCGACGCCTGGACGAGCATCGAGTCCGCGTTGGGGTTGAGGCCCTTGTCGTTCGAGTACCAGCGCCAGTACGTGACCCAGAGCTCGGCGCCGTCCATCGGCTGGGGCGGGGTGCCGTTGAGGATCGGCGAGGTGAGGATCGTCGAGCCCCCGTCCACGTCGTGCTGGGCCACGCTGGTGCCCGCGACGTGGTCGGTGACGTAGCAGAAGACGCCGGGCGCCGGCGTGTGGTCCTCGCCGGGCTGCGCGAGCGTGAACTGCGGGATGTTGCGGACCCAGACGCCGCCCGTCGCGTTGCTGCCCGGACCGCCGACGACCCAGCCGGTCTGCGTCTCGGCGGAGTCGGCGAAGGTGACGGCGATGTCGCGCGCGGCGGTCTCGAACGGGGTGGAGAAGCCGGGCGTCGGGTACTTGACGATCGCGCCGGTCGTCGTGGTGGCCTGGAAGACGAACTGGATCGTGGTCCCGCAGGGGGCGGAGGGCAGGTCGCCCTCGTACACGCCGTTCCCGAGATTCGTCATGACGACGGTGATCGGCGTCCCGCTCGTTCCGAAGCGGTAGAACAGGCGCGCGGTCCCCTGCTGCATCGACTCCACGCCGGGCTTGACCTGCACCTGGACCGGGTTGGCCTGCCCGGCGACGACGTGCGTGGGCACGCCCTGGGGCAGGGAGAAGTTAAGGCGCGGGCCGATCAGCAGCGCCTGGGCCTTGATCGCGGCGTAGTTCTCCTCGGCGTTGGGGATGATCTCCTGCGGGGGCATGATGAAGCCGTACGAGCCGGCGTCGCGCACCTCGATGGTCCACCCGAAGATTCCGCGCCCGCCGTACATCCAGTCCTTCACGCTCCCGCTGGTCGGGTAGATGGTGGTGTACCCCGGGCCGAAGATGTACGACGAGCCGTGGACGGCGACCACCGCGTCGGCCATGGCCTGGCTGGCCTGCTGGAAGAAGGCGTGGTCGGGCGGGAGGGCGCTGGTGTACCCCCAGGGCGACATGATCAGCTGCGAGTAGCTGTGGAAGTCGATGCTCGCCTTGATGCGCGGGTTGGCGATCGTGTGGTCGCGGACGGCCTGGGTCTCGGGCTCGCTGAAGGCTGTCGCGCCGCGGTAGGTCTCGCTGCACGGGTCGCCGCTCGACCCGTTGTTCGACCCCCACTGGAACCCCCAGTTGCGGTTGGGGTCCACGCCGATACACCCCGGGGTGGCCGGCGGCGCGGGGCGCCGGTTCTTGCGCCACATCCGGTTCTGCGCCGACTGCCAGGTGAACTCGTACCCGTCGGGGTTCACCACCGGGATGATGATGAACTCGATGTTGTCCACCAGGCCCTTGACCAGCGGATCGGTCGCGTAGTCGGTGATCAGATGCTCGGCGATGTACGCGACGGTCATGGGGACGGCCCACTCGCGCGCGTGCTGCGTCGCCGTGTAGAGAATCGCGGGGCGCTCGGCCGTGCTCCCCGGCCCGGTGATCCGCAGCGCCACGAGCGGTCGCCCTTCCACCGAGGTCCCGATGGTGGTCAGCGTCGCCAGGCCCGGGTTCGCGTTCGCCAGGTCCTGAAAGTGGGCGCGCAGTTCCGTGTAGTTCTTGAACGCGTCGTACCAGCCCGGGAAGTCGATCGGGTTGGCCCGGCGGGCCTGGTTGTCGGCCCAGTCCGCCTCGATCGCGGCCTGGATGTCGTTGAAGAGCACGCGGTGCGGGATGCCGGTCTGGCGGAGGTCGTCGAACTGCTCGGGCGTCATCCGCACGTCGAACGTGCCGACGCCGTGCCCCCCGCACGAGAGGTCCTCTTCGCTCAGCGCCAGCACCGTCCGCATCTGCGCGAGGGTCGTCACGGTGACGCGGACCCACTTGTGCCCGTCGTACCTCGGCGACTCGACGGCCGGGCCTATGCGCTGCGGCTGCGCGCCCACCTGCGCCCACGCCCCGCCCGCGCACGCCAGGCACGCCGCCGCGATCCATCCCCAAGCCGTCTTCATGGTCCCTCTCCGCGTGATTCCGCACGCCCTCCGGCGCGCTCCACTCTCGTCCACCGCTCAGTGATCACTGCTCACCGTTCATCCCATCCTTCCAGCCAGTTGCTGTTTGCCAGTTGCTCTTTGCCTCACGGGCACCCAACGACAAACTGCGCCTGGAAGCACCCGAAGTCCGCGACGGTCAGGCTGCCGCTGGCGTTGCAGTCCGCGTACGGGTCGCCCAGCACATATTTGCTCTGAAAGCACCCGAAGTCGGCAGCACCCAAGCTCGCGTCTTGATTGCAGTCCGGATAGCAAGTTTCGAAAGTGAAGGCTACTGCGTACAGGTAGCCTGCGACGTTCTCGCCCGTTGCGCGCCACGAGTAAACGCGGCCGGGCTTCAAGGGAGTCGATGCCGGGACTGTGACTGACGTCGAGAACAAATCGGTGGCCGAGAACACCGGTGTGCCCACACCCGGAGAAGCGCCATCCCAGACAAAGACATGCCAGCGCTCGTTGTCCGTGCCACCGTCCCACTGAAGAGTTGGCGCGACACTTACCCGCGGTTGTCCATTGGCCGGCTGTTGCGGCACTGGAGGGCCGCCGCCGATGGTGAAGCCGTTTGGGTTGAGATTCCAGCCAATAATATCAATTGCCTGCAAGTCAGGCTTACGAATCTGACGGAACCCGAAGAGGATTGCCGCGTCTCCGCCAGCAGGGTCCATGATCCCAACTGGGATCATGGGGTTCAGTCGCTCCAAAGACCGCCAATGGTTGGCTCCGTCATCATCGCCGCCAGGGCGGGTGCCGCGAGCTGCCGGGAATGTTGAAGAGGGCGAGTTCAGCAGAGTTCCATAAATCGCCTCGATCTCCGGCCGCAACTCGCGAGGGTCACTCGTTGCCTCGGCTGCTGAGATGGCGGGTCCGGCAGATTCAGAGAATCTGCACCAATCCCAAATAACAAGTGTGTCGGTAATGCCCGCGATGTCGGCAGTGGTCGTGAACCCCAGCGCATGGATGAGTTCATGATTGAGCAACCCCTCAAAATCATGAACCGTATTTGGGAACCCGGGGGCGGGGCCGTCCAAGGCGTTAAAATCAAACACAGAATTGGGGTTTATCTGAATAACAGCGTGAGGCGGCGGATTATTGAAATTTGCATTAAGATGGCGAAGTAGCGCGCTCGCAACTCCGGCTGATGTTGCTTGAAAGATAGTGTTGCCGGTATGCCGAAACGGCACTTGCTGTGGATTCATGGCATTGTAGTAGGAAAGTTCTCCCTGTGGTTGAAACTCATTATCTGTGCTCAATATTACAGTCTGGAGCACAAGATCGTGGTCGACAACCACGTGATTCACCGCAGTAACGGCGAGCAAGTTGGGATCAGGAGGAACTTCAACAACAATGTCAATCGTTACCGATCCGACGGACAGCTCAAGTAGTCGCTCGAATCGCGCAGCGGTGCGGGCGACCGCGGCTTGCATTTGTTGTGTTTGTTCGGCTCCGAACGCGGCCTGAAACGCGGGTATGTCAGGATTAAGAATTAGTGTCCATGGCCCCACAGCGTCGGAAGCTTTAATCTGCACTCGAGGAGGTGCCGCGGGCGTGTAATGAACCGGTAGCGTCGCTGTGGAACGCACGCTCCATGCGTCCTGCGGGGGCAAGCGGGCATCACCAAAGGTCAGAAGGCATCGCTGACGGGTTACTTGCCATTGCCAGTGATCAGAGAGCCATACCAACACCGGCTGTTCCCAAGGGACTCCGGCAATGGGCTGATCTGAAGTATTGGTGATCCACAGCCCAGCACGTTTCCGCCCATCCGGGAAAAATGAATACACGGGGACAGACTGGGGGAGGGGTTCGAGGGCACCAAGGGGCCGCGTCAGGAGATCGATTTTTCCAGATGGGTAGTACAGTATCTCGGTTGGGACCGTGGCTGGTCTTTCAATAGGCTGATCTGCTTGCCGAAGTGCCTGCTGCTCTGCTGCTACAGCACCATCCATTCCGCTTGAGAGGAGAGCGATCAAACATCCCGCACAGGCCGAATAGCTCGTTGTGGGGCGCATGATTTATTACTCCTTGCAGTCATTCTAGCGCCGAAACTGAGCGACACCGCCACCTCTCCGTCCTTTCCTCCTACGGGCACCCCAGCACGTACTTGCCCTGGAAGCACCCGAAGTCCGCGACCGTCAGCGTCCCGCTCGCGTTGCAGTCCGCGTACAGGTCGCCCAGCACGTACTTGCCCTGGAAGCAGCCGAAGTCGGCCACCGTGAGCGAGCCGGAGTTGTTGCAGTCCGCGTAGCACGTCGCTGGGCACCCCTGCGTCGAGACGACGAAGTCGTCGATCGCCGCCTCGGTCAGCGAGTTGTTGGGGTTGTCCGTGGCCGTGAACCGCACGCGCACCTGGTTCGTCAGCGGGACGAAGTCCTGCACCGCGAAGCTGTTGGTCCGCCATGCGCTCTGGCTCGCGTGGGTCGTGACGGCCGTCCACGTCGAGCCGTTGTTGTTGCTGACGTGGACCTCCATCGGGTCGGGCGTGCCGTTGACGGAGTACAACCAGTACCAGTAGGCGACGACCGCGCCGTCGGCGGCGGCCAGGTCGAGCGTGGGCGAGAGCAGGCGCGTGGGCCCGCCGTCGACGTCGGCCGAACCGGCCGCGCCCCCGACGGCGCCGTTGGCGGTGACGTAGCAGGCGACGCCGGGGGCCGTCGTGTGGTCGTCCTCGGGCTGGGCCGCGGCCCCGGCGTTGGTGGTGCCGACCGGGTCGGCCCGGACCCACCCGCCCGCGGTCAGGCTCGCGTCGTTCTGCACCGTCCACCCCGCCACCGCCGTCTCGAACTCGTCGGTGAGCACTTCGGTCAGCTCGGCCGCGGTCGTCGAGAGCGGCGCCGACGCCCCGCCCTCGGGGAATGTCACCGTTTCACCGGTCGAGGCGGCGGCCTGGAAGTAGTACTCGATGGTGGAGCCGCACGGCGCGCCGGGGAGGGTGCCCTGATAGTTGTTGCCTCCGGCGGCGGCGAGCGTGGTCTGCGTGAACGCGCCGCTCGACCCGACACGCGCGAAGAGCCGGCCCGACCCGGCCTGGTACTGAGCGCTCGACGGCGTGATCGTCACCGTCACGTTCGCCGGCGAGTTCGGCGGGACGAACGCGGGCGCCGCCGACGCGAGCTGGATCGGAACGGCGTACCACATCGCCAGCGCCAGCATCCCCTCGTGGCCCTCTTCGGCGAGGGGCAGGATCTCGGTCTGCGCCGGCATGAAGCTCGCCCCGTCCATCTCGATCGTCCACGTCATGGCGCCGAACGTGCCGTAGCCGTAGTCGCGCGAGGCACCCGAGCTGATGTAGAGCAGGACCGAGCCCGGCCCGTACGGGTAGTTCGTGCCGCGGACCGAGCCCATGCCGCCCTGGATGATCGCCCCGAGCGTGTCCATCATGGGCAGGTCGGGCGGCGGGTTCGTCGTGTACCCCCACGGCGACAGGATCAACTGGCCGTTCGAGTGGACATCGAAGTGGACCTCGAACCGCCCCTGGGCTGCGAGCGCATCGATCACGCCCTTGAGGTGCGTGGTCTCGGGCTCGCTGAACGCGCCTGTCCCGCGGTACGTGTCGCTGCACGGGTCGGGGCTGGAGCCGTTGTTGTTGCCGTACCCCACGCTCCAGTTGCGGTTCATGTCCACGCCGTAGCACGTGCTGCCGGCGGGCGGCGTGTTCCGGTTCTTGCGCCACGACGCCTGCGTGGTGTGGGTGTAGAGGTAGCCGTCCGGGTTCGCCACGGGGATGATGTGGAAGTCGATCTTGTTCACGAGCAGCGTGATCTGCGGGTCGGTGCCGTAGGTCTCCAGCAGCCGATCGACCATGAACATGGTCGTCATCGGCGTGACCCATTCGCGGGCGTGCTGCGTGCTGTTGATGACGAACGCCGGGCGGGTCGCCGTGCTGCCCGGGCCGGTGATGCGGATCATCCGGATCGGCCGTCCCTCGATCGAGTTACCGATCGTCGTGAGCGTCGCGAGGTTGGGGAACTGGTTCGCCAGCACCTGCAGCCGTGCGTTGATCTCGTCGAGCGTGCGGTAGACGATGAACCACGACGGGTCGTCGCCGGGGTTGGCCCGCAGGCGATCGTTCTCGGCCATGATCGCGTCCACGTACAGCCCCAGGTCTTCGATGACGACCTGATGGGGGACGCCGGCCTGCGTAAGAGCGGCGACCTGTTCGGCCGTCATGCGGACGTTGAACGATCCGACGCCGGGGCCCTCGCAGCTCAGGACTTCTTCGCTCAGGTGGAGGACGGTCTGGAGCTGGCGCGCGGAGCTCACGGTGACGCGGACTTCCTTGGTGCCAAGGAGCGGCACGGCGTTCGGCGCGATCGCGCGTCCGCCAACCGGCCCGACGGCCGCCGGCGCCGCGGGGTCCGGGGCGACCTGCGCGGCCGCGGGGCTCCCCAGCCAACCCGCCACACCGACAACCACCGCGCCCAACGCCCGCCGCGCGCACACCATCTTCATACCGTCGCTCCTGTCCCCCGAGCCCCCTATTAGACACCGGGGGCACGGTTCCAGCAAGACGCCGGGGCGGTTCGCCTGCGCCGGCACCCGCGCGAAGCCCGGAAAACGCGGACATGGGCGAACTGGGGCGGCCCGGCCCGGCGGGCGAACGGCGACCGGACACGCAGCATCAGTGAGTTGCGCGCCCACCGGGCTTGTCAGAACGCCCGCTTCGTCGGGTTCACCACGAGATTGTCCCGCCCCAGGATCAGCAGGTCCGCGATCTCCACCGCGTCGGCGAAGCTCTGGCGGGCCAGGGCCACGTCCGCGGCGTTCTGGAGCACCTTGCCCTGGTCCAGGTGCTCGACGGTCGGCACCGCGTCGCCGCAGATCAGTGTCGTGTGCCGTGAACCCGCGAGCAGCACGCCGCACAGCCCGGGCGTGACGCCCGGCAGCGGGAACAGGTCGGCCCGCTCGCCCCGGTCGGACACCAGCGTGTCCGGCGCGGCCGCGCATCGCCTCAGGATCGCCACGTCGAGTTCCAGCGCTTCGCGCAAGGGCGCGTCGCTGTCGCCGCGTTCCACCAGCTCGCGCAGGCGTGTCGCCATCGCGACGCCGACGTGCTCGCGCTCCGACTCGCTGATCCACCACGTGGCGTGATCGAAGGCCCCGCCGCCGCTCGGCGCGCCGAGCCCGCGGCGCAGCTCGGGGTTGAACGACGTGAGGAAGACGTGGGTGACCGCGCCGGGGCTGAGCCCCGCGTGCTCGTCCAGGCGTGCCGCGAGCACGGCCTCGGGCAGCGACGGGTCCACGAGCACGACGCGCCCGCCGCCGCGGATCAGCACGGTCGTCCCGTGGCCTGTGCGTTTCCCGCCCCGCTCGTCGCGCAAGGGGTGCGAGGCCAGCGCCCCGATCGAGATCACGCGGGCGTCGATCACCGCTCGTCGTCCTCGTCGGCGCGCATGCGCTCGAGGACCGGGTGTCGCGCGTCGCGCTTGGTTTTCAGCCGCTCCACCACCAGCGGCGGGACCATCGACGCCAGCCCGGTCAGGTCGTGCCCCAGCGCCGTGATCTGCTTGATCAGGCTCGACGAGGTGTACGCGAAGGTCTGCCCGGCCACCACGAACGCCGTCTCCAGCCCGGCGACCTCGCGGTTCGTCACCGCCTGCTGCACCTCGTACTGCAGGTCGGAGAGGTTCCGCACGCCACGGAGCAGCGCGGTCGCCCCGATCGACCGCGCGAAGTCCACGGTCAACCCCGAGAACGCGCGGACCGTCACGGGTGCGTGCTCCGGCTCCTCGCGCACCATCTCCGCCAGCAGCAACCCGAGCATCTCCACCCGCTCCTCGGGCGTGAACAGCAGGTCCTTGCCGGGGTTCTGCCCCACGGCCACGACGAGTTCGTCGAACAGCTTGCGGCCGCGGCGGATGACGTCCAGGTGCCCGTAGGTCACGGGGTCGAACGAGCCGGGGTAGATGGCGAGGTGTCGTGCGTTCACGCGGGGCTCACAGGGTGGGTTCGCTCCGGAACCCCCAGAGTCTATTGGCCCACGTCCCAGAAGACCGGGCCCGGTGGCGCGTCCCGGGACGAGAGAGTCCCGGATCGCTACGCGCGGCGCAGCCCGACATTCGGCGGCCGCAACCAACCCGCCCGACGTGGATCGGTCTCGCTGGGAAACTCATGATGGACCCGTGCGGCGGGTCGCCGCTGCACCGGGGTCGGCGGAGCGAGGTCGCGGGGCGGTGGAGAGCCCGCGATCGCACGGCGATCCCGGACCCGGACGGGACAACTTGTCCCCTGGTGTGGTCCCGCGTCGGATGCCTCCCCGACGCGGGACTCTATTTTTGCGCCGGTCGTCGGGCCGATCCGTGGGCACCGCGCGCGGTCGCGGTCACCCCGGCGTTGATCGAGTGCGGAGTTCAAGCCGCAGCACCGGGCGCGGCGCGCGTTGATGCCGGGTGGTTCGGGGGCTACCTTCCGCCCATGGCGATTCTCGTCAACGCCGACACGCGGGTGATCTGCCAGGGCATCACGGGCGCCTTCGGCGCCCAGCACACCCGCGGGTGCCTCCACTACGGCACGAAACTTGTCGGCGGCGTCACGCCCGGCAAGGGCGGAGCGAAAGACGCCAACGGCCTGCCGATCTTCGACACCGTTCAGGCCGCCGTGAAGGCCACCGGCGCGAACGCCACCATGATCTTCGTCCCGCCCGCCTTTGCCGCCGACGCGGTGCTCGAGGCCGCGGACGCCGGAATCAAGGTCATCTGCTGCATCACCGAGGGCGTGCCGGTGCAGGACATGATCCGTGTCCGCGCGGTGATCGACGCGAAGAACAGAGACGAAGAGACGAAGAGACGAAGAGACGCAGGATCGGGCGGCGAACCGCCTTGCTCCGTCTCACCGTCTCACCGTCTCACCGTTTCACCGTCTCACGTCCTGATCGGCCCCAACTGCCCCGGCGTCATCACGCCCGGCCCGAAGTCTGGCTCCGGCGAGTCCGCGGGCGACCCCTTCACCCGCGCGGGGTGCAAGATCGGCATCATGCCCGGGTACATCCACACGCACGTCTCGCAGGCGAAGCTCGGCAAAGCCGTGGGCATCGTGTCCCGCTCCGGCACGCTCACCTACGAGGCCGTGTGGCAGACCAGCCGCCTCGGGCTCGGGCAGAGCACGTGCGTGGGGATCGGCGGCGACCCCGTCCGCGGCATCGACCACATCGACTGCCTCCGGATGTTCGAGGAGGACCCCGATACGCACGCCATCCTCATGATCGGGGAGATCGGCGGCGCCGACGAGATCGACGCCGCGCGGTTCATCAAGGAGCGCGTGAAGAAGCCCGTCGCGGCGTTCATCGCCGGACGGACCGCCCCGCCCGGGCGGCGCATGGGCCACGCGGGCGCGATCATCGGCGGCGCCGACGACACGGCCGACGCGAAGATCGCGGCCCTGAAGGCCGCGGGCGTCGCGGTCGCCCTGAGCCCCGCGGATATGGGACGCGCCATGCTCGACGCCATGAAACTCGCCTGAGCCCGCCCCCGAGTTCCCCTTGATTGAGGCCTTGACCCGGCCGATACAGCGCTCGGCCGGGCTTCGTCCGGCGGGCGGTTCGGCCGCCTCATCGCGGCCGGGGGAGGCGATTCCATGGCGGACACCAAGGGCAACGTGTGGGCGGGCAAGCTCGTCGCGGCGGTCATCTGCGTCGGCGCGATCGGGCTGGGCGTCTGGATGCTCACGGACCCGCAGGGGTTCGTGAACGGGATGGACCCGGACACCGGGCGCGCCAAGGCCAAGGCGTTCAAGTACTCCGTCGGATTCCTCGTCAGCAACCTCGGGACCACCGGCACGGGCTGGCTGCTCACCGCGGTCGGCGTGCTCGGCGGGATCCTCGTGCTCAAGCCCAAGGGCAAGTAGCGCGAGTTCGCCCCGACGGCGAGCGAGTCTTCGACACCGATGGTGCGCGCGGGAGGACGGCCATCCGCCCCGCGATCAGTGCGCGCCCGCCAGGGCCGGCGGCCAGAGCGACCCCGCGCCCGAGAACGTCATCTCCAGCTCCAGCAGGTACCGCTTGCGGTGCAGACCGCCGCCGTAGCCGTGCAGCCCGCCGCTGCTGTCGATCACGCGGTGGCACGGGATGACGATCGCGATGCGGTTGCGCCCGTTGGCGCGCCCCACCGCCCGCGACGCGCCGGGCTGCCCGAGCTGCCGGGCGATCGCCCCGTAGCTCGTGGTCCGCCCGTACGGGATCGCCATCAGCAGGTCCCACACGCCGCGCTCGAACGCCGAGCCGGCGGGCACCAGCGGCACGCTGAAGCGCGTGATGACGCCCGCGAAGTACGCCGACAGTTCGTCGCTCAGGTGGTCCAGGTGCTCGAACGGGTCCGCCGTCGCCCGCGTGTCGGGCGGCGTGCGCCCCAATCCCCGGTCCAGCTCGCGCAGCTCCGTCGCCAGCGCACGCCGATCGGTGAACTCCAGCAGGCACACGCCGCCGTCGGTCGCCGCGCCCAGCATCGGGCCCAGCGGCGTATCGATCTCACGGGTGGCGAGCGGGGCGGGGGAGCGACCGGCGGGAGAGGGGGCGGTCATGCGTACAGCCTACCACGCCCCCGGGGGCGTCAAGCCGGAGCCCTTGACCATGGCGTCCGCGCGCCGTATTGTTGTTACAACAGATACTGAAAGCGCGGCAAGATGGCGGTCAGGGATCAGAGCGGCGGCGGGGGGGCGGCGGGCAACGGGCTGCGCGAAGAGATCGGCAAGCGCCGGCCCTTCGACCTCCCGGAGCAGGAGGCCTACCTCAACCTCATCCGCACCGAGGCCGTGCTCACGGCGCTCGGCCAGGCCATCGTTCGGCCCTTCGGCCTCTCCGAGGCCACGTACAACGCGCTGCGGATTCTCCGCGGGGCCACGCTCGGCGAGAGCCCGCCCGGCCAGCGCTCCTGCCGCGAGATCGGCGCGCACCTCGTCGCGCGCGTCCCGGACGTGACGCGCCTCGTCGATCGACTGGTGCGGATGGGCCTGGCCGAACGCGACCGCTGCGAGAAGGACCGGCGGGTCGTCTATGTCCGCATCACCCGCAAGGGGCTCGACCTGTTGGCGAGGCTCGACCGACCGATTCTCGAGATGCATCGGGCGCAGCTGGGGCACCTGACCCGGGCGGAGCTGGCGGAGCTCAGCCGCCTGCTCGTCAAGGCCCGCGAACCGCACCTGCGCGAAGACCCGCACGAGGAGTAGAGGCCCGATCGTGCCCCCGTCCCCTCGTGGGGGCGTGGGCGTCCCGCCGGTTTCGCGCGGCGCGCGAACCGGGGCAATGTCCGCGGCGTAGACAGTTGTTGAAACAACTATCGCAGGGAAGGAAACACATGTCCGGCTCCAACACGTTCCTCGGCGTCGATCGCACCGACCTCGGGCTGCTCGGCCTCCGCCTCGTCGTCGGGTTCACCGGGTTCTATCACGGCGCGGGGAAGCTCTTCGGCATCTTCGGCGGACCGGGCATCGAGGGTTTCACCGGCTTCCTGCGGTCGCTGAGCGTCCCCATGCCGGGCGTCTCCGCCTGGCTCGCGGCGCTCGCCGAGTTCGTCGGCGGGATCATGGTCGCGCTGGGCGTCTACCCGCGGCTCGCGGCCCTGCCCTTCGCCTTCACGATGTTCGTGGCCTGCTTCACCGCCCACGCGGGCCACTGGAGCGGAGAAAAAGGCATGGAGTTCCCGTTCACGCTCGGCGTCGTGCTCGTGGCGATCGCCCTCATCGGGCCGGGGCGGCACACCATCCACGCGTGGGTGCCGGGGCTGGGCGGGAAGCAGAGTTGAGAGAACAAGGAACAGAAAACACGGAGCAGGGGAAGGAGAAGCCATGATCCAGGTTCGACCCAGCGACGAGCGCGGCCGATTCGACCACGGGTGGCTCGACACGCGCCACACCTTCAGCTTCGGTGACTACCACGACCCGGCCCATATGGGCTTCCGCACGCTGCGCGTCATCAACGAGGACGTGGTCGCCCCCGGCCAGGGTTTCGGTGAGCACCCGCACCGCGACATGGAGATCATCACCTACGTCCTGTCGGGCGCCCTCGCCCACAGGGACTCGCTGGGCAACGGCGAGTCGATCAAGCCGGGGGACGTGCAGCGGATGACCGCCGGCTCGGGCATCGAGCACGCGGAGTTCAACGCTTCGCGGACCGAGCCCGTCCACCTGCTCCAGATCTGGATCCGCCCCGCGCAGCGCGGCCTGCCGCCCGGGTACGAGCAGAAGAGCTTTCCGGAGCAGGTGAGGCGCGGGCGGCTCGCGCTCCTCGTCTCGCCCGACGCCGCGGAGGGATCGCTCAAGATCCACCAGGACGCGAGGCTCTACGCGGGCGTGTTCAAGGCCGGGGAGTCGGCGACCCTGGCGATCGGCGCGCAGCGGCATGCCTGGGTGCAGGTGGCGCGCGGGTCGATCACGCTCAACGGCGTGACGCTCTCTGCCGGGGACGGGGCGGGTGTCAGCGGCGAGCCCGCGGTCGAGCTCCGCGCGTCGAGCGACGCGGAAGTGCTGGTGTTCGATCTGGCGTAACGGGCGGACAGGTCACCGGTCGCACGCCCGCTTCTCCCACCGGTGGAGAGGCGGGCGTTTTCGTCAGCTCTTCTCGCACGTCAGGAAGAACGCCGGCGGCAGGTTCCGCCAGATGTACTTGCTCCGCGTCACCTTCGTGAAGTACGTCGGGACGATTTCCTTGTAGAACCGCCGACCCGCGGGCAGGATCGTGCCGATCCGGTAGCCGAACGTGAGGAACTTGCCCCCCGGGCGCAGCACGCGGTGGGCCGCGCCGAGGATGCTGTCCTGCAGCGTCCGCGGGAACGACGCCCACGGCAGGCCGCTCATGATGATGTCCACCGGCCCCCACCCCTCGGCCTTGCACAGCGTCTCGACGTTCGCGGCCGAGTCCTGCTTGATCATCACGCCCGGGTGTCGCTGGCGGAAGATGCGGCACAGCACCGGGTCGAGCTCGATCGCCATGTAGCGGCACGTCGGCGGGAGCACCTTGAGCAGTTCATCGCTGACGACGCCGGTGCCCGGGCCGAACTCCACGACGTGCTTCGCGTTCGCGGTGTCCGCGCCGCCGACCATGAAGCGGGCGAAGGCCCGGGAGGTCGGCGCCACGGCCCCGATGCGGGTCGGCTCGCGGAGGAAGGCCCGGAGGAACTTGAGCCGCTGCCCTTGCGGCTCGGGTTTCGATCGGCGGGGGGGGCGGCGCGCGGGTGCGGTGGTCAAGCTGGGGCTCCTCGTCCCGCGACCGCATCGGCGCGCGGGCCCGGGTCATGGTTGGGACGATCGGTTCCTCTCATTCGATCGGCCCTTCGCGCAGACTCACGATGGTCCACGGTGCGGGCGACAGAATAGCCGCGCGATCGCGGGCGTGCGCGCCCGCCGGACGCGGCCCGCGCGTCGCCCCAAGGGATCATCCCCCGAACCGGCGCCACCGGCGAGCGGTCTTACGCAAACCGACCCTCGACGATCCACGCGCTCACGGGCTTGCGGTCCGAGGGCGTCTCCTTCGCGCGCACGGGCTCGGGCAGTCGCGCGGGATCGCCGGGGCGGCCGATCGCTGCCATCGCCAGCACCTCGTGCCCCGGCGGCACGCCCAGGTCGCGGGCCGCACGCTCGCGGTCGAACCCCGCCATCCCGTGGACCACCAGCCCCATCACCTCGCCCTGGAGCGACAGGCTCATCCACGCCGCCCCGGTGTCGTACGCGTGCGACGGGTTCGGCTTGCCGTTGTGTTCGAACGTGGTCCGCGAGCACGCGACGAGCAGGGCGGCCGCGTCCTTGCACCAGGCCTGGTTGGCGGGCACGAGCAGGTCGAAGAGCCGCGCCCAGGGCGCCGTGTCACGGCGCGCGTACACGAACCGCCACGGCTGGGCGTTGAACGACGACGGCGCCCAGCGCGCCGCCTCGAAGAGCGTCATGAGTTCCGCCTCGCTGATCGGCTCGCCCGACATCGCCCGCGGCGACCAGCGGTTCAGGAACAGCGGGTGGATCGGATGGTTCGCGCGCCGCCGCGCGGCCACTTCGGGCTTGAGTCGGTCCATGCGGCAATGCTACCGCTGGTCCCTCCGTCCCTCCGTCCCTCCGTCCCTCCGTCCCTCCGTCCTACGGACACCCCAGCACGTACTTGCCCTGGAAGCACCCGAAGTCCGCGACCGTGAGGGTGCCGCTCGCGTTGCAGTCGGCGTACGGGTGCGCGAGGACGTACTGGGTCTGGAAACAGCCGAAGTCGGCGATCGAGAGCGAGCCCGAGCTGTCGCAGTCGGCCTGGCACTGGCAGCCGTAGCGAGCCCAGAAGGAAACGGGCAGGCCGCCGGCGGTGTCGATCCCACCGCCACAGAACAACTGATCGCCACACGCGGCGAGGGCCTCGACGACCGGACCTGTCCCGAAGCCCAGGGGTGACCAGGTGGACCCGTTCCACCGCGCGACGCCGGTCAGGGATGTGCCCGACGTGAACGGGACCCATCCGCCCGCGATGAGATCGCCGCGATAGATCGTCATCGCGTAGACGTGCTGGTATTCCACGCCGCCCAACGGTGCCCAGTCCGTGCCGTTCCAGCGCATGATGCCCGAGGTGCCCGCCGCGATCAACTCGTTCTGGAAGACGACCAGCTCGGAGACCCACGGGTCAATCCCTCCAATCCCGGACCCCATCGCCTGGCACGATGTGCCGTTCCAGCGGGCGATGAGCGACGTGAACTGCCCGCCGGTATAGGCGAACTGGCCTCCGGCGATCAGGTCGCCCTCGAACTCCGCCAGCGCATACACGATCGGAGGCGGTCCGCCCGGAAACGTCATTCCGCCTCCGAGCGTCGTCCAGTTTGACCCGTCCCACCGATGCACCCTCGCCGGTGTGGTTTGCCCCGAGCCTGCGGTGCCGACATACAGCCCCGTGGTCGTGGATACGCACGAAAAAACCGCGCTGCTGAATCCCGTGCCCACGGGCTTCCAACCTGCGCCGTCCCAACGCGCCACGCGCCCCACGAACTGTGCGCCCGAGGACTGGAACAATCCTCCGGCGTACAGCGCTCCATCATGGACGGTCAGCGCCCACACATAGTTGTTGAACCCTGCCCCGAGCGGCGCCCACGAGTCGCCGGTCCAGCGGGCAACCCGATTCATCGTCTGCCCACCCGCCGTCGTGAAGCCCCCGCCCGCGATGAGCTGACCCCCGAAAACGGTGAAGGCGAAGGCATCCCCGTTCAGCGCGGTGCCCGGATGTTGGGCAAGCCATTGCGGCGAGCACTGGGCCAACGCCTGGGTTGCGCCAAGAGCGTCGAGGACGATGCACCAACCGATCGCATGAACGGAACGCCCCTTGACTGCCGATCTCATGGCGGGTGCTCCGATCACGGGCCCGGCTCCGGCGTGCCACGATCAGCACCGCTTCGGGGATGATCGTGGTCCCACCGGCGACGTGCGGCGATTCTCGATCCCATAAACGAGCCGCTCAGATCGAGTGCCGGGAGCCATCGTGATGCACCATCACGGGCATCCCAGCACGTACTTGCCCTGGAAGCACCCGAAGTCGGCGACGGTGAGCGTGCCGCTCGCGTTGCAGTCCGCGTACAGGTCGCCCAGCACATACTTGCCCTGGAAGCACCCGAAATCCGCAACGGTGAGCGAGCCGCTCCCGTTGCAGTCCGGGTAGCACGTGTCCACCTCCGAGATCAGCCCGAGCAGTCCGCTGCCCATGCCGCTGGTGTGGATCAGCGCGTTCGCACCGGTGTTCGGATCGACCTTGTAGACCGTGCCGCCAAAGAGCGTGAAGTACATCGCGCCCGAGGGCGTGATCTCGCCGTCCTCCACCGTGGCGCCCACGGACGTGCCGCCGATCAGCGCCGTCGCCCCGCTCGGGATGTCGAGCTTCGACAGGATGCCGTCGATCGAGAACCCGAACGCGTTGCCCGAGGCGTCGATCACCATGCCGCAGCGGACCGACGCATCGGTGTTCGAGATGAACGTGGACGCGGCGTTCGTGTGATCGATCTTGTAGATGCCGTACGGCACGTTCCGCTGGATGCCGTAGAGCGTGCCCGAGGTGGGGTCGAAGTGGATGTCCGCCATCGTGTCGATGCCCGTGTCACCGATGAAGGTCGTGGCCCCGGTGTCCACGTCCATCGTCCACAGGCCCGTGCTCCCGGGGACGCTGACGGCGAAGACCGTGTTGGTGCCCGGCTGGACGGCCATGCCGAAGAACCGCTCGGCCCCGCCAACGGTGGCGCGCAGCGTGGCCAGGCCGGTCCCCGGGTCGAGGGTGTAGAGCCCGCGCGGGTTCCCGCCCCCGCCGTTCTCCTCGAAGTAGATGAGGTTCTGGGCGTTCGCCGGGCCGGCCGCCAGCACCAAGGCGGCGACGCCGAACGAAAGGCAAAGAGCTCCGGTACGACGGCTGATCGTTGTCTTCATGCTTCCTCCGTGTCGCGCCGGACGATCGCCCGGTTGCGATGGGCCGCAGCGTACCGCGCGGCGGACGGGGTTCCAAGAGCATTCGCCGCGGTTTGGTGCCCCCATGCGGTCCGCGAGCACGTGCGGTGCCCCGTCCGGATGAGGGCGCGTCGTCTGGACTCCCCCCGTTTTCACCCTACACTTTCCGTCCCGCATCGAGGCCCGAACCGAGAACCGACCATGCTCGACTCCCTCAAGCCCGGCCAGACCATCCGCTGCACCGTGACGACGGCCCCGCGCCTGCCGGCCGCGGTGGACACCATCCAGAAGCTGATGCGCCAGGAGCCGCGGGTGCGTCGCGGGCTGCGCAAGTCGCAGCGCCGCCGCCGCCAGAACATGATCGTCTACAACCGCGGCAACCGCGACTGGTACAAGCGGGCCAAGTGCGCCGATATCGTCAAGGTCGAGGCCGGCGCGACGTGGACCATGGACTACACGCTCGAGTTCGCCCCCGAGTTCCGGTCCGTGGCGAAGTACGTCCAGGTCAAGCCGGCCTGACGGCGCACGCGCCGCGGAATCGCGGGCGCGTCCGCGTCGTGTGTGGCAGGGGTGGTGGTGGGGAGGGGGAGTCAGGAGGGCGACGCCGTGCCCCGCTCCGATCTCCGATCGTCCGAACCAATTCGCGGTCCGCGTATCTCGCCGGCAGCCGCGCCGCGCCTCGTTGAGTGCGCCGCCGCACTCCTCCTCGTCGCGTGCTGCGTCGCGGCGTGCTCCCGCGAGCCGGCGTCGCCGAACTCAACGCCCGGCGCCACCGGCAAGGCCGCGGCCAAGCCGCTCACCCCGCCCGACTACGTCCACTTCGTCCGCGGGCGCATCGAGCAGCTCCCCGAAGAGGGCAAGCCCGTCAACTCGCTTCAGATCCACCAC
Organism: Phycisphaerales bacterium; assembly: GCA_046153875.1. GTDB lineage: Bacteria > Planctomycetota > Phycisphaerae > Phycisphaerales > UBA1924 > JBJXFE01. Next base: position 18,040 of record JBJXFE010000075.1, read on the forward strand.
GAGCCGATCGAAGCCTGGGTCCGCCCGGACGGGCGGCTCGGCATGAACTCGATGATCATGGGGTTCAACCCGGCCGACACCGTCGACCTCAAGAAGTTCACGGTCGGCGACCTCGTCGAGTTCCGCTGGGAGGTGCGCAAGCGCGCCAACGGGCCCTCGCTCATCACCGAGATGAACAAGCTCCCGCCCGAGACCGAGCTCAACTTCGGCAGGGCCGGGGGCGGGTGAGCGGGCCGACCGTCAGCCCTCCGCGTTGAGCCGCGCCGGATCACCGGCCCTGCGATCCGGTGAGGGTCGGCGGAAGGCCGATCACGGCCCGCCGAGCGTTCGCAGCGCTCCCAAAAACAAACCCAGCACTCAGCCAAAGGCCGAGCGCCGGGTCTCGTGGGGGTCTTGGTTGGGGCGGCGCACCGGCCGCCGTCCCTGTCTTCTTCGCAGGCGTGGGGGGGTCGGTTCCACGCCGCCGGGCGGGATTCACGCAGCCCGCGTTCAGCGCACAGCCCCTGCGGCGTGGGCTGAATGGGGGTCCGAGGGGCGGGTTCACGCAGGGTCCGAATTGGGCCGCGGGGGCGGGCTCAGCCCCAGCCGGGCCATCACCAGCTTCAGGTCCGCCCACACCTTGCCGCGGTTCTCCGGCGTCGGCGCCCGCAGGAGGAAGGCGGGGTGGTAGGTCGGCATGACCGGGATCTCCCGGGCGTCCGGCGGCGGCGGCACGAAGGCGTGCCAGGAGTGGCGCAGGCGCGCCATCGGCTCGGTCGTGTTCAGGAGCGCGCGGCACGCGGGCAACCCGAGGGCGACGATGGCTTCCGGCGCCACGATCCCGATCTGCTCAAACAGGTACGGGGCGCACAGCGCGATCTCCTCGCTCGTCGGCGTCGCGTTGTTGGGCGGGCGCGTCTTGAGCACGTTGGCGATGTACACGCCCTCGCGCGTCAGCCCCATGGCCGCGATCATCTTGTTCAGCAGTTGCCCGGCCGGGCCGACGAACGGGCGGCCCGTGCGGTCTTCCTCGGCCCCCGGCGCCTCACCGACGAACATGACGCGGGCGCACGGGTCTCCCTCGCCGAACACGATCGAGTGGTGGTCGGTGACGAAGCTCCTGTGCGGGGCCTCGCGCTCGTAACGGGCGCGGAGCGCGTCGAGCCGGGCCTGCACGGGCGCCGGATCGCGCGCCGAGGGTCCTGCGACGGCGGAGGGGGCGGCGGCCGCCCACATGGCGCCGGCCACGGGTTGCGAGGGCTTGGCCTCGACCATCGCCGCGTGCGCCCCAGCGGAATCGGGGCGCGCCGCGGGGGCGGACCCCGGGCGCCGATATACCGGCACGAAATCCACGCCCATCAGGCGCGACGTCTCGGCCGACTGTGCGACGAGCTTGGCGGCGCGGTCCATGCCGCGACTGTACCGCGCCCCGTTCGGCGCGGGCGGGCTGGCGGTTGAGGCTCAGCGGTCCCGGCGCATCCGGTGCATCCACCGCCCGTACGCGAGGACGGAGCGGACCAGCTCCCGGCGCGTCGCCGGGCGCCCGCGCCCGAACGCGGTGTGCAGCCGCCACTGCCAGTACGGGCCCTTGAAGCGCAGGCGCGTGACCACGCCGAGCCGGGCGAGCTGCCAGAGGCCGCCGAGGGTGTCGAGAAAGTGCCGCACGCTCACGGGAACGTTACGCCCGGCGGTTGGCCCGTGCGCCCTACGGCTTGCCCGCGCCGCTCAGCGACTGGCGGCACCAGGTGATCGTCTCTTCGAGCGCCTGCTCCACGCCGATGATCGGGGAGTACCCGAGCAGGTCGCGGGCGCGGCCCAGGTCCGCGAGGGAGTGGCGCACGTCGCCGGGTCGCGCCGGCTGGAACTGCGGCTGGTACGTGTGGGGCATCCCGGCCGCGCTCGACTCCTTGGCGATGATCCCGGCCATGACCTCGGCGAGCTGGATCAGCGTCGTCCGCCGGCCCGTTCCGACGTTGACCACCTCGCCGGCGAGCGGCTTCTCGCTCGCCCCGCCGAGCAGCGTCGCCAGCACCGCGTTCGCCACGCCCGTGAAGTCGCGCGACTGCTGCCCGTCGCCGTAGATCACCGGCGGCTCGCCCAGCAGCATCCGCTTGGCGAACGCGGCGATCACCGCCGCATAGGCCGAGTCCGCCGACTGGCGCGGGCCGAAGATGTTGAAGTACCGCAGGCTCACCGTGCTGAGCCCGTAGCAGTGCGACCACGAGGCCAGCAGGTGCTCGCCGGCCAGCTTCGTCACCGCGTACGGCGACATCGGGCGCGGCATCTGCGTCTCGACCTTCGGCACCGTCGGGTCGTCGCCGTACGCCGAGGAGGACGCCGCGAACACGACCCGCTGGGCCTTGACCTTCCGCGCCGCCTCCAGCACGCGGACCGTGCCGGTCGCGTTCACCGACCACGCGCGCTGCGGCTCGGCGATCGACCGCGGCACCGAGCCCATGGCCGCCAGATGGAAGACCGTCCGCGCGTTCTCCATCGCGTCGCCCACGGCGTCGTCGTCGAGGATCGACCCCTGGACAAAGCGCACGCGCTCGGGCTCGAGGTCGATGAGCTCGCCCAGGTGGTCGAGCGTCGAGTTCGAGAGGTCGTCGATGACCGTGATCGCGGACCCGAGCGAGAGCAGCGCGTCCACCAGGTGCCCGCCGATGAACCCCGCGCCGCCCGTCACGCAGACGGCCCGCCCCCGGTAGTGGGCCTGCAGGCGCGCAAAGGTCTCGGCGGGCAGCTTCATCGACGCAACATACTAATGCGGCCCCGGAGGGCGTGCCGGGGTCGCCCGCCCGATCGTTACGGGCAACCGATCACGTACTTGCCCTGGAAGCACCCGAAGTCGGAGACGCTCCACTGCCCGTCCAGGTTGCAGTCGCCGTACGGCGTCTGGAGCACGTAGAAGGACTGGAAGCACCCGAAGTCGATGACGCTGAGCTGCCCGTCGTTGTTGCAATCGGGGTAGCACGGCGGCACGGTGATCGAGAAGTTCGTATTCGAGAGGTCGAAGAAGATGTTGTCGGCGGCCTCGACCCGGATGCGCGCCTGGGTCGTTGGCGTCGCCGGGAGCGTGACCGATTCCGAGCCGTCGTTGGGCGTGTTGGCCTTGAGGGTCGTCGGATAGGTCTGCCCCCCGTCGGTCGAGAGCAGGATGTTGACATTGGCGCAGTTGACCGGCGCAAGGTTCGTGCTGGCCACGCTCCACGTCACGGTCTGCGCACCCGACCAGGAGACGTTGGTGTTCGGCGCCGTTACCTGGAAGGGTCCGGCCGCCGTCGTCACCACCACGTTCACGTCGTCGAACCCGACGCCCCCGCCAGTCACCCGGTTGTCGCGCACGGTGCAGCGGAAGATCAGCGTGCGGTTGGTCTGCGGGTAGGTCTCGCCGATGACCGTGGTGTTCGTCAGGATGTTCGACAGCCGCGGGAATACCCGCGTCGGGCTCGTCACCGGGCTGAACGAGCGGAAGATCGGGCTGCTCCCGTTGTCCGCGAACTGCCCGCCCGCCGCGCCCTGCGCCGGCCCCAGGTTGCGCTGCTCCCAGCAGTACGTGATCGGGTCGCTATTGGGGTCGCTGCCCAGCGCGGTGAGCTGGAACGCCGTGCCGCGGGGGATTGTGCGGTCGATCCCGGCGTTGACGATCGGGTCGTTGTTGCCCGTGGCCGTCTGCTGCGCGCACGGGTTCCCGAGCCCCAGGGAGGCGTAGTTCCGGATCTCCGTGAAGTTGTGGAAGACGAAGTAGGCGTTGCTGTTGTTCTGGATGTTGTCGGCCCCGCAGATCCCGGCGTACGACATGATCGTCGAGCCGCTGCCCACCTCGTACGCCGCGGAGGCCACACGGGCGCCGGCGCACACCGCCGAGTTGAACGAGTGGTTCCCGCCGAACTGGTGGCCCATCTCGTGGGCGACGTAGTCGATGTAGAACGGGTCGCCGATCGGCTGGGGCAGCCCGGTCACGCCCTGGGCCTTGAGCCCCGCCCGGCAGATCACCGAGAGCCCCGCGATCCCGCCGCCGCCGGTGCTGAACACGTGGCCCATGTCGTAGTTGGCGGTTCCGATGACGGTGTCCAGGGTGGTCTGGTTCTGGGCCAGCATGGCGCCGCCGTTGTTGTTCGTGTACGGGTCCGTGGCGCCGTTCGTGTAGACGACCGAGCTGTTGTTGGCGATCAACTGCATGCGGATCGAGAAGTCGACCTGGTAAACCCCGGTCACCCGGTTCACCGCCGTCACGATCGCGGCCTGCCCCAGCGGCACCGTCCCGCCGTGGAACACCGTGTATTCGCCCGTCGCGGCGTTCGCCAGCCGGTACGTCCGCAGCGTCTCGCCCGTGTCCGGCCCGCCGAGCACGTTCACCCGGCCCGCCAGTCCGGCCAGCGCCGGCATGTCCTGCGTGTGGCACTTCCACCCGTCGCTCTTGCGCGGGTAGTCGCGCTTGTAGTAGACGGAGTAGAGCGCCGCGTTGTCCCGCGTATACGGGTCGATGTACGCGTCGCCGTTCGACGAGAGGACCTGCGCGTGGAAGCCCTGCGGCGTCAGGTCGAAGCGCAGGCTCGCGTGCGGGTCGTCCACCCCCTGGCCCGCATAGGTCCGGATCTCCGGGAACTTCGCGCCCAGGTCCGGGTGCATCACCGGCGACTCGACCACGTCGAACCGCACGAACGTGCCGTCCGGCATCGGCAGCTCGATGCGGAGCGGGTTCGCCGCCGCGGGCGTGAACTCCATCGGCGCCCGGGCCAGCAGCGCCTCGATCGGCGCGATCGCCAGCGTGGCAAACTTCGCCACCGGCGGGCGGATCCACGGCTCGCCGACCTGAAGCTCGATCGGGGCCGCATCCATCAGCGTCCACGCGCCGTCGCGCGACGCGCCCACGTCGGCCAGCACGAACGCGGTCATCGCCTGGGCGCACGCCGCCGGAATCACGAATCGAAGCATGGAGGCCTCCGCGCGACGGATCCGACACCCCGCGCGCCGACACCGCGGCCGACCCGGGCGGGCTGTCGGAATCCGAGCCTGAAAAGTTACCACAATCGCGGCTGGCCACAAGCGGCGGGGCGTGTTTGTTCCGCGCGGGGGTGCCGGAGTCGATTCCCGGTTTTCGTGATGTGTTCAGGGCGCCGCCCGCGATGAAACGAACCCGGTTATCCGGCCATATACTCGCCGTCGAAGGGCGGGAAACAACGTCAAGACCTGCCGGCGCGGGGCGTCGGCCGATCCTGAAAGGACTTCCATGAAGGTGATGATGCGGTCGGTCGGCGCTGCCGCGTGTGCGGCCGCCATCGGATGGGTGTTCGCTCCGGCGGCGCTGGGCCAGGTCGCGGCTCTCGACCGCGTGCCCGCGGGCACGCCGATCGTCATCGCCGTGCCCAGCCTGGCCAGGTTCCAGGCCGCCATGAACACCGTCGCGCAGACCTTCGGGATGCCGATGGACTTCGGACCCATGGCCGAGATGAGCAAGGCCGTCAATCTCGCCGGGCTGAACCAGAACGGCTCCGCCGCGCTCGCCATCATGGCCGGCGAGGACGGACGCGTGGATTTCGAGAACGAGCCCCCGATGGTCCTGCTGCTCCCCGTCTCCGACTACGCCAAGTTCATCGAGGCGGGCGGGGGCGACGCCAGCGCCGCCGTCGCCGAGGTCGATCCTTTCGAGGAGGGTGAGCCGGCCTACGCCAAGAACCTCGGCGGCGGATACGTCGCCATGGGCCCGGACAAGGACGTCATCGAGGCGTTCAAGGGCGCGCCCGGCAACGCCGCTGCGCACAAGGCATTCCTGGGTGCCAACGGCGGCGCCGCGGTCGACGCCTCGGCGCTGTCCATCGTCGCCAGCATCCAGGCCCTCTCGCCGGACATCAACCAGGCGATGGAAGGGTTCAAGCAGCAACTGGCGATGGTGGCCGAGATGGGCGGGGGCAACATGGCCGGCCAGGTCGCCGCCATGGAAGCCTTCGTCACCGCCCTCACCCGCGACGGTCAGTCGGTCGTGCTCGGCTTCGGCGTCGGCGATACCGGCATGTCCCTCAACCTCGCCGCCCAGTTCAAGGAAGGCTCCGAGGCCGCAGGCTTCCTCGCTGCGAAAGGGGCGGCCGGAGGCCTGCTCGATCGCGTGCCCAACCAGCCCTACCTCTTCGCGTTCGCCATGGACACGTCGTCCGCCGGGATCAAGGCCCTGATGAAGAAGGCGACGCAGGGCGCCGCGAACGCCGACCCCGAGGCGGCCAAGGCCATGGGACTCACCGACGCCATGATGAAGCAGCTCGACTCCGTCGACGGCATGTCGATGATGATGGGCGTCTCCCCGGCCATGATGATGACCGGGCTCTTCGCGAACTCCACGCTCTTCGTCAAGACCAAGGACGCGAAGGGCTACGCCGCCGCCATGAAGGACATGTGCGGCAAGATGGACGGGCAGACCGTCCAGGGGTTCACGTACAAGACGTCCTACGCGACCGCCGCCAAGAAGGTCGAAGGCGTGACCGTGGACGAGTGGTCCCTGAAGATGGAGCCCGACCCCAACGATCCGGCGGCCGCGCAGGCCATGATGGCCATGAGCGCCGTCTTCGGGCCCGAGGGCGGGTTCAACGGCTACATCGCTCCCGCGGAGAGCGGGCTGGTTTTCACCTACGCGAAAAACGACCAGTTGCTCGGTCAGGCCCTCGCGGCGGCCAAGGGCGGCGGGCTCGGCGCGGATGCCGGTGTGAAAACTGTCGATGCGGCCCTCCCATCTGATCGCACTCTGGAAGGGTACATCGGGATCGGCCAGATCCTCGATATGGTCATGGGGTTCGCGGCGATGGTGGGCGGACCGGCTCTGAACGTCGAGATTCCCGACGATCTGCCGCCGATCGGCATGGGTGCCTCCACCCACTCTGGTGGCGCACGAATGGTGGTCTTCGCCCCTACAAGAGTCCTGACAACCATCCAGCAACTGATTCAGGAAGCCCAACAGGGTGCTGACGGCAATCCGGGGAATCCCGCTGGACAACCACGGTTCTGATCGTGTAGAGTGTTCGTGTCAACAACTAGCCCCCCCCTGCGGGCCCGCGTGCCTCTGGCCGCGGACCCGCTTTTCTTTTTGGACCGCACGCCGTCGATCGGGAGCCCACCCGTCAGATTGTAGCCTGCGCCACATCGTGCCCACCCGGTTCCCGGAAACACAGATAAAGTGGAACAGTTCCAGAGTGCACATAGAGAGAGGGCAGGATTGGGTTGGAACTGTTCCAGAATCGTGTGACCCATGGATTCTGAGGTCGTTCATTCCGCAACGGGGGCGCGTGTGACACCCGGGCACGATGCGCCTTGGCGGCTGGCGTCCGCCAAGGTGATCGCCCTGGACCGTCCGCGTCTTATGGCGATCCTGAACATCACTCCGGACAGCTTCTTCGACGGCGGGACGCTGACCGACCCGGGTTCCGCCGCGGCAGCCGCGGCACGCGCCGTGGACGAGGGCGCGGACATCCTCGACGTGGGCGGCGAATCGACGCGCCCCGGTTCGGCCCGTGTGGACGCGGATGAGCAGTCGCGCCGGGTCGTCCCGGCGATCGCGGCGATCCGTCGCGCGGGCGGCGCGCTCGCCGCCGTGCCCATCAGTGTGGACACCACGCGCGCCGCCGTCGCCCGGGCCGCCCTCGACGCGGGCGCGGACGCGATCAACGACGTCTCCGCCGGAACCGACGACGACGACATGCTCGCGCTCGCCGCTCGCCGCGGCGCGGGGCTCGTGCTCATGCACCGTCTGCGCGCGCCCCGGGACGACTCGTACTCCGACCGCTACGCCCGCCCGCCCGATTACACGCGCGGGGGCGGCGTCGTCGAAGTCGTGCGCGCATTTCTCGCCGCGCGTGCCGCCGCCGCGATCGCCGCGGGCGTGGACCGCGCCGCGATCGCGCTCGACCCCGGACTGGGCTTCGGCAAGACCGTGGACCAGAACCTCGAGCTCATCCGGCGCACGGGCGAGCTCGCCGCGATGGGCTTCCCCATCGTCAGCGGCATCAGCCGCAAGAGCTTCACGGGAGCGTGGGCGGGCCTGAAGGATTCGACGCCCGCCGGCCGCCTCGCGCCGTCGATCGCGCTGGCCCTGGAGCACCGACGCGCCGGCGCCGCCGTTTTCCGGGTCCACGACGTGGCGGCCCATGCGGCGGCGCTGCGGAAGGGCTAGGGCTCCCGCCGCGGCCGCGGCCCGTGGCTTCCGGTCTTCTGGCCCCGTAGGATTCCCCGCGGCCCGGCAGAGTCCCGGGTCGTGGCGGGAACTTGGGGTTATCCGGGAGTTTTCATGGCGAGCGCCAACGTCAAGCAGTTCACGGAAGGCAACTTCGACGCCGAGGTGCTCAAGGCCTCGACGCCGGTCCTCGTCGATTTCTGGGCCGAGTGGTGCATGCCCTGCCGGATGCTCACCCCCACGATCGACGCGCTCGCCGAGGAGTTCAGCGGCAAGGTGAAGGTCGGGAAGGTGGACACGGATGCGAACCGCAACATCTCCGTGCAGTACGGCATCTCCGCCATCCCCACCGTGATCCTGTTCAAGGACGGGCAGGTCAAGAAGAAGTTCGTCGGGCTGACCAGCAAGGACGACCTGGCTCGGGCGATCAACGACCTGGCCGCCGCGGTCTGAATCCGCCCGCTCACCGCTTCCACTTCTCGCGCGACGCAGCACGATCATGGCGGGCACGATCATCGAACCCAAGCCGACCGAGGTGAACCGCTTCGCCGGCCGCAAGATCCGGTGCGGGGCGGTCGGCGTCGGGCGCATGGGCCGTCACCACGCCCGGGTGTACGCCGAGATGCCCGGGTGCGAGCTGGTGGGCGTGGTGGACGCGGACGAGCCGCGCCGCCAGCAGCTCGCCGGCAAGTATCGCTGCCGGTCGTTCGAGACCGTGGACGAGCTGATCGACGCGGGGATTGACGCCGCCAGCGTTGCCGTCCCGACCTCGCACCACCGGCCCGTCGCCGAGAAGCTTCTTGAGGCCGGGATCGCCGTGCTCGTCGAGAAGCCGCTCGCGGGCGACGCCGAGACGGCCCGCGCGATCGCCGAGACGGGCGCGCGCACCGGCAGCGTGCTCATGGTCGGGCACATCGAGCGGTTCAACCCGATCATGCGGGCGATGCGCCAGGCCACGGCCGACGGGCAGGAGATCGTCCCGCGATTCGTGCAGGTCCACCGCGTCAGCCCCATGACCTTCCGCTCGGTCGACGTCGGCGTGGTCATGGACATGATGATCCACGACCTGGACGTGGTGCTGATGCTCATGGGCGGGCAGGAACCGGATGAGATCCGCGCCGCGGGCGTCAACGTCATCACCGAGCACGAGGACATCTGCAACGCCTGGCTCACGTTCGACCGGCCCTGCGGGCGCTGCGTGGCGAACGTGACCGCCAGCCGCCTCGCCCTGAAGACCGAACGGGTCACGCGCATCACCGGCGAGAACGCGTACATCAAGATCGACTACGCGACCAAGAGCGGCACGATCATCCGCCGCCGGGCCAACGAGTTGCAGATGCGCGAGATCCGCGAGCAGCTCCGCAGCGGCACGGACCTGACAAGCCTCAACTGGCACGAGCTGGTCAACGTCGAGCCGCTGGTGATCGACGACGGGGAGCCGATCGTGCTGGAGATCCAGAGCTTCCTCGACGCGGTGCGGACGGGCCGACCGCCCCCGATCGACGCCGAGGCGGGCCTCGCCAACGTGCGCACGGCCGAGCGCATCGTGCGGGCGATCCAGGAGGGGCGCAGGTCCGATCCGGCGCCCGCGCTGCGTTGACGGCAGAGTTTCACCCGGCGTGCCGACCCGGGGCGTGTTTGACACGCGGGTTTGGTGTAGACTTTTCGGCGGTGGCAGCGGCCGGTGGGCCGCGTGATGCAGAAGGTGGATTCGACGCCCGGTGGACCCCCGACAACGCGTGAGTGCATGTCTTCAACGCCCGAACAGAGCGGCACGGCCCCGCCCGCACCCCTGAACCACGAGGCCCCGGCCCGCCCGCCGGACGCGCCGCCGCCGCGCGCCCCCGCGCAGCGCGAGGGTGGCCAGCGCGAAGGTGGTCCGCGCGAGGGCGGCCCGCGTGACGCCGGGCCCCGCCCGCCCGCGCCGGTCCCGTCGCGCACCACCGTCACCCTCGACGCCCAGACCAACGCGGAGATCGAGGCCGCCATGCGCGACCTGGAGACCGCGGGCGCCGCACAGGCTGGTCATGCCCCGCACGACCCGCGCCCCCCGCGCCCGCGCGTGGGCACGCACGACCGCCCCGTCGCCGCGGGCCAGATCCGCGGCCCGCGCGTGGTGCAGGCCGGGCGCGAGGTGCGCCCCGGCGCCGTCGTCGCGGTCGGGCCGGTGGACATCTTCCTGGAGTTCGGTCCCAAGGAGCTCGGCGTCGTCCCGCGGGCCCAGTGGACGGCCGAGGAGGCCGCCCCCAAGGTGGGCGAGACCATCGAGGTCGTGGTCGATCGCCGCGACGACGACGGCCTGCTCAACTGCTCGCGCCCCAACGCGATCCGCAAGGCCGACTGGGAGCTGCTCGAGCCCGGCCAGGTCGTCGAGGCGAAGGTCGTCGGTGTGAACAAGGGCGGGCTCGAGCTCGAGATCGCCAACCACCGCGCCTTCATGCCCGCCAGCCAGGTCGCCCTCGAGCACGTCGCGGACCTCAACGTCTTCGTCGGCGAGAAGTTCAAGTGCCGCGTCACGCGGATCGAGCGCACCGGGCGCGGGAACATCGTGCTCTCGCGCCGCGACCTGCTCGAAGAGGACCGGCGCGCCCAGGGCGAGAAGCTCAAGACCACCCTCGCCGAGGGGCAGGTCGTCGAGGGCGTCGTCCGCAAGATCATGCCCTTCGGCGCCTTCGTCGATCTCGGCGGCGTGGACGGGCTGGTCCACCTTTCCGACCTCACCCACGAGCGCGTCGGTCACGGCGAGAAGGCCGTGGGACGCTTCGTCAAGGCCGGCGAGAAGGTCCGCGTCCAGATCCTCAAGCTCGACTGGGAGGGCGGGCGGATCTCGTTGGGGATGAAGCAGACCCAGTCCGACCCGTTCGCCGTCGCCACCAACGAGATCAAGGACGGCGCCGAGGTCACCGGGCGCGTCACCAAGATCATGGAGTTCGGCGCGTTCGTCGAGGTCGCGCCGGGCGTCGAGGGGCTTGTGCACATCTCCGAGCTCGCGTGGCGGCGCGTGGGCACGGTCGGCGAGGTCGTGAAGGCCGACGAGGTCGTCAAGGCCAAGGTGCTCCGCATCGACCCGGAGAGCCGGCGCATCAGCCTGAGCATCAAGGCGCTCTTGGCCCCGCCCGAGCCCGTCGCGCCCCCGGGCGGCGGCGGTGGTGGTGGGGGTGGTCGCGGCGGGCCGGGCGGATTTGGCGGCCAGGGTGGGTTCGGCGGCCGGGGCGGCAAGGGCGGGCGGCGCGGGCGTGAGGACCAGGGCCGACCGATCGAGGAAATCCAGAAGGTCTCGCCCGAGCTGCGCCGCCTGCGCGAGAAGTTCGGCGGTCAGAACCTCAAGGGCGGGATCGCGTAAACCATTCGCGAGCCCGCGCGCTTCATGTGCGAGCAAGGCATGCACCGATCGATACGAAGTGCCGCGGTGCTGTATGCGGCATGCATGGCGGGCGGGTGCGCCCATTCCTTGGTTGATCCCTGCCTTGAGCAATATGTCTTTGAGTTCCGCAACGCGACGCCCAGTGAACTGGTGATCGAACTGGGCTTGCCAGGCAGCAAGGAAACCCCGGCACGGATCACAGTCCCTGCAGGCTCAGCGGCCACGCACAGGCTCTACGCCGTGCCCTGCGGCAAGCGGCCAGCCGCTGACATCATGGTGCGATGGCCGCACGGCGTTCGAACTCTGGTCTGGACGTTTGGCCCGGCCTATCGAACGCTTCAGCTCGCGTCGGACAATCCGGCGCGCCTTGAAGTGATTCTCGCGGACGGCAAGCTGACCGCCAACGAATACTGATCGTTCACTCCCCGCCGATGCTCCTCGGCCCGCCCTTCCCCGCGACGCGCTCCATGTAGCCCTTGCCCTTGCGCTCGTACTTGGTGAACCCGAGCTTCTCGAGGTTCTTGTTCGACAGGCTCGCCTTCTTCGCCGAGAGCGCCAGCCCCAGCGTCGGTGCCACGATCGCGCGGCGCACGGGTTCGCCCGTCTCCGGGTGTTCCGTCAGCGCCTCGGCCTTGATCGACTGGATGATCTCGACCGATCGCCCGGTCGGCTTGCCCTTCTTGTCGAGGATGTCGTAGACGTAGGTCGGCATCGCGCACCATCCTATTCGGTCGCCGACGCGATCAGCCGAACGCCCGCCCGCTCTCCAGGTCCACCATCCGCCACCCCGTCGCCTTGCACAGCCGCTGCAGCACCGGGAACGCGATGTCGTCGTCGCTCACCGACACCATCGCCTGCGTCACGTCGGGGCCGAACGTCGGCACGTCCACGACCATGCCGGGGCCGTAGAGCACCTCCGACCCGCCGCGCTTCTTCGGCCCCCCGTCGGGCGCGGTGTTGCAGCGCGCGAACGCCTGGAGCACCTCGTCGAGCGAGCCGAGCGGGATCATGGGCGCGGCCTCTCCGGCCCGCGGTGCGGCGGTCGGGTCCGCCCGTGTCAGAACAATCTGGCGCCTGCCCATGCCGGTTACTTGGTCGACTTCTTCGACTTCTTCTCGGCCTCGGCCTCGGCGGCCTCGTCCTCTTCGTCCTGCTGGGCGATGAGTTCGGCCGCCACGGACACCAGCCGCTCCAGCGGCACGGGCTTGAGCAGGTAGCGGTCCACGCCCAGCGACTCGGCGTACGCCTGGTGCCGCTTGCCCTCGTTGGCCGTCACCATGATGACGATCGGGCTGTCCTCGCGCCCCTTGATCTTCTCCAGCGCCAGGAACCCCGACCGCCGCGGCAGCATCATGTCCAGCACCACCAGGTCCGGCGGGTCCTCGTTGCAGATGCGGACCGCCTCGTTCCCGTCCGTGGCGAGCTGCGTGGCCGCCCCCTCGGACTGGAACGCCGCGTCCATCGACTCCAGGACGTCGCGGTCGTCGTCCACGATCAGCACCCGCACGTCTTCGAGTCGGCCGGACATGATGGTCTCCAGGCGAAAATCGATCGCCGCCGGGCCAAGTGTAAGCGGTCGGCGGGCCCGGATGGTGCGCGGACCGCGCGCATTCTGCTCCCGCACCGGGCGGTGGAACTGGACGCGCCCCGAGGGCCGACCGATCCTTGATCCGGGCTTCGCGCGGCTAGACTCCGCCGCGAGGGACGCCCCGCAGGGATGCCCGAACACCCCACCAACCCCGCGCGTGACCCGACGAGCGACCGCCCGGGCCGCCCCGAACGCTGCGAGCCGAGCCTCGTGCGCGGCGTGCGCCGCTGGGTGCTCCTGCGCCAGCGCTGGTTCCGCAAGCTGGAGCGGTGGCAGCGCTGGACCGTCCGCGTCGGCGTCGGCGTCCCGCTCCTGCTCATCGCCGCGTTCTTCGTCCTCACCCGATCGCCGCTGACCGGCGCCATTCTCCTGCCCCGGCTCAGCGCGGCCCTCAACCTGGGGATCGAGGCCGACTCGGTCTACGTCCGCCTCAACGGCGTGCTCGTGCTCGAGGGCGTGCGCGCCCGCATCCCGGGCGTGGACGGCCCCGCGGGGCTCGTGGCGCAGATCGAGAGGCTCTCGGCGGACGTGGACTGGCCGAGCACGCTGCGCGGGTCGGCGCGCGTCCGCGAGGTGGACCTCCTCCAGCCCGTCATCCGCGTCAGCCAGTCGATCAAGGACGAGTCGCTGAACATCGAGCGGTTCCGCCTTCTTGAGGGCCCGCGCCGCGTCATCCCTTCGCGCCCGGGCCTGGCGGCCCCGCCGCTGGACCTGCCACGCGTGCTGGCGACGGACGGCGCGATCGAGCTGTGCGAGCACGACGACGGTGTGTTCGCCGTGCTCAAGCGCCTCCCCGTGGACGGGATGCTCACGCCCGCGCCGGGCGGCGAACGCGGGTACGTCGTCGCCCTCACCGAGCATCGCACGGAGCGTCCCGGCCGGCGCGGGACGACGGGCCTGGGCTTCCAGCTCCGCGGGCGCTTCGACAGCACCTCGATCGCGCTGGAGATGGACAACTTCTCGCTCGCCGACTGGCCCCCCTCCACCGTCCCCACGCCCTTCCGGGAGCTCTTCGCCAAGCTGGCCCTCCAGGGCGACGTCACCCGGGCCGCTTTCGGGTATGACGACCGCGAGGGCGTCACCGCCGAACTCGCCATCGAGGGGGGGGAACTCAGCCTCCCCATCGAGCCCGAGGGCGCGCCGCCGCCGGGGGCGGAGCGGATGCGGATGCGGGGCGTCACCGGCTCGGCCACCTTCAAGCAGAACAGCGTGCTCGTCCGCGCCCGCGGGGTTCTCGAAGACCTCCCGTACACCGTCACGCTGCTCTACGACGGCACGAGCGTCGATTCGCCGTTCACCTGCGAGATCGTCTGCGAGAAGTTCCGCGTCGACGAGCACCCCCGGCTCCTGCCGTACGCCCCCGCGCTGGTCCGCAAGCGGCTCGAGACGTTCTCCGGGCCGACCGCCACCCTCAGCACCACCCTCCAGATCAGCCGCGGGCACGCCACCGCGTCCGGCCCGGGCGAGATCAGGTTCAAGGGGTGGATGGACCTGTCCAACGGCCGGGCGGCGTTCGACAAGTTCCCGTACCCCTTCGAGAACATCTCCGGGCGCGTCTCCTTCGACAACAACGGCGTGGAGATCCGCGACGTGACGGGCGTGTCGCCCTCGGGCGCGCGCCTCAAGGCCCACGGGGTCGTCGCGCCCGCGCACGAGGACGCCGAGATCGACATCTTCGTTACCGTCGAGGGCGCCCCGGTGGACGAAGCCATCGAGGAAGCCTTCGGGCCGGGGCGGGACCGCCTCATGCACGCCCTGTTCAACAAGCCCAAGCACCAGGCCCTCGTGGACGCGGGGCTCATTCTCACGCCCGACGAGGCGGTGCGCCTCCGCGCCGAGCTCGACGCGGCCCTCGCCTCGCGCGCCACCGAGCCGGACGACCCGGCCGCGCTCGAACGGCGCATCGCCGACCTGCAGCGCCGCCTCGAAACGCCCGTGTTCGACTTCGGCGGCCTGGCCGACATCTCCGTCCACGTCCACCGACCGCTCGGCGACCAGGTCGAGTGGGAAACCAACATCGACATCCGCCTGGCGCACGCGGGGTTGGTGCCCGACGCCTTCCCGCTCCCGGTTCACCTCCGCGACGTGACCTGCCAGATCCGCAACGAGCAGGCCACGATCTCCGGCGGCGAGTACCGCGGCCTCATGGGGGGCACGGCCGAGGTCACGGGGACCTTCAGCCTCCCGCCCACGAAGCGGCCCGACGCCGATCCGCGCCCGGACGTGACGATCGAGGCGCGGGCTTTCCCGCTGGACGCCCTGATGATCCACGCGTTGCCGGGGCCGGATGACGGAGCGCTCAAGAAGTCGCTGCGGGCCCTGGGGCTTTCGGGCTCGGGCGTGGGGCGCGTCCGCATCGCTCCCCTGGACCTGCTCGGGCGCGCCCAGCGCGCGGAGCGCACGCCGACGGGCTTCGACGCGGCCTTGACGGTGTCCGGCGTCACGGTCGCGCCGCCGGAGCCGGGATCGGCCCCCGACGCCGTGCCGCCCGAAGCGCTCGTCGCCGACGGCACAGGGAGCATCGCCGTCACCGAGCGGACGCTCGACCTGAAGCTGGACGCGCTCACGGCCGGGGCCGTCGGCGCCGGCGTGCCGGTGAAGGTCCACACCGTCGCCACCTTCGGGTTCCGCCCCGAGCCCGGCGCCCCCGCGACCGCCCCGGAGATCACCGCGACCGTGGTGGGGGCCGGGCTCGACTTCCGCGCACCAGTCGAGCGGATCATCCGCGCGTTCTCCGCCCGGGCCGCCGACGAGGTGGTGCGCCTCCGCGCCCGCTACAGCCCCGAGGGCTTCGCCGACGCCGAGACGCGGATCGTCGTCGCCGACAACGCGACGCGGAGCGTGGGCCTGGACGTGACGAACCTGCGCGGGGCCGCGTTCGACTGGCTCGGAGGTCGCGTCGGGCTCGCGGAGTCGCTCGGGCGCGTCGAGGTCGAGTGCGCCCGCGGTGTGTCGGCCCGATTCGACGGGCTCGCCGGCGCGATGACCTTCGACGGCGCGCCCCTCTCCGGCGTCAAGCTCGACGGCTGGTACCGCTTCACCCCGACCCCAGACGGCGCTGCTCCGTTCGAGGGCGCCGACCGCGTCCTCCACGTCGCGGCCGA
This sequence comes from Phycisphaerales bacterium, assembly GCA_046153875.1. GTDB lineage: Bacteria > Planctomycetota > Phycisphaerae > Phycisphaerales > UBA1924 > JBJXFE01. Next base: position 34,233 of record JBJXFE010000075.1, read on the forward strand.
GAACGGCCGGTTCGAGTCCCCGTTCGTGACGGCCGTGCTCGCCGCCCCTGTCGGGCGCGACCGCCTCGCCGCCTATGAAAAGCTCAAGCCGCGCGGCACGTTCTCCGCCGACGTGGACATCCGCGACGGGTGGCAGACCCCGATCGACGCGGCTACCCCCGGCAAGCTCAAGGTCGCGGGCACGCTTGAGCCGCGGTCCTTCGCCTGCGAGATCGACGGCGTGCCGGTCGCCTTCGAGCGCTGCGCCGGATGGATCACCTTCGGCGGGGCCGAGGGCGTCTTCAACCGCCTCGCGGGGCACGCCGCGAACTGGTCGTTCACCGTGGACGGGGATTGGCGTCAGGCCGCGGGCGGCGGGCTGGTGCTCGACCTGGCCCTGGCGTCCACCGGCTCGGCGCTCACGCCCGACGCCCGCGTCGTCATCCCCGAGAAACTCCGCAAGTCGCTCGACGACATCAAGCTCAAGATCGAGGGCCCGTTCAACCTCCAGGACGCGCGGCTCACGCTGCTCGCGGGCGTCGAACCCTCGAAGGCGTGGACCCGGTTCCGCGGCAACATGGGCTTCGAGCGGGTGTCAATCGAGGCCGGGGCGAGCATCAGCGAGTGCGCCGGGCGGCTCAGCGCGACCTACGAGCAGCCCGCGGGCGGCGTGCCGGACTACCGCGTCTCCGTCTTCGCCGACCAGATGAGCATCGCGGGCGCGATCGCGTCCGACGCCCGCGCCGTGATCCAGAGCGGCGCTCATCCGGGTGAGGTTGTCATCCCTCTGTTCTCGGGCGACTGCCACGGCGGGCGCTTCGCCGGGCACGTGCGCGTCGCGCCGGCCGGGCAGGGTGACCGCGAGTTCGAGGCCACCTTCCAGGCCGGCGGCGTGGACTTCGGCCTGCTCCTCCACGACCTGAGCGCCAAGATGCGCAGCGTCGCGCTCGCCGCGGACCCCGCGGCGGACCTGCCCCCCGCCAAGCCCCGGCCCGAACCCGGTCAACGCGGGTCGCTCGACGCTGAAATGTCCGTCGCCGGGTTCGTCTCCGTGCCCGAGACCCGGCGCGGGCGCGGCATGATCCGCGTGACGGGCGAGGGTGTCCGCGTCATCGACCTGCCCGGCGTCCTCCCGCTCATCGAGGTCAGCAACCTGCAACTGCCCGCCGGCGACGCCCTCGACCACGCCGAGGCGTGTTACTTCGTGGACGGCGGCGTCGTCTCGTTCGACTCGATCCTGATCGACTCGGGCACCATCGAGATCGCGGGCTACGGCACGATGCAGTGGCCCTCGATGGAGATGGACCTGCGGTTCAACTCCCGGTCCGCGCGCCCCATCCCGATGGTCAGCTGGCTCTTCCAGGGCATCCGCGACCAGCTCGTCGCCACCGGCGTCCGCGGCAAGCCCAACAAGCCCGACGTGAAGCTCATCTCGATGCCCGGACCCCGGCGTATGCTCGGGTCCGCCGTCGGCGCCGAAGAAACGGACCGCGCCCGGCAACTGCGGGCGCTGGAGCGCCGCGCGGGACTCTCCCGGGCCCCGATCCGCCCGACGCCCGGGCCCGGCACGAGGCCCTCATCGTCGGCGGACGCGACCACGGACGGCCCATGACCCCCCCCCCTCAGCCGCCCCGCCCCGACCACGACCGGCTCGAGCTTGAGCCGCCGGCCACGCCGCGCGAGCCCGCCATCCCCGAGCCGCCCGCCCAGCGACGCGCCGACGACCCGGACGTCGCCGAGACGTTCGACCGCCTCATCGAGCAGGTCGGCGGCGTGCGCGGCTCCTTCGAGGCCAGGCTCATCCGCGAGCTGATGACCGCGGGGCTCAAGCTCATCCCGGACGGACGCGACACGGGCGAGCTCAAGCTCATCGCCGCGGCCGTCAAGGAGCTGCGCTACGCCTTCCGCGTCTTCGGGCAGTACCGCGACCCGCACAAGGTCACGATCTTCGGCTCGGCCCGCACCGCCCCGGACCACCCGGACTTCGCCGCGGCGGTCGAGTTCGGTCGCCTCATGGCCCGGCGGGGCTGGATGATCATCACGGGCGCGGGCGACGGGATCATGCGCGCCGGCCACCTGGGCCCGGGCCGCGAGGCGAGCTTCGGCGTCGCCATCCGCCTGCCCTTCGAGACCACCGCGAACGAAGTCATCGCCGGCGACGAGAAGCTCATCCACTTCCGTTATTTCTTCACGCGCAAGCTCATGTTCATCAGCCAGGCCGAGGCGGTCGCGCTCTTCCCGGGCGGGTTCGGCACGCTCGACGAAGCCTACGAGGTGCTGACGCTCGTGCAGACCGGCAAGGCGTCGATGGTCCCGATCGTGTGCGTCGAGGGCGCGGGCGGGACGTATTGGCGCGACTGGGACCGCTTCACGCGCGACCAACTCATGGCCCGAGGGCTCATCAGCCCCGAGGACTCCGCGCTCTACTACATCGCCCGCGACCCGACCGACGCGGCCGACCACGTCGAGCGCTTCTACCGCAACTACCACTCCTCGCGGTACGTCCGCGACGACTACATCATCCGCATCAAGCGCCCGCTGTCCGCGGACGCCGTCGAACGCCTCAATGGGGAGTTCGGGGCCCTGGTGAAATCGGGCCGGATCGTCCAGCGCGCCCCCTACGACGCCGAGGATGACCACCGCGACCTCCCCCGGATCGCCTTCACGCACACGAGGAGGCAGTTCGGGTTGATCCGCCGATTGATCGACCGGATCAACGACATGAGCCCCGGCGAACCGTAAACTGTGGGGCCACGGACGGGCGGGGCCGGCGCCCGACACGCCCGCCCCCGGGCAGGGACGCCGCACCGGTGAGCCACGATGCGCCGCGATCTGCAGTCAATCCGTTCCGCCCTCGGCCCCCGCGGATACCGCGCGCCGGCGAAGCGCTGCCGCGCCGTTGATCGAGCGCCGCACGCACTCTGGGCCTCCATTCTCTGCGGCTGCGTGGTGTTCATGTCCGGCTGCGGCGGGGGATCGCGCGGCAGCGCCGCCGTGACCGACGCCGCGAGCCCGGTGGTGCGCGGCGCGCGCAGCGGGCTGGAACTGTGGTCCTGGGTGGTGACGGACGCGCGGTCCACCTCCGGCCTCCGCGCCCCGCGCGACGAATCCGGCCCGCCCGGCCCGCCCGACCCCGGCACCGAGGTGAAGCCCCCGCCGCCCCGCGTCGAGATTGTGGACCTGAAGTACGACGTGGCCGAAGTCCTCGCCCCCTACATCGAGCGCCCCGTGCCCATGGCCGCCGAGGAGCGCGCCCGGTGGTTCGCGGCCGGGCTGCGCGTCGTCAGCGTCCCGCTGGCGGACCTGGACCGCGTGCAGGCCCACCTGCGCACCGCCGGTCCGGTGCAGCGCCAGTGGCTGGGCGAAAAGCCCGACTGGTTCGACGCGGTCAGCGGCCCGGCGTTCTCGCGCCAGCGCCAGGTCGAGGCGCCGTTCGGACCCGCGACCCTCGAACCCGGCAACCTTCGTCTGATGCTGCGCTGCTGGCTGACCCCGGACTGGTCGGGCTCCGAGGCCTCGTCGGGCCCGGGGGCGGCGTTGCGCGTCGAGCTCACGCCCGAGCACCGTCCGCACGCCGCCGCGCCCGCCTCCCTGCGCGCCGCCGGCGACCCGCGCGACACGTTGATGCCGCACCTGGCCGCTCACCTGCTCATGCGCCACGAAGAGGCGCTGCTCATCATCCCCGAGTCGCCGGACGTGGAGTGGTTCGGGCCCCGCGACGCCCGGGCCGCGGCTCAGCCTTCGATCGGCCCCGCCCCGCCGAGGCTCCCCACGATCGGCGAACTCATGCTCACGGCCGACGCCGACTCCGGCACCGGCCGGCGCGCCCGCGTCATCATCGTGCTCATCCCCCGCGTCCCGGACCGCTTCAGGCTCAGCGCGGCCGCGGATTGAGCGATCGGGAACGCATCGGCCCCCTCTCCATTCCGCCCAGCCCCGACCTCCCGATCTCGGGCCCGGCCGATTCGGGGGTCCGGCCCAAGCCGCGCGGGACGCCAGCCGATAACCGACGCGGAGGGTTCCCATGCTGCGTGTCGGGCTCGCCCAAGCCAAGCCGGGGATGACGCTGGCGCTCCCGGTGTATCACCCGCTGCGCCACGACACGTGCCTGCTGGCCGCCGGGGTCGCGCTCGACCAGCGCACGATCGCGCGCCTGCGCGAGATCGGGCTGACGGACGCGTGGATCCGCTACCCGGGCGTCGAGCTGATCGATCCGTACCTGAGCCCGTCGGTGATCGAGGCCCAGGCGACGATGACCCACCACGTCCGCGAAGCGCTCGACGTCGTGGCCCAGGGGCAGCACGCCCGCCTGGAGTTCCTCCAGTACCGTGCGGCCGTCGCGTCGCTGATGACCGAACTGACGGCCAGCCCGCGGGCGATGATGTTCATCCAGGAGATGGTGACGCGCGACCAGCCCGCCCTCGCCCACGCCTCGAACGTCTGCATGATGAGCCTGCTCATGGGGCTCAAGCTCGACGGGTACCTCATCGTCGAGCGGTCGCGTCTCGCGTCCGGCGTGGCGCGCGACGTGACCGACCTGGGCGTCGGCGGCATGATGCACGACATCGGGATGCTCCGGCTCGACCCCGGCGTGCTCCACCGATGGAACACCACGCAGGACGAGTCCGACCCCGCGTGGCGCGAGCACGTGCGCCTCGGGTACGAGATGGTCCAGGGCGCGGTCGGCCCGGCCGCCGCCTCCGCCGTGCTCCATCATCACCAGGCCTTCGACGGCTCCGGCTTCCCCCGCCGTCGCCTGCTCGACGATCGCGAGGAGCCCGTCGCCGGCTCGGACATCCACGTCTTCGCGCGGATCATCGCCGCCGCGGACGTCTTCGACCGCCTCCGCCACGCGCGCCACTCGCCCGGGGAAGGCGCGAGCGATCGCGCCGCCATCCCCGTGGTGCGGGTGTTGCGGGCGCTGCGCGGCGCGCCCCACGCGGACCGCATCGACCCCATGGTGTTCAAGGCGCTGCTCGCGGTGGTGCCCGCGTACGCGCCGGGGACCATCGTGAAGCTCAGCAACGGGCGCACCTGCGTCGTCACGGAGTGGTTCCCCGAGGACCCCTGCCGCCCGGACTGCCAGGAGATCGGCGACGTCACGCGGGACTTCGATCGTCCCGGGTTCCAGGGGGAGAAGTTCCTGCTGCGGATGACGCCGGGGCTCGAAGTCGTCGAGGCCGAGGGGCACCCGGTCGCGCGCGACAACTTCTACCCCGACCGCCCCGATGAGTTCGACCTGACGCTCGCGGGCAAGACGCTCTTCAACGCGGCCGCGAAGACGACCGGCCCGCGCAAGGTGGCGTGACGGGCTCTCGCGGGCTCGGCATCCTGCGCACCGAACGGAGCCGGCTCAACCGCCGCCGGGGTTCGGGCCGCCGGCCGCGGGGGTCTTCTCGGCGTTCTCGGTGGTGGAGCCGTCGGCGCCGCCACCCGTCGCGGTCGGCGCGGCCGCCTGGGTCTCGGCGCCCTCCGTCGCGGGCTTCGCGTCCGTGCCCGCGGCGGTCTTGGTCTCGGATGCGGCTTCCGTCTTCGCGTCCGCCGCGGCTTCGGTCTTGGTGTCCGTTGCGCCCGCGGTCTTCTGGCCCGCCTCGTTCTGGGCCTGGGCGCCCGCGCCGCGCGGACCGCCCGGACCGCGCCGTTCACCGGCGCCGCCGCGGTTGGGAGCGCCCGCGCCGCGATCGCCTCCCTGCCCCTGGGCCCGGTCGCCGCGGGGGCGGTTCGGGCCGCCCGGGCTCGCGCCCGCCCCGCCCGTGGGCATCATGGCGGGCTGCCCGTTCTGCGCCTGCGCCCCGCCGATGGGCACGGGCTTGCCGTCGGTCCCCAGCTCAAACCCGACGAGCTTGAGGGCCGCGGGCTCCCACTCGGTGTTGAGCACCTCGCCCGGCGCGGGCTGGCGGAGGAGCACGCGCACGCCGGCTTCGAGCCCCGCCGCGATCTCCGCGAAGGTATCCGACCGCCGGTTGATCTTGACGGGGATCCGGTCGTACTTCGAGCCCCGGGGCGTGTAGACGTACCGCAGCCCGTCCTCGGAGAAGACCGCCTGGATCGGCACGGCCAGCGTCTCCTCGACGCGGGCGAGCGTGATCACCGCCTCGCAGCGCATCGAAGGGCGAAGGTTCTCCTGCCCGGCCTTGTCGAGCAGGATGCGGACGCTGTATTCGCGCCGGTTCGGGTCGCGCCAGCGGTCGCCGGTGTCGGCCATCACGCCGATGGACTCGACGCGCCCGCGGACCGTCTGCCCGCCGAGCATGTCGATCTTGACGGTGGCGTCCTGCCCGGGGCGGACACGCCCGGCGAGGCTCTCGTGCACCTTGACCACCGCGACCATCTCCGACGTGTCGGGCAGAACGATGAGCGTCTCGCGCGGGCGGACCTGCCGCCCGATCTGGAACGGCGTGTCGTCCCAGTTGCGCCCCGCGCTGGAGGCGTACACGACGAGCCCGGCCGACGGCGCCAACATCGTGCAGGCCGCGAACTGCTGCTGGAGCTTGGTCAGCCGCTCATCGCGGATGCCGAGCTGCCGCCGCTGGTTCAGCCGCGCCGCGTCCTTGATCGTGAGCTGGATGCCGTTCTGCTCGCGCGTCCGGTGCAGCTCGGCGGCGGCCTCCTCGACGTCGGAGAGCTTGCTCTTCTCGTCCTTGGGAAACTGGTACTCGCGGTACGTGATCTCGTCGAGCTCGGCCTTCGCGAGCGCCGCGTCGGCCTCGATCATGCGGATCTCGTCCTGGTCGTACTGGTCCTTGCTGAGGAACCCCTCGTCGAGCAGCCTCGTGTTCTGTTCGAACTTCAGGCGCAGGCGTTTCAGGTCGCGGTTGGCCTTGTCCTTGGCCAGCAGGATGTCCTGGTTCTTCTGCTCGACATCCCCCTTCTGCCACTGCTTCAGCGCCAACTCGGCGAGGTCGAACTTGAGCTTGGCCTGCCGCTCATTCGATTCGTTCTCGCTGGTCTGGATCTCGAACGCCTTCTCGGCCGCGACAAGCTCGGCCTTGGCTGTTTCCACCCGCAGCGACTCCTCGTCGATCTGCGTCTTGAGCTGGTCGCCGTTGAGCTTGATGACCAGGTCGCCCTTCGTGACGACCGTGCCCTCGGCCACCAGCTCCAGGATCGTCGAGTCGCTGTCCAGCTCGCTGCGCAGCTCGATCTGGTTTTTCGCCTGGAGGTCGCCCGTCGAGGTCGCCGTGATGTCGAAGGTCTGCATCGACGCCCGCCCGATGTCGGCCGCGGACGCCGTGTTCGTCGCGCGCGTGCGCGCCGGCCCGGCTACGGCGTACAGCGCCAGCACGCCGACCCCGACCACCGTCCCGGCGATCAGCGCCAGGACCAACACCCGTCCGCGTCGTCGGCCCCGCGGCGTCCCCTGCTGTGCTGGCATGGCGGTTCCCTTTCGATCGACCACGTACTCTGTCTTCGCCGCGGCGCTCGCCCCGGTTCGATCCAGGCCATTGCGGCCTATCGCCGTTTCGGCGTCAACGCCGCCGGGAGCGAACTTCGTCATTCCTGCAGGCGCCGCCCCAACGGGCTGCGGCTGATTCTACTCCGCCGGTCCGCGCGTCCACGCACGAACCCCTTACGATCAACGCATGGACGCGGGCCTTCTTGCACCCTTCCTCGACGCCCACCCCGGGCGTGTGCTGGTCGCTACGGCCGCGCCCGCCGAGGGGAGGGCCGTTCTCCGTGCCTTGGGGGCCGATCCGGGTCTGGCCGAGCGCCCGTGGTCGCTGCACCGCGCCTCGCGCTGCCTGGACGTGGTCGCCACCGGCATCGGCAAGTCCAACGCGGCCGGGGCCGTCGCCCGGGTCCTCGACCCGGCCTGTCACCGTGCGGTGATCTCGACCGGCGTGGGCGGGGCGCTGCCCGGCTCGCGGCTCGCGCTCGGGGCCGTCGTGCTCGCCCCGCGCAGTGTGTTCGCCGACGAGGGGCTCGCGTCGCCGGAGGGCTTCGTGGACTGTGCGGCCCTCGGGTTCCCGCTCGGGCCGCCGGGCCTGATTGAAGGATCGTGCGTGCGTGCCGACGCATCACTGATCGACGCGCTGCGACCGCTGGCGGATACGGAGGCGGATATCGCCACGGTCTCGACCTGCTCCGGCACCGACGCCCTGGCCCGGCTGGTCCGTGATCGCACGGGCGCGGCCGCCGAGGCCATGGAAGGGGCCGCGGTCGGCCTCGTGTCGGCCCGGCTGGGCGTGCCGTTTGTCGAGCTGCGGGTCATCAGCAACACGACCGGCGATCGGGCCGGCCAGGCGTGGGACCTGCGTGGCGCCCTGGGCGTGCTCGCGCGGCTTATCGGGCGTCTCTGACCCGCTGGCGCTCTGAACGCTCTGCGCGACCTGGATCACCGGTCCGTCACGGGCGATCCAACCTCCCGCCTCAATCCTCCCCCGCTCCGCGCCGATGAGCCGCGTGGTCGGATTCGCGCGGGGGGCACGCGCGTTCCCGGACCCGCACCAGGAGGCGTCCGCGATGGCGTTCGGCGGCTGGGGGAAGCGCATGTCCAAGGGGTTGAGCCTCCAGGCTTCGCTCCCGGTGGCGATCGACTTCGGCGTCGGTTCGCTCAAGGTGCTCCAGGTCTCGGGTGTGCCGCCGATGTCCCTCGTTGCCGCCGCGTGCCTGGAAACGCCCGAAGACCTGCTCGGCGACCCGGCCAGGCGGTTCGAGTTCCAGACGATGGCGCTCCCGCGCCTCATGAAGGCCGGCGGATTCACCTCGCGGCGCGTCGCGTGCGCCATCCCCGCGGGCCAGACCTACTGCAAGCACCTCCAGCTCCAGGCGGGCGACGCCAACGCGATCGCCGCCCAGGTCCGCGGCGCCGTCTCGTCGCAGATGGGGTGCGACCCCGCCGCCCTGCTCTACCGGCACATCGACGTCGGCCCGGTCGGGCGGAACACGACCGGCGGCAAGACCGAGGTCATCTGCATGGCCGTGGCCCGCGACCTCGTCGAGCGCGTCATGGGCGCGGTGCGTGCGGCCAAGCTCGAACTGGTGGGGATGAGCAGCGAGTTCCACGCGGTCGTCCGCGCGATGACGACGCTGGGCGTGACGCCCGACGAGGCCGACGCCCCGAGCCTCTACCTGGACCTGGGCGCCGGCTCGACGAAGGTCGGGGTCGCGCACGGGGACAAGCTCGTCTTCGCCCGCGCGATCGACCTGGGCGGGCGCCACATGGACCACGCGATCGCGCGCCAGACGCGCACCGACCTGGGCGAGGCGAGGCAGCTGCGCCTGGCGCTGAGGGAGCTCGGCGGGTCGGCGGCGAACGCCCCGACCACGCCCGCCGGCGGCGCCGCGACCGCCGTGGCCGAGTCGGACTGGACCACGCGACAGGCGACGCGGGCCCTGACCGAGCCGATCGAAATCCTCACCGACGAGATCGCCATGTGCCTGCGGTACGCCGACTCGCTCTTCCCGGGGAAGCGCCCCGCGCGGGTGACGTTCCTCGGGGGTGAGTCGCGCCACACCGCGTTGTGCACGCAGGTGGCGCGGGCCCTGAAGATGACCGCCCGGGCGGGCGACCCCATCGCGGGCGTCGCGCGCACGGGCAAGGAGCCGTGCCGAGGCGTGGACTTCTCGATGCCCCAACCCGGATGGGCCCTGGTGCTCGGGTTGGCGCTGTGCCCGACGGACCTGTGACGGAGACGACCGATGAAGAGCCCCTTCCAGCGCAACGCCCCGGCCGCGGCCAGTTTCCTCCCCGAGGACTACATCGCCCAGAAGGTCGAGCTGCGCGCCAGCGTGCTGTGCCTGTCGCTGTTCGGGCTGGTCATGTTCGGCGTGGTCGCCGCGTTCTTCGTGACCAACCGCCAGTGGCTCAACGTCCGCGCCGAGCAGGAGGCCATCACCGGCCAGTACACCGACCAGGCCCAGAAGATCGAGCAGCTCAAGACCCTCGAGGCCCAGAAGGCCGAGATGATCGCCAAGGCGGAGGTCACCACGGCGCTGATCGAGAAAGTGCCGCGCTCCGTCCTCGTTTCCGAGCTGGTCGGACGGATGCCCGCGGACGTGACCCTGCTGGAGGTCAAGCTCGAGAGCAAGCGCATCAAGGACGACCCGGTGCCCGGGCTGACGCCGCCGGCGGGCCAGATCGCCCCGAAGGTCCGCGCGATCCAGACCGGCCCCGCCGCCGTGCAGCCCCCGCCGGGCGCCAAGCCCATGCTCCCGGACGCCGCGCGGGTCAAGCCCCCGCGCTTCGAGACCAAGCTCGTGATCACCGGCGTGGCCAAGCAGAACCAGGAGGTCACGGACTACTACAAGTCGCTCCTGGAGTGCAAGCTCCTCGACAAGGTGGACCTGCGCCACATCAAGGAACGCAAGATCGACAAGGTCGAGCTGCGCGAGTTCATCATCGAGGCGATCCTCCGCCCCGACGCGGATGCGCGATCGCTCGAGCCCGTTCCGGCGAAGGGCGCCGAGGCCCAGGCCCAGGACCCGAATGCACCGAAGGGCACGGCGTCGGCCGAGCCCGGCAAGGAGTGACCCCATGGTCCGGTTCGGCGTGCGAGAGTTCATCCTGCTGATCGTCCTGTTGGCGCTGCCGATCTCCAGCTACTGGCTGGTGTTCCGCCCGCTCAACGCGCAGGTCACCCAGGCCAAGCGCGAGATCGAGCACAAGCGCAGCATGCTCGAGAAGCTCAAGCAGGCGACGGCGGCCAACGCCGACCTGGCGCGGGCCAACGAGGAGATCAAGGCGGACATCTCCGCCATCGAGGCCCGCCTGCCCTCGAACAAGGAGGTCGACACGGTCATCCGCCAGGTGTCGGACCTGGCCGTCGAGTGCGGGCTCGAGGCCCCGTCGATGGAGTCGGACAAGCCGGTCGTGGCCGCCATGTACATGGAGCAGCCGCTGAAGATGAGCCTCAAGGGCGACTTCCGCGGGTTCTACGAGTTCCTGGTGAAGCTCGAGCAACTGCCGCGGCTCACGCGCGTGCCCAATCTCCACCTGTCGCGCGCCACGGAGAAGAACGGGTACATGAAGGCCGCGTTCACCCTGAGCATCTACTTTCAGCCCGAAGGGGGCCGCCCATGACGAACGCCAAGAAGGCCCAGCCCGACGCCCGCACCGCGCCCCTCACCCGGGCCGTCGACGCCGACACGGGCAAGTCGGGGAACCTGCTGGCGGAGCTGCGCGCCGGAGAGGCCGGCGCCCCGGAGGCGGTCCCGCCGCCCCCGCGCCCGCGCCGGCGGGTCAGCACGTCCAACGTCATCTTCGGCACCGTGATCGCGGTCAGCGTCGGCGCGCTGTACGCCATGCGCCTCTACGGCATGAGCTCGGGCATCACGTTCGCTACCGTGCCGATCGACTACGAGCTGGGCGGGATCTCCGAGCGCGTCCGCGCCGAGCAGGCGCGGGTGCTGCGCGACCTGGCCCGGAGCAACGAGCCCATGCACGCGGCCGCGGAGAAGATCAGCAAGAACCCGTTCACCCTCGACGACGACATCGAGACCGTGGTCGGGCGGGGGCCCCTCGGGCCCAGCCCGGAGGACCTCGCCGCGCTCGAAGAGAAGGACCGCCAGACCCGGATCAACGAGACCCTCGCGTCGATCAAGCTCCACAGCGTGATGCGCGGGCGCGTCCCGCTCGCCCGCATCAACGACGCCATCTTCCGCGAGGGCGACATCGTCGCCGAGCTGTTCACCGTCAAGGCGATCCACGACCGGAGCGTGGAGATCGAGGTCGACGGGAAGATCTACGCCGTCTCGATGAGCGAGCCGGAGATCAAGCGCAAGCCGTAACCGACGCCGCGTGCTCAGGGGGAGACGGAGGGGGACGCGGGTGGCGAAGTACAACATCGACGACATCCTGAGCGAGCTGGGCATCGAGGGCTCGCAGGACCGCAAGCCCAAGAGCCTGCAGGGGCGCCGCCACCGCATCGACGAGGCCGAGGAGTCCTTCAGCCCGCTCCCGTCGATGCCCGCGAACCAGGGCGCGACCGGCAAGGAGGCCCAGGCCGCGGACCCCGCGGTGTCGCGCCCCCCGCCGGACGCTCCCGCGGCCACGGTCGGGCCGGCCCTCGCCGAGATCTACAAACCGGAACCGGGCGGCGACGCGTCGGGCGCGGCGCCCGCGGAAGACGCCGAAGCGGGGACCGTGCTCGTCCAGAAGGGCGCGATCACCGCCCAGCAGCTCACCAACGCGCTGCAGGTCATCAAGCAGTCGCCGGGCCGACGCCTCACCGACATCCTGGTCGAGCAGGGTGCCGACGAGGTCGGCCTGCAGACCGCGCTCGCCGAGCAGGCGGGCGTGCCCTTCGAGCGGATCGACCTGGACAAGGGGCTCGAAGGCGGGATCGACGGGCGGCTGCTCCAGCGGCTCACGCCCGAGTTCTGCCGCGAGCACATGGTCATCCCGCTGCGCATGGACGGCTCGCGGGCCGTCGTCGGGGCCACGCGGGCCGATGACGTGTTCCTGGTGGACGACATCCGCCAGCGGCTGGGCGTCGCGGGCGTGAAGCTCGTGCTCGTCACGGCCTACGACGTCAAGGCCGCCCTGGAGGTCGTCGGCGGGCCCAAGGAAGAGCAGGTCGATCTCTCCGAGATTCTCTCCGACGTCGCCGAGACGGACGTCGAGGTCGAGCGTCGCGGGCAGGAGGAGGTCAACCTCGAGCAGCTCGCCGGCGAGTCCCCGGTCATCCGCTACGTCAACTACATCATCAACACCGCCGTCAAGGAGGGGGCCAGCGACATCCACATCGAGCCCGGCGACAAGAAGCTCAAGGTCCGCTTCCGCATCGACGGCGAGCTCTTCGAGATGATGAACCCCCCGGCCTCCATGTCGGCGGCCATCACGAGCCGCCTGAAGATCATGGCGAACCTGGACATCTCCGAGCGGCGGCTCCCGCAGGACGGGCGCATCCGCTGCACGGTCCAGGGGCGCAAGCTCGACCTGCGCATGTCCACGCTCCCGACGCCGACGGGCGAGAAGACCGTCATGCGAATCCTGGACACCAAGTCCATCAACGTGGACCTGGAGAATCTGGGGTTCGACGACACGACGCTCGCCGTGTGGAAGAAGGTTGTTGACGCGCCGCACGGGATCGCCCTGGTCACCGGCCCGACCGGCTCGGGTAAGACGACCACGCTCTACGCCAGCCTCCGCCAGATCGACAAGAACTCCATGAACGTCTCGACCGTCGAGGACCCGGTCGAATACCACATGGACGGGATCACGCAGACCCAGACGCACGAGAAGATCGGGATGACGTTCGCCGTCGCCCTGCGGGCCCTGCTCCGCCAGGACCCCGACGTCATCATGCTCGGCGAAATCCGCGACATGGAGACGGCCCACATCGCCGTCCAGGCCGCCCTCACCGGGCACCTCGTGCTCAGCACGCTGCACACCAACGACGCGCCCGCGTCGATCACGCGCCTGATCAACATCGGGCTGGAGCCGTTCCTCATCGGCGCCGCCGTCAACGCCGTGCTCGCCCAGCGCCTCGTCCGCCGCCTGTGCGTGGCCTGCAAGGCCCAGGAGACGCCCACGGAGGAGATGAAGGAGTTCCTGAAGATGCAGGGGCTCGAGTCCGAGTCCATCGCGGCCGCACGCGGGTGCGACAAGTGCCGCCAGACCGGGTTCTCCGGGCGCGTGGGCCTCTACGAGCTGCTCACCGTGGACGACTCGCTGCGCGACGTGATCGCGCGCAACCCGAACGTCGCCGAGTTCCGGCGCACGTGCCTCGAGCGCGGCATGGTGCCGCTGCGGGCCGACGGGATGCGCAAGGTCGCCAAGGGCGCGACGACGGTCGCCGAGATCCTGCGCGTCACCGAAGCGAACGTCTGACGCGGCGCGACGCCGAGCCGTCGGCGCGATCCGCATCCGGTCCGGTGGTATGCTCCATCGCCGACCGGAGACGCCGCGCATGTCCGACGCCGCCACCCCGTCCATCGAGTCCACGCTCAACGAGACCCGTGTCTTTCCCCCCGCCCCCGCGGCCCGGCTCGGCTTCGCCCGCTGGCACATCGCGTCGCTCGACGAGTACAAGAAGCTCCACAAGCGCTCGATCGACGACCCGGAGGGATTCTGGGCCGAGCAGGCCCGCACGCTCCGCTGGTCCGCGCCGTGGGCGAAGGTGCTGGACTGGAACCCGCCCGACGCCAAGTGGTTCGTCGGCGGCCGCCTGAACGCCTGCGACAACTGCGTCGATCGCCAGGTGGACGCCGGCTTCGGCGACCAGACCGCGATCATCTGGGAAGGCGAGCCGCTGGGTACGTCGGCTCTCCGGGCCGACCTGCCCGAAATCCGCCGCCTCACCTACCGCGACCTCCAGCGCGAGACCTCGCGCCTCGGCAACGCCCTCAAGTCGCTCGGCGTGAAGAAGGGCGACGTCGTGACGATCTACATGCCGATGGTGCCCGAGGCGGTCGCCGCCATGCTCGCCTGCGCCCGCATCGGCGCGGCCCACTCGGTCATCTTCGGCGGGTTCGCCGCCCACGCCATCGTCGAGCGCGTCATCGACGCGAAGTCGAAGGTCATCATCACCGCCGACGGCGGGTGGCGCCGCGGCGAGATCGTGCCGCTGAAGAAGAACGTGGACGAGGCCGTCGCCAAGCTCGCCGAGCAGAACCACCGCGTCGACCACGTCATCGTCCTCAAGCGCACCGGCCGTCCGGGGACTCAGGACCCAGGACCCAGGACTCAGGACTCTTCGACCCGGTACCACGACTACCACGCCCTTCTCGCCGCCGCATCGCCGGAGTGTCCGTGCGAACCGATGGACAGCGAGGACATGCTCTTCCTCCTCTACACCTCGGGCTCGACCGGCAAGCCCAAGGGCATCCTGCACACCACCGGCGGCTACATGGTCTACGCCGCGCTCACCGCGAAGCTCACCTTCAACCTCATCCCGGACTCCGGCCAGGTCTTCTGGTGTACGGCCGACATCGGCTGGGTCACCGGGCACAGCTACGTCGTCTACGGCCTGCTCCCCAACCGCGTGCCGACGCTGATGTACGAGGGGACCCCGAACTTCCCCGCGCAGGACCGCTTCTGGGACATCATCGAGCGCCACAAGGTCACGCAGCTCTACACCGCGCCGACCGCCATCCGCACCTTTATGAAGTGGGGCGACGACTGGCCGGCGAAGCACGACCTCTCATCGCTCAAGCTCCTGGGCACCGTCGGCGAGCCGATCAATCCCGAGGCGTGGATCTGGTACCACACGCACATCGGCGGCGGGCGCTGCCCGATCGTGGACACCTACTGGCAGACCGAGACCGGCGGGCACGTCATCACGCCCCTGCCCGGCGCGATCCCCACCAAGCCCGGCTCCTGCACGCTCCCCATGCTCGGCATCGACCCCGCCGTCGTGAACGAGAAGGGCGAGGAGCTGCCGCCCGATTCCGGCGGCCTGCTCGTCACGCGCCGCCCCTGGCCCGGCATGCTCCGCGGGGTCTACGGCAACCGCGAGCGGTACATCAGCAACTACTGGGGGCGCGTCAAGGACCCGAAGACCGGCGTGCCGTACTACTTCTCCGCCGACGGTGCGCGGCGCGACAAGGACGGGTACTTCTGGATCCAGGGGCGCATCGACGACGTGATCAAGGTCTCCGGGCACCTGCTCGGGACGATGGAGGTCGAGAGCGCGCTGGTGAGCCACCCCGGTGTCGCCGAGGCCGCCGTCGTAGGCATGCCGCACGAGATCAAGGGCAGCGCGATCTGCGCGTTCGTCACCGTCAAGCCCGCGTGGATGGCGAAGAACGGGCGATCGCCCGACGAGTCGCTCAAGGCCGAACTCGCGAAGCACGTCACGAAGGAAGTGGGGGCCCTGGCCCGCCCGGACTCGATCCGCTTCGCCGAGATGCTCCCCAAGACGCGCTCGGGCAAGATCATGCGGCGGCTGCTGCGCGACCTGGCCGCGGGCGTGGCCAGGATCACCCAGGACACGACGACGCTGGAGGACTACTCGGTTCTGGCGAAGCTGCGCGAATCGGAGGAGTGAGCCCCGTCGCGCGCGGCGCTCATTCCGTGCCGAGCAGGATCCGCCGCTGCGGCACGCCCAGCGCCAGCGTCTTGAGTGCCGCTCGCGTGACCCATCGCCCGCCGGGCGGCGTTGGCGTCTTCGGCGTCGCCTCGGAGGCGTGCCACACGTCGAACGTCGCGTCGCGGTGCGAGAGCGCGCGGGTGAAGCGCTCGACGCGCTCGATCGGGCCGACTCCCAGCGTGCGTTCGATCTCCCGCCGGGTCGGCGCGCGACGCGGGCGCTCGATCGTCGGCGCCTGCCACATCCCCGCCCACAGCCCGGCGGTGCCCCGCCGTTCCACCAGCACCCGCCCGCGCGAATCCTCGATCAGCACGGTCGCGCAGTAGATCGGCCTCTTCAGCACCGCCCGCTTCGCCCGCGGGATGCGGTCCTGCACCCCCCGCGCCCGCGCCACGCACACCCGCGTCAGCGGGCACTCCCCGCACCGCGGCGACCGCGGCGTGCACACCACCGCCCCCAACTCCATCAGCCCTTCATTGAGCATCGCAGGGCCGACCCCTTCCCGCCTGCCACCTCTGCTCAATCTGCTCGATCTGCTCAATCCGCCGCTCTGCAGCGCTCCCGCGCTGCTGCTCTGCACGAGCGTCTCGGCCCTTTCCCACGCCCACTTCACGCCCTCTTCCGGGCCCAGCCTCTTCCCCTCCACCCGCAGCAGCACCCGCGCCACGTTCCCGTCCACGATGGGTTCGGTCCGTCCGTACACGATCGACGCGATCGCACCGGCCGTGTACCGTCCGATCCCCGGCAGGGATCGGAGCGCCACAGGATCATCCGGCACCCGCCCGCCAAACCGGCTCACGATCTCGCGCGCCGCGGCGTGCACGTGGCGGGCCCGCCGGTAGTACCCCATCCCCGACCACGCCGCGAGCACCGCCTGCTCCGGCTCGGCCGCCAGTGCCGCCAGCGTGGGGAACCGCCCGACAAACCCCGGCCATTTCTCCAGCACGCGCGACACCTGCGTCTGCTGGAGCATCACCTCGCTCACCAGCGACAGGTACGGGTCCCGCGGTGTGATCCGCCAGGGCATCGGGCGGGCGTGGCCCGAGAACCACGCGCACACCGCCCGGGCGATCGTCCGGTCCCGATCTGGGCGTCCCTTCGTCCCGCAGTTCACCCGCCGCGGCGGGTCCCTTCGTCCCTTCACGACCCCTCCACCTCCCGCAGCACCCTCTCCACCGCCCGCTTGATCCCCGCCCAAGCCGCCTCCGCCCGCTTGTTCACCGTGATCCAGTCGCCATGGATCAGCACGTTGGTCACGCCGTCGATGGCGAAGAGGCGCGAGGCGATCGGGTCGTCCGCGGCGGCGGCCGCGTTGAAGAACGACCGCGACCCCTCGCCCGCGCTCCGGTCCAGCACGCATTTCAGGGCGTTGGGGTTGGGCGTGTCCTGGAAAGCGCGGACGGCGTAAGGCATGGCCGCACGATCGTACCGGTCGGGCGGCCCCGGCGCTCGCCCGGTCGCCGCCGGCGCCGAACCCGTCGCGGCCGGGAATTTCGCGCATTTCTCCGCCCGCTTTCGTTGGTGCGGCGGGGGCGTGCCGATAGACTCTCCCGGCGCGGGGCGAACCCCGCGAGCCGCCAATCGACGGGGCCGGCGCGTGCTGCGTTTTGAGCGCATCGAAGGGGTGCTGAACCGGCTGGCGACGTACTCGCCGGTCGAGGTCGTCGTCGAGCTCGCGCTCATCTGGATCGGCGTCTACCTCATCGTCCGCTTCGTCCGCGGGACCCGCGCCACCGGCGCCCTCAAGGGCCTGCTCGTCATCATCGTCGTCACCACGATCCTCGCCTGGGTCCTGCGCCAGGACGACTCCTTCCAGCGCATCGGCTGGCTCTACGACCGCTTCCTCACGCTCGCCACCCTCGGGCTGCTGGTCATCTTTCAGCCCGAGCTGCGCCGCGCCCTCGTCCGTCTCGGCGAGACGCCGTTCTTCCGCCAGTCCGCCGGGGAGCTCGCGGGCGTTGTGGACGCTCTGGTCGAGGCGTGCGGCTACTTCGCGCGAGCCAAGTTCGGCGCCATCATCGTCCTGCAGCGCGGCATCCCCGTCCGCGGCATCCCCGGCGTCGAGGGCGGCACCACGCTCAACTCACGGGTCTCCGCCGAGCTCCTGCAGACCATCTTCTTCCCCGGGGCCGCGCTCCACGACCTGGCCGTCATCATCACCGGCGCGGTCATCCAATCCGCCAAGGTCCAGCTCCCCCTTGCCGAGCCGGCGGAGATGCCCGACCCACGGCTCGGCTCGCGGCACCGCGCGGCGGTCGGCCTCTCCAAGGAGTGCGACGCGATCGTGATCGTCGTCAGCGAGGAGACCGGGCGCATCCGCCTGGCCGAGCGCGGCAAGCTCAGCGACCCGCTCACGCCCGAGCAGCTCGGGGCCGAGCTCGTCCGCCGCCTCAAGCAGAGGCCGCTGGACCCGGTCTCGCGCCACGGCGACGGCGCGACGCCCGTGGAAGAAGGGCGCGTCCACGGGTTCAGCGACGAGACGCCCCCCGAGCCGATCGACCTCGCCCGGGCTCAGGCCGAGCGCGAGCCGAAGGAATCCGCGGCCTGACCGCCCCCCCCCCCCCGCCCCGCCCGGAGCCCCCGTGATCAAGAGCCTTCCCAGCCTGCTGCTCGTGACGCTGATCACCGTGCTGATCTGGGTGGTGGCCGAGAACGAGAGCGTCCGCGTCGTCCCGCGGCAGGTGGGGATCGAGATCGACGGGGAGTTCGACGGCCGCCGCGCGGTCCGCATCGACCCGGACCAGCTGTTCCCGGGTCAGGTCACGGTGCGGCTCGAAGGGGCGACCGTCAACATCGAGGCGCTGGCGACGCTGCTCTCGCGCCCGATCCGGCTCACGCCCGAGATGCTGCGCCTGCCGCCGACGGCCGGGCGGTACAACGCGGACCTGCGGGCGGCGCTGCGCGACCACCCGATCTTCCGCGACTCGGGCGTCACGCCGACCGAGGTCCGCCCGGACTCCGTCGCCGTGGAAGTGGACGACCTCGTGACGCGCCCCGCGCGGGTCTCCGTGGCCGCGCCGGAAGGGGTGCAACTGCAGGGCGCGCCCGAGCCGAACCCGGCGGAGGTCTCGCTGCGGCTCCCTTCGCGCCTGGCCAAGGACCTGCCCGAGGACCTGACGCTGACCGCCACGCTCGACGCCGCGGTGGTCTCGCGGCTGGCGCGCGGACGACCCCAGACGTTCAGCGGCGTGCGGCTCGAGCTCCCGGCGGCCGTGCGCGCCGGCCCGATGGGTCAGTTCGCTCGCGCCGAGCCCGCGACGATCTCCGTCACTCTCACGCTCCTGAGCGGGACCGACACCTTCCGCGTCGGCGCCGTCCCGGTGCACCTGCGGCTCGCGCCGATCGACTACGCGCAGTGGGAGGTCGAGGTTTCCCCCGAGGACCAGTCCGTCGGCGACGTGGAGGTGACGGGCCCGCGCGACCTAGTCGCCCGCATCCGCGACCGCGACGTCCAGGTTTTCGCCGTCGTGCCGCTTTCCTGGGCGGAGCTGGAGCGGGCCGCGGCCGAGGGCGGCGCCATGAGCAAGGAAGCTGTCTTCACGCTCTCGATCGAGGCTCCCGGGGCGTTGCAGTTCACCTCGTCCGAGCGCTCCGTGGCCCTCACGATCCGACGCCGAACAACCGCCGTCACGCCGGGAACCCCCGGCGGCGAGTGACCCTCGCACGACCGCCGCGCGCGGAAATTCCGCCCGCACCCCGCTACCCTTACGCCCCTGTTTCGTGGACGGCGGCGGCGCGGCCCTTCGCCCGCCGCGCAAGCCGCTCCGAAGCAGCGACGAGCTACCCCAGCGACGCCCCCGAGGAGCCCATCCGTGAAGATCCGGACCGAGGAGATCGCCAGCGTCATCCGCCAGGAGATCGAGCAGTACGCCCAGCAGCTCGAGGTCTCCGAGGTCGGTCGCGTCGTCGAGGTCGGCGACGGCATCGCCCGCATCTACGGGCTGGCGAACGCGATGGCCGGCGAGCTCCTGGAGTTCCAGACCAGCGAGGGCGCGGTCATGGGGCAGGTGTTCAACCTGGAGATGGACACCGTCGGCGCGGTCATCTACGGCGACTACCTCTCCGTGAAGGAAGGCGACATCGTCAAGGCCACGGGCCGCCTGCTCGAGGTGCCCGTGGGCGAGGCGCTGCTCGGGCGCGTGGTGGACCCGCTGGGCCGCCCGCTCGACGACGGCCCGCCGCTCCAGCCCGAGGCCTTCCGCAAGGTGGACATCATCGCCCCCGGCATCGCCGAGCGTCAGCCCGTCCACGAACCCTTGCAGACGGGCATCAAGGCGATCGACGCCATGATTCCGATCGGCCGCGGGCAGCGCGAGCTGATCATCGGCGACCGCAAGACCGGCAAGACCGCCGTTGCCCTCGACACCATCGTCAACCAGAAGCAGTACTGGGGCACGCCCGACGCCGTCGTCTGCATCTACGTCGCGGTCGGGCAGAAGGAATCCACCGTCGCGGCCGTCGTGGAGATGCTCCGCAAGAACGGCGCGATGGACTACACGATCGTGGTCAGCGCCGGCGCCTCCGACCCCGCGCCGCTCCAGTACATCGCCCCGTACACCGGGTGCGCGATGGGCGAGTACTTCATGTGGCACGGGCTCAAGGGCAAGACGCCCAAGCACGCCCTGTGCATCTACGACGACCTTTCCAAGCAGGCCGTGGCGTACCGCCAGCTTTCGCTGCTGCTGCGCCGCCCCCCGGGGCGCGAGGCGTACCCCGGCGACGTGTTCTATCTCCACAGCCGCCTTCTGGAGCGCGCCACCAAGCTCAGCAACGAGAACGGCGCGGGCTCGCTGACGGCGCTCCCGATCATCGAGACGCAGGAGGGCGACGTTTCCGCGTACATCCCCACGAACGTGATCTCCATCACCGACGGCCAGATCTACCTCGAGCCCGAGCTCTTCTTCTCCGGCGTCCGCCCCGCCGTGAACGTCGGCATCTCGGTGAGCCGCGTCGGCGGCAACGCCCAGGTGAAGGCGATCAAGAAGATCGCCGGCTCGCTCCGCCTCGACCTCGCGTCCTACCGCGAGCTGGAGGCCTTCGCCCAGCTCGGTACCGAGCTGGAAAAGGCCACGCAGCGCCAGCTCGACCGCGGCGCCCGCATGGTCGAGATCCTCAAGCAGCCGCAGTACACCCCCTTCCACGTCGTGGACCAGATCATCTCGATCTACGCCGGCACCAAGGGCTTCCTCGACGACGTCCCCGTCAACCAGGTCGCGGCCTTCGAGAAGGCGATGCTCAACTACTTCACGACGGTGGGCAAGCCGCTCTGGAACGAGCTGGCCGACAAGAAGGCGCTGGACGCGGGGATCGAGAAGAAGTTGGTGGATGCGCTGACCGCGTTCAAGAGCGGCTGGAAGCCGGAAGCCAAGAAGTAGCCGGCCCCTTGTGGTGCAGGCATCCTGCCTGCGCCCTGTCACGTGTGGTCCCTTCCCGGGTGCCACCGCTCGCCGGTCCTCCGGCGCAGCGGTGAAGGGTCGCCCATTGCACAGCAGCGCGGCGAAACGCCTCGAGCCGTGGCTCCCGGCGGACAGCCGTGCCCCCACGCGTCAGGACTTCACCCGCCGCGCTTGACTTCTCACAGGTCTTCATAGACGTGGCACTTCCGATCCCCATCCAAGATCACGCCACCGGCACGCGGATCGTCCGGCGATGATCAGGCCACCTGCCAACGTATTGACTGTGCCAGTTTTTTCGTGTTGCATGTCCGGCGTGGCGTGCTAGAGCCTATCCCGAAACCGTTGTCGAGCTGGCGCGTATGACTCTGCACGATGCTGAGACTCACGGACGAGCAGTTGGATTGGCTGGTGGAGCGTGTGCCTGATGCGCCGGTGAGCCCGCTGGGC
>JBJXFE010000076.1:0-30868 GCA_046153875.1 Phycisphaerales bacterium
GCCCAGCGGGCTCACCGGCGCATCAGGCACACGCTCCACCAGCCAATCCAACTGCTCGTCCGTGAGTCTCAGCATCGTGCAGAGTCATACGCGCCAGCTCGACAACGGTTTCGGGATAGGCTCTACTACAACTCCTTCGTCACCGGTGTCTCCAACGACAGCGTCAGCGCCGACAACTGCCTGAGCGCCCGCTACAACGACGCCAACCCGTGAATATCGTGCGCCGAGCGATCATGCGCGCGGCGCGCTATCCGCATGATCCGTGTGAGACCAGGACCGTGGTGAAACCTGGAACAGTCCAGATGACAGGAGCCGCGCTCGGCGTGTGGCTGGGCGCGATGGTCAGCGCTCAACCCTGCCAACCGTACTGGGTGCGCCCTATCCAACAGCCCATCCTGGGCGGCGCGTACAGCCTGGCGGTCTTCGACGACGGGTCGGGCCTGGCGCTGTACGCCGGGGGCGGCATGCGCCCCTCGCCCAGCTCTCTGTGGGTCCCGTTCGGACGTTGGAGCGGGCGGGCCTTGACATACCTTGACAAGGGGCTTCTTCTCGGTGCCAGCGGGAACATATGGATAGCGAACGCCGGTACGGCGCAGACGGTCTATGGCTGGTGCAGCGTCTTTCAGTATCCTCCGGCACCGCCGTTTCTTCGCAAGGAGTGGGCGCCACCGTCGTGGGTTGACCCCAACCAGGTTTTCTACGGAAAGCGCGGCGCGCCGGCGCTCTCTTACGATGACGGCTCAGAACTAATCATCTACGGCCTCATCCCTGATTACGCCCCATACTCTCCGCACGACGGAACCGTGGCGCGATGGACCGGCACGAAGTGGGAGCCGCTGGGCAACCCCGCATTCGGCCACGTGTATCGCGATGCCATGATCGTGTACGACGACGGTTCCGGCCCGACACTTCACGTCGCCACGCCGAGCGGCGCGCACGCCGCAAAGTGGAACGGGAACAAGTGGATCGACCTTCCCGATCTTCCGGGCATCGGGCACGCGCCAGCCGGCGTCTATGACCTGTGTGTCTACGACTCGGGATCGGGGCCGGAGTTGTACTTCGCCGGCTCCGGGAGCGGAACGCCGGGGGGTATCGTGCGCTGGAACGGCACGGAGTGGCGCGACGTGGGAGGCGGCTTCGCGCCGCCCGGGCCCGCCTCCGTCTACGGCGCCCACGCCATGGAGGTCTTCGACGACGGCACCGGCCCGGCGCTCTTCGTCACAGGGTCGTTCGCCTACGCCGGAGGCGCGCCCGCCCGGAACATCGCCAAGTGGGACGGCACGCGCTGGCACCCGCTGGGGGCGGGGCTCGCCCCGCCCGGGCAGGCCCTGGCCGTCTATGACGACGGGCGCGGCCTGTCCCTGTTCGTCGGACTCACGTTCGGCGCCGCAGGGCCGGGCTCGCCCGCCAGCGTGGGCGCGGGTGAGGCCGCGGTCCTCGCCCAGTGGGTCGGCTGTATCGGTCAGTGCTACCCGGACTGCAACAACGACGGGGCGGTCACCGTGGCGGACTTCGGCTGCTTCCAGACGAAGTACGTGAGCCGCGACCCCTACGCGGACTGCAACGTGGACGGGGCGTTCGCCCCCGCCGACTTCGCCTGCTTCCAGGGCAAGTACGTCCTCGGCTGCCCGTGACCGCCTCGGCTCAGCGACGGGCATTTCCATTTCGCGGTTGTACCCCTCCGGCCGCGCGGTAGACTCGTCGGCGCGACATCACTGTGGTGCGCGGCCGCCGGTTCGCGGATGTGCCGTCGCGCATCACCACCAGGAGCCGGGCCATGGCCGCACGAAAACTGTCGAAGGTCGGTTCCGCCGGGGCGTCGGTGAACGTGCCCGCGTACCCGCACACGCCCGCGCACCCGCATACGCGCGCGCGTCCGCATCGGCGCGCCGGCGGCGTGTTCTCCGGCCTCGCCGCGGCGGCGATCGCGTTCACTCTCGGCGTTCCCGCGGCCGCGCAGCAGATCTACTTCGCCGACGTTTTCAACCCCACGTTCGACGACGGGTTCATCAAGCGCGTCAACGCCGACGGCTCCGACCTCCAGACGCTGCTCCCCATCGGCGGCGGGCTGCGCGGGCTCGCGGTGGACGCCGCAGGCGGCAGGATGTACTGGTGCGACGTGACCAACTTCGCGATCCGGCGTGCGAAGCTCGACGGGTCGGACGTGCAGGACCTCGTGACCAGCGGCCTGCAGTTCCCGTCGGTGATCAAGGTGGACCCCGCGAGCGGCAAGGTCTATTGGGGGGACCAACTGGCAGAGGGGATCGAGCGGGCGGACCTGGACGGCCAGAACCGCGAGCCCGTGGTCTCCACGGCGTTCCATCGCGGCATCGCGCTGGACATGGTCAACGGCAAGATCTACTGGTCCCGGGACATCACGATGTTCCGGGGCGACGTCCGGCGGGCGAACCTCGACGGGTCGGGGCAGGAGATCGTGGTGAGCACGACGCTCCCCGAGTTCAAGCCGTCGGCGCTCGCGCTGGATATCGCCGGCGGCAAGATCTACTGGACCGACTACGTCGTGGACGTGGTCCAGCGGTCGAACCTCAACGGGTCGAACATCGAGACGTTGTTCTCGGCCGGCGCGAACAAGAACCCGGGCGGCATCGTGCTCGACCTGAAGCGCGGCAAGGTCTACTGGGGCCAGGATGACGATGTGACGCTCCACATCGCGTCGATCCGGCGGATGAACCTCGACGGGTCGAACCAGGAAACCGTGATCTCCGACCTCGGGAGCGTCAACGACTTGGCGCTCGTCGAGGACACGTGCTACCCGGACTGCAACGGGAGCGGCACGCTGACCGTGGCCGACTTCGGCTGCTTCCAGGGCAAGTACGTCCTGGGCGATCTCTACGCCGACTGCAACGCGAGCGGCACGCTCACCGTCGCTGACTTCGGTTGCTTCCAGGGCAAGTACGTCCTCGGGTGCCCGTGACCGTCGCGGCGGCGATCTCCTGACCGGCGCTGGGGCTCCACGGGACAGCCCCTCGGTTCGAGGAGCGGGCCTCTCTCGGCACGGGCCGCGCGGCGTGCGCGCGATGAAATCGCGCACCACCTTGCGGCGGGCGCGATCCATCATTGGGAGGACTCGCTCCGCGCGCAGCGGCGCACGGAGCGCGATGCTCGTCGAAACCCGGGCCTGGGAGAGGCTCAGCGACGCCGCCGGAGCCCCGCGAGGCCGGCGATGGCCAGCACGGCCGCGACGCCCGGCGTCGGGATCAGCGTCCCCTCGACCATGACGTTGTCCACGCGGTTGGTGCCGCCGGTACCGCCCGGGGCGACCTGGTTGCCGAGGCGGAAGACGATCAGGGCCTGGTCCGCGGCGCCCGCGGGCAGGGCGAGCGGCCCGAAGTGGTACTCCGGGAACGCGGTCGTGGCGTTCCACGCGCCCGGCGGGGCGGCGTTGTTGAGCACCGTGTAGTCGTTGAGCAGTGTGGAGAAGTTGACGCCATCGAGGCTCCACTCCACGTCGAAGGTGGCCGGGCCGGTGGAACTGCGGGTCTGGTCGAACGCGAACGTGATGGTGTTGTAGCCGAGCGTGCTGCTGGAAAAGCGGTAGGAGTCGCCGATGGTCCAGAAGTTGGAGCTGAAGGACTCGGGCGAGCCGTTGCCCGCGGGGTTGGAGTAGACGACGCCCGGGTCGGCATGGAACCCGCTGGCGGGCGAGGCCGCGCCCGAGAACACACCGAGTTCGGCGGCGTGCGGGCCGGCCGTGGCCGGGATGCTGGTCTCGAACGTCCATCCCGCCAGCACGTCGGCGTGGGCCGCGCCGGCCGACAATCCGAGCGCAGCCGAAACAACAAACAATCGGTGCATGTTCTCTCTCCTCCGGGCTACGGGCGGCGATCCGGGCCGCGATGCGCGGTCGAACCACAGTCCTGTTCCCGAGCCGGAAAGTTATCGCAACCCGCCCTGGCTGTCCGGGGTTTGGCGCGAAGCGTGCGCGAAGGTTTCGCCGGGCGGGGAGCAGCGGGCGCGGGCGCGCTCGACTCCTGTCAATGTTGTGTGAAGGGGCGCGCGCCGAGGGCGCGCGGTTGGTAAAGTCTGCCCCTCTCGGATACCTCCCCGCATCGAGACCCGCGATGAGCCGGTTCAAGACTTGGCATGGCGTGCTGTTCGTGGCCGCGGCGGGCGCGATCGCCTGGTTCGTGTACGACTCCATGTCGAAGGGGCCCGAAGTGACCTTCGCGTCGAGCGTCGTCATGGTGGACGTGACGACGGGCGAGCTGTTCTCCTTCGATGTGTCGGGGCGGCGGGCCGTGGTGATCCCGGAGAAGAACCCCGCGACCGGCAAGGCGGCGCTCCTGGGCGTCGAGAAGGCGGCGGACGGGCGGTGGTTCATCCGCGAGCGGCACAGGCCGCTGCTGCGGAACGTGCCGGGCCCGCACGCGGCCGTGGCCGACCCGGCGACCGGCGAGGTGCGGGTGAAGAGCGAAACGATCCAGCGGGGGCGCTCATGAAACGAACCGGATCATCGATCCGCGCTGCGGCGCGGGAGGGCGCAGGAAGGGCGTTCACGCTCATCGAGCTGCTCGTGGTGATCGCGATCATCGCGCTGCTGCTGGGAATCCTGCTGCCGTCGCTCGGGCGGGCGCGCGAGGCCGGGCGCGGCGCGATCTGCTCCGGGATGCTGCGCTCGCTGGCGCAGGGCCAGATGATGTACGCCAACACCGCGCGGGACTATTTCGCCGGGCCGACGACATCCGGGTACGCGGGGCAGATCAACCAATCGGGCGACACGGCCTACGTCTTCGACAAGACCTCGGAGACGCCGACGAGCACGCACGACTGGATCAGCCCGACGGTGGGGGAGTCCGCGAGCTTCTCGTCCAACCGGGCGCTGCGGACGTCGCAGATCTACAACAAGTACCGCTGCCCGACGGCCACGGTCTTCAACCAGGAAGTGTTCGAGCCCGCGGGCGGGGCGCCCGCGGACATGCAGCAGTTCCGCGATTTCGCGGTCGCGGACGGGTACCGGCAGGCGAGCTATATGGCGCCCGCGGCGTTCCACTACTGGTCGGCCTCGATGACGCCGCAGCAGCAGGCGCAGCTCAACACGCAGTGCGGGGGATTTGCCACGATCGGGTTCAACACGCCGGTGAGCATGCGGGCGAGTTACCGCCCGCGGCTCGACCAGGTGGGCCTCCAGGCGTCCGCCAAGGTGCTGGCGGCGGACGGGACGCGCTACCTGGCTGCTGCGGCAGGCGGGTCTCTTCTCGATTTCGATCCCGACCCGACGCCGCGGTGGTACGGCGGATTCATCGATCCCGGCCCGATCTTCGAAGACTCGACGGCGTACGGACGCGCAGGGACGGGGACTCAGGCCGAGAACCGCCACCTGCTGACATTCCGGCACGCGGGCCTTTCGATCAACGTCGCGTACTTCGACGGGCACGCCAAGGGCATGAAGTCAACCGACGCGTGGCGGGACGCCCGCCCGTGGTACCCCGGTGGGAGCGTCTACGGCGGGGGGAACGGCACGATCGAGTCGCAGCAGTTCCACTCGCCGCTGAACATGCGGAACATCCCCTGAACCGCGCCAGGGCACCGGCACATTGAGCCTCATCTTGGCGCGATCCTGACACAGCGGCGAGTGCGCGCGGGGACAATCGGGTCCGCACCGCGCCATCAACCCGCGACGACGCGCTCGTCGCCATCACGGAGGTTCACCATGACCCGCAGAGACACCCTCGCGGCCGCGACGCTCGCGGCCATCGCCGGAACGTGCTCCGCCCAGCCCGTCTTCCCCGTGCAGGGGGACATCGCGGTGGGCATGAGCTTCAGCTCGAACGCCACGACCATCCGCCTCTACTCGCCCGGCGGCACGCAGCTCGAGGACGCCTGGGACGGCTTCCCGTTCGTGCAGTCCGTCGAGTGGGACAACTCGGGCGGGCTGCTCCACAACCCGGACGGCCGGCTGATCGGCGGGAACTTCGGCACGGTGGGCGGCGGCGGGGCGGTGTACATCTACAAGAGCGGCTCGGCCAACGGCTGGGACGGCACGCTCGCCTTCGGGTGCATCACGGTCGGGGTCACGACCACGTGCGCGCCGATCACGTTCACCACCTTCCCGCTCTCGGGCGTCGTCGCCCGTGTCGGCGGCGTCTCGGTGAGCCCGGACAATCTCAAGATCGCGTTCACGGCGGGCAACGACACGGGGCAGGTCTACATCCTCGATTACGACGCCGGAACATCCACGCTCTCCAACCCGCGCCAGACCGTGGACCTGCCCGTTCCCCTTTCCGGCGGCACGTCCGGCAGCGCCTGGCTCGACAACACCACGGTCATGGCGGTCTCCCCCGACGGCAATCTGGTGACGGTGGACGCCTCGGCCGCCAATCCGACCGCGGTCTCGCGCCTGGCGCTCCCCGGCGCGGCGACGAGCGGCTCCCGCTTCGCGTCGATGTGCTTCGTCGAGCCGATCTCCGATTTCGTGTATGTGTCGATCAGCGACTTCCAGGCCGGGTCGGGCGTGACGACCAACCGGCTCTACGCGGTGAACCCCGTGACGTGGACGGTGGCCAACCAGATCGACCTGAGCACGTCCAACCCGACCAGCCGCGAGATCGCGCTGGCGGCCAATGGCGACCTGTTCATCTCCACGTTCAGCGGGTCGGCCCCGCCGGCCAGCCCGCCGGGCGGCCTCTTCCGCATCCCCGACGTGCGCAACCCGGCGAACATGACGAACAACAGTTCGGTCCAGGTGACGCTCTTCGGCGCCAATACCTCGTTCAACGGGATGGACGTGGCGTGCGCCGCGTCTGACAGTCCTGTCTGCTATGCCGACTGCAACGCGAGCGGCACGCTCACGGTCGCGGACTTCGGGTGCTTCCAGGGCAAGTACGTGCTGGGCGACCTCTACGCCGACTGCAACGCCAGCGGAACGCTGACCGTCGCGGACTTCGGGTGTTTCCAGGGGAAGTACGTGCTGGGATGCCCGTAGGAAGAAGGGATCAGGGGATCGACGGATCAGGGGACGACGGAACGGAGCGAACAGCCCGCGTGGGGGCGCGTGGACGCTCCGACCGGCGATCCCTCGATGACCCCGGCCGAGCTCTCGAGCCGGCGGGACCCGGATGACGCGGCCCGAGTGTGAAACAGGACGAACACCCGAGCGCGATGGATCGAGAACATGGTCGGGCATCGGTCGATCGTCACCGACCTGACATCGGGGTGCGCGGGTCCCACCCCACGACGACGTTGATGCGGGTCTGGGGGCCCAGGTCTCCGACGGGGCGCGGCAT
This sequence comes from Phycisphaerales bacterium, assembly GCA_046153875.1. GTDB lineage: Bacteria > Planctomycetota > Phycisphaerae > Phycisphaerales > UBA1924 > JBJXFE01. The sequence continues at coordinate 7,245 of JBJXFE010000076.1, forward strand.
GAGCAGCCGGCGGCCCTCGGCGTCCACGTCGTACCGGGCGTCGGGGAGGTGCTCGGCGACGAGGCGCGGCGGGGAGACCGAGATGCGGCCGCCGCCGGAGTTGACGTCGGCCACCATGACCTTGTCGACATAGCGGAAGAAGATCTTCGTGTCGTTGTCGGCCCAGACGGGGCGGTACCCGCCGTTCGTGGAGACGCGGATCTTCCCCTCGAGGGAGGGGAAGCGGTGGAGATACACCTCCATCGAGCCGGTCTCCTCGGACGTGTAGGCGATCATTGTGCCGTCGCGCGAGACCCGGGCACCATATCGGTGACCGGGCGTCGGCATGAGCGGATGCGGCGCTTCGCCCGTGCGGGGGTCCAGGATGTGCAGGTCGGGGCCTACTCCCAGCTCATCGATCGTGAGCAGGATGCGGCCGTCGGGGAGACAGTCCGTCGGGTGCGCCCAGAGTCCATTCGACGCCTGCCACAAGTCCAGCCTGCTTCCGCCGCCGTCGGCGTCGAGCCGAACGATCTGGCAGCGCCCGTGGGGCGGGTTCGACGTGAACACCAGGCTCCGGCTGTCGGGTGTCCAGACCACGTGGTGGCAGTGGCCACCGGAGGCGAGAACCATCTTCGTGCCCCGGACCAGGTCGTGGACCCAGACGTCGGAGCGGGCGAGCCCGATGAGCATGGCGACCCGCGTGCCGTCGGGCGAGACGCGGGGGCTGTCGAACGACTCCCCCTGCGTGATCTCGGTCCAGGAGCCGCCGGGCAGCTCGAGCCAGGCCAGGCGAGTCAGGTCGTAGCGGATGTTCCCCGGGAGCGTGGCCAGCACGCCGGACGGTGACACGGCGAACCGCCTCGGCGGATGGAACTCCCCGCCGGCCAAGGGGCGCACCAGCGGTACCGGGGCCTCGGTGAGGTGGAGCGTGCCGGGGTCGAATCGTGCCGCCACCAGCGTACCCGCCTGCCAGAACACGAGCCGGTCCGGGGGCAGGAACCGGGCTCCCGCGGCTTCGGTCACCACCGTGCGCCGCTCGCCGGTGCGGACGCGGATGGACTCGACGCGGGGAGAGACGCGTTCCTGCTCGACGGTCACGATCGTCAACAGGAACACGTCCCCCCCGGGCAGCGGCTCGGGATGCGCGGTATACATCTCGCGGACCGGGTCGAGTTCGACGAGCAGCTGGGGCGCGCGGCCCGGGACCACGCGACGCAGCCCCCAGGGATTGATGCCGCAGTACGCAATGCCGTGCTCGTCCCACGCCAGACCGACCGGCGAGACGTCGGTGGAGACCAGGTCCTCGGCCCCGCCGCCCGCGGCCGGCACACGCCGCATCACCTGCCGTTCGGTGTTGAACGCGATCCAACGGCCGTCCGGGCTGAAGCACGGCGTGATGACGCCGTCGGTGCCGGGAACCTCGATGGTCTCGTGCGCGTCGAACCGGCGTGAGTAGAGCCTCGAGCGATCGATGTCGCCTCCCGCATAGACCAGGCTTCGGCCGTCGGGTGCGATCGCCATCGCGCCGCCGGTGGTCAGGTAGATCGGCGCGTCCGGCGCGGCGTGCAGCTCGAAGTGCACGGGCGCGCTCAGCGCCGGGCGTACGGCGCCGGCGCGCATCAACCAGGCGGTCGACGCTATGGCCGCGGTGAGCAGGGCAGCGGCCGTCAGCCACAGCCCATGCCGGCGCGGCGCTTGAAGGGGCGCGGGCTCGTCCCGTCCGTCCAGCTCCAGGCGCGCGTCGCCCGCGTCCCGCTGCCGCTGGTCCGGGTCCTTCTCCAGACATCGGCGCAGCAACCGGTGCAGCGGCGCGGGCGTTTCCCTCGGGAGGCGCGACCAGTCGGGATCGGCCCGCAACACCGAGGCGACGGTATCGGAGGGCGTCTCGCCGTCGAACGCTCGCCGCCCGGTCAGCATCTCGTAGAGCACGCACCCGAACGCCCACAGGTCGGCGCGTCGATCGACGGGTCTCCCTCGGGCCTGCTCCGGGCTCATGTATGCGGCGGTGCCGACCAGGCTCCCCACGACCGTCGCGAGCGGGCTCGGCGAGGCGTCGAGTTCGCTGATCGGCGGCGCCTGCTTCGCGACGCCGAAATCCAGGATCTTCACGCCGCCCTCGGGTGTCAACTGGATGTTCGAGGGCCTCAGGTCGCGGTGAACGATGCCGGCGGCGTGGGCGGCTTCAAGGCCGCGCGCGATCTGGATCGCCGTCGCGACGGCCGCGTCGAGTGCGAGCGGGCCGCGCGTCAGGCGCTGCGCGAGCGTCTCGCCGGGTACGAACTCCAGCACGAGCACGGGCCCGCGCGCGGTGTCCTCGACCCCGTGGATCGCCGCGATGTTGGGGTGGCTGAGCGAGGCGAGGATGCGCGCCTCGTGCTCGAAGCGCGCCCGCCGGTGCGGGTCGCGGGCGAGGGTTGCCGGCAGGGCCTTGACCGCGACCGCGCGGCCCAGGCGCGTGTCCTCGGCGCGGTACACGACGCCCATCCCACCCTCGCCGACGCGCTCGGCGACGTGGTAGGCGCCGAATCGCAGGCCGGTCAGCGGCTCGGCGGCCGGCCCCGGGGCCGCGGGCGGGGGCTCGAGCAGCTCACCCCCGGTCTCGAGCGCGCGCATGAGCGAGACGACCTCGTCGCGCAGGCGCTCATCCTCGCCGCAGACGCCGGCGATGAACGCGGCGCGCTCGCGGGCCGGCCGCTCCAGCGCGAGGTCGAGCACCTCGCGAACCCGAACCGGAGGCGGGGGCGTCGGGCTCATCGACCGCCCTCCCCGCCGGTGCGCGAGCGCGGCGCATCGGCCTGCAGCCCCAGTTCCCGGGCGAGCCACGCCTTGGCGTAGACCCAGTGGCGGCGGATCGTCCGCTCCGGGATTCCTGTCACTTCGACGATCGCGTCCATCTCCATCCCGCCGAAGAACCGCATCTCTACAACGCGAGCCGTTTCGGCATCCACGCTCGCCAGTCGCTCGAGCGCCTCATCGAGGGCGAGCAGGTCCACCTCCGACTGCGGCGCCGCGGGGTCGATCTCCGAGAGGGCAACCGGCCGGCGACCACCGCCGCGCTTCTCGCTGTCACGGGCGCGTGCGTGATCGATCAGCACGCGCCGCATTGCCTGTGCCGCGATTGCGTAGAAATGCGACCGACCCCGCCACTCCGTGTGCTGGCCCGCGAGGCGGAGAAAGGCCTCGTTCACGAGCGCCGTCGGCTGCAGCGTGTGCCCCGGTCCCTCGCTGCGGAGTTGCTCCTCGGCGATGGCGCGGAGCCGCGCGTACACGAGCCGCATGAGCTCCTCGGAGCCCTGTCGCTCGCCCGCGGCGTAGGCGTTGAGCGCTGTGGTGAGGTTTTTGTTTGGGGCAGCGGAGGTCATGGCGGGATCGCCGACGAATGCCGTGTGTCTTTTTACCAGATGTGGCCGCTGCCGTCAGCACCCTCCGCGTTTGGAGGGAATGGCGTTCTCATGACGCCGGACGGGAGTCCTCGTGATCGACTCGCGCGTTGGATGGATGCGGATCGGGCTCGTTGCGGCGGCGTGGCTCGCGTTGTCGAGCGGGCTGCGGGCGCAATGCATGCAGTGGACCGAGTTGTCGGTCGCGAATCCCCCGCCGGCTTCCTACAACGTCTGGCGCGCCGAGATGTTGTACGACAAGGCGCGCCACAAGCCCACACTCCTGGTGGATTACCACCCATCCTACCCGAACCGGGTGCTGGTGTACACGCTCTCCGGAACGAGTTGGACCATGCACAACCCGGCTGTGGCGCCCTTTGAGGTGAACGCGGCGTGCTACCACGACCAGCGCGCGACCGTGATCGCGTGGTGCGCGGGCGATCAGCTCTGGGAGTGGAACGGAGCGACGTGGTCGCTCATCACGCACGCGGGACCTTGGCCGAACTCCGACAACCTTCCTCTCATGACCTACGACCCCGTGCGCCACCGCGTGATCCTGTTGACCGACTCCACGACCGCTCTCTGGGACGACACCTGGGAATGGACCGGGACGGCCTGGGAGCAAGGGCCCTCGGTCGGTCCTGATGTTCCGTACGACCTGTGTTTCGACACCGTCCGGAATGTCGCCTTCGTCTACGGCGGAGCCCCGGGTGGTCTCGTGGAGTCGTACTGGGAGTACACGCCCGGTACCTCGGCGGCATTCGGTCAATGGACCCCCATCACGCCGTCCATGCTGTACGCCCCGTATGAGGGCGCCTCCATTACCTATGACGCATTCCGGGGCGAGATCTTGCGGATCGGACGCATGCAATGGAGCCCGCCTTCGTACAGCAGCACCACCGAATACTGGGATCCCACGGGACCCCGGTGGTGGTGGCACGACCCGGGGCCGGGGTCTCTATTCCCGTACGACAAACGTCGTTCTCAGTCCGCCATGTGCTTCGACTCCGATGCCGATCGCGTTGTGCTCTTTGGCGGCCGTCGCCATGAGTTCCCCGGCATCGGGACCAGCTGGACGTACTACAACGACACCTGGGTCTTCAACCGGCAGGACCCCGGGATCGTCGTGGACCTGCCGCCCACCAAGAGCTGGTGCGCCGGGCAGACCGGCGTGCTCTCGATCACTGTCGCGGGGAACGCGAGCGTCCAGTGGTGGAAGGACAACCAGCCCATCGCGGGCGCAACGTCCACGATCCTGGTGATCAATCCCGTGACGCCGGCGAGCGCCGGCGTGTACGAGTGCGAGGTGGCCAACTCCTGCGGGGGCCTGTGGTCCCGCCCGTGCACCGCCTCGGTGACCGTCGCGCCGGCGATCACCGCGCAGCCGATCGGCGACGAATGCTGCCCCGGTCAGACCGTGCATATCACCGGGCCGGGCGTCACCGGCACGAGCCCACAGATCGACCTTCAACGCTACAACGGCCAGGCCTGGGTGAGCGTGCCCCATGTGTACAACCCGCTCGGCAACTTCTACGACCTGCCCAACGCCCAGAACTCGCAGTCGGGGATGTACCGCTTCGAGGTGAGCAACAGTTGCGGCACCGTGTACAGCATGCAGTTCCCCGTGCAGGTCGGGATCACGATCAGCGTCCACCCGATGAGCGAGACGCGCCCGCCGTGCTCGGTCGTGCAGGTGAGCCTGAGCGCGCAGGGTGTGGGAGCGATGACGTACCAGTGGCGTCGCAACGGCGTCCCGCTCGAGGACGACGGCCGCATCACCGGCGCCCACTCCGTGCCTCTGAGAATCAATGGGATGCGGTACGAGGACGAAGGCACGTACGACTGCGTGATCACGGACGCGTGCGAATCGAAGACGACGAACGGCGCGGTCCTCACCATGCAGACGCCGCAGTGGGTCCACCGGACCAGTTCCGGCCCGCGCCGGCGCCTGCCCACGTCGACCGACATGGTCTACGACGCCGCCCGCGGCGTCACCGTCCTCTACGGCGGATGCAGCAACTTCGGATCCGTCGCCACGTTTTTGGGCGACACCTGGGAGTGGGACGGCGTGTCGTGGACCCAGCGCTTCCCCCCTCACAGTCCCGGGGGGCCGCGGATTGGTCACGACATGGTGTACGACTCGATTCGCGGCAATGTGCTGATCCTCTTCGGACAAGCAACTGCCGCCCCGAATCCGTACAATCCCGGAATCTGGGAGTACGATGGAACCGACTGGACCCTTCTGACCAATGCTCCCGGCGGCCCGCCCGGCGGGTGGGTGCAGTACGGCGAGGCCGCGTTCGATCCAATCCGCGGCAAGGTGATCGCCACAGACTGGTCCGCCAACACCTACACATGCGACACCTGGGAGTTTGACCCCACCACGCTGGTCTGGGTCCGCACGGTCACGGGCAGCGCACCCAGCTACCAGAACCACCAGACTGCTTGGGACCCGTCGCTGGGCGCCGTTCTCAGCTCCAACCACTGGCCTTCACCCGGCGGTCAAACTCTGCGATACACGGGCACTACGTGGGCGGTGCAGGGCGCGGACCCGCCACGCCACATGCCAGCGATCGCGTTCGATGCATTCCGCAACCGCATGACGATGTTCGGGTGTTGCCGCGACACCTACGGGCTGATCTCCCAGAACAACTTGCGCACGAACACGTACGCCTTCATCGGCGCCGCGTGGCAGCAGGTCCTTCCCGAGTTCCACCCCACCCAGGCGGATGCGCTCTGGCCGGTGGCCATGGCGTTCGACACGCGGCGGAACGCGATGGTGGTCATCGGGAATAGCTTCAACACGTTCGTCGGCACGAACCCCGTGGACACCTGGGAGTACCAGTACGCGGACAAGGTGGTCTTCGACCGGCAGCCGGAGGACCAGCCGCTCACGATCGGGGGCAGCGCACAGTTCAGCGTCTTCGCGGCCGGTGCCGGCACACTTACGTACCAGTGGCGCAAGGGGACCACGCTGCTGGTGAACGGCCCGATGGTGAAGGGGGGCGTGATCTCCGGGGCCCAGACGAACACGCTGACCATTACCGGGCTCACGGCCGCGAACGCCGGGACGTACCGGTGCGAGGTCTCCAACGCGTGCGGGTCCGCGCTCTCCGACCCCGCGGACCTCGGCACGGTCTGCTACCCGGACTGCAACGGGAGCGGGACCGTCACGGTGTCCGACTTCGGGTGCTTCCAGGTGAAATACGTGCTGGGCGACCTCTACGCCGATTGCAACCAGAGCGGGACGCTCTCCGTGGCTGACTTCGGGTGCTTCCAGTCGGCGTTCGTCGCCGGATGTCCGTGAGCGGCGATCCGGAATCGCGGTCGTTGGCGCGCCGATCGCCGCGCGTGGATGGAGGACTCATGCGTTCGGAACAGGCGATTCGCCGAGCCGGTTTGGTCACGCTCGCACTCGTCGGACGGCCCGCCGGGGCTGATGCCCAAGCCTCCTTCCAAGGTCTGGGTGTGCTGCCCGGCGCCGACCATTCTTACGCGATGGGGGTGAGCGCCGATGGTCAGTGGGCGTCGGGGTTCAGCGGCGGTATCAATCTGTTGAACCGCGCTTTCCGCTGGCGTGAGGGTGTCATGGAGAACCTCGGCATCCCGCCCGGCGCGATCTACTGCGAAGGCGGCCTGATCAACGCGGACGGATCGGTCGTCGTCGTCACCGGTGGGGGCCAGCGCCCGCATCGCTGGACACAGGCTACCGGCGTCATGCAGGACCTCGGCCTCCCGGCCGCCACCACCCACCTACCCGAGGGCATCAGCGCCGACGGAACGATCATCGCCGGCGCCGGCGGCGCCTCGCCCGTGTCCCCGCGGACCTTCCGCTGGACCTCGCCCTCCGGATGGCAGTACCTGCCCCTCCCGGCCGGCTTCTCCGCCTCGTGGGGGGGGAGCATGAGCGCCGGCGGGAGCATCATTGTCGGAACCGTCTTCAATACGACGGACGCGGCGCGTCCGGTGGTCTGGACCAACGGTGCTCCGACGGTCCTCTCGCTGCCCGCCGGCCATACCGAGGGCGGCGCGTTCGGCATCAGCGCCGACGGCCTGGTCGTCACCGGCAGGTCGGGCACTTCGCTCGTCCGGCACATGTTCCGCTGGTCGCAAGCCACCGGTGTGCAGCCCCTCACCGCACTCCCATCGCGCGGCACCGCGGTGAACGCCGACGGATCGGTGATCGTCGGCGTCGCCGACTTCAGCGGCGTGCCCGAGGCGGCGATCTGGACCGAATCGACGGGGCTGATGAGCGTCGGCGCGCGGCTGACCTCGCTCGGCGTCAACCTGGCGGGCTGGATGCTCGATTCGGCCACGGGCGTTAGCGCCGACGGCCTGACCATAGTGGGGTTGGGTACGCACGACGGCCGCCCGGAAGGCTGGATCGCGCGCATGCCGGGCGCGTGCTACGCCGACTGCAACGGGGACGTGTCCCTGACCGTCGCCGACTTCGGGTGCTTCCAGACGGCGTTCATCTCGGCGAACCCGTACGCCGACTGCAACCAGAGCGGCACCCTCACCATCGCCGACTTCGGGTGCTTCCAGACGAAGTACGCGCTGGGATGCCCGTAGAGAAGAAGGGATCGAGGGACCAAGAGACCAAGGGACGGAGGGACCCGCCCAGGCGGGTGAACCCCGAGACGGAGAGCTGAAGAGACGAGCCCGGGGATTGCAGTCCCCGGGTTTTTTCATGGTTGGCATCGATGCTGTGGGCCGGCGCGACGCCGCCACCATCCCTTCAGAGGGTGGGTGTGCGGTGCGGAAGGTGGTACCGTGCGGCGGGTGAGTTTCGCTCCGCCCCGGTCCGGGCGGGTTCAAGCCGGAGATCTCCATGCATCGTCGTGCCTTCGCGTCCGTGGCCGCGGTTATCGGGTCCGCCGCATTGTTCGGCTCCGCGTCGGGGCAGTGCTCGCCGCAGTGGCAGCCGGGCTCGGGAGTGCCGGGGATCGACGGGCTCGTCTTCGATGCCCGCTCGTGGGACCCGGACGGCCCCGGGCCCGCGCCGGCGTTGCTCATCGTCGCGGGGAACTACTCCCTGGCCGGCGCGGCGCTCGTCGAGGACGTCGCGTCGTGGAACGGGCTGGGGTGGTCGGCGGTCGGGGGCGGGATCGGGCTGAATGTCGCGCAGGAGGTGGCCGCGCTGGGAGTGTTTGGCGGTGAGTTGATCGCCGCGGGGGGCTTCGCCTCGGCGAACGGGGGCGCGGTGGCGGTGAACAACATCGCCCGGTTCGACGGGGTTTCGTGGAAGGCGATCGGCGGCGGCTCGCCCGGCGGCGGGACGAACAGTTACGTCGCGGCGCTGGGGCAGTACAACGGTGAGCTGATCGCGGGCGGGTTCTTCAGCGCGGCGGGCGGGGCCCCGGCGAACCGCATCGCCCGCTGGAACGGCGCCGCGTGGGCGCCGCTCGGCACCGGCGTCGTCGGGGCCGTCACGGCGCTGGCCGAGTTCCAGGGTGAGCTGATCGCGGGCGGGTCGTTCTCGACGGCGGGGGGCGTGTCCGCGGGTCGCATCGCGCGATGGAACGGTGCGGTGTGGCAGCCGCTGGGCTTCGGTCTGGGCCAGGTCGGCTCGACGTCGGTGGCGCTGGAGGTGTACAACGGCGCGTTGTACGCGGGCGGTTCGTTCTCGTCCGCGGGGCTCGTGGGCGCGAGCAACATCGCCCGTTGGGACGGCGCGGCATGGTCCGCGGTGGGTGCGGGGGCTCAGCAGGGGACGAACGGCGGCGTCTCGGCGCTGACGGTGCACGACGGCGAGCTGATCGTCGGCGGCGGGTTCACGAACGCGGGCGGCGTCGGGATCGGATCGGTCGCGCGGTGGAACGGGAGTGAGTGGAACGCCGTGGGCTCCGGTGTGGCGGCGTTTCTTCCTGTGGTGTCGGCGCTGTGCAGCCACGGGGGCGACCTGATCGCGGGCGGGCGGTTCGTCGAGGCGGGGACCGCCGCCGTGAACAACATCGCGGGCTGGCAGGGCCCGCTCGGGGGCGGCGGTGCGGGCTGGACGCCGCTCGGCGCCGGCTTCAACGACGGGATCGAGGCGCTCGAGTTCTTTCAGGGCGAGGTCGTCGCGGGGGGCGTGTTCACCGCCGTCGACGGCATGAACACCGATCACCTGGCGCGCCGGGTGGGGCCCGGGTGGGTGCCGCTCAACGGCGGCGGGACCGACGGCAACGTGTTCGCGCTGAAGGTTCATGACGGCGCGCTGTTCGCGGGCGGGTTGTTCTCGGCCGCGGGCGGCGTGGCGGCGCCGCACCTGGCGCGGTACGACGGGGGCGCGTGGTCGGCGGTGGGCGGGCCCGGCGCGGGGCCGAACGGGATCGTGTTCGCGCTGGGCGAGTACGCGGGCGACCTGATCGCGGGCGGCGAGTTCAACGGGGTCGGCGGCGTCGGGGCCGAGCGGATCGCGCGCTGGGACGGGTCCGCGTGGCACCCGGTCGGATCGGGGCTGGCCGGCGGGGAGTTCTTCACCACGGTGAGCGCGCTCGGCGTGTACCAGGGCGAGCTCTACGCCGGCGGCGACTTCACGATCGCGGGTGGCGTGCCCGCGGCGCACATCGCGCGGTGGGACGGCGCACAGTGGCGCGCCGTCGGCGCGGGGATCACCGGGGCGAGCTTCCCGTGGGTCCACGCGATGGGTGTCTATCACGGCACGCTGTACGTCGGCGGGGAGTTTGAGGCCGCGGGCGGGCTGCCCGCGTCCAACCTGGCGCGATGGAACGGGACGGCGTGGAACGCCGTGGGGGGGGGCACGGCCCTGAGCGTGTCGTCGCTGTCGGCGCACGGGGATGATCTGATTGTCGGCGGGGCGCTCATGGCCCTGCCCGGCACGTCGATCGCGCGCTGGAATGACGGGGGCGGGGGATCGTGGCTGCCGATGGGCGCAGGGCTCGACAGCCTCCCGCGGGCGCTGCTCTCGCACGGCGACACGCTTTCCGTCGGCGGGTACTTCACGCGCTCCGGGCCGACGGTGACGACGTTCTACGCGGAGTGGGAGTGCTCGTGCTACCCCGACTGCTCGGGCGAGGGCGTGCTGAGCGTTGCGGATTTCGGGTGCTTCCAGGGGAAGTACGTGCTGGGCGATCCGTACGCCGACTGCAACGGGAGCGGCACGCTCACCATTGCCGACTTCGGGTGCTTCCAGGGGAAGTTCGTGCTCGGGTGCCCGTGACGGTGAATTCTGCTGGCTTTCGGCGCGCCGTCTGGTAGGCTCCGACGGTGGGACTATGTGACGCGCCACGTCGGTGGGGCTACCACGATCAGTCGCCGCGGCGACTGATCGTGGCAGGTGGCGGTTCGCGCCGGTGATCGGGTCACCTGCCTTCCAGCGAACGTACGTCCTCGTGTGCCCGTGACCGAAGCAGTCAAGCCGAGAGAGAGGGACGCACAACCATGCGGAACAACATCGTGCGTCGTCTGACGACCGGGTGCCTGGCGGCGGCGGCGGTGTGCCTGGTGGCGATCACCGGCGCGCCCGCCGCGGCACAGACCCAGCTCTGGACGCGTCAGGCCGGCACGCCCGTCAATGACCAGGGCTACGGCGTGGCCGTGGACGCCGCGGGCAACGCGCACGTCTCCGGGTACACGAACGGCAGCCTCGGCGGGACCAATCTCGGCGGGTACGACTACTTCGTCGCCAAGTACGACGCGTCGGGCGCGCTGCTCTGGAGCCGACAGGGCGGCACCGCGTCGGACGAGAACGGCTACGGCGTCGCGGTGGACGGCGCGGGCAACGTGTACGTCGGCGGCTACAGCGGCGGCAGCCTCGCCGCGCCCAACGCGGGGAGCAACGACATCATCCTGGCGAAGTACGATTCGTCCGGCGGGCTGCTCTGGACGCGCCAGTCCGGCACGGCGGGCACCGACCAGGGCTACGGCGTGGCCGCGGACAACGCGGGCAACGCCTACGTCACCGGGTACTCCACCGGCAGCCTCGGCGCGCCCAACGCCGGGGGTTTTGACGCCGTGCTGCTCAAGTACGACGCGTCGGGGACGCTGCTCTGGACGCGCCAGGCCGGCACCGACGGCACCGACCTCGGCCTGGGCGTGGGCGTGGACATCGGGGGCAACGTGTATTTCGGTGGGTACACCGGCGGAGCACTCGGCGGGCCCAGCGCGGGTGGCCTCGATGCCTACGTGATCAAGTACAACGCGTCGGGGACGCTGGTCTGGTCGCGCCAGACCGGGTCGGACAGCACGGACATCGGCCTCAACCTGGCCGTGACCGCCGCGGGCCACGCGCACATCGCGGGCTACACGTTCGGCGACATGGGCGGGCCCCACGCCGGCGGCGGCGATCCCTTCATCGCCCGGTACGACGAGTCGGGTGTGCTGCTCTGGACGCGCCAGCCCGGCACGGCCGCGGCCGACCAGGCGTACGGCGTGGCGGTGGACGGCGCGGGCAACGCGTACCTCGCCGGGTTCACCGAGGGCGACTTCGCCGGGCCCAACGCGGGGTCCTACGACGCGTTCCTCGCCAAGTACAACGCGTCGGGCACATCGCTCTGGACGCGCCAGACCGGCACGTCGGCCGAGGATCGGGGGATCGGCGTGGGCGTGCAGCCGTCGGGCGCCGCGTACATCACCGGCCCCACGTCCGGCAGCTTCGGCGGCCCCAACGCGGGGAGCGCCGACGTCTACCTGGCCAAGTTCGGCGTGGATTGCTACGCGGACTGCAACGCGAGCGGTTCGCTCACCGTCGCCGACTTCGGCTGCTTCCAGGGCAAGTACGTGCTGGGCGACCTGTACGCGGACTGCAACGCCAGCGGCACTCTGACCGTCGCGGACTTCGGGTGCTTCCAAGGGAAGTACGTGCTGGGGTGCCCGTGAGGCAACGTGCGGGGAGCGACGGGTCGGACGCGGCCGCACCCGCGTTCCTGATCACTTGACACCCGCGGTACACTGCTCCCGACCCCGAACACCCGGAGAGCAGAGATGATCCGCGATCTCGTAACGGCGGCCGCCACAGTCCTCGCAGCGTGCGCCGCGGCCGCGGGGCAGTCGTATTCCGCCGGGTTCGAGTCGCCCCCGTTCGCCGGCTCCGCGGGCGGCAGTTCGCTGACCTTCCAGGACGGCTGGTACAACCCCGTGACGGGCAGCGCCGACTGCCGCGTGTTCACGTACGCGGGCAATGCCTACGGCTTTGCGCCCAACCCCGGCGGCGCGGGCGGCGGCCAGTTCGCCGCGGGGCGCAGCGCCGGCGGGAGCGCCCCGGCCCGCGCCCAGCGCGACGCGCCCTTCACCGGCGGCGACTGGACCGTCTCGTGGGACATGGCCGTGCGCTATGACGGCGTGCTCCCCTCGGCGCCGAACCTCGGCTCGTTCTCGCTCCAGCCGCTGCCGGGGGCGCGCTCGTGGCAGACGCTCTTCAACTGGTTCAACATCACCACCGCCGCGTCGTGGCAGTGCTCCTTCGTGGTGTACAACGCCGCGGGCCTCGAGATCTCGCCGCCGATCGGCGTGCTGCCCAGCGCGGCCTGGGGCGGGCTCTCGCCCAACACCTGGTACCGCGTGAGCGCGAGCTGGTCGTTCGCCACCAACCGCATTACCTCGCTCTCGATCACGAACCTGGCGACGGGCGCGACGACCACCGACACGCCGGCGGACTGGTACCTCGGCGGCGGCGCATCACCGGCCCTTCCGATGCCCGGCGCGTACCGCCTCTTCACCGGCGGCGCGATCGGGAACATGGTGGCGTGGGACAACTTCTCGCTCAGCGCATCCTGCTACCCCGACTGCAATAGCAGCGGCTCGCTCACGGTGGCCGACTTCGGCTGCTTCCAGGGCAAGTACGTGCTGGGCGACCTGTACGCGGACTGCAACGCGAGCGGCGCCCTGACGGTCGCGGACTTCGGGTGCTTCCAGGGGAAGTACGTGCTCGGGTGCCCGTAGGAAGAGACGAAGACACGGAGTGCCGGATTTGAGCGAGAGCGCGGACAGAGGGCGGGCGGAGTCGATCCTCAGCAGCGTGCGCGTGGGCGGTGCCGGTGGCGGCGCCGCACGCGACGCGGGGTTCGAGATCCGTGACCTGGTGTACCGCGGCCGGGCGGAGTACCCGCGCCACGAGCACGACTACGCGAGCCTCTTCGTCATCCTCAGCGGGCGGGTGCGCGAGCAGTCGCGGCGCACGCCGGTGGACTGCGGCGCCGGGGCGGTGGGCTACATCCCGGCGGGCGCGGCCCATCGCAGCTCGTTCGGCGAGGCGCCGTCGCACGGACTGACGGTGGTTCTGAGGGACGACTGGCTGCGGCGCCTGTCGCGCCCCGGTGGCGGCCTGGGCGCGATGGACGAGCCGGGGTACGCGCAGAATCCCCTGGTGTCCGCGGCCGCGTTCCGGTTGCACGCCGCGTGCCGCAGACAGGACTCGCTGCGGACCATCGCAACGGAAGAGGTGGTGCTGGAACTTCTCGCATGGGCGACGGGCGGATCGCCCGGCGCGGACGCGCCGCCCGCGCGCCCGCCGGAGTGGCTCGGGACGGTCACGGACCTCGTGCGCGACGCGGCCGCAGCCCCGCTCGTGCTGGCGGATGTCAGCGACGCGGCGGGCCGGCACCCGGCGCACGTGTGCCGCGCGTTCCGGGCCGCGATGGGGTGCTCGCTGACGGAGTACGCCCAGATGATCCGGGTGCAGCAGGCGTGCGCCCTGATGCGGGCCGGGGATCGTCCCCTGGCCGTGATCGCCCTGGAGACGGGTTTCTACGACCAGGCCCACTTCTCGCGGGTGTTCCGGCGGCACGTGGGCGTGACGCCCAGGGCGTACCGGGCGAGCTTCCGGTAGCCCGCCGCGACGCCCCGCGAACGCGCGCAAACCCCGTACAAGACGCACGCTTCTTCACGCGCCATACTCACCTTGCCGTTCGGACAGGGCGGGGCAACGGGGCGCGCAGGGGAGGCGGAGCACCGGCGATCGGAGGGGTCGCCGGCGCGGAAGGGATCGCCATGAACGCGACGGTCACGCGGCGTGGGATGGGGTTCGCGCTCGCGTCGGCGGCCGGGGTGGCGTTGAGCGTGATCGCGCCGGTGCACGGTCAGGTCTGGACCAACGGCGCGCAGAACAACCAGTGGAACACGCCGCAGAACTGGAACCCGCAGGGGGTGCCGGGGGCGCAGGCCAACGTCACGGTGCCGGGGGGATTTCCCCCGGTGGTCATCCAGGGCGGGGCGACGGTGGCGTCGGTGAACGCGCTGGGTCCGCTGAATCTGGTCAACAGCGCGCTGACGGTCACGGCCGCCTCTACCGTGAAGGACTTCACGGTGGGGAACGCCCAGGTGGTCACCGGTGGGCTCTTCTCGATCACCGGGACGAGCACGATCCAGTCGGGCTTCTCGTGGGTCGTCACCGCGGGCGGGAGCTACAAGAACACGGGGACGATGACGGTGCTGGCTCTCCCGTTGCTCGGCGTGACGTGGCAGAACACGGGCACGATGAAGATCGACGGGGGCCTGGGGCTGGGCTCCACGTGCACGCTGACCAACAACGGCATCGTCGATCTGATGAACGACGGGAGCATCACGTCCGGCGGGCTGTTCAAGAACGAGGACACAGTCACGAAGAGCGGGGGTCAGTCGTCCACGTTCGGGGCGCGGCTCGCGAACACGGGGACCGTGGCGATTCAGGAGGGGACGATGGTGGTGTCCGGGGCGGCGGACCTCACCGGCGGCTCCGTCTTCGTGCTCCCGCCGGGCGTGCTGCGGTTCGGGCACCCGAGCGGTGCGCCGCACCAGTTCAACGGGATATCGGTGGTGACCGGCGGGGGGAACGTCGAGTTCGAGACGGCGAGCGGATCGCCCCCTGCGATCCAGGTGCTGCAGGAGGTGACGTTCGACGTTTCGGGGACGAACGGGCTCCACCTGAAGACGGGCAACCTGCTTCTGAACAGCTTCATGCGGAACGCCGGCCGGGTGACGTGCAACGTCTACACCATGCAGGGCTCCGGAGAGTTCCACAACCAGTCGGGGGCCGTGTTCAACATCGTCCCGACCGGCGGGCTGGGCCTCCAACAGGGGGCAATCTTCGCGAACAAGGGAACCCTGAACATGGAGGCGAGCGTCAGCATCGGCGCCGCAACGTTCGTGAACGAGGCGGGCGGGCAGGTCGAGTGGAAAGCGCAGAACTTCCAGGGCAGCCCCTTGACCGGGGCGGTGAGGAACCGCGGGACGATCCGCAAGCCGAGCGGTACGGGGCAGGTGGGCGTGGACTATGACCAGAGCGAGGGGGGCAAGCTCGAGATGCAGGGCGGCGACGTCACGCTGACGGCGGGCGGGGACTGGGGCGGCGGGGGCGGGAAGTTCGATCTGGCGGCCGCCGGCGCCGTGCTCGCGCTGGCGGGCGGGACGCCGTTCGTGGTCTCCGGGGGAACGCACGAGTTCACCGGCATCGGGCGGGGCGTGCTGGGTGCGAACTGCACGCTGCGGGTGGACGGCGGGGCGCTGACTCTGTCGCTGGCCACGAATCCGCCGACGTTCACGACGGGATTCCGGCTGATCGGCGGGCTGCTGGGCGGGCCGGGGCTCATCAAGAACACGCAGGATTTCTTCTGGGAGGGCGGGACGATCGGTCTGAACAACGAGGCCGACTTCCGGAATGAACGGAAGGTGTACCTGACCAACGGGATACTGCGCGGGCTGTTCACAAACCAGGCCGCCGGCGAGGTGGAGCACAAGAGCAACCTGTCCATCCACACGCCGGGCAAGGCGGTCAACGACGGGAGTTGGTTCCTGACACCCCCCGCCAACGTCGGTGTGCTTATGGGGAACGGGGGTGTGTTCCGGAACAACGGCAACTTCGTGCACATCCCGCCGCAGGCGCAATCGGCGTCCGTGAGCATCCTGTTCGACAACCCGGGGCACGTACTGGTGGTGCGGGGCACGCTGCAGTTCAACGGGCCGGTGGTCCAGGTCGTGAACGGGGCGCTCACGGGCGGCACCTGGGAGGTCTTCCCCGGCGCGACGCTCATCCTCCCCCCGCCGCTCACGAAAATCACGACCGGCGCGCGCGTCATCGGAGCGCACACGGGTCAGCAGGGCGTGCAGGGGCTGCCGAATGTGAGCGAGATTTCGAATGGCGGCACATTGGAGGTCAACGGCGACATCACGTTCAACGGACAGGTGAACGTCCTCAACGGCGGGAAGCTGCTCGTGTGCGCGCCCGCGAAAGCGACCGTGCCGCAGCGGCTCTACGCCGGCTGGATGGCGGGCACGCGCGTCGAGCAGAAGTCGCGGGGCGAGGGGCCGCAGGAGCCGCGGATTGTGGCGGCGGTCTTCGAGAACGGCGCGATCGCCGCCCCGGGCGGCGCGGACCAGGCCGGGCCCTTCAACCTCACCGGGATGTACCAGCAGACGGCGGACGGAATCCTCGAGATCGAGATCGGCGGGCTCGCGCCGGTGAACGGCCACGACCGCATGGACGTGACCGGCAGCGCCGTGCTGGGCGGGATGCTGGACCTGTCGCTGCTCGCCGGCTTCACGCCGGAGACGGGGCAGTCGTTCACGGTCCTCACCGCGACGGGCGGGATCAGCGGCCAGTTCGCGTCCGTGAACCAGCCGGCGAACATGCCCGCCGGGCTGGTCTTCAGCGTGGTGTACGCGGGGGACGCGGTGTCGGTGGTGGTCGGCGACTCGTGCTACCCGGACTGCAACGACAGCGGCACCCTCACCGTCGCGGACTTCGGGTGTTTCCAGAGCAGGTACGTGCTGGGGGATCTGTACGCCGACTGCAACGCGAGCGGCACGATGACGGTCGCGGACTTCGGGTGCTTCCAGGGCAAGTACGTCTTGGGGTGCCCGTAGGAAGGGACGGAGGGACCCGCCGCGGCGGGTGCACTGCGGGACGAGGGGACGCAGCGGCGGAGCATCCCGCCCGTGAGTGGTTTGGTGTGCACCCACCGGCGCGGTAGTCTGAGGCTCGACCCCGACGAACGCGGCGCTCGGGGCGGGGGGCGCGGATGGGCGCGGCGCAGCCAACCCGGGGCGAGGTCACGCGGATCATCGAGGCGATCGGGCGCGGGGAATCCGAGCGCGCCCGCGAGCTGCTCGACATCGTGTACGGCGAACTGCGGGCCATGGCCGCGGCGCAGATGGCGCGCGAGCGACCGGGGCACACGCTCCAGCCGACGGCGCTGGTCCACGAGACGTACCTGCGGCTGATGGGGCCGTCCGGGACGCCGGCCTTCCAGAATCGGGCGCACTTCTTCGGCGCGGCCGGCGAAGCGATGCGGCGGATCCTGGTGGATCAGGCGCGGGCCCGCGGTGCGCAGAAGCGCGGCGGGGGGGCCCGGCGCGACGGCGAGGCCGACGGGACGCCCGCGCCCGGCCCCGACCCCGCGGAATCGGTGGACGTCCTGGCACTGCACGACGCCCTTTCCCGCCTGGAGGGTGAGGACGGGCGCATGGCGACGATCGTGAAGCTGCGGTTCTTCGCGGGCATGACCGTGGACGAAACCGCCGCCGCGCTGGGGCTGTCGCGCCGCACCGTCCTGCGCGAGTGGATCGCGGCGCGGGCGTGGCTGACGGCGGAGTTGGACTGAGTGGAAGCGACGAAGAGACGATGAGCATGGATGGTGAACCGGTGACATCCGGCGTGGGGGGGGGCGGCGGGGCGTGGCCGCGGATGTGGGAGGTGTTCCACGGGGCGGTGGAGCGGGAGGGCGAGTCGCGCGCCGCGTATGTGGCGGCGGAGTGCGGCGCGGACGGTGGGTTGCGGGCGCGCGTGGAACGGCTGCTGGCGGCCCACCGGCGTGCGGGGACCGGCGGGTTGCTCGAGCCGGCGGCGCGCCCGTCGGCGTTCGCGTTCGGCGGCGCGGACGGGCAGCCCCCGGGCGAGGGAGGGGGGGGGCCGACGCGGATCGGGAACTACGTCATCCGGGAGCGGATCGGCGAGGGCGGCTTCGCCGAGGTCTTCCTCGCCACGCAGACAGAGCCGGTGCGCCGCGACGTGGCGGTGAAGCTCCTGCGGTCCGGGGTCGGGGCGGGGCGGGTGATCGAGCGGTTCGACGCGGAGCGCCAGACCCTGGCGGTGCTGCACCACCCGAACATCGCGACGATCTTCGACGCGGGGGTGACTGAGAACGGGCGGCCGTACTTCGTGATGGAGCACATCGCGGGGCGGCCGATCACGCGGTACTGCGATGAGCGGCGACTGGACCTGCGGGCGCGCCTGGGCCTGTTCATGGACGTCTGTCGGGCGGTGCAGCACGCGCACCACAAGGGGGTGATCCACCGGGACCTCAAGCCGTCGAACGTGATGGTGACGGAGGTGGACGGAAAGCCGGTGGTGAAGGTGATCGATTTCGGGATCGCGCGGGCGATCGATCGGGCCGCGGGGCCGGGGGACGCGGAGACGCTGGCGGGCACCCCCGGCTACATGAGCCCGGAGCAGGCCGAGACGGGGGATGTGGACACGCGGACGGACGTGTTCTCGCTCGGGGTGATGCTGTACGAACTGCTGACGGGGGCGCCGCCGTTCGACACCCCGGGTCCCGCGGCGGTGAGCGCGACGCTCGAGCACGCCCGCATCACGCGGCTCAAGGACGCCCCGCCGCCGAGTGCGCGGGCGCTGACGACCCCGCCCGACGCGGCCCGCCGTCGTCGGCTCGAGCCGCGGGCGCTCGCCCGCCGTCTGCGGGGCGACCTCGACGCGATCGCGCTCAGGAGCCTCGCGCGGGACCGCGCCCTGAGGTACGCGTCGCCGGCGGAGCTGGCGGCGGACCTGGACCGCTGGGCGCGGCACCGGCCGGTGTCGGCGGGGCCTTCGTCGTGGCGGTACCGGGCGGGCAAGTTCGCTCGCCGCCATCGGGTCGGCGTGGGCGTCGCGCTGGCGGCGGTGGCGGTCGTCGTCGCCGGCGTGGCCCAGCTCGCCGTGACGGCGCGGACCGAGCAGCGGCTGCGGTCCGAGGCGGTCGGCGCCAAGGACCTGGCGCTGCGCGACGCGCGCCTGTCCGAACAGGCGGCCCTGTTCCTGCGTCAGGAGATCCTCGCGGCGGCGGCGGCGAGACCGGGGACCGCCGCGGCGCTGCTGGAGGTGATCGAGAGCGCCGAGGCGCGCATCGGCGAGCGGTACAAGGACGATCCCCTGGCGGAAGCGGGCGTGCGTCGGACCCTCGGCGATGTGTACGCGATGCTCAAGCGCAACGATCGTGCGCTGTCGAACGCGCATCGTGCGGTGGAGCTGCTCACGAGGCACCTGGGCGAGGACGATCGGCACACGTTCCAGGCCATCAACAACCTGGGGATTGCATACCGGCAGGCCGGGCGGCCGGCCGACGCGGTGCCGCTGCACGAGCGGAGCCTGGAGTTCTGGCGCCGCGTGAACGGCCCCGAGGCGCGCGAGACGCTGGCGCAGGCGGTCAACCTCGGGGGGTTGCTCAGCGACCTCGGACGGTTCTCCGAGGCCGAGCCGGTCCTGCGCGAGGCGCTGGCGACGGCGGAGCGCGTGTACGGCGCCGGTGACGGACTGCCGACGCTGGCCGGGTTCTTCCACGCGGCCGCGCTCCAGGGCCTGGAGCGGTGGGAGGAGGCCGAGGTCCGGTTTCGGGCGGTGTACGAGCAGCAGCGACCGCTGGGCGAGGACCACGTCCGGACGATCGCGACTCGCGCGAGGCTCGCCGCGGTCTTGAGCGAGTCGGGGCGCGCGGCCGAGGCCGAGCCGATGTTCCGCGGCGTGATCGAGTCGAACGTCCGGCGGGTGGGGCCGGACCACCTTGACACTCTGTCGGTGCAGGCGGGCCTGGCCCGGTGCCTGGCGAACCTGGGTCGGTTCGAGGAGGCCGAGCCGCTGATCCTGAAGGCGCTGGAGCGGCATCGGTCGGAACTCGGGCGCGAGCACGCCCGCGTGCTCGCCCTGCTGAACGCCGCCGGCGATCTGTACCTGTCGTGGAATCGCGCGGCCGAGGCGGAGGGGTATTTGCGCGAGGCGGCGGATGGCGCCCGGGCCACGCTCGCCGAGACCCATGCCGCCCGCGGCAAGTACCTGCTCAATCACGGGCGGTGCCTGCTCGAATTGGGCCGATTCGCCGAGGCGGAGGAGCGGCTGCTCGAGGCGCTTCGGATCATCGACAAGACGTTCGGCCCGAACCACCCCCGCTCAGCGGCGGCGATCGAGGCGCTGGCGACGGTGTGCGAGCGCACGAACAGGCCCGAAGAAGCCGCGGCATATCGCGCTCGCCTGAAAGTAGGGCACAAGACCCCGCCTTGACGGGCGGGGCTCGTTCGGGCGGGGTACGTGACAATCTCCCCCGGCGTGTCACCGTCCGGGCGCCTTTTCCGCATGGACGAGGCCGGGGCACCCTCCGGCCAAGGAGATCCAGCGATGACGAACCACGCGACTACGAATACCACCGTGCGGCTGGCGGGGCTGGTGGCGGCGGCGGCGGGCATGGCGTGGGGAACGGCGTCCGCCCATGGCCAGACAACCTGGACCAACGGCGCGGGCAACGGCAACTGGCACACGCCACAGAACTGGAGCACCAACGCCGTGCCGCTTCCGAGCGAGAGCGTGTATATCCCGTCGGGATTCCCCGGCGTCTCGGCCTCGGGCGCGTTCGTGCAGACCCTGACCGCACTGAGCCCGCTCTCGGTGGGCACGGCCGGTACGACCGTCGCCGTCAGCGCGTTCATCAAGGACTTCTCGACCACCGGCGGGTTTAACTGCCCGGGCAGCCCGGTCACGTTCACGGGCGACGTGCAGGTCAACACGTCCTACTTCTGGATAGCCACCAGCGGGTTTACCAGTTCGGGCATGTTCAACGTCACCAACATGCCGCTGACCCAGACCACGTTCACCAACACCGGCACGCTGAAGGTCGACAACGGCACGCTGACCGTCGGCGGGGCGAGCACGACGCTGATGAATAGCGGCACGCTCGAGCTCCGCTCGAACGGGCACCTCAAGAGCAGCGGCAAGGTCAAGAACACCGGCACGTGGCGGAAGGTCGGGGCGGGCGACGCCGAGGTGCAGTGCAACGTTGACCACACCAGCGGCACGCTCGACGTGCAGGAGGGCCTGCTGCGCCTCACCGGCGGCGGGTTCTACAACGCCCCCATGACCATCGAGACCGGCGGCAGGATCCGGCTCGAGGGCCCGTTCGTCGCCCTGGGGCACAACTTTGACACGGGCGCGGGGATCACCGGCGGCGGCGAACTGGAGGTCCAGGGCGCCGGCAGCGGCGCGGTGCAGGTCCTGGAGGACCTGACAGTGAACTTGACTGGCGACGACGGGCTGCACATGCAGTCCGGCGGCGTGATGATCTGGGAAGGCCACAGCCTGATCAACACGGGCAAGCTGCGCTGGGAAGGGGGCGCCTTCGAGGGGCCGGGCCAACTGGCGAACGGTGGCGGCGGCACGCTCCTGATCCCCGCGGGCAAGAGCGTGCCCGCCAACGACGCCGTGGTCATTTTCAACGGCGCAAAGGCGGACATCGACGGCGTGCTGAACCTGAACGACGGATCGACCTACTACAACGGGGGCAGCACGTTCCTGCGGGGAGAGTTGCGGGCGTCGACGCCGACCGCCGGGACGGTGAGAAGCTACGGCCAGATCCGCGCCGATCCCGGGCCAGGAAAGACGGCCAAGATCCAGCCCCGCCTCGAACAGTCGGGGGGAACAACCAATGTCCTCACCGGCACGCTGAGCCTGCAGGGCGGCGGAGCGCTCGGTCCCGCGACGGCGATCCTGCAAGCGTTCGACGCCGGCACGGTCCTGGCCTTTGACTTCGGCACCTACGAGGTGGTCGGCAAGAACGTCCAGATCATCGCTCTCTCAGCAAGTGCCGAAGCGAGAATCCGAGGCGCCGGGACCGTCGTAAGCGTCCAGGCCGGCAGTGCCTTGACTCTCGACGGCGGCGCCGGGGACATCTTCCTGGAACTGAATGCCAAGCTCGGCGGGCCCGGCACCATCAAAAACATCGGGGAGTTCATCTGGAACAGCCAGATCGGCGTCAACGGCCAGGCGAACTTCTCCAATAACGCTTCGGGCGACGTGCTCATCCCCGTTGGCGGCGCCAAGCTCCGCGGGTCGTTCACCAACGACTCCGGCGCGGAGGTCCTCCAGCAGGGCACACTCGACATGGCCAACAGCACCCTCACCAACAACGGCCATTGGGTCATCGATCCCACGTCGCCCATCCAGATCGGCATCACCGGCGTCGGCGGGCTCGTCGTCAACAACTCCGGCGGGATCATCTCGGCTGAGGCTGGCCCGATGGCCGGCCAGAGTGCGCAGATCTCCACCACTCTCGACAACCAAGGCACCGTCCAGGCCATCGGCGGCATCACACTCACGATCAACGGCCAGCTCGTGCAGCTCCAGAACGGCGTGCTTTCCGGCGGCACCTGGCAGACCGCCGAGGGCGGACGCATCGTCTTGCCCGGCGTCCCGCCCATCACCACGATCGGGAGGGCCCGCGTCATCGGATCGCTGCAGGGCATGCCCTGGCTCGCCGGCGTCAAGGAGGTCAAGAGCGGCTATCTCCACGCCCAGGACGACATCGTCTTCACCTCGCCGTTCAAGCTGAGCGAGGACCAGCTTGGTCCCCCGTTGCCCGCGGTGGTGCGCATCGGCCCGGGCGCGACGGTCACCGTGCCCGGGAGCACGACCGTCGGCTCGCCGCAGCAGACCGTCGGGTCGGTTATAGAGGAGACCAACGTCTTCAGCCTCCTGCCCGATCCGCCCATGCTCATCACGCCGGTGCTCACGATGCACGGCGTGATGCGCCCCGGCGGCGCGGACGCGCCCGGCCCCTTCAACCTGACCGGGCAGCTCTCGATGCAGACCTCGGGAGTGGTGGAAGTCGAGCTCGGCGGGCTCGCGCCGGAGACCGAGCACGATGCCGTCACGATCACCGGCGGGGCCGCGCTCGGCGGCACGCTCGACCTCTCGCTGGTGAACGGCTTCGTTCCCGCCCTCGGCCAGTCGTTCGCCGTCCTGACGGCGACGGGCGAAGTGACGGGCACGTTCGCGGCCGTGAACCAGCCCGCCGCGCCGCCGATGCCGACGGGCCTGAAGCTCGTGCCCGTCTACACCGAGAACGGCGTGTCGGTGCGCGTCGAGGCGACCTGCTACCCGGACTGCAACGCCGACGCCGCGCTCACCGTCGCCGACTTCGGGTGCTTCCAGACGAAGTTCGTGATCGGCGACCCGTACGCGGACTGCAGCGGCGATGGGAATCTGACGGTGGCGGACTTCGGCTGCTTCCAGACGAGGTTCGTCGTCGGGTGCCCGTGAGGCAAGACGCACGGGCGAGAGCGACCGGGCGGGCCCGGCAGATTGCCGGA
>JBJXFE010000007.1:0-3948 GCA_046153875.1 Phycisphaerales bacterium
CGATGACGCGCGAGACGGGGTTGCGGTCCAGCGGGACGAACTTCTCCTTGGCCATTCGGACGACGCACAGGGTCACGCCCGCCCCCACCGCCGCCGCGATCAGCCAGCCGCGGCCGTGCCCTGCGCCAAGCCCCCACATGAAAGCGGCATGGGTGGCGAGCGTCGCCAGGACGCCGACGGCCACGGCGATCGTCCAAGTCGTCCGCGTGTTCCACTTGATGGGACGGAAGAGCAGGTAGCAGAGGAAGGGGACCACGGTGACGGCGAGCACCACGGAGGAGCCGATGGCGAAGGTCTTCGCGAACGCCAGGGGACGGAAGAGCTTGCCCTCTTGGTCGCTCAGGAAGAAGACGGGGATGAAGGAGACGATGGTGTTCATGACCGCCGTGATGATGGCGCCGCCGACCTCCGTGGCGGACTCGTACACGAGGCCGAAGTGCCCCTTCTCCGCCTTCTCCGCGTCGGTGGCGGCCGCCAGCCGGCGGTAGATGTTCTCCGCCATGATGATGCCCATGTCCGCCACGTCGCCGATGGCGATCGCCAGGCCCGCCAAGGACATGATGTTGCTGTCGATGCCCATGGCGTACATCAGGAGGAACGACCCGGCGAGCGCCAGCGGCAGCGTCGGCAGCACCGCCACCGTCGTGCGCAGGTGCAGCAAAAAGAACACGACCACCAGGCTCGCGACGATCGCCTCCTCGAATAGGGCCTCTTTGAGCGTGTCGATGGTCTCCCGCACGATCTCCGAGCGGTCGTAGAACGGCACGAGCCGCACCTTGGAGACCCGGCCGTCGGCCAGCTTCTTGCTCGGCAGGCCCGCCTCCAGGGTGGCGAGCTTCTCCTTCACCCTTGCGACGACCTCGCGCGGGTTCTCCCCGTAGCGCATGAGCGCCACGCCGCCCACCGCCTCGACGCCGGCCTTGTCCAGGGCGCCCCGGCGAAAGTCCGGGCCAAGCTGCACGGTGGCGACGCTCCTGAGGAACAACGGCGTGCCGCCCTCCTGCCGGATCACGACTTTCTCTAGGTCCTCGACGGTCTTTACGAACCCCAATCCGCGGATGAAATACTCGACGCCGTTCCGCTCGATGACCTTCGCCCCGACGTCGATGTTGCTTCTGCGGACCGCCTCGTAAACCTCCATCGGCGTCACGCGGTGGGCCCGCATCTTGTCGGGATGCAAGTCGATCTGGTACTGCTTGACGAACCCGCCGACGCTGGCGACCTCGCTCACGCCGGGCACCGACTGCAGTTGGTAGCGCACGTACCAGTCCTGGATCGACCGCAGCTCGGCCAGGTCGAAGCCCTCGCCCTCGACCGTGTACCAATACACCTGCCCCAGCGCGGTCGCGTCAGGCCCGAGCACGGGCGTCACGCCGGCCGGAAGCCGCTGCTGGGCGACGTTCATACGCTCCAAAACGCGCGACCTGGCCCAATAGTAATCGGCGCTGTCCTCGAAGATCACGAACACCATCGAGAACCCGAACCCCGACATCGACCGGATCGACTTCACCCCGGGCGTGCCGGTGAGGCTGGTCGTGAGCGGATACGTGACCTGGTCGTCCACGTCCTGCGGGCTGCGCCCTTCCCAGTCGGCGTAGACGATAACCTGCTTCTCGCCGATGTCCGGGATCGCGTCCACCGGCGTGTGGACGATGGCCCAAAATCCGGCCGCGCAAACCCCCGCGATGATGAGCAGCATCAGGAATGCGTTCGTCATACACCAACGGATCGTGGCGTTAACCATGGCGGCACCTTCCGATCAATGTTTGTGCTCGGCTGGGCGCGCCTCGGCGGGGGCGGACTTGCCGCGCGGCGGCGACGTGGCGGGCTTGGCGGCGCCGTGCTGGTGCCCCATCGCCGCGTGGAGCCCTCCGGGGTAGAAGAGGCTCGACTGGCCCTCCACCTGGAACTGGCTGTCGATGAGGAAGTTCCCCCGCGCGACCACGCGCTCGCCCAGTTCCAGGCCGGCGAGCACGGGGAAGTACGCGCCGGCGCGCGGGCCCAGCGTGAGCTCCCGCGGGGAATACAGCCCGCGACCCTTCTCGACGTACGCGATCCGGCGCGTGCCGCTGTCGAGCACCGCCGACACGGGCACGGCCAACACGCCTAGCTTCTCCGCCGCGGCGACCCCGCCCCCGCGATCTTGCGTCGCTGCCGCCGCGTCCTCCGCCTTGGGACGCTCGCCGGGAATCCGCTCCAAGCGCATCTGGCAGACCGGGCACGGGCCCGGCGCGTCGAGAAGGATCTGCGGATGCATCGGGCAGGAGTACCGGCCCTCCACGCCCGTCGGCGCCGCCCGGCCCTGGGACGTTAGCGCCGCTCCGATCAACGCCGTCACGAACATCCCCGGTTTGAGCGCATGGTCCTTGTTGTCCACATGCACCGGCACCCGCACCGTCCGGGTGCGGTCGTTGACCAGCGGCTGCACGAACGTGACCAACCCATCGAACGTCCGCCCGGGCACGGCCTCCGCCGTCAGCCGGACATTCTGCCCGTAACGCACCCAAGGCAGGTCGTACTCATAGATCTCCAGGTACACCCACACGCTGTCGAGGTTGGCGATGCGAAAGAGGACATCGCCGGCCTTGAATGCGGCCCTCTCGACGATGGCTTTCTCGATCACCGTCCCGTTGATCGGGGAAAGCAGCGTCACACGATCGGTGGTCTGTTTCCGCTCCACCAAGGCCCCGACCTGGGCGTCGCTGAGCCCCAGCAGGCGGAGCTTGGTCTTCGACACGTCCACCAGCGGGCCCGCCGCCCCGCCCTGCAGGGCGATCAGCAGCTCCTGCTGGGCCACCAGCAGCTCGGGGCTGTAGACCTCCGCCAAGTGGTCGCCCGCCCGAATTTCCACGCCCGTGAAGTTCACGAACAGCCGTTCCACGTAGCCGTCCACCCGAGGCGTGATCGTCGCGAGCGACGATTCGTTCTGCTCGACCATCCCGAGCACCCGCAAGTCGCGGGACAGGGGGCGCCGCTCGATGGCGACCGTTTCCACGCTGGCCATCGCCGCCGCGTGCTCCGAGAGCTGGAGCATCGGCGTTCCGTCCGCCGCCGTCCGCGCTTCCATCGGCGCTGGGGACAAGGCGACGGCGGGCCCGGACGTGGTCCGGCCCAAAAAGTACCCCACGGCGCCGGCCACGAGGGCCCCCGACGCGATGAGCAAGCTGACGTACAGGGGTTTCATGGCTTGGTCTCCATCGTGGGGGCCTGGGTCGGCAAGATCGGCGCCCCCTCAGGCGCCGCCCCCGCGATCAATAGCGAAATGGATGCCAGCGCGAGCTCCCGCTGCGCGCGGGCTTCGACGTTCGCCAATCGAAACCCCAGCGCCTGTCGCTGGGCTTCGATCACGTCCAGGAACGACGATCGCCCCGCCGCGTACCCCGCGCGGGCCGCTTCCAGCGACTGGTTCGCCTTGGGAAGGAGCGTCGCCCCGAACAACTCGACGTTGCGGGAACTCTCGCGGTACATGTAAAGCATCGACGCCAACTCGGCCGCCAGTCCGATCTGCTCCGCCGTCAGACTCGCTTCCGCCGCCCGCCGCTCGGCCTGGCTGGTCGCGATCAAGGCGGCGATCTTGTCGCGCCAGATGGGCAGGGTCATGCTCGCGGTGGGCCTCCACATGATCGGGCTGGCCTTGACGTCGGCCATGATTCCGACCGTGAAGTCCGGCACTCGGCTGGTCCGGGCCAGGGCCAGCATCGCCTCGCCCCGCCGGACCTCGGCCTCCATCATTCGGAGCCGCGGATTGTGCGAAGCCGCCTGGATCAGGATTTCCTCCGCTGGCGGCGGGCTCGGAGCCGGCTCGAACGCCTCGGGGACCGGGCCGCCGTCGTCGTTCGCCCCCAGCCCAAGCGCGGTCCGCCATTCCGCGTGGAGAACGGCCCGCGAATCCTCCAGGTTGGCGATCTGCGTCGCGAGTTGCTCCCTTTCGATCTGGGCCCGCAGCAC
>JBJXFE010000010.1:0-4352 GCA_046153875.1 Phycisphaerales bacterium
ACCGTCGCTCCCAAAGATATGAGAGAAGGCCGCCCCTTTCGGATGCACGTCGATCCAGCTCGAGGCCGACCCCGACCACAGCGCGGCGCGCCCCGGCCCGCCCACGAACTCACGGGTGTACCCCGCCCGCCGTCCGCCGCCCACCGCCCTGACCCGGGACTCAGCCCACCCCGCCGGGTGCAGGCTCGCCCACGTCCACTCTTGGGCAAGGACAACCGGCGCACCCGCCGTCAGCAAACTGATCCCGACAGCGATTGAGATGGAAGGCCTGGACATCGAGCGCCTCCGTGCTCCTCATCCATAGTACTACGGTGCGTCGCGGACGCAAGAAAAATCCGTGACCTGCCGAAGATGACCCGCGGCTAGGCTCTGGGCCGTGCAGACCGCCACGCAGATCAAGGAACTGCTCGCGTCACGCGGGCTGTCGCCGCGCAAGTCGCTGGGGCAGAACTTCCTGATCGATCACAACCTGATCCGCCGGCTCGTGGAGGCTTCGGGCGTGGGGGCGGGCGATGTGGTGCTGGAAGTCGGGCCGGGCACGGGCACGCTGACGGAGGAGCTGCTGGCGCGCGGGTGCGCAGTCGTCGCGTGCGAGCTGGATCATGGGCTGGCGGCGCTGCTGCGCGAACGGCTCGCGGCGCACGCGGCGGCGGGGCGGTTCACGCTCGTCGAGGGTGACTGCCTCGCCTCCAAGCGGGCGCTCTCGCCGGACGTAGTCGCGGCGCTCGGCGGGCGCGCGTTCCGGCTCGTGGCGAACCTTCCGTACGGCGCGGCGTCGCCCCTGATGCTCGCGCTGCTGTGCGAGCACCCGGCGTGCGGGTCGATGCACGTGACCATCCAGCGCGAAGTCGCGGATCGGCTCCTGGCCGCACCGGGCACGGAGCACTACGGCACGCTGGGCGTGGTCGCGCAGGCGGTGGCGGGGGTGACCCGGGTCGCGGCCCTCCCGCCGGAGTGTTTCTGGCCCCGCCCGGAGGTGACGAGCGCGATGGTGTCGATCGCCCGCCGAGCCGCCCCGCTGACGGACGATACGCGGCGTCTGGCCGAGTTCTGCACCCGGGTGTTCGGGGCCCGGCGCAAGCAACTGGGGACGATTCTCGGACGGAAGACGCCCCTGCCGCCCGGGATCGGGCCCGGGCAGCGTGCCGAGGACCTGAACGTGGAGCAACTCATCGCCTTGAGCCGGGTTCCCGTGTAAGGTGTAGGTGGATGTCGACGGATGCGGCGTTCAAGAGCGGAACGGCATCGGCGGACCCCGGGGGGGACGTGGGCGACGGCCATTCCCTGGCGGTGGCGCTCGCGCCGGCGCTCATGCACGAGTGCGGCGGTCGGCTCTCGACCATCGAGTGGTTCCGCTCGACGTGGCAGCGCGGCGGGTCGGCCACCGGGTTCGCGCATTGGCGCGAGGATGCGGGGCGCGAGCTCGACGTGCTGGTGAAACTGCCGGTCGGCCCCGTTGAGCACCGATGGACGACGCGGCTGGGCGCGTTCGACCCGGGGGACGGCGCGTACCGCCCGACGCCGCGGGTCGTCGCGGCCGGGCGGGCCATCGGCGGGTACGACCTGGGCTGGCTGGTGATCGAGCGGCTCGACGGGCACACGCTCAACTCGACGTGGAACCAGGAGTCGCTCGAATCCCTGCTGCGCGCGGCCGCGCGGCTGCAGAGGATCGCTGTCGACGCGGAACCGGTCGGGTCGGGGACGCACCCCCCGCCGCCGAACTGGGAGCTGCTCGTCGAGCGGGCGCGCGACGCGGCGCGGGGGGGGGACGTCCCCGATGCGCAGAAGTGGAACGACGCGCTCAAGCGGTTGCACAGGGCGCTGCCGAGGCTCTCGGCCCGCTGGGATGGGCGGGCGATCGGGACGTGGTGCCACGGTGACCTCCACCCGGGGAACGCGATGCGCCGGCCCACCGCGGGCCGATCCGCCCCGGACCCCGGCTGCGTCCTGATCGACCTGGCGTTCATGCATGCGGGGCACTGGGTGGAGGACGCGGTGTACCTCGAGCGTCAGTTCTGGTCCCACCCGGAGCAGCTGTTCGGGGTCCACCCCGTGTCGTTGCTGGCTAAGTATCGTCGGGAACAGGGCTTACATACGGATGACGACTACGGCTCGCTGGCCAACGTGCGCCGGGTGCTGATGGCCGCCTGTGTGCCGGCGTTCGTGGCGCGGGAGGGCTCGCCCCGGTATGTCCATGCGGCCCTGGAGGCCCTGCACCGGCTCATGCCGCAGGTCGGCGCGTGAACGTTGGACGCCGAACTTGCCGCGTTGGCCGCGCGTGCAAACAATGACGCATGGAATCGCTCGTGGGGGGAGTTCCGACGAGGCGGCAAGGCAGCCGCCGGAAAGGTTCTCCGTGGAAGCATTCGAGCGTTTGAAGCAGTTGGTGGCCGCGGCCGAGGACGACATCAAGAAGGCCGAGGGCGGGAACAAGGCCGCGGGGACGCGGGCGCGTCAGTTCATGCAGGACGTCAAGAACGCGGCCCAGGATGTCCGCCAGCAGGTCCTGACCATCCGAGACCAACCCGCGCCGGGTTCGGGCTCGTAACATACGGGTATGACACCGGCCCAGGGATCCGGCTCGGGAGCGGCGAGCGTCACGAAGAGCGCCGCGGCGCGCCCCGGGTCTTCGCCCTTGTTCGACCTGTCGTCGATCGACGGGGCGCGCCGCGTGGTGACGCGCACCGAGCTCGAGCGGTACATCCCGCACCGCGGGCCGATGGCGCTGCTGGATGGGATCGTCTGGCACTCGGCGGATTTCACGCGCGCGGTCGGCATCAAGCACGTGCGGCCCGACGAGTTCTGGGTGGCGGGGCACTTCCCCTCCAAGGCGCTCCTGCCCGGCGTGCTGATGATCGAGGCCGGGGCGCAGCTGGCGTGCTTCGCGTTCAACGCGCGCCGTCCCAAGACCGAGGTGATCGCGTTCCTGCGCATCAAGGACGCGGCGTTCCGCGGGATGGTCCAGCCCGGCGACGACCTCTACCTGCTCGTGAACGAGATCAAGTTCGGTCGGCGCCAGTTCGAGTCGGAAATCCAGGGCATCGTCGGGGGGCTGGCCGGGCGGATCGCGTTCGACGCGCGGATCACCGGGATGTCGATGAACGCGTGAACACCGCCGGACCCGCGGCGACGCAACCGGAGCCCGGACGCCCTCG
This sequence comes from Phycisphaerales bacterium, assembly GCA_046153875.1. Taxonomy (GTDB): domain Bacteria; phylum Planctomycetota; class Phycisphaerae; order Phycisphaerales; family UBA1924; genus JBJXFE01. The sequence goes on from JBJXFE010000010.1 coordinate 3,156, forward strand.
ATGAAGACACCGGCGAGCGAGTCGGCGAGCGAATCGTGGCGCTCCGCGAGCCCGTATCCGCTGCGTCTGCGCCCGATCCTCTTCGAGAAGGTCTGGGGCGGGCGGCGGCTGGAGCGTTTTGGAAAATCGCTGCCGCCGGGCACGAACATCGGCGAGAGCTGGGAGCTGGCGGACATGCCCGCGACGTCGCCCACGGGCGGCGGCGGCGGCGCGGCACGCTCCGTGATCGACAACGGACCGCTTGCGGGGCGCACGCTGCACGACGCGATGGAGCTGTGGGGCCGAGACTTGCTCGGCGATGCGCGCCCGACGGAGGGTGGCGACTTCCCGCTGCTCGTCAAGCTCCTCGACGCGCGGGAGAATCTCTCGGTGCAGGTCCACCCGAGCCCCGCGTACGCGGCGGCGCACCCGGAAGCGCGGCTCAAGACCGAGTGCTGGTTCGTGCTGGACGCGGAGCCGGGGAGCGTGATCTACAAGGGGGTGAAGCCGGGTGTGACCCGCGCGAGCTTTGGCGCCCGCATCGCCGACGGTTCCGTCGCCGGCGATCTTGTCGCGGTCCCGGCCGTGCCGGGCGAGTGCCATACGCTGCCGAGCGGAACAGTCCACGCGCTGGGCGCGGGGGTGGTGGTGGCCGAGGTGCAGACGCCGAGCGACACCACGTTCCGCGTGTTCGACTGGGGGCGCACGGGGCGGGCGCTGCACGTGCGCGAGGCGCTGGAGTGCATCGACTTCGGGCCCGCGCCGCCCGCGACCCGCATGGAGGACCGGACAACATCACCGCTGGGGCCGCCCGCGACACGCCTGGCGACCAACGAGTTCTTCGCGATCGAAGGGACCACGCGGTTCGGGCGCGTCGCCGACTCCGCCGCGTGCGTGGTGCTGATCATCGTGCGGGACGGGATCTCGCTCCGCTCCCGAACACCCTCTCCTCCCACTGTGGCCTCGATCGGAGCGACGGTCGTGGTGCCGGCGGCGGTTGCATCCGACTGGAACATGGCAACCGGGGAGGGGACCAGGTTGCTGCGGGTCACGCTCGCGCCGCGCCCGCGACCGGCCCGACCGCACCGGGCCTAGGTTCTGTCTGACGGATCGCCTGTACGGCGCGGGTTCGGTTGCGCCAGGCTGAATGAGGTGTCACACTGCGGCTTCCGGCAAGGAGGCCACCGATGGGACGAGGCGACACCAGCGATACGCAGT
>JBJXFE010000011.1:0-30646 GCA_046153875.1 Phycisphaerales bacterium
ACTGCGTATCGCTGGTGTCGCCTCGTCCCATCGGTGGCCTCCTTGCCGGAAGCCGCAGTGTGACACCTCATTCAGCCTGGCGCAACCGAACCCGCGCCGTACAGGCGATCCGTCAGACAGAACCTAGCACGTTATGCGAGGGTTCATGGTCTCGGACGAAGAGCGCCTTGGTTGCCTCCCGTTGGACCGAACCAAGCCGGGGGGTTGGGGCGATGGCAAGGCGGACCTCGCGGTATCGATCTCCGGCCATCCAACGAGGGATCACGCGACCTTGCGCATCTTCGACCTGTAGCATCCTCTCGACCTGCCGGCGGACGTTCGTCGCGACGCTGAAGTAGAGGTCCGCATCCCCAGTATTGAGCCAGACAAAGCCAGGGCCCGTCGGCAGCTGCGCCACCTTGACCTGTAGCGTGTTGCCTAGGTACTCGAAACTCGCTGGATCAACGCCGTCTGCCTGATTGTCCCGCTTCAAGCTCTTGCGGATGCGCAAGGCACCCCAACGATACTCCACCCGTTCGAAGCCGGGTGCGAGCCGACGCGCGTACCCCTCAAACTCCGATGCCAGCACTGGATCGCACAGAACCTGATCCAAGGACAAATCTCGCTGCTTCTCGAAGTATGCCCGGTCCTGCATGTACCGAAGCGCGAGTTCACTGGCGAACAGGAACTGATCGAGCCTATCAGGATCTACGCGGAATCGCTCAACGCCAGCAATCTTCCCGATCTTGCCAGCCTTGCGTGCGTTCAAGAGCAACCAATTGAGATCGGGTTGGCTCGCCTGTGCCCCCAGCTTCCAGCACGCTTGGATGAACCGAGCGTTGCGCTCAGGGTCGGCAATCAAAAGATCGGTCGAGGCCCCCATGGACACGGACTCGTACGCCCGCCGCACGAACTCTACTAACGCGCTGCGGGGAGTGGTGGGACGCTGGTCAGCATCGACTTCATCCCCGAACAGGCCTGTATGACGAACGACGATCAGCGGAGGTCGTGTCGCTCCCGCGTGGCCCCACCCCAAGGACGCCACAATCCTCGCGGCTCTCTCAGCCGCCTCACTGGCTTCGTAGCCGTCACCTGTGCTCTCGTCGAGCAGAGCATCCACTTGCTCATCGGTAATTGGCCATCCCGGCAGCTCCGACGCAGCTTCACGGATCAGCACGTTGACTTCAGGCGTGATTGACGGCGCGTTCACGACTCGCTCCCTTCGAAGATGGGAACTGCTGCTCGATACCCAGTGCCCGCCTGATCTTCGCGGTGGCAACGCTCAAGGTCTTTCGTCGCGCGTTCTCAGAACGCGAGTCCGCTGCAGTCACCGCTGCTTGGCGCCCCGACGGGTCGGGTGGCCAGCGACCGTAGAAGACTGCTCGCTCGTGCGTGGTGAGGTGCTCGGCAGCGGCTTGGTGGATGGCGTCGAGTTTGGCTGCTCGACCCTCGCGTTCGATCAGTTCTTCCACCGGCGTCAACACGTTTGCCACCGGGCCATTGCGGATGGAAGAGCCTGTGAGCCGGAGTTCCGGGCGCCGGCCGTAGGCCCGCAACCGGCTGGCGACCCTCTTGCGCGCCACCGCAAAAAGATAGCTCCGGACTGTGGAGCCTCTGTCGGGTCTCCATCCGAGCGCGGTTGCGGTGACTGAGTCCCCTACCAGATCTTCAACATCGCTGTCGGTAATCGCGGGACCCTTGTTCCGACGGATCACGCGCCGAAGAGTCCCGCCGTACGCCTGGAAGATGTCAGAAATCGCGGTCGGGTCGTGGCGCGTGATCCGAGCACCCAGCTCTGCATCCTGAACGGCACGCGACGGTGTTTGGGGCATCAGTGTTCTCCGCGGCCGGGACCCCGTGGTATTCGCCGTAACCGACCGCGCGCTACCTCACCCACACAGACTAGCGGCGGCGCCGTCGAGCCGGTAGCGCCGGGACCCGTGCGGGTAATGCCAGATGGGTGCAGGAACCCTCTGCCTCGCACCCAACGGGAGCCAGCCATGGTGAATGTCGGTCGCTACCGGTTCGTGGGTCCTCTGTTATCCCGAGACGAGACCCACGACGCCGCAGGCGTGTACACGGTCTTGGACGATCGCGGGCAATGCGGGCTGATTGTCCTGGATGTCGGTGAGTCAGAGAACATCCGGACTCGGCTGCGGACACATGACCGGGCCCTTTGCTGGATTCAGCGGAGTCGCGGAACGGTGCGTTTTGCCGCGCTTTACCTTCCCGGTTGGAATCAGTCACAGCGCGCTAGCGTTGAGACGGAACTGCGCCGCCAGTTCATTCCAACGTGTGGCGACCGCTGAACCGATCTACCCGATCACGAGCACCCGGCGACATACAGCCCCTGAAAGCAGCCGAAGTCCCCCACCGTCAGCACCGCGTCGGCATTGCAGTCCGCCCGGAGATCACCGAGCACATACGCCGTCTGGAACGCACCGAATTCCGCAATGCCGGCCGCCCTTACGGGCTCGTAAAGGTCAGGCTCTCCCCCGGTGCGCCCGTCAGCGTCAGCGTGCCGCGCTCGATTTTCCAGGTCCTGGCCGCGGCCAGACGCGCGAAGTAGCGGCCCTCATCCGCCATCCACACCTCCGGGCCGCCCATCTTCGTGCTCATGATCGCGTCCATCAGCACCGTCCCGTCCGCGCGCAGCACGCACGCGGCCGAGTACTGGTTGATGTACGCGCGCCCGAAGGCACGCCCGCCCTCGAACACCAGCGTGGGCCGGTGAGAGAGCGGCGGCCGCCCCCCGTCGATCATCGACAGCGTCCATTCCCGCGACTGCACGTCGGCAAACCGACGGCGCTGGCGCCGCGCGGCACACCCGGCGGGGAGAACGACCAGCGCCGGCATCAGCGCGCCCGCCAGGGCGGCCCGCAGGAACGCGCGTCGCGATGTCGGGGGCGTCCACGTCACGCCGAACTCTACGGCGCGCCATCGACCCGCTGCCACCGCACGTCGCGATCGGAGCGTGAACCCGCGCCGGATGCGCGCCCGTCAATCGCCCTCTCAAGGCTTCGTGAACGCCAGGCTCTCGCCCTCCGCGGCCGTCAGCGTCAGCGTGTCGCCCTTGAGCTTCCACGTGCGGGCGGAGCGCAGGCGCGCCAGGTAGCGGCGTTCGTCCTCCAGCCACTCCGGCGGGCCGGACATCTTCGTGCTCGCGATCGTGTCCACGCGGATCGTTCCGTCGGCGTTGAGCTCGCAAGCGGCCCAGTACTGGTTGACGTACGCGCGCCCGAGGACGCGCGCGGCGCCCTCGAACCTCATCGTCGGCCGGCGCGAGAGCGGCGGCTCGAACCCGTCGATCGTCGCGAGCACCCACTCCAACGATTGCACATCCGCGGGCTGCGCCCGGCGCGACGCGCACCCGGCGGAGATCGCGCCCGCCATCACCGAGAGCGTCACCACCAGCAAGGCCAGTATCAGAGCAAGCCGCGTCACGCCCGAACTCTACGGCCCCCGCAGCCCCGCCGCCCTGTTCGCTGTTCGCTTTGCGCTCCGCTCAGCTCTCATCCGCCTTCGAGATCTGCCACTCTTCGAGCTCGATCGGGGCCTGGCGGCCGAAGATGGTCACGAGCACGCGCACGAGGCCCTTGTCGGGCATCAGCTCGTCCACCGTGCCCTCGTAGTTCTGGAACGGGCCTTCCTTGATGCGGACGCTCTCGCCCTTCTCGAAGACCATCTTGACCGTCGGGGTCTCTTCGGGCTTCTTCGAGTCCTTGAGCATCTTCTCGATCTCGTGGTCCTTCATCGCGGTCGGCCGGCCCGCGGTGCCCACGAAGTCGCCCACCCCCGTCGTCTCCTTGATCAGGAAGAAGACGTCCTGGGGGATGCGCCCGTCCGGCTCGAGCTTCATCTCGACGAACACATAGCCGGGGTAGAGCTTGTTCTCGGTGATCTTCTGCTTGCCGCCCTTGACCGTCTTGACCTTCTCGGTCGGCACGAGGATGCGCCCGACCAGCGGCTGGAGCCGCTCGATCTGCACCTTGCGCAGCAGCGTCTCGCGGACGGAGTTCTCCTTGTTCGACGCGACGCGCAGGACGAACCAGTTCATCCCCTCGTGGCGCAGCGGCTCGGCCTCGGCGATCACGCCGCCCTTGTCCGCCTCCCCCGCCGACTTGGTGTTGTCCTGCGCCATGAGTCCTCCGCCGCGGGCCCGCCCTGTCTCGCTGTCTCGCTGTCCTGCTCTTCCCCGCTCACTGCTGCTGCAGCACCCCGATCAGCGTGAACACCTTCGAGAACGCGATGTCCACGATGAACAGCCCGCCCGCCAGCAGCACCGACCACAGGATCACCACCCACGTGGAGTCGATCACGCCCTTGCGCGTGGACCAGTTCACCTTCTTCATCTCGCCGTCGGTCGCGATGAGGAACTCGGCCGTCCCCGGGCGGGAACCGACCAGCCAGTAGATGACGAACGCGCCCGGCAGCATCACCAGCAACGCCCCCGCGGCCTGCAGGTACAGCGGCTGGAAGACGGGCTCGCCCCGCGCGTCGATCACCGTGCCCGCGACCGCGCCCTCGGTCACCGCGTCGATGCGCGTGGCCCCGGCGAACGACGAACGCTCGGGCTCGAGCGCGACCTTCCCGATCCGGAGCGCGACGCCCGCCGAGCGCGGCTCCATCGCCAGCACGTCCGCGGCCCCGATCTTCTCCAAGCCCGGCTTCGCCGTGTCGAGGTCGCCCAGCAGCGTGACGCGCTGGCCCACCGCGGGCGCGCCGCCCGTCACCGGGTTCACCACGATGCGCCACGTCGGCACGGGGATGGCGTCGGAAAACAGCGCCATCTGCCCCCACGCCCACGCCGACGCCGCCAGCACGAGAACCCCGGCCGTCGCGGCCGTCAGCACCCGCACCCAGTAGCCCTGTCCCGCTTTATACAGTCCAAACGCCATCGGTCGGAATCCTGTTCGCCGCCCCCTGCCCCCGTCCCCTGTCTCGGTGTCTCGCGGTCTCGCTGCTCTTCAAGCACGCCGGGAGGGACTTGAACCCGCAACCTGCGGATTTGGAATCCGCTGCTCTACCAATTGAGCTACCGGCGTTTCCGAAGCGACCAAGGGATCGACGGATCGGACTTGACCCCTTCGTCCCTCCGTCCCTCCGTCCCTTCCCGCTCACTTTCTCTTCACCTTGTGCAGCACGTGCTTGCGCGTGCGCGGGCAGTACTTGCTCAGCCCCGCCTTGAGCCCCTCGGGCATGCCGCCCTTGGTGTTCGCCTCGCTGCGGTAGTTCAGGTCCCCGCAGTCCGTGCACTGGAGCCACACGTACTCCCGGGCCGCACCCTTCTTCTTCGCCATGGCCGCCGTCCTCGTTCATGCCCGCCCCGGTTTTCCGGGCCCACCGCCCGGCGCCGGAGCGATCCGTTGTGAAAAGCGGCCCGGTCGCGCTGGCGACCGGGCCGTGAAAATCCTAGGCGCCGTTCCGCTTGTGGTGCAGGCTTCAAGCCTGCAACCCCTTGTGGTGCAGGCTTCAAGCCTGCGCCCCCAACCCAACCCGCGGAAGGCTATGTCCGACTCCCCACCCCTCCGTCTCTCCGTCTCTACTCCAGAATCTCCGTCACCACCCCCGACCCGATGGTCTTGCCGCCCTCGCGCACGGCGAACCGCACGCCCTTCTCCATCGCGACCGGCTTGTCGCCCAGGTCGATCTCCATCTGCACGTTGTCGCCGGGCATGCACATCTCGGCCCCGCCGACCAGCTTGCACGACCCGGTCACGTCGGTGGTGCGGAAGTAGAACTGCGGGCGGTACCCGGAGAAGAACGGCGTGTGCCGCCCGCCCTCCTCCTTGGTGAGCACGTAGACCTCGCCCTTGTACTTCGTGTGCGGCTTGATGGAACCCGGCTTGCAGATCACCTGCCCGCGCTCGATCCCGTCCTTCTCGATGCCGCGGAGCAGCAGGCCGACGTTGTCGCCGGGGCGCCCCTCGTCGAGGGTCTTGTTGAACATCTCGACGCCGGTGACGACCGTCTTCGTCGGCTCCTTCTTCATGCCGACGATCTCGACGGCCTCGTTCACCTTCACGATGCCGCGCTCGATGCGCCCCGTGGAGACCGTGCCGCGACCCTTGATCGAGAACACGTCCTCGACGCTCATGAGGAACGGCTTGTCCGTCTCACGCATCGGCTCGGGGATGTACTTGTCGATCGCGGCGAAGAGCTCCTCGATGCACTTGGTCGCCTTCTCGTCCTTGGGGTTCTCCAGCGCCGCCTTGGAGTTGCCGCGCACCACCGGGATGTCGTCCCCCGGGAACCCGTACTTCTTGAGCAGCTCGCGCACCTCGAGCTCGACCAGGTCGAGCAGCTCCGGGTCGTCCACGAGGTCCACCTTGTTCAGGAACGCGCAGATGTACGGCACGCCGACCTGGCGGGCCAGCAGCACGTGCTCGCGCGTCTGGGGCATCGGGCCGTCCGCGGCCGACACCACGAGGATGGCGCCGTCCATCTGGGCCGCGCCCGTGATCATGTTCTTCACGTAGTCGGCGTGCCCCGGGCAGTCCACGTGGGCGTAGTGCCGGTTGGCCGTCTCGTACTCCGTGTGCGACGAGTGGATCGTCACGGTCTTCGAGGCGTCGCGGACGGTGCCACCCTTCGTCACCTCCGCGTACGTCTTGGGCGTGCCCCCCGACTTGACCGCGGACCGCGCCGACATCGCGGCCGTCAGCGTGCTCTTGCCGTGGTCGATGTGCCCGATCGTTCCCACGTTGACGTGGGGCTTGGTCCGTGTGAATACGCCCTTGGCCATGGAACCGACCTCCTCAACCCGCCCGCCCGCGCGAGCCGTCCCGAAACCCGCCGTCCCGACATGCCCGCCCGCGAGGGTCCGCCCCCAGCAGGGCCCGTTCAAGAGCCGCTGGTGGGACTTGAACCCACGACCTCTCCCTTACCAAGGGAGTGCTCTACCACTGAGCTACAGCGGCGCAGCGCCCGCCGCCCGACCCGAGCACGGGCGGGCAGGATGATACCGAGGGCGCGACGGGGGTCAAATCGGGGTGGGGAGGTCGGCCGATGCGGGTTCGCGGGCTCGGTGAGCGGGGTGTCGGGCCTCTCCGTGCAGCAGTTCACCGGCGGGGGCGGCTCGGAGAGCCGACCCTACCCAACTTCGTCCCTTCGTCCCTCCGTCCCTTCTTCCTACGGGCACCCGACCACGTACTTGTTCTGGAAGCAGCCGAAGTCGGCGATGCTGAGGCCGGCGTCGGCGTTGCAGTCGGCGTAAGGGTCGCCGAGGACGTACTTCGTCTGGAAGCAGCCGAAGTCGGCGACGGTGAGCGAGCCGCTGGCGTTGCAGTCGGGATAGAACCGGTGCTCATACGCCCCCATGTCCACGACGGGCGGGCCCGCCCCGGTATCGGGCGTGCACGGGTCATCGACGAAGCGCGCGCCCCCCGCGTGGTCCGTCGTGACGCCGGCCGGCACCAGAAAGCTGAATCCCGCGTCGATCCCCGGGGACCCGGACGCGAGCGCGAACGGATGCGCCCCCCCGCCGGAACCCACGAACACCGGGGCGGCGCTGATGTTCCCGCTTCCGGTTCCCCCGCCCTGGACGTTCGAGAACTGGATGACGGGGCCGCCCGCGTGCTGATCGGGCGTGTTGCTCCAGAGAACCGAGTTGCCGATCGTCGTGGTGCTCCCGGCGTCGTCGAACACGCCGCCGCCCGGCACGGCGCTCGTGTTGCCGGTCAGCGTGCAGTTGATGAGGGACGGCGTCGAGGTGTTGTAGGACGCCACCGCGCCCCCGCCCGGGAAGGCGACGGTCGAGGTCGCCGAGTTTACGACGAAGACGCTGTTCACCACCGTCGCCTTGCCGAAGTACAGGCCGATCGCGCCGCCGCCGCCGGCGGTATTTATGTCGAACCGGCATCCATCCATGCGGAACACTCCGCTGGCCTGCGCGAGCACGGCGCCCCCGAGGCCACCCGGGAGCGTGCGATTCCCTGAGAAGCGGCACTGCTCGAAGCGCGGTGTCGGCGCGGAGAGCCCGACGAACAGGGCGCCGCCGTAGGTGCCCTGGCCCAGGATGAACATGCACCGCCTGATCGTCGGGTTCCCGCCGTCCACGACGAGCCCGCCGCCGGCGTTGAGCGGCCCGGAGACCGCGTTGCCCGCCCGGATGGTGAATCCCTCGAGCATGGTGGACGCCGGGTTCGACATCGAGAAGACCACGTTGTTCGAGTTGTCGGCGTAGCCGGCGAAGACCGATCCGTCGTTCCCCAGCAGGTCCCCGCTGAGCACGGTCGGGAACGCGTCGATGTCGCGTGCGTCCGGGTTGACCGCCCCGAATCCGGCGAACCCGCCCAGCACGGCGCACGCGTCGGGGAGCCAGAACGCCATCGCGGCGTCCGTGGAGCCGAACGCGGGCTTGTACGTCCCCTGCGCCACGCGGATTTCGCTCACCGCACCCGCCGACGCGATCGCGGCCTCCAGCGCCGGGGACAAGTCGCGCAGCGCCGTCGCCCACGACAGGCCGTTGCCGCTCGGCGGCGCTGAGTCGTCCACGAACAGCGTGGGCGCGTACGAACTGCGCGTGTAGAACACCCTCGACGCAATCGGGAATGCCTCCGTCGTGCCCTGCGCGTTCGACGCGCTCACACGCCACCAGTAGAGCCGGTCCGGGGCCAGGGGCGACGGGTGCGCGTACGAGACTGCCGTCACCTGCGCGTCAATCTCCGGCGACGCGAAGAGCGGGTTGTCGTCCGCCTGCAGCCGGTACGCCGTCGCGCCCTCCGAGGCCTGCCAGGAGAAGAGCGGAAGCCAGGTCTGTCCCACGGGCGCGCCGTTCGCCGGCGCCGTCAGCGCGAAGGCCCGCGGCGCCGGATTCCCGCCGCCGTACATCTGCTTGAGAACCCACTGGTCGCCGCTGCTGAGGGTCGCGCCCGGCAGCGCGTACAGGCCGATGTTGTACTGCCACGCCCGCTGATAGGGCGGCTTCACCTTGATCGTCCGGTCGCCCTTCGCGGAGAACCCGAACTGGTCGTAGTGCATCAGCGACGCGAAGTCGTACAGGCCGTGCGGTGTCGCGCCGGCCACCACGCTGTAGTTTCCCCCGAACCCCGGCGACACCGCCGCGAGGTTGACCTCGATGTACGGGTCACGGTCCGATCGCTGCTGCTCGTGCCACAGGCCCAGCGCGTGCATGGTCTCGTGCATCAGCAGGCCGGGAAGGCCCCAGTGGTTGATGCAGATCGTGAGCGTCTGGGCCGCGCCCGTCATCCCGATCGCCGAGCTGAAGCTCGCCCCGCACGTCGGCGTCAGGTCGCCCACCACCTGAAGGTAGTTCGGCTCGTTCGTCCGCGGCACGAACTGCAGCCCGGCCGCCGCCGAGAGCGCCGACCACGCGCTGAACATCGCCTGCTGCTGCTGCGGGGTTACGTTCGCGTTGAACACGTAGTACACGACCCCGCCCGTCCAGGTGTTCGCGGTGTACAGGCCATCGGGGCCCGGCGCCGGCGGAGGGGTCAGGCAGCGTGGTCCGCTTCCGATCGGCGGCGTGCCGGGGGCGGGGCGGGCGTCGCCCTGTCGGCCGAGCGCGGGCCCGGTGACCCAGAGGGCCACGCCGATGCACACCGCCGCGCTTGCGCGGGCATGTTCACGCCACATCGTCATGGGTCATCCCTCTTTTTTCAAGCGACCGACCGCCGCTGTTGTGCAACACAGTACCACGCGGATGCCGGAGCTTCGACACCGTTTCTGACTATCCCTGCGGCTTCGAGTGGGTGTCCCCCTTCCCTATACTCCCGCCCCCCGCGGCCGCCCGCCCCCAGATTGGCGCCGGCCGCGCGGCCCACGGGAACACCATCGTGCCTGAACGTCACTTCGACCTCATCGTGATCGGCGGCGGCCCCGCCGGGTATGTCGGGGCTATCCGCGCCGGGCAGCTCGGGCTGAACGTCGCGTGCGTCGAGCGGGCCAAGCTCGGCGGCGTCTGCCTCAACTGGGGGTGCATCCCCTCCAAGGCGCTGCTCTCGAACGCCGAGCTGGTCGAGAAGATCCGCGCGGGCGAGGACCAGAAGTTCTGGGGCCTCAAGATCACCGGCGAGGTGGGGCTCGACTGGGACCGCGTGATCGGGCGATCGCGCGAGATCGCGGCCAAGGCCAACAAGGGGATCGAGTTCCTCTTCCGCAAGAACAAGGTCACGCACATCATCGGCAACGCGAAGATCGTCGCGGGCCGCAAGGGCGCGGGGGTGGCGGCGACGAAGTGCCGCGTCGAGGTGCAGGAGTGCAGGGTGCAGGAGGAGCTGACTTCCGCACCCGCGACGCCCGGCAAGGCGATCGAGACCATCACGGCCGACAACGTCATCGTGGCCACGGGCTCCGTCGCCCGCGACCTGCCCTTTGCGAAGTTCGACGGCGACCGCATCTGGGGCGCCCGCGAGGCGATGTTCAACAAGACGCAACCGAAGTCGCTGATCGTGGTCGGCGCGGGCGCGATCGGGATGGAGTTCGCGTACTTCTACCACTCGATGGGTACGAAGGTCACGGTCATCGAGATGATGGACCGCATCCTGCCCGTCGAGGACAAGGAGTGCTCCGAGGCCCTGCTCAAGCTGTACAGGAAGCACGGCATGGACATCCGCGTCTCGACCACGACCACCGCGGTCGAGAAGACGAAGGACGGCGTGAAGGTCACGGTCGCGCCGTTCGTGGCTGCTCAAGGGGGGGGCGGGAAGGCCGACGACGCGAAGAAGGAGACGCTGGAGGCCGAGCGGGTCCTGCTCGCCATCGGCGTGAAGGGCCGGACGGACGGGCTGTGCGACGCGTCGCTGGGCCTGAAGATCGAGAAGGACCACGTCATCACGGACTTCAAGCCCGGCGTGACGAAGGCCGAGCCGATTGACTACAAGACGAATCTCGACGGCATCCACGCGGTCGGCGACGTGATCGGACCGCCGTGGCTGGCGCACGTGGCGATGGAGGAGGCGGTGACCTGCGTCGAGCGGATCGCCTGGCGCGCCAAGAACCCGAAGCAGCACCACGAGCCGATCCCGATCGACTACACCGTCATCCCCGGCTGCACGTACTGCATCCCGCAGGTCGCGTCGGTCGGGTTCACCGAGCAGAAGCTCATCGCCGACGGGCTGGTCAAGGGCAAGGACTACGAGGTGGGCAAGTACAACTTCCAGGCGCACGGCAAGGCGATCGCGGCCGCGCACACCGACGGATTCGTCAAGATCATCCGGGGCCTGCCGCGCGGCGAGATCCTCGGGGCGCACATCATCGGCGACCAGGCGACGGAGCTGATCGCGGAGATGTCGCTGGCGCGGCGGCTCGAGGCGACGAGCGAAGAGCTCATCGTCACGATGCACGCGCACCCGACGATGCACGAGGCCGTGCACGAGGCGGCGCTGGCGAGCGAGGGACGGATGATCCACGCGTAAGGACGCGATCGCGGGAATCGAGCGCTGGGCGAGCAGTTCTATGGACGACCGCGCGACGATATGGGCACCCGAGGACTTCCGGCGCGTCGCGGAGCGGCTCGGCGTCCGCGTCATCACGCCTTATGCGCTCGACATTCCCGGTATCGACGCGAGCGCGGTGATGTTCATCCCCGATTTCGGGAGCGAACGCGGTGCGATCGCCTGGGTCGGCAACGTGAGTGCTGTGCCCAACGGGTTGTCTCGTGCGGTGCGCGCGGACGACATGTTCTTGTCGTTGATGAATATGGATTCGGGTCCGTGCGACGATCAATACGTTAAGGACACGCTCGACGACTGGCAGTTCTTCGGTCCTACGCACCTTCGCCCCGGTTGGTACACGGGCACGAACTGGAACGACCAGCCGCCGCGCTGTCCTGCTTGACGGCACACCGCGGAAGCACGTACGTCGGCGGGCGATGATCGTGCGAGCGCCGCTGCCCCGCCCGGGCACCCCGCTTGGATTCCCACCGCGGCGTGGTACATTTCCAATGGAGAATCAAATGCCCCGCAGGTTCGCCACTATCGCCGCGCTCCTTGCCACAACCGCCACGGCCGGCGCGCGCCAGGCGACTTTCCACGGCGTGGGTATCCTGCCCACCTACACGCGATCATCCGCCGCGGCCCTCAGCGCCGACGGCTCCACCGTCATCGGCTCCTGCTACACCGGCACGAGCGCGAACTTCCGCCCCTTCCGCTGGAGCGCCGGCGATGGCATCCAGGATCTGGGCCTGCTCCCCGGCGGCACGTTCGCTTCGGCGCTGGGGGTGAACGCGGACGGGACGGTCATCGTGGGCCGGTGCACGGTCGGCGGCGTGGTCCGCGCCTTCCGCTGGACGGGCGCGGGCGGGATGCAGGAGCTGCCCGGGCCGGCCAGCGCGACGTACGTCATCGCGACGGGCGTTAGCGCCGACGGGTCCGTCGTCACCGGGACCGCGGGTCCGGCGACCGGCGGGGCGCTCCCGTTCCGCTGGACCGCGATCGGCGGCGCCGCGTGGCTCCCGCTCCCGGCGGGCTGGCTCGGTGCCGAAGCGCTGGCCATGAGCACCGACGGAAACACCATCGTCGGCAAGGGGCCGCCCTTCCCCCCGCCCTCGCAGCCTTTCCGGATCGTCGGTTCCGTGGCGCAGGCGCTTGGCTCGGTGCCCGCGGGGCTGGAAACGCACGCCGTCGGCGTCAGCGGCAACGGGTCCGTGGTCGTCGGCTCGTTCGGCACGCTCGTGTACCTGCGGGGGTTCAAGCAGACCGGGTCGGGTGCGCCGCAACTGCTGCCCGCGCCCGGAGCCTTCACCTGGTCCGCCTTCGCGGCGAATCACGACGGGAGCGTGATCGGCGGCGCGCTCTCGCCGTTCCCGGACAGCGAGGCGTACGTGTGGTCCGCCGACCCGGGGAACGTCCTGCTCGCGCCGCACCTGGCGGGCCTGGGCGTCAGCCTCACGGGCTGGACGCTCCGCGAGATCCACGGCGTCAGCGCCGATGGCCGCACCTTCGCCGGTCGCGGCACGCATCAGGTCGCGCCGGGCGACCTCCGCGAGGAAGCATGGATCGCCGGGCTCGGCGCGATCTGCTACCCGGATTGCAACAAGGACGCTCAACTGACCGTCGCCGATTTCGGCTGTTTCCAGGGCAAGTACGTCCTGGGCGACCTGTATGCGGACTGCAACACGAGCGGCACGCTCACGGTCGCCGACTTCGGCTGCTTCCAGGGCAAATACGTTCTCGGATGTCCGTAGGGCGATCGAGCCCACGCCGACCGGCCCGCACGCGCCAGAATCCCTTGGAGCCCCTCGCGAGTCTGGTATCCTCTCCGCAGCAGCCCGCGCCCACGCGGTGGGAGGACCCATGAAGCTCATCGTCGCTCCGTGTGTGCTCTTCAGCGCGGCCGTCGCCTCGGACGCCCGCGCCCAGGCCTTCAACATCGACTTCGGGCCGGCCGGGAGCGCGCCTTCGGCCTCCTATGCGGCGGCCGGGGTCGCCGGCGCCTGGAACCCCGTACCGCTGCTCGAGCCCTGGCTCCGCACGCCGCTGGTGAGCGTGAGCGGGGCCGCGTCGACCGCGCAGCTCTACATGTTCGGGTGCGATTCCTCGTTTGCGGCCGACGACCCGCTGACGCTCGGCGACGACGGCGCGCTGATGGACGACATGCTCATCAGCTTCAACAGCCCGGTGGACGCGTGCATCTGGGTCGAGGGCCTGCCCAACGGGACGTATGAGGTGCTCACGTACGCGATGACGCCGGGCCTGCCGACGGAGCTCCACCGCGTGCGCGTGGACAACGCGACCACAGGCCCGGTGATGATCGGTGGCGCCTGGCCCGGCACGCACGTGGAGTGCGTCACGTACGCGCGCCACACCGTGACGATCACCGGCGGCGTGATCGGCCTGCACTCGGGCCTCTGGGGCGCGAACATCACGTCGGGCATCAACGGCATCCAGGTCCGCCGCACCGACGGGTGCTATCCGGACTGCAACGGGACGGGGACGCTGACGGTCGCCGACTTCGGGTGCTTCCAAGGCAAGTACGTCCTCGGCGACCTGTATGCGGACTGCAACGCGAGCGGGACGCTCACGGTGGCCGATTTTGGCTGTTTTCAGGGCCACTTCGTGATTGGGTGCCCGTAGCGGCACCCGTCAACGCGACCCGGAGTCCGGCGGTGCGGCTCCGCGCCCCGCCGCGGGCGGATCAAATGTGTGACGAATGAGCCTCTCAACTTCTCGCGGTTCTGTGACCGCCGCCAGGACAAGGTTCGACAGCGGCGCACCGGCGTGGATTGAGACGGAGCCGCTCCCGTCGCCGTGATCGCAACGGGTGATACGGAGCGGGTGTCCGGGCTCGATGAGATCGACGTTCACTCGTCCGCTCGGGTGACGCCGCAGGATGAAGACTCGTGTCGTAGTCACGGCGTATACGGTGCGTCGCGCCCGCCGGCGTGCGTGCCAGGGCAGCGTGAACGCCGCGATGGCGCACGTTCCGACCACGGCGCTGAGAATCACAGCCGCAACGACAGAACTGGGCGGCGACGGTCGCTCAGGCGCCGCGTGCGTGACCTCCCAGGTCGTCCGGTACGCCAGCGCGCCGATCCCCGCGGCGATGAACGTCAGTACGATGAGTGCGAGCAGCGTCAGAGGCCACGCATCTCTGAACGCCCGTGAAGCGAGCGGCTGTCCGCACCATCGCACCGTCTCGTCCGGATCGACCTCGGCCCGAAGCGCGTCCTGAAGCATGGCGGGCAAGTGCTCCATCGAAACGTGCGCCATGGCTCCCCCTGTGCGAGAAACTCAGCCGACGCTTGCGCCGTACCACTCGATCGTCCGGCGCAGGCCTTCGTCGAAAGCGACTTTCGCCTTGAAGCCCAGGAGTTGTTGGGCGCGGGTCGTGTCGAGGCAGCGCCGCGGCTGGCCGTCGGGCTTCGTCGCGTCCCACTCGATCTTCCCGGTGAAGCCGGTGAGGCGCGCGATGAGCGTCACGAGGTCGCGGATGGTGATCTCCGTCCCGGTACCGAGGTTGACCGGATCGGGGTCGTCCATGCGTTCGGCCGCGCGGACGATGCCCTCGGCGCAGTCGTCCACGTAGAGGAACTCGCGCGAGGCCGAGCCCGTGCCCCAGCAGGTGATGCTCGGCGCCTTGGCCCGCTGGGCCTCGACGCACTTGCGGATCAGCGCGGGGATGACGTGGCTCGTCGTCGGGTCGAAGTTGTCGTGCGGGCCGTAGAGATTCACGGGGAGCACGTACGCGGAGCGCAGGCCGTATTGAGCCCGATACGCGCGGAGCATCTCCCCCGCGGCTTTCTTCGCCACGCCGTACGGGGCGTTGGTCTCCTCGGGGTATCCGTTCCAGATGTCGGCCTCGTTGAACGGGACGGGTGTGAACTTCGGGTAGGAACAGATGGTGCCGACCTGGACGAACTTGCCCACGACGGTGCCGGGCGAGCCGCGCTGGGGCAGGCCGTCGAGGCGAGCGTGCTCGATCAGGTTCATCGCCATCGCCATGTTGGCGAAGAAGTAGCGGCCGGGGTTGAGGCGGTTGGCGCCGATCCCCCCCACTTCCGCGGCCAGGTGGATCACGAGGTCCACCTTGCGGCCCGGGAAGGCCTCGCGATAGAGGCGGGCGCAATCGGCCTCGCGGGTCAGGTCGAAGTCGCGCCGGCGGGGCACGAAGACGTTGGCGTCCGGCACGCCGCGCTCGGTGAGCAGGCGGCGGACCTGGCGGCCGAGAAACCCGGCTCCGCCGGTGACGATGATTCGGGCCGAGGGCCAGTCCATGGGCCAAGCGTACACGCCGCCCGGTGCTCGGGGACTATCCTTGTCCCGGCCGGAGGGGACCCGCGGTTGAGCTCATCCCGGCCGGGAGATCACCATGTTCAGGCAGTCGGCGTGCGTCCTCGCGGCGGTCATCGTGCCGGTTTCGCTGGTCCCCCACGCCGCGGCCCGGCAGGGCGTGCCGCGGTACACGGCGCGGCAGTTCTACGCCACGACGGCGATCGGGGCCCCGAACCTCGACGGTTTCGCCTTTTCTCCCGACGAGTCGAGCATCCTGTTCGGCAGCGACGCGAGCGGGTGCTTCAACGTCTACACGGTCCCGGTCGCGGGCGGGAAGCCGGCCGCGCTCACCGACTCGAAGGCCGACAGCCGCTTCGCCGTGAGCTTCTTCCCCCGCGACGGGCGGGTGCTGTTCAGCGGCGACACGGGCGGTAATGAACTCACCCACGTCTATGTCCGCGAGGCCGACGGATCGGTCCGCGACCTGACGCCGGGGGAGAACCTCAAGGCCGAGTTCGGCTCGTGGTCCGCCGACGGCAAGCACTTCTTCGTGCTCTCGAACGAGCGCGACCCGCGGTCGTTCGACCTGTACCGCTACGCGGCCGACGGCTACGCGCGCGACATGGCCTGCCAGAACCCCGGCGGCCTGCTGATCAACGGCGTCAGCCCGGACGGGCGCTGGGTCGCGCTCACGAAGGAGCGGACGAACTCCGACAGCGACCTCTACCTCTACGACACGACGGCGTCGAAGCAGGACCCCATTCTCATCACGCCGCGGCACGGCGTAAAGGAGAACATCGCCCACGGGTTCGCGTGCTTCACGCCGGACAGCTCGGCGGTTTACTTCCAGACCAACGCGGGCACGGAGTTCGACCACCTGCGGTCGTTCCTCGTCGCGGGCGTAGACAAGCCCCTGCCCGGCGGGCAGAAGAATCACCAGGTCGTCGAGAAGGCCGACTGGGACATCATGTACTCCGCGTTCGCGCCGGGCGGGCAGTACCGCGTGACGGCCGTCAACGCCGACGCGCGGACCGAGCTCACGGTCCGCGACGCGAAGACCAACCAGACCGTCAAGCTCCCCACGCTCCCCTCGCTGGACATCACCGGCGTGCGGTTCAGCCCGAGCGGGAAGTTCATGGCGTTCTTCGCGAGCAGCGACACGTCGCCCGCGAACCTGTACGTCATGGACCTCAAGAGCGGCGAGTACAAGAAACTCACGAGCACGCTCAACCCGGAGATCAAGGAAACACACCTCGTCACCTCGCAGGTTGTCCGCTACAAGAGCTTCGACGGGCTGGACATCCCCGCGACGCTCTACCGGCCCCAGGGCGCGAGCGCGGCGAACAAGGCCCCGGCCCTGGTCTGGGTCCACGGCGGTCCCGGCGGGCAGACCCGCGTCGGGTACAGCGCCCAGATCCAGTTCCTCGTGAACCACGGGTACGCGGTGCTCGGCGTGAACAACCGCGGTTCCAGCGGGTACGGCAAGACGTTCTTCCACCTCGACGACAAAAAGCACGGCGAGGACGACCTCCAGGACTGCATCCACGGGCGCAAATACCTGGCCAGCCTCGACTGGGTGGACGGGGCCCGCGTCGGGATCATCGGGGGGAGCTACGGCGGGTACATGACCGCGGCCGCGCTGACCCTGGAGCCCGATTCGTTCGAGGTCGGGATCGACATCTTCGGGCCGACGAACTGGGTGCGGACGCTCGAGAGCATCCCGGCGTGGTGGGCGGACTTCCGCGACTCGCTGTACGCCGAGATGGGCGACCCGGCCACGGACAAGGAGCGCTTGCACCGCATCAGCCCGCTCTTTCACGCCAAGAACATCAAGAAGCCGCTGATGGTCATCCAGGGGGCCAACGACCCGCGCGTGCTCCAGCGCGAGAGCGACGAGATCGTGGCCGAGGCACGGAAGAACGGCGTGCCGGTCGAATACGTCGTCTTCCCCGACGAGGGGCACGGGTTCCTGCGCAAGGAGAACCGGATCGAGGCCGCGGAGAAGCAGCTCGTGTTCCTCGACAACTACCTGCGTGGGGCGAAGTAGTACATGAAGTCAGCGTCGATCAAGAGTTTGGATGCCACGGCCCGGTGCTTCGCCGGGCCGTGGTATTGCGCGCCGACAACGAGAGCGAGCTCAGTTCCCCACAATGGCCAGGGTCCTTGGTGTCATGGATTCCAGCGTCTTCAACACGAGCGGAACCAGCGGGCGGAGGTCGTCGAGTGTGTTGCTGGCGGCCCGCACCACGATCACACGCACGGGCAGTTCCGTTGCGCTCTGTTCGTGACGGATCCCCGCGTCGATCGTCAGCACGGCGTCGAAGCCATGCTCGGCCGCCTTCGCCAGCAACGCGCCGTTGGCGAGACCTTTCCAACCGAGATGGGCGACGGTGAACGCCTCATGACCCGGCAGAAAATGCCGCAGATCGTGCGGGAGGTTCTCGTCCAAGAGCACCTTCATCCCGCCGCCCGACGAGGCACCTCGCGCTTGGCAAGCTCCAGCACGGCGTCAACATGTTCCCGCGTCACGGTCGGGAACTGCGCGAGAAAGTAGCCGACTGTGTAGCCTCGGCTGAGGTAATCGAACAGCGAGGCCACCGGTACCCTGGTGCCGGAGAAGCAGGGCACGCCGCCGAGGATCGCAGGGTCTGACTTGATGGCCGACATGTCCAGAGTGTATCAGCGCGGGCCGAACGGCATGGTGGCGAACCGACTCAACCGTGCTCCGCCCGCTGCATCCACTCAAACTCCAGCGGCTCGAGGTCCTCGGCGAGCCGCTTGCGCTCGTCGCCCAGGCGTGAGCAGGCCGCGGGGTCCTTCCAGACTTCCGGATCGTTGAACGCGGCGTCGATCGCACGGATCCGCGTCTCGATCTTCTCGATCTTCTGCTCGAGCTGCTCGGTCTTGAGCTTGCTCATCGGGCTCGCCGGGGATCGACCGGACGCCTGCGGCGCGGCCTGGGCCGTTCGCCGGCGTTCCTCGGCTTCACGCCGGCGCTTGGCCTCTTCCTCGGCCCGTCGCGCCTCGGCCTCGCGCTGCTTGCGCTTGTCGCGCCACATCGAGTACGAGCCGTGGAAGATCTCGGCCCCGCCGCGCCCGTCGAGCACGATCAGGTGTTCGCAGGTCGCGTCGATGAGGGCCCGGTCGTGGCTGATGAGCAGGAGCGCGCCGTCGTAGCCGTCGCCGTCCTCGTCGGGCGTGAGCGCCTCTTCGAGCCGTTCGCAGCTCGGGATGTCGAGGTGGTTCGTCGGCTCGTCGAGCACCAGCAGGTTCTTCGCGCTCGCCAGCAGCCCCGCGAGCACCGCCCGCGACCGCTCCCCGCCCGAGAGCGAACCCAGCGTCCGCTCCTGTTCGTCGCCGGAGAAGAGGAAGACACCGGCCAGGTTCCGCGACTGCTGCTCCGAGAAGAGCTTCCCGCCGCCGGCGCCGGCGCCGCCCGTGCCCGCGGTCTCCTTCGCCACCGTGCTCTGGATGTGCCGCCAGACCGTCGCGTCGTGGTCCAGGTGCTCGTGCGACTGGCGGTAGAACCCGGCCTTGACGTTCGAGCCGAGGCGCACGACCCCGGCGTCGGGCGTCCAGCCCGGGTCGTCGGCGGGCGGGCTGGTCGGGTCTACGGACTTGACAAGGCAGCGGACGAGCGTGGTTTTCCCGGCGCCGTTGGGACCGATGATCCCCCACCGCTCGCCGCGGGCGATCGAGACGTCCAGCCCGTGGAAGAGCACCTTGGTCGCCTCGCCCCCCTCCGGATTGCGCTGCGCGTAGCTCTTAGCGAGCCCGCGGGCGGAGATCACGATGTCGCCGGTGCGCTCGGCACCGGGGAACTCGAAGCGGAGCGAGCCGAGCTCGGTCGGGCGCTCCAGCGTGCCGTCGCGTTTCTCACGGTCAAGGCGGGTCTCGCGCCCGCGGGCCTGCTTGGCCCGCTGCCCGGCCTTGTAGCGCCGGATGAAGGCCTCCTCCTGGCGGAACTTCGTCTGCTGGTTCTCGTACGCCCTCAGCATGGACGTGCGCCGCTCGGCCCGCAGCTCGCGGAATGCCGCGTAGTTGCCGGGGTAGTCGATGAGCCGCCCCTGCTCGGTCTCGACGATGCGCGTGACGACGGTGTCGAGCATCGAGCGGTCGTGGCTGATCATCAGCACAGCCCCGCGGTAGTCGCGGATGAGGAACGACTCGAGCCACTCGCGTCCGTCGATGTCGAGGTGGTTCGTCGGCTCGTCGAGCAGGAGCACGTCGGGTTGCTCGAGCAGCAGCCGGGCCAGCGCCAGCCGCCCGCGCTGCCCGCCTGAGAGGTCGCGGGTCTTGATGGTGAACTGCGCGTCCGTGAAACCCAGCCCGTGGAGCACCGCGTCGATCTTGTGATCGATGGCGTAGCCGCCGGCGGCCTCGATGCGCCGCTCCAGCTCGGCCTGCTGCTTCATCAGACGGTCGAGCGCGTCGCCCCCGACCCCGGCCATGCGCTCGTAGAGCTCGTGCTGCTCGCCGTGGAGCCGGTGCAACTCGTCAAAGGCCCCCTCGGCCGCGTCGCGCAGCGTCTCATCCGGGTCGAGG
The DNA here is from genome assembly GCA_046153875.1 of Phycisphaerales bacterium. Taxonomy (GTDB): domain Bacteria; phylum Planctomycetota; class Phycisphaerae; order Phycisphaerales; family UBA1924; genus JBJXFE01. The sequence goes on from JBJXFE010000011.1 coordinate 20,199, forward strand.
GTCGGGTCCTGGCTCAGGTAGCCGACGCGGGAGCCGCGCTGGAGCGAGACCAGGCCCGAATCGGGCGTGAGCCGCCCGGCGAGGACCTTCAGGAGCGTGGTCTTGCCCGACCCGTTGCGCCCGACGACGCCGACGCGCTCGCCCGGCTCGATGCTGATCGAGCACCCGTCGAGGATGACGCGGTCGCCGAAGGCGTGGCGGATGTTGGTGGCGGCGAGGACGGGCATGGGGGGTGATTGTAGAGGGCGCTGGGCGCGGTTCCGCGCATCGCCGCTTGATGCCCGATTGGAATCTGCTAGATGCCGTGGGTCTGATCGGGGGAACCATGGAGCCGCCCGCACAACCCGGTGCGAAGGTCTGCGTCCGCTGCGGGCGCGATTGCTCATCACGCCGGCGCGTGAAGGACTCCGCAGGTCGCTACCTCTGCGGGGAGTGCCTCGACCGCGAGCAACCCGGGCCGGGCGCTGCGGGTCCGCGCCCCGCCGCCGCGCCGACCTCAGTCGAGCCAATCCCCGCCGAGCCGGACATCATCCCCCTTGCCGCCGAGCCGTCGGGTGCGCGGGCCGGCGCTGCGTGCCCCAACTGCGGCACCGGTGTGCCCTCTGGCGCGGCCACCTGCGCGAGGTGCGGGTTCAATCGCAGGACCGGCAAGCCGCTCGGGGCGGACACGCCGACGGGCCACGCCGTGAAATGTGTGCAGTGCGGGTACAGCCTCGCCGGGCTCAAGACGCCCCGCTGTCCGGAGTGCGGCTCGCTGAACACTCCGGCGGAGCTGCGGCGTGCTGCGGCGGGCCGGGAAGCACGCGACACGATCCGCAACGCGTACGTCAAGCCGCTCATCATGTTCGCGGTCGGGTTCGTGATCTCGGTGAGCGTGCTGGGCGCCACGGAGGGCGGCGTGTGGGCTGTGACGGCGTACCTCATCAAGTACGCCATCTATGTGCCGACGGGAGTGCTTGGGTTTTTTCTGTGCTGCCTGCTCTGGCTCGGGTTCGATGCCCCGATGCACCTGACGGCGCTGCGCCTGGCGGGGATCTACGCCGTCGCGGACGCCGTGGGCAGCGTCCTGATGTTCCTGCCCATCCCGTTCCTGCCCATGATCATCGTGCTCTTCGTTTACGTCGGGCTGCTCGCGGACATGCTCGAGCTGGATCTGAACGATGCGATTCTGGTCGGCATCGTGACGTTTGTCATCCGGCTTGTCGGCATGATCGCGGTGGGTGCCTATCTGCTCGACGAGTGAGCCCGGCGCCCGCCCGGCTCATCTCATTGCTTGACCCCGCGACCGGTCATGTTACATTGCGGGCACCGAGGGGGAACGCATGACCGCGACGGCGCCATCGAAGGTCTGTGTCGCCTGCCACGAGGATTGCTCGACACGCCCGCGGACGAAGGACGCCGGCGGGCGGTACACATGCAAGGAGTGCTTCGATCGCGCGGCGTCTGCGAGGCTGGCCGCTGCGACGGCGCCGCTGAAGCCGTCGGAGCCCGCGGCGCGAGCGGCGTCACCCCCACCGGCGGCCACAGGGCAGGAGTTCATCTCGCTCGACGACGACCCGTTGCGGATCGTGTCGGCGGCGAACGCGCAGCCGCGGGCGTGCGTGAACTGCGCCATGATCCTGGGGCCTAACTCCATCATCTGCGCGCGGTGCGGGTACAACACCGAGACCGGCATGGTGCTCGGCACGTTCAAGAAGGCGGGCGCGGGAAAGAAGTGCGGGAAGTGCGGGTACGACCTGACCGGGCTCAAGTCCCCCAAATGCCCGGAGTGCGGGACGGTCAACAGGCCGCTCAGCAAGCAGGAGCAGTACCGCAAGGAGTCCCGCGAACTGGCCCGTCGGGAGTATCTCAGGCCTGTCATCCTGTTCGCGGTCGCGTTCGGGATCGTTCTCGCCTTGACGGCCGCGGTGGGCGGGCGCTTCAGCATCTCGGAGTACCTGCTCGTCTACGCGATCTCCGTGCCCGTCGGGATCGTGGTGTACCTGATGTGCTGCGCGCTGTGGATGGGGTCCGACGCGCCGTTGGGGCTGACGGCCCTGCGCCTTGCCGCGGTGTTCGCGCTCGGCGATATCGCGGTAGGCATGGTCGCGTTTGTCCCGCTGCTGTATCTGCAGATCGCGATGATCGTCGCCGTGTACGGCGTGCTCATCCACAAGCTGATGGACCTCGACCTTCAGGACGCCATGATCGTGGGGGTCGTGACCTCGTTCACCCGATACGGCGTCTTCATGGCTATCGCCCAGGCGATGCAAGACGGGCGGTGATCGCCCCCGCGCCCGTTCTCCGCCCGTACCCTTCGGCATGACACTCGGCCTTTTCGTTCCGGTGCTCGCGGCGCTGCTGGCGAACGGCGGGCCCGAACCCTGCGGGCAGGGCATCCCGACGTTCGAGACCGGGCTGGCTGCGACGGCGTTTCGTCACGTCGCTACGAACGGCAGCAACGCGACGGGCAACGGCACGCAGGGCGCGCCGTACGCCACCATCGCGTTCGCCGCGGGCCGAGCCGGGCCGGGCACGGCGATCCGCGTTCACCCGGGGACATACGCCGGCGGGGGTGCGATCGCGACTCTGCACGGGACCGCGGCCGCGCCGATCTGGATCGGCGGCGTGCCGGGGCAGCCCCGGCCGGTGCTGCATGGCGGGGCCAACGGCCTCCAGCTCGTGGGCCCGCGCTACGTGGTCCTCCACGATCTGGAGGTCCGCAACGCGACCGGCAACGGGATCAACTGCGACGACGGTGGGCAGGTGGCGAACCCGGAGGCCGCGCGGTTCCTCGTGTGCCGCGGGCTGTTCATCCACGACATCGGCGGCACGGGCAACCAGGACGGGTTGAAGCTGTCGGGGATCAATGACTTCCACGTGCTCGACTGCGTGATCGAACGGACGGGCGGCGGGGGCTCGGGCAGCGGTGTGGACATGGTGGGCTGTCATCGCGGGGTGATCGCGCGGTGCGGCTTCAAGGACATGTCCGCGAACGCCGTGCAGGCGAAGGGCGGCTCCGAAGACGTCGAAGTCCGCTGGTGCCGGATCGAGAAGGGCGGGGGCCGCGGCGTGAACATCGGCGGCTCGACCGGCTTCGAGTTCTTCCGCCCGCCGCTGTCGGCGGCGACGCCGAACACCGAGGCGCGGAACATCCGCGTGGTCGCCAACCTGTTCATCGGCGGCGATACGCCGGTCGCGTTCGTGGGGTGCGTGGACTCGCTCGTGGCGAACAACACGATCATCACGCCGAACACGTGGCTGCTCCGGGTCCTCCAGGAGACCGTGACGGAAGGCGGGTTCACGTTCCTGGCGTGCGGGAACAACCGGTTCGAGAACAACCTCGTGTATTACTCGCGGAGCGAGCTCTCGACGCCTGTGAACATCGGAGGGAACACCGCCGCCGCGACGTTCCAGTTCGCGCACAACCTCTGGTACGCATGGGACAACCCGGCGCTTTCTCAGCCGACACTGCCTGTGCCCGAGGTGAACGGCGTCGTGGCCCTCGACCCGTCGCTGCTGGACCCCGGGACCGGGCAGTTCGCGATCGGCGAGAACAGCCCGGCGGCCGGGGCGGGTCGCCACCCCGCGGGCGCTGCGGGGGATTTCGTCGGGGCGTGCTACCGGAGCCCGCCGAGCATCGGCGCGTACGAGCACGCGGACGCACGGGCGACGCGGACACCGCGGTGACGCGGGATCAGAACGGATCGCGCAGGGCCACGACTCTCGCCGCGGCCTCCTGCGGCGAGGGCGGGGCCGCGAGGTCGATCGGCAGGTACACGCCGCGGTCGTGGTCGGAGTTGAGCACGATCGCGCACGGGGGCGTGAAGAGCACGCCGTTCTCCACGTGCTCGTGCCCGAGGATGAACATCGTGACCCCCCACCGCTCGACGAGGTCTTCGATCAGGTCGGCGTCGTACCCGCGCCCCCAGACCATGAGGTGGGCGGCCCCCTGGCGCGGCTCGTAGTCGGCCTCGGTGAGGTCGCGGTCGAGCACGGTCGGGTCGAACCGCTGCATCGACCACGGCGCGGGCAGGCTGTGGGCGCACAGGATGTCGCCCCGGGGCGTGCGGCAGCGCAGGGCGAGCGGCATAGAGCGGACGAAGTCCTTAATGGCGGCGTCCACGGGCGGCGCGTCGTCGCCGAAGGCGTACTCCACACCCTCGTTGAACGCCTCGACGACCTTCACGCCGTCCTTGACGATCCCCGCGCCGACCATCTGGGCCAGCTCGTGGTTGGCCAGGATGGCGTGGACGCGCTCGGGGAAGGCGGCCTTCAAGGCCGCGACACGCGCCAGGGCGCGGTAGCTGAAGTCCATCCCGTTGACGAGGCGGTCGGAGTGGATGATCTCGTGGAGCAGCAGGTGGGTGGTGTCCTTCGTCCCCGCTTCGTCGCCCAGTCCCGCCCGCAACACCAGTCTTTGGAAATGCACCGGGTTGTCGTGCAGGTCGCCGGTCGCGATGAGCGCGCCGGGCGGCTCGATCAGGTCGATCGACCCGCGGCGGCAAGCCGCTTCGCGATTCGCGCGCGCGCCGGCCGCGAACGCACCGCGCACGGCTTCGGCGGACTGCAGGTCGATGTTCCAGGCGGCGGGCATGGCGGGTGAACCGGCGAGCGGGCGCGGCGACGCGCCGCGGTCGAGACGGGGCCGGGCTGTCGCGTCGGCGCTCACGCGCCGGTCATCGGCCCGATCGGAGGCCCGCTTGACGTTCCCGGACCCGCAAGAACTGCGCTCGGCACAGCGGATCGTGACATTGGACAACAACTTGCGGGAGCGAAGCCCCCCCCCTCCATCCGGGAGCGGGGATCAGGCCGCCCCGTTCGCCCGCGTCCGCTCCTGCTCCGCCCGCAGGATGCCGTGGATGAGGTTGATGCGGTCGGCGACGGTGTGCATCGACGCGGGTCGCTTGTCCGGGTCCACCTCGACGCACTGCATGATGAGCTCGTTGAGCTTGGCGTGGATCCGCGGGTTGAGCTCGATCGCGGGCGTCGGCTTCTCGATCATGTGGTCGTCGAGCGATCCGACGAGCGACGTTTCCTTGGCCAGGGCGGTGGGGATGTGCTTGCGCGTGAACGTCCAGTACATCGTGGCGCCCAGGTTGTAGACGTCGGTCCGCGGCGTGATGGGTCGGCGATGGACCTGCTCGGGCGCGATGTAGTCGGGCGTGCCCTGGATGCGGTCCTTGATGGTCCCCGAGCGGCACGACTGGCCCAGGTCGATGATCTTGGCGACGCCCCGGTCGGTGACGATGATGTTGTTGGGCTTCATGTCCGCGTGGACGTACCCGCGGTCGTGCATGTGGGCCATCGCCTCGGCGATCTGATGGAAGATGGCCACCGCCCGCTCGAAGGTCCGCGGGGGCTGGCGGTCCTCGCTGACTCCGTCCACGAACTCCATGACCAAGAACAGCTCGCGGACCTCGAGCATCGACCGCTTCTTGATGAGCTTGTCGATCTTCCGGATCGACGGGTGATCGAGCTCCGCCGCGATGCGGTATTCCGCCTCGGCTTGCTCGAGGAATCGCTCGTCCTTCGGCTCGACTTTCTCGACGTGCTTCAGCGCCCAGATGTGCTTGGACTTGGGGTCCTGGACGAGGTAGATGATCGAGGCCGCGCCGCGTCCGATCTCACGCAGCACGCGGTATCCCTCGACAAGATCATTGACCTTTTTCTCCACCACCGTCCCGAGGTCTCCCGCGTTATCGGCCCGGACACCGCAGGCGTCGAGCCCGAACCCACCCATACGCGGCGGCGGCGGCCCGGTTCGGACGCCTCCCCGCGTTCGCGGGGGCGGCCTCCGGGGCCGCGCCACCCACCGACACCGATGATAGCCCCGGACGCTCCGGCGACCGGGCCGGGGCGGCGCATGGTATCGGATCGCGGTCCGCGCGTGGCGAGCCCACCACCAGCCTACCGGCGGCCCCCGCGTTCGGTTGAGCCGCAGGGGAGGAGAATCCGATTGTCCTGCATCGCGGGCTCGGCCCGGGCGTGCACCGGTGCGCTCACGGGCGGCCGAAGCCTCCCCGCGGCTTCAGCGTGCGCCCAGCCTCTCGCGGAAGGCGGCGGTGGGGAAGAACCGCCCCGGGTCGTCGGTGCGGGCGAGGTCGCTGTGGAGGAACACCCGGTCGGCGGTGATGCCGAGCCGCTCGCACAACTCGCCGGCCAACTGAGCGAGCCGCTCGATCTGGTCATCGGAGAACGGGCGGCGCCGCCCGTCGCCGACGAGGCAGATGCCGATCGACGCCCGGTTGAACTCGTCGCCGAGCGGTCCGGCCACGTGGGCCCCGGGGAGCTGGTCGAGCCAGCGGTAGCCGACGTGGACCGCGCCCTCGCCCAAGCCGCTGCCGTTGCCCACGATGAAGTGGTACCCGAGGCCCTCGAGGTTCATGGCGCGGGCCTGGGCCTCGAGCGACGCGGGGGTGGCGTGGGAGGTGCCGGTGTGATGGATGACGATCGAGGTCCAGCGGACCCGGTCGAGCGGGACGCGTGTGGCCAGGGCGCCCTCCACCGTGCTCGGCCCGGCGGCGGCGACCAGGGGCGGGAGCGACAGGCCGTCCAGCCGCGGCATCGGCGAACCCTGGAGGGCCCAGAGCGTGCCGCCGACGAGGGTCATCGAACCGGCCAGCGCGCCCCAGACGATCCGCGTGCGGATCGGCGGCTCGGCGGAAACCACCGGGGGGGGGTTGCGGCGCGCGCTTCGGGCCTTCCTGCTCATCCGTGAACATTCCCCTGGGGAATCCCGGTGCCGTCGCGGTGGAGGTGGGAAACCCCGGTCGATCCGTGACCCGGCGGGTGTGGACAGTGCATCGGCCACACACGCCCGTGCGCTTGCATTTCGGCGCGGGCTACTCCTTCGGGAGGAGTCGGCCGCGGAGATTCACGATCATCCGCCCGAACTCGTCCTCGATGTACGGCTCGGCGCGTTGCCCGCGGATCGCTTCGTGACGGTCGTACTGCGATCGCTCCCCCGCACGATCAATCGGCGAGCCACGGCACCCGATCGCGGCGGCTGCGGCGATCACGCCGAGCGCGGCGGGCGCGAGGCGGCGCAACCCGCGCGACCGCGCCAGCACCGACCGATTGCCCGTGGTGGCCTTCACGCGCGCGATTGTACCCGAGGTCCTGGCGTCCGGGCGGGGCGCGAGCGACAGCACACAAGGGCTGGGGGATGCTCGGCGCACGGGCTCATCCCATGGATGCCGGGGCGCGAACGGCGAGCCGACCCGAGGCGTTGATCGGCGCGTCGCCGCGCTCAATGAGCTGGCGGATGCCCTCGTACACCGCGGCACAGACGGCCGTGGCGACGTTGAGCGACCGCTCCGTGGGCGCCATCGGGAGCGCGAGACATTGATCGGCGTGGTCCGCGAGCAGTGCGCGGGGAAGCCCCGCCGTCTCTTTGCCGAACACGAAGTGGTCGCCCGGCATGAACCGCGCGTCAAAGTACGACCGACGGGCCGAGGTGCTGAACAGCCAGAGCCGCGCGGGGCGGGCCGACGCCAGGTAGGCCCCCCACGAGTCGTGCTCGCGCACGTCCAGCCTGGGCCAGTAGTCCAGGCCGGCGCGTCGGCAGGCTTTCTCGTCGGTGTCGAAGCCCAGGGGCCGGATCAGGTGCAGGGCGCAGGCCGTCGCCACGCAGGTCCGCCCGATGTTCCCGGTGTTGTTGGGGATCTCGGGCTCGTGGAGGACGACGTGGAAGATCGGCGCGTTCACCGCGCGCGGTTCTCGATGTACGCGGTGTCGAGGCGGCGACGCAGGGCCACGCCGGGGTCCGCCGAGACGATGTTGTCGAGCCACGACTTGGTCACGCCGCGATCGTACGAACCGATGTACCGGATGATCCCGTCGGAGCTGGCGATGATGACGCGGGGGTGGCGGACGGCGGCGCCCGCGTTGTTGGTGTTCTGCGGGAGCGAGAGGATGGCGGTCGCGCCGTAGTCGGCGGCGATCGCGTGCTGGAAGTTGCGGGCCCGGAGGAACTGGGCCAGCTTGCGGCCGATGGTCTCCTCGGTCTCCTCGGTCTGGTTCGGGTCGAATCCCGACTGGCCCCGGAGGTTGCGCAGCGGGGTGAGGGCGCCGATGACGGCCAGGTCGCGGGGGTAGTTGCGCTGGAGCGTGTCCATCGCGTCGAACACCGCGTAGCTCTCGCGGACATCGGGGTGCCACAGGTAGATCACGATGACGCGCCCCTGCACGGCGGGCTCGCCCGGGTGCCAGGCGACGGGCAGGAGGTTCAGGGCCTGCAGGACGGGTCGGCCCGCCTGATCTACCAGTCCCATCGCGCGGCCGATCTCGACGTTCGTGTAGGTCGGCCAGATGTCGGCCGCGTAGCGCTCCTCGTCGGGCTGGCTGTACCCCGGGGGCACGGCGGGGAGGCGGTCGAGTTCCATGTTGTCGCGGATCGGCTGGTTGGCCCCGAGGCGACGCTTGAGCTCTTCGGCGCGCTCCGTGCGGAGCCTGGGCAGGTCGGCGGCCTTGTCCTTCGGCTCGGCGACGAGCTCCGCGGCGGCGGCCTCGACGCTCGCGGTGGCCACGTCCGCGTAGCGCAGGTGCCCGGCCCGGTCGATCAGGTAGAAGTCGGGGTCCTGGTCCACCTTCAACGCTTCGCGGAACGCGCCGGTCGCGTCGTGCGCGATCGGGAACTTGACGCCCGCGGCGGCCGCGGCGGCCTGCGCCTCGGGCCAGCCTTCGGCGTGATGCACGCCCACCACGACGAGGCCTTTGTCGCCGAACCTGGCCGCGAGCTTCTGGGCGATGGGCAGACCCTGCTTGATCGACGGCTGGTACCACGACGACCACGTGCAGATCAGCACGACCTGGCCGTTGGTCTTCGAGGCGTCCACGGCGTCGCCGGACCAGGCCGAGAGCTTGGACCACAGCCCGCCGTCGAACGGCGTCAGCTCCATGGAGTCCAGCGCGGCACGCCGCGGGCCCGTGCCCTCGCGGGTCACGTCCGCCGGACCGGCGGCGAGGAGGCCGAGACTCAACACCGACAGGCACGACGCGCGAGCAAGCATGGAAACCTCCCGGGGCCCGGAGAGAACGGGGCCGATGAACCGCTGCCCAGATTGTACGGGAGAAACCGGGGGTGCGGATCGGAAGAACCGGCACAAACTCGTGGTCGCGGCCGCCGGGAAGGGGGTTGTCGCGGGGAGTTCGGCCTCGGGAATGGGCGGCTTTAGCCCGGTTCCGGTGCGCCCGGTTCGCCCAGCCGGCCGAGCCGATGGAGCGCGATCGAGGCCGCGACGTGGGCGTTGAGGGAGTCCACGCCCGGCGCGATCGGGATGCGCACCGCGATGTCCGCGGCGGCGGCGGCCCCGGGGCTGAGCCCTTCGCCCTCGGTGCCGATCATCAGCGCCAGACGGGCGTGGGCGGCGGGGTCGATCCGGTCGATCGGCACGGCATTGGCGCGCGGCGTGAACGCGACGATCGTGAACCCCGCCTCGCGCACGCGCGCCAACACCCCGGGCCACGGCGCACCCCGGGCGAACGGGATCATCAGCGTCCGCCCCATCGAGACGCGGATCGCCTTGCGGTAGAGCGGGTCGCAGCACGTCGGGTCCAGCAGCACGCCGGGCCGGCGGCAGAGCGCCCCGGCCGAGCGGAAAACCCCGCCGACGTTGTCGAGGTTGCACAGCCCTTCGAGGATCACGAGGGTTTGTGCGTGGCGGAGGACGGCGTCGGCGTCGGTGTCCGGCGGGCGCACGCCGCACGCCAGCACGCCGCGGTGCATGTTGAACCCGACCAGCGCGTTCATGAGGCTCTGCGGCGCGACGTAGACGGGGATTCCCGGCGGGATGACCTGCCCCAGCGTCGCCAGGCGCGGCGGCGTGAGCAGGATCGACCGCACCGTGATGTTGGAGTTGAACAGGTGGCGGGCGACCAGCTCGCCCTCGGCCATGAAGACGCCGCGGCGCTTCTCGAGGCCGTCCGGGGCGCGCTCGGCCTCGCGCAGGCCGGCGTAGTCCGCCAGGCGCGGGTCGGAGAGGTCGTCAACAGGGATGGGGTCGGGCACGACCGAACAATGTAGCCGTGGTTCTCCGGACCGGCGTCACGGGTCGTAGACCTGAACGTGAATCTCGTCCTGCGCCGCCGCGGCTCCCGCGAACCCGCTGACGAGTGCGGCTGTGATCAGCATCCGACCGGAAGTACGGGTGAACATGACCCTCTCCTTCTCCTGGTTAAGGCGTACACCGAGCCCGCCATGAACACCAAGACTGTACCGGAAGTCGGAATGACCGCCGCAATGCGGAGGCCCATCGCGCTCTGTGTTGAACCCGGAGAAATGAAGAACCCGAACATGTAGATACGGTCGAAGGTCGCGGGCGAGGAGGTCGCCATCGAACCCTTGCTCCCCCGGTCCACGGGGCCTTCGATCGGCCAGTAGAACTCGGTGTGCTCCGCCGTCATGCCCGTCATGTCCAGCAGGCCCCACGGGGACTGCGTCTGCGGGTACGAACCCAGCGGGATGT
>JBJXFE010000012.1:0-124339 GCA_046153875.1 Phycisphaerales bacterium
ACTGCGTATCGCTGGTGTCGCCTCGTCCCATCGGTGGCCTCCTTGCCGGAAGCCGCAGTGTGACACCTCATTCAGCCTGGCGCAACCGAACCCGCGCCGTACAGGCGATCCGTCAGACAGAACCTAGAGCCCGGCGATGCCCACGACTGCAGTCAGGAGCGCGGACACCGCGATCGCGTGGCATCGGGAGTGCTGCGGATTGCGGGTGTCCTCTGCGAACTCTGCGTACCGGCTCTGATGGGGCCAAGACTTGTAGAAGGGGTAGGACACAGGCCCGCCACGGCGGGTAAACCGGGATGCCTGTACCACAAGGTGGGGTATAGGAACGAAGGATCAGTCGTGTGTCGCCGGGTTCAGCCGCCGCCACACGACATACACCGGCACCCCCGCCAGCAGCACGCCCACCCAGATCAGGTTCTGCTTCGGGCTCTCAATCAACCCCAGCGCCGTCATCGCCAACGACGCCGCGATGAACAGCCCCGGTACCCACGGATAGCCCCAGCATCGGTACGGCCGCTCCGCGTCCGGGTGGCGAGCCCGCAGGATGAAGATCGCCCCGGCCGCGAGGCCGTAGAAGATCCACATCGTGAAGACGAAGGTGCCCGCGAGGTCCTTGAAGCTCCCCGCGTACCAGAGCGCGCCGAGCGACAGGCTCAGTTGCACCCAGAGCGACACGGCCGGGGTCCTAAACCGCGGCTCCACATGCCCGAGGAACCGGAACAGCAGCCCGTCGCGGGCCTGCGCATAGCTGATCCGCGCCCCCGTGATGATCGACCCGTGCGTGGAGCCCAGCGTCGAGAGCAGCACCACCACCCCGACGATCACCACCCCGAGGTTCGCCGCGTACCCCAGCCCTTCCATGATCCGCCCCGCGACCACCGGGCCCACGTTGTCCGTGCCGCGCATCTCCGTCAGCGGCACCATCCACATGTACACGGCGTTGACGGCCAGGTAGAGGAGCGTCACCGCAGCCGTGCCGACTAGGTAGGTGCGGGGCAGGTTCCGTTGCGGCTCGCGGACCTCGCCCGCGATCGCCCCCACGTCGCTCCACCCGTCATATGTCCACATGATCAGCGACATGCCCACCGCGAGCGCCGTGAGCACCGAGACCGCGTGCCCGCCGATCGGCGGCACGGGCACGGACGCGAAGTTCCCCGTCGAGCCGTTGAGCACGGCCAACCCGAGCACGACAATCGCGCACAGCGCCGCGAGCTTGATCGCCGTGAGGAACGCCGCTACGCCGCTCCCGAGCCTCAGGCCGAAGGTATTGACCACGGTCAGCGTGATGAGCACGACGCTCGTGGTGACGCGAGCGTCCCAGTTCACACCGAGCAGCGGGTTGAGGTGCTCGGCGAAGACGACGGCGATTCCGGCCGCAGCGAAGGGCTTGGAGAGGAGCAGGTAGGTCCAGCCGAAGACGAACGCCATGCCGCGCCCGTAGGCCTCGCGGAGAAAGACGTAGACGCCGCCGGTCTGCGGGTACATGGTGGCGAGCTCGGCGTAGGTGAGCGCGCCGCACAGCGAGAGCGCCCCGCCGACGGCCCAGAGCGCGAGGATCATCCACGGGCTGCCGATGTAGTCGGCGAGGACCGGCGGAGTCTTGAAGATCCCGCTGCCGACCATGATCCCGACCATGACGGCGGACGCGCCCCAGAATCCGATGGCGCGGGGGAGTTCACGCGGAGTGGCGGGGTGTTCGCTCATCGGTGCGCGGCGGCCGCGCGTGGACAGCGTAACGATTCGGGCGGTGGGGATGGGGTGACGAAGGAGGGTGGATTCGGCGTCCCGCGTCTACGATCGCGGATGACGATCCGAATCCGCATGGTTCTGGTGCCGGTGATAGCGGCGGTGGTGCTCGCTTCGTGCGTCGCCCCATACCCGGAGGCGAAGCCCGTCGCCGACCGTTCCTCGGCGGCACCGCGGGTCATCGCGCCGGTGGCGGCCCGCGTCCCGAGCGTGACGGAGGTCCACGGCGTGCAGCTCGTGGACGAGTACGCGTGGCTGCGGGACCGCGACAACCCTGCTGTCCTGCGGCATCTGACCGACGAAAACGCGTACACGGACGAGACGATGCGGCACACCGCCCGACTCCAGGCCGAGCTGTACACCGAGATGCTCGGACGCATCAGGCAGACGGACCTGTCCGTGCCGGTGCGACGCGGGCCGTGGGAGTACTACACACGCACGGAGGAGGGGAAGGCGTACCCGATTCAGTGCCGTCGGGCGGTCGCGGGCGGGTCGGCCCAGGCGGCGGGCGAGCAGGTGCTGCTGGACCAGAACGCGCTCGCGGCGGAGACGTCGGTCGCGGGCGGGGGGGGGGGCTATCTGGCGGTGGCGAACTTCACGGTGAGCCCGGACCACAACTGGCTGGCGTACGCGGTGGACGTGACCGGTGCGGAGCGGTACACGCTGCGGTTCCGCGATCTGACGAGCGGGATGGACCTGAAGGACGCGGTTCCCGACACGACGTACGGGGTGGCGTGGGCGAGCGACAACACGACGGTGTTCTACCTGACGCAGGACGAGGCGAACCGCCCGGACCGGGTCTGGCGGCACCGCGTGGGGACCGATTCGTCGCAGGACATGATGGTGTATGAAGAAAGGGACCCGGCGTTTTACGCGTCGGTGTCGCGGACGCGGAGCGGGCGGTACGTGCTGCTGTCGCTGGCGAGCATGGCCTCGACCGAGGTGCGGTCCCTGAGCGCGGACGATCCGACCGGCGAGTTCCGCGTGATCGCGCCGCGCCGCCCGAAGATCGAGTACGGCGTCGAGCACCAGGGGGACTGGTTCTACATCGTGACCAACGAGGACGCGGTGAACTTCCGCCTCATGCGGGCCCCGGCGGCGAGCCCCGAGAGGTCGGCGTGGGAGGAGGTCATCCCGCACGATCCGCGCGTCATGATCGCGGGCGTCGAGGCCTTCGCGGGGCACCTGGTCGTCGAGAAGCGCGAGCTGGGCGTGCCGACGCTGCACGTGCGCGGGCCCGGTGGTGGCGGTGGGGGCGGGGGCGACCACCGCGTCGGGTTCGCCGAGACGGTGTACAGCGTGTCGCTCACGGGCAACGCGGAGTACGAGACGGCGACGCTGCGGTTCCGGTACACGTCGCTCGTGACGCCGCCGTCGATCTTCGACTACGACATGCAGACGCGGGAGCGGACGCTGCGCAAGGAGCAGGAAGTGCTCGGCGGGTACGACCGCACGCGGTACGTGACGGGGCGGATCGAGGCGGACGCATCCGATGGGACGCGGGTGCCGATGTCGATCGTGTACCGCGACGGGCTGACGCGCGACGGGCGGAACCCGACGCTGCTGCGCGGGTACGGGGCGTACGGCATCCCGCTCGACGCGGAGTTCTCGGCGGCCGACCTGTCGCTGCTGGACCGGGGGTTTGTCGTGGCGACGGCGCACGTCCGGGGCGGGGGGGAGTTGGGCCGCCCGTGGTACGAGGGGGGCCGCCTGAAGAACAAGCCGAACTCGTTCACGGACTTCATCGCGTGCGCCGAGCGGCTCATCGACGCGGGGTACACGTCGCCCGACCGGCTGGCGATCGAGGGCGGGAGCGCGGGCGGGCTGCTGGTCGGCGCGGCGACGACGATGCGCCCCGACCTGTTCAAGGCCGTGATCGCCGACGTGCCGTTCGTGGACGTGCTGAACTCGATGCTGGACTCGTCGCTGCCGCTGACCGTGGTCGAGTATGACCAATGGGGGAACCCCAACGAGCGCGAGTGGTTCGACCTGATCCGGTCGTACGCGCCGTACGAGAACGTGGCGGCGCGGGCCTATCCGGATGTGCTGGTGCTGGCGGGGCTGAACGACCCGCGCGTGCCGTACTGGGAGCCGGCGAAGTGGGCGGCGCGGCTGCGGGCGAACAACACCGGGCCGGGCGTGATCCTGCTGCGGACGAACATGGGCGCGGGGCACGGCGGCGCGAGCGACCGCTACGAGGCGGTGCGCGAGGAGGCGTTCAAGTTCGCGTTCCTGCTGGACCGGCTGGGCGTGTCGGACAACTGAGGCCGCCCCCCGCCCCCCCGTGTGGAAGAGGCGCGTCAGGCGTCGAGCGTGCGGAGCTCGAGCCCGTTCTCGCCCAGGCGCTCCTTGACCTCGAGCAGCGAGGTGGCGCCGAAGTTCTTGACGCCCATCAGCTCCGCCTCGGTGCGGCTGGCCAGGTCGCCCATCGTCTGGATGCCCAGGAGCTGGAGCGCCTTGCGAGCCCGGACGGAGAGCTGAAGATCGGTGACGGGCTTGTTGAGCACCTGCTCGCGGCCCGATCCCTTGAGCTGGTCGGCGATGGAGCGGCGGGCCTGGCGGTGGGCGTCGTCCATGCCCTGGCCGAGCCGCATGCCCTTGGCGGTCAGCATCTTCTTGATCTCGACGAGGCTCGACTCGCCGAAGTTCTTGTAGCTGAGCAGCTCGGCCTCGGTGATGCGGAGCAGGTCGCCGAGCGTGCGGATGTTCATCTTCTTGAGGCACGTGCGGGCGCGGACGGACAGGTCAAAGTCCGTGACCGGCGTGTCCATCATGGCCTTGCGCTTGAGCAGGTCGCGCTCGGGCTCGTCCTCGAGCATCATGTCGCGGCTGGCGAGCACGTCCTTCATGTAAAGGCGGGCGCGCGGATGGTTGGGGCTGGTCTCGAGGACTTGGCGCAGACAGCGCTCGGCGCGGGTGTAGTCCCCGCGGTCCTCGTAGGCGACGGCGAGGTTGATGAGCGTGTTCAGCGAGGCGGGGCCCTGGTCGCAGGCCCGCTCGTACATCGCCAGGGCCTCGTCCTCCTCGCCCGAGATGTCGAGGCGGTAGGCGAGGTCGAAGAGCGCCTGGGTGTTGCCGGGGTCGGCGGCGACGGCGCGGCGCAGCTCGGCGATCGCCGTGTCGCGGTCGCCGGCCTTCTCGGCGGCCCTGGCGGCTTCGAGGTGCTTGGCGGCGGCCTTCGCGTCCCGCGCGGCCTCTTCGCTCCCGATCACGATGTCCAGCGGACTCGAACTCGACATGGGCGGGCCTCCCGAACGGACCATGACTTTAGATCGGGGGCGGGCGCGAGTCCATGCGGGGGCGGTGCGGTGGGTGCGGCCCGGATCAGTGCCGGAAGTGGCGGACACCGGTGGTCAGGCAGGTGACGCCGGCGGCGTTGCAGGCGGCGAAGGTGTCGGGGTCGCGTTTCGACCCGCCGGGATGGACGATGACCTTCACGCCCGCATCGATGAGGATGCGCGGGCCGTCGGCGAAGGGGAAGAAAGCGTCGCTGAAGGCGACGGCGCCGCGGGCGAATGCCCCGGCCTTCTGGACCGCGATGCGGCACGCGCCGACGCGGTCCATCTGACCGGCGCCCGCGCCGAAAACACGCACGGGGGAGCCGCCCGTGCCGCCGGAGGGGGTGGCGCCGCCGACGGCGATCGCATTGCTGGAGAGGGCGCGGGCGACGCACTCGAGGAATGCGCCGGACGCGAGCTGCGCGGGCGTGGGCTTCGGGCCGGCGGCGTGGGTCCAGCGTGATGGATCGGGGATGGTGGCGTCGCGTTCCTGCGCGAGCATCCCGCCGGGCACGGAGCGGTAGTCGAGCGTAGGGCCCGCGGGTGCTCGCCGGCCGGGGGTCGAGCCGCCGACGGCAAGGAGACGGACGTTCATCCAGCGGGCCTTGAGCGCCTCGGCGGCCTCGGGCGCGAACTCCGGCGCGACGATGACTTCGAGGAAGACGTCGTCGGCGCAGAGCCGGGCGGCCGCGGAGGTATCGAGGGGGCGGTTGATGGCCAGGATCCCGCCGTACGCGGCGACGGGGTCGCCGGCGATGGCGGCCTCGACGGCGTCGAGGCACGACAGGGCCAGGGCCGCCCCGCACGGGTTGGCGTGTTTGACGCTCGCGCAGCCGATCCGGGCGGGGTCGAGCGACCCGAGGGCGAGGACGAGTTCCTGGGCGGCGGCGGCGTCGTTGATGTTGTTGTAGCTGAGCTGCTTGCCGTGGAGCTGGCGGGCGCCGACGACGCCGGGTCCGGCCCAGGCGGGGTCGCGGTAGACGGCGGCGGCCTGGTGCGGGTTCTCGCCGTAGCGCAGCTCGTCGGCCTTGGCGTAGGACAGGCGGAGCACCGGGGGGAAGGCGGCGCCGTGCGATCCGCCCTCGGCGCGCGCGAGGTAGGACGCGATGGCGGCGTCATACTCGCCGGTTCGCGCGAAGGCGGCGGCGGCGAGTTCGTGGCGGGTGCGCCGCGTCGTTGCGCCGTCGTGGGCGGCCAGCTCCGCGGCCACGCGGTCGTACTGGGAGGGCGATGTGACGACGGCGACCCATTCGAAGTTCTTGGCGGCGGAGCGGATCATGCTGGGCCCGCCGATGTCGATCTGCTCGACGGCCTCGTGCTCGGGGCAAGCGGGGTCGGCGACGGTGCCCTCGAAGGGGTAGAGGTTCACGCAGACGAGGTCGATCGGGCGGATGCCGTGGCGTTTCATCGCGGCGGCGTGGTCGGCGTCGTCGCGGACGCCGAGGAGGCCGCCGTGGACGAGCGGGTGGAGCGTCTTGACGCGCCCGCCCATGATCTCCGGGAATCCGGTGACGGCGTCGATGGGGGTGACGGCGATCCCAGCCTCCGCCAGGGCGCGGGCGGTGCCGCCTGTGGAGATGATCTCGACGGCGCGCGCGGCGAGGGCGCGGGCGAACGGCACGAGGTCGGCCTTGTCGCTGACGCTGATCAGGGCGCGCGAGATGGGCACCAGGTCGGGCACGTCAGCGGACCGCGAACTTGGCGACGACGCCCGACTGGCTGACGACGTAGAGGTTCCCGTCGTCGAACTTGTCGGGCTTGAAGAGCCGCACGCGCGGGAGCGTCGCCCGCTCGATGACGTCGCCGCGCGCGGCGTCGAGGAGCACGGCGTGTTCGCCGTCCCACACCACTAGGCGGCCGCGATTGGTCCCCACGACCGTGCCGAGGATGTCCTTGGCGGTCCAGAGCACGGTGCCCCGGGCGGCGTCGAGGGCGAGGAGCCCGACCCCGTCCACGGCGCAGTAGAGGACGCGTTCGCGGGCGGTGGGCTGCCAGCGCAGGACGACGGGGGTGCGGTGCTGCCAGAGGAGGGAGCCGTCGGTGCGGAAGGCGTAGATGGACTGGTCGGCGCTGGCGATGAACATCGCGGCGCCGGTGGCGACGGGGTCGGTGATCGGGCCCTTGAAGGTGCGGGCCCGCCCGACGAGCGCGCCGCCCGAAGCGTCGAGAAACCGGACTTCACCGTTCTGCGACACGGCGCCGACGGCGTTGCCGATGAGCACCGGGCGCCGCTCCAGGGCTTCGCCGAACCCGTGCCCCCACGCCTTCATCCCGTCCACCGTGGCCGTCAGCACGTGGGCGAAGAGCTCGCCCGTGCCGGAGGGGTAGATGAGCGTCTGGCCGTAGGGCACGGGTGCGGCCGAGACGATCCGGCTGTGGCGCTGACGTGCGGCGATCGTGCCGGTGTCGATGTCGAGCAGGTAGACCTCGTCCTCGGCCGAGACGAGCACGCGGCGGCCCTCACGTCCCAGGCTCACGAATCGCTCGAGCTGCGACGAGAGCTGCTCCGCCCAGCGCCGCGAGCCGTCCGAGGCCGAGAGGCACGAGACCATGCTCCCGCCCTCGAGGGTGAGCACGGCGTCGGCGTAGGGCTCGATCATGTCGATCGAGTGTCGGCGGGAGGTGAGGTCCGGGTACCCGATCCAGTCGATGCGGTAGCCGAGCTTGGCATACTCCGCGTCCGCGATGGGGAAAGCCGCCCGCCGCGACTCCGCGGAGGGGGGACGACCGCCGCCGCAGCCGGCGCCGGCAAGCGTGACACCCAGCGCGGCGACGCCCGCGAGGAACCCGCGGCCGAGGAGTGGACGGACGACAGACGATCGATGGAGCATCCGGGGGAGCCTCCCAAAGGGGTCCGTGGGCCGCCGTCTTCAAGTGGCGGGGGTCGCGGCAGGACGAGCAGTATCGAGGCAGGCGTGCGGCCGGTCAAGCCGACCCGCCCGTTTGGGCAGGCTTCACGGATCGCCATTTGCCTTCGGACGCGGGGCGGGGAGAGTTCCGGCGTGTTCACCGGCATTGTCCAGGCGATGGGTTCGGCGCGCGAGGTCCTGCGGACCCCGGGGGGTGTTCGGCTCGTGATCGACCCGGGGGGTTGGGATCACCGCCCGGAGGTTGGCGAGTCGATCGCAGTCGGTGGGTGCTGCCTGACGCTGGCGGCGCCGGTCGGGTCGCGGGGCGGCTGGGCGTTTGATGTGGTCGCGGAGACGCTGGCCAAGACGACGCTCGGATCGCTCGCGGCGGGGTCGCGGGTGAATCTGGAGCGTTCGCTGCGGGCGGCGGAGTTCATGGGGGGGCACGTGGTGCAGGGCCACGTCGATGGGGTGGGGGTTGTGGAGCGCGTGCAGACGGGCGGTGACTGGCGGGTGCGGGTGCGTCCGCCCGGTCCGCTCATGGAGTTCATGGTTCCGAAGGGATCGGTGACGATCGAGGGTGTGTCGCTCACGCTCGCCGTGGTCGAGCCGGGGAGCGGCCTGATCGAGGTGGCGCTGATCCCGACCACGCTGGCGAAGACGACGCTCGCGGACCTGAAGGCTGGGGCGGGCGTGAACATCGAGGCGGATGTCTTCACGAAGACCGTCGTCCACTGGGTCCGGAACTACGGGCGCGGGACGGGAGCGTTGCTCGCGCGGGCGGACTGACCCGCGTGGCGGCGACCTCTGAAGCGGCTGCCGGTTTGATCTGTTCCGTGTGCTCGATCTGCTCGATCTGCTCCTTCTCGGTGCTGCCTATTCCATGCGATTACTCGGCATCGATCCCGGTCTGAGCGTCACCGGCTACGGGTGCGTGGAGTCGGGGCGCGCCGAGCCGACTCTCGTCGAGGCGGGCGTCATCAAGCTCGCGGCGGCCGGGGGTCGGAGCCTGCCGAGCATCGCCGATCGGCTCGTGGAGCTCGACCGCGACGTGGGCGAGCTGCTCGACCGCCTCAAGCCCGACGCGGCCGCGGTCGAGGCGATCTTCGCGCACTACAAGCATCCGGCGACGGCGATCGCGATGGGGCACGCGCGGGGGGTGATCCTGCTGAACATCCGGCGCGCGGGCGTGCGGCTCCTGGAGCTGCGCCCCAACGAGATCAAGAAGTTCATGACCGGGCACGGGCACGCGGCCAAGGGGCAGATGCAGGCCGCGGTGCAGGCGCGCCTGCGGCTCGCGACGCGCCCCGAACCGGCGGACGTGGCGGACGCGGTGGCCATCGCGCTGTGCGCGGCGTGGCGGCTGGAGCGGGGGCTGACGGTCGACGCCGGGCGCGGGCGGCGCGCCCGCCGGTGACACCCGCGGTCCGGGTACCATGCGGCCATGGCGCGGACGAGGCCCAGCCTGGCGAAGCTCCGTGAGCACCGCGTGCCGAAGGCGCGGGACACCGCCCTGGCGGGCGAGATCGAGGCCCTGCGCGCGGACCTGGCGCGCCGGCGGCGGGGCGGGGGCGGGGCGGCGGCGGCGTGGGATCGGGTGGTGCCCGTCGCCCTGCGCGACCGGTCGGAGGTGGTGGGGCTGTCGAACACGGTGCTGATCGTGCGGGTGCGTGACGCCGCGGCGCGGTACTCGATCGACCGGTTCCTGCGGTCCGGGGGCGAGGCCGAACTGGTCAAGGCGTCGCCCGTCGCCGTGCGGCGGGTCAGGCTTGTGTCGTGAAGCGGTCGGCCCCGCCGCACGCCAACAATCGGGCATGATCTTCGCTGCGCTCGCGTCCGTGGTGCTCGGTGTGTTCCCGGCCGGCGACCCGCCCACGGGCGGCGATACGGTCCGCGCGGAGGTCGAGGCCACGCTCGACGCGATGGAGCGTGCGGCGCTCGCGGGGGACGCGGAGGCGTACCTTCGGCACGTCTGGGGCGGTGAGCCGCGGCACCTCACGGAGCAACGGGCCTGGGCGGCGGACCTGGTCGCGCACCGGCCGACGGCGTTCGACCTGTCGATCGGGGCGGTGCCGGGCCGGCTCGCGTGGGCGACGGAGGCGTTCGGTCCCGAACGCGCCGAGTTCGTGTTGGTCATGTCCTACGGCATGGAGACCGGGCACGCGTCGAGGCTCAAGGACGGCGCGCGCGCCGAGTGGCCCGCGGTGTTCGGGAAGCACGATCCCGACGGCGACGGTCCCGAGCCGGCCCGCTGGATGTATGTCGGTGAGCAGTGGCGCGAGGCGATGGGCGAAGGGTTCACCGTGCGGTACTTCCCCGGCGCGGAAGAGACGGTGGAGGACGTGCTGCGTGCGTTCCCCGTCGCGCGGGCGCACGTGAACGACGGGTTCGGCGTCGAACCGGCGGACCCGCAGACCATCGTGCTCTTCGACGACATGGAGCACCTGAAGGCGACGGTGTATCTGTCGATGCCCGACACGGTGCTGGGCGGGTGGAACGAGCCCGGCGAGTCGATCAAGTTCCTGACGCGGTACGCCCGGGACGTGCGCGGGTGGACGCGGGCGTTCGCGCACGAATACGGGCACGTGGCGACGTGGGAGATGGGCCCCCGGGTCCGCGAGACGCCCTGGTGGCTGCACGAGGGTGTGGCGGAACTGGCGGCTGAGCAGTGGGACCCACCCGGGGCCAACGCGGCGTACATCCGGGGGCTCGCGGCGTCGGGCGGGTTGGTGGCGTGGGAGGAGATCGCGGACTACCGGACCGCGCGGGCCGAGGTGAAGCTGCTGGCGTACCGGCAGGGGCACCACTTCATCGGGTACATCTCGGAGCGCTGGGGGCGGGCGAGTCGCAACACTTGGCTTCGGGCGCTGGGACGCGGCGAATCGCTGGACGCGGCGACG
Organism: Phycisphaerales bacterium; assembly: GCA_046153875.1. Classification (GTDB taxonomy): domain Bacteria; phylum Planctomycetota; class Phycisphaerae; order Phycisphaerales; family UBA1924; genus JBJXFE01. The sequence continues at coordinate 10,774 of JBJXFE010000012.1, forward strand.
CGCGCCGTGTTCGGGCTGCCGTTCGCGGAGCTCGACGCGGCGTGGCGCGCGACCCTGCTGGGAGCGAATGAGCCGCCCCCGCCGCACGGACCTGCGGCGGCGCCCCCCGCGTTGGGGGATGCCGCCCCGGCCGACCCCGCGGCGGCGCGGGCCCAGATTGAGCTGACGCTCCGCGCGATGGCCGCGGCGGTGCTTGCCGGCGACGCCGAGGCCTACCTGGATCGCGTCTGGAAGGGCGATCCGCACTGGGCGACGGAGCAGAGGAACTGGGCGGCGGACCTGGCCCACCATGTGCCGACGGAGGTGGCGTTCGCGCTGATGGGCGAGCCGGCGCTGTCCGACGGCTGGGCGGAGGGCGAGGTCGAGGTGTCGTGGCGGATGGAGGGGGGGAAGCCTCGGAAGGTGAGCTTCGACGCGCGGTTCGCCCGCGCGGAGGGCGACGGGGGTGGTTGGTTGTATGCCGGCGAGCGTTGGGATGTGCTGGAGCGCGACGGCGTGCGCGTCCTGTTCCCGCGCGGGTTTGATGCCGCGGCCGAGGTGGTCGTGGAAGTGTTGCCGGAGATTCGCGCGCACGTGCATGAGGGGTTCGCGCTGGAAGAGGACGACCTCGTGACGCGCGTGCAGGAGGTCAAGCTGTACGAGACGATGAACCATCTCCAGCAATCGATCTACTTGAGCTACACCGAGCCGCTCGGCGGGTGGAACGAGCCGGACGAGGCCATCAAGCTGATGGCGTCGGGGGTGCGCGGGCGGGGTGGAGCCCGGTCGCTGCTGGCCCACGAGTACGGGCACGTGGCAACGTTCGAGTTCGGTCCCCAGGCGACGCTCATGCCTTGGTGGGTGCTCGAGGGCGTGGCCGAGCTTGCGTCGGAGGCGTACTCGGGGAGCAACTCCGACTCATTGGTCCGCAGGTGGGCGCGGACGGACGCGTTGATGGACTGGGACAAGCTGGGCGACTTCCGCGGCGAGGCGCGGACCCACACGTTCCACGTCTACCGCCAGGGGCACCACATGGTCGGGTACGTCTCCGAGCGGTTCGGGCGCGAGGGGCGGAACACGTGGCTGCGGGCGCTGGCGCGCGGGCTGACGCTCGACGAGGCGAGCCGCGAGGCGCTGGGGCTGCCGTTCGGCGAACTGGACGCGGAGTGGCGCGAGAGCCTCAAGACCGAGTCGCCGGAGTGACGGCGCCGGTACACTCGCGGCGTGCCCGTCGTTCGCGTCGTGTACCGGTACTGGCTGATGGGCGCGATCGTCGCGCTGCTGGGCGCGTTCCTCGTCTATCCGATCGTGCTGACCACTGCCGGCGCGTTCATGACCGACGGCCCCTCGGGCCCGGTCTTCACGCTGGACAACCTGCGGATGGTGTTCGCCGACCCGGTGCTGCGCGAGGGGTTCGTGAACTCGCTGATCGTGGCCGCGGGGACCACGACGCTCGCGATCATGATCGCGCTGCCGCTGGCGATCCTGTCGGCGCGGTTCGCGTACCCGTTCAAGGGGGTGTTCAACGCGCTGATCCTGGTGCCGCTGATCCTGCCGCCGTTCGTCGGGGCGATCGGTTTGCGTGCGATTCTGGGCCGCTCGGGCGCGCTCAACGCGCTCCTGGGCACGCACATCGACTTCCTGGGCGGCGGCTGGGCGCCCGAGTGGATGCGGGCGCTGGGCCCGCTGGCGGACGGCAAGTTTCTGGCGGTCATCGCCGTCGAGGCTCTTTCGCTGTACCCGATCATCTATCTGAACGCGGCGGCAGCGCTGGCCAATCTCGACCCCGCGCTCGACGACGCCGCGCGGAACCTCGGCGCGGGCCCGTGGCGTCGGCTGCGCTGCGTGACGCTCCCGCTGATCCGGCCCGGGCTCTTCGCGGGGGCGACGATCGTCTTCATCTGGGCGTTCACGGAGCTGGGCACGCCGCTGATGCTCGACTACTACCGCGTGACGCCGGTGCAGATCTTCAACGGCCTCAAGGAGGTGGAGGATTCGTCGCAGCCTTACGCGCTGACGCTGCTGATGCTGGTCGTCGCCACGGGCATCTATGCCTCTGGGCGGTTGGCGTTCGGCGGCAAGGCCCACGCGATGTACGCCAAGGCGTCGGTCGCGTCCGCCGAGCGTCGGCTGCGGGGCTGGCGGGCGTGGGCGGCAACCGGGGCGTTCGGGATCGTGACCTTCGTCGCGGTGCTGCCCCACCTGGGCGTGGTGCTCACGAGCGTGAGCGTGACCGGCGGCTGGTACGAGACCGTCCTGCCGCGTGAATACACGCCCGACCACTACCGCCAGGCGCTGACCTCGCCCGATTCGTTCAACTCGATCGTGAACAGCCTCGTGTACGCGACGGCCGCGATGGCGGCGGACATAGGGCTGGGGATCGTGATCGGCTACCTGATCGTGCGGACGAAGCTGCGCGGGCGGCGGGTGCTCGACGCCCTGTGCATGATGCCCCTGGCCGTGCCGGGGCTGGTGATGGCGTTCGGGTTCGTGGCGATGAGCCTGCGCTGGCCGTTCAAGGGAGGCCCGCTGGAGGAGTGGGTGTCGGTGCTGGGGACGGACCCGAACCCGATCCCGCTGCTGGTGATCGCGTACGCGGTCCGTCGTCTGCCGTACATCGTGCGGGCGACGGTCGCGGGGCTCGAACAGACCTCGGGGGAGCTCGAAGAGGCGGCGCTGAATCTGGGGGCATCACGGTTCACGGCCGTGCGGCGCGTGATCGTGCCGCTGATCGCGGCCAACCTGATCGCGGGCGGGCTGCTGGTCTTCAGCTTCTCGATGCTGGAGGTGAGCGACTCGCTCATCCTGGCGCAGCAGGCCGGGGACTACCCGGTGACGAAGGCGATCTTCGCGTTCAGCGAGCGGCTGGGCGACGGCCCGTCCATCGCGGCCGCGATGGGCGTGTGGGGGATGGCCCTGCTGACGGTGACCCTCGTCGGCGCGTCGGTGCTGATGGGGCGGAAGCTCGGCGCGATGTTCCGAGTGTGACGGCTATTTCACGTCGAGCAACTCAATCTCGAACACCAGCGTGGCGTTCGGCGGGATCGTCGGCGGGGCGCCGGCCGCGCCGTACGCGTAGTCCGGCGCGATGGTCAGCTTGCGCTTGCCGCCGACCTTCATGCCCGGCACGCCCTCTTGCCACCCGCGGATGACTCCGCCGAGCGAGAACTCGATGGGCTCGTTGCGAGCGTAGCTGGAATCAAACTCCGTGCCGTTCATGAGCGTGCCGCGGTAGTGGACCTTGACGGTCGCGCCCCGGGGGCATTCCTTGCCGGTGCCGACGACGAGGTCCTCGATTTTGACGGGCACTTTGATCTCCACAAGCTGGATGGTGAAGGTGAGTTCGCTGTTGGCGGGGATGGTTACCTCGCCGGTGGCCTGGTTCACGCGGTCCTTGCTCCCGTAGGCCATCGCGGGCGGGATGACGAGGCGGCGGATCCCGCCGGCCTTCATGCCGGGGATGCCGGCCTGCCACCCGGGGATGAGGCGCTGGAGCGCGAACGTAGCGGGCTCCTTGCCGCGGGTGGAATCGAAGACCTTGCCGCCGGGCAGCGTGCCGTGGTAGTGGACGACCACGTCGTTGGTGCGTTCGCACTCGGGGCCGTCGCCGATCTTGAGGTCCTCGATGACCAGCGTGTGCTCGGCGCGGCTGAGCACGGGCATCATCGTGCCGTCGTGCGCCTCGCGCTGCGGCGGGTCGCCGGCGGGCTGGACGGGGGCCGGCGCGGCGGCGGACAGGGTCAGCGTTCCCGAACCGCTGGAAACACCCGATGGCGTCGCGCCGCCGGACTGGAGCGAGACGGCCGCGGCGGCGGCGAAGGTGACGGCGACGATCCCGACGGCGAGCCTGTTCATGGGGAACTCCTGTGAAACGCGGACGGGATGGTATCCGGCCGGGGATTCGTGCTCCCTGACCTCCAAGGATGAGGCTCGATGCCCCGGAGCACGAACACGCCAGGGTCCACGATCCCCGTGATCGCCGTCACGCTGGGCGATCCCGGCGGGATCGGCCCGGAGGTGGTCGCCAAGGCGCTGGCGGACGGGGATTTGCGCCGGCGTGCGGCGTACCGGCTCCTCGGTCCGGAGGCGGCGCTGCGTGCGGCCGCCGATCGCGCGGGGATCGCGCCATTCTGGGTCCGCGTCGCGTTCGACGCGCCGCCGCCCTCGTCCGGAGCTGTTGTGGTGCTCGACGACCCAGGGAAGCCGCCGTTCAAAGCGGACCACACGCGCGAGGGGGGGGAGATCTCCTTCGCGTGTGTCGAGCGGGCGATCGTCGACGCGCTGCGGCCGACGGGCGACCCGCGGCGCGTGGACGCGATCGTCACCGGGCCGATCAGCAAGAAAGCCTGGTCCCTGGCCGGGCACGGGGAGTTCCCCGGACACACGGAACTGCTCGCGGCGCGCTGCGGGTCCGCGCGGTACGCGATGATGTTCCTGACGCCGCGGCTGCGCGTGATCCTGGCCACCACGCACCTGCCGCTGATGAGGGTGGGGGACGTGTTGACCACGGCGCGCGTCCGCGAGGTCATCGCGCTCGGCGCGGAGGCGTGCCAGCGTCTCGGCGTCGCGCGCCCGCGCCTCGCGGTCTGCGGGCTCAACCCGCACGCGGGCGAGGACGGGCTGCTCGGGACCGAAGACCGCGACGTGATCGCGCCGGCCGTTGCGGCGGCCGCGCAGACCGGCATCGACTGCCGCGGGCCGTTCCCGGGGGACACGGTCTTCAACGCCGCGGTGCGCAGCGACTTCGACCTCGTCGTGGCCATGTACCACGACCAGGGGCTGATCCCCGTCAAGCTGCTCGACCGCGACGCGGCGGTCAACGTCACGGTGGGTTTGCCTATCATCCGCACCAGCCCGGACCACGGAACGGCGTTCGATATCGCGGGGCGGAACAAGGCGGCGGAGGGCAGCATGAAGACAGCCATCGAGACCGCCGTCCGCATGGCCGCGTCGCCCCCGCAGTCCACGTTGGCCCCGCGACCGCCGGGTTGACGGCTCGGGTGTTCGACCTTCCGGGTCCGTTCCGTTCGGTTCCTCTCCCACACACGATGAATGCCGCGCCGCTCCGATCCGTTCGGAACGGGCGCTGAGCCTGTGAGCGCATCCATGTCCGCCGACACGACGACAACCCCTCCCGCCGCGCCCCCCGTACCGGCGAAGCATCCCATCGTGGAGATGCTGACAATCGCCGGCCCGACCGTGGCCACGATGGTCTCGTACACCGCGATGCAGTTCACCGACAAGCTGATCGTCTCGCAGATCGGGCCGGACCCGATCTACGTCGGGGCGCAGGGGAACGGCGGGCTCGCGGCGTTCGTGCCGATCTCGATCGCGATGGGCCTGCTCACCGTCGTGAACACCTACGTGGCGCAGAACATGGGCGCGGGCAGGCCCGAGCGCGGGCCCGCCTACGCGTGGAACGGGCTGTGGATCGCCGCGGCGTTCTGGGCGGTGGTGCTCGTGCCGTTCGCGTTCGCACTGCCGTGGGTCTTCCGGGTCGCGGGGGTTGACCCCGCGCAGGCCGAGCTGGGCGCGGAATACGGGCGCATCCTGCTCCTGGGCGCGGTGCTCACGATGTGGACGCGGGGTCTGTCGCAGTTTTTCTACGGGATGCACCGGGCGAGCATCGTGCTGATCGCGGGCGTCGTCGCCAACGTGATCAACCTCGCGCTCGCGTGGGCGCTGGTGTTCGGGAAGTTCGGGCTCCCCGCGCTGGGCGTGGCGGGGTCGGGGTACGCGACGGTGATCGCCACGGGCGTGGAGCTGCTCATCCCGCTGGCGGTGTTCCTCGGGCCGAAGTTCAACGCGCTCTACCAGACGCGGTCGCAGTGGCGGCCGTCGATGCCGCACGTGCGGGACCTGGTTCGGCTGGGCTGGCCGGGCGGCATGATGTTCGGCAACGAGATGATCTGCTGGGGGTACTTCATGGTGTACCTGGTGAGCCACTTCGGGCGCGAGCACGCGACCGCGGGGTGGATCGCGCACCAGTACATGTCGCTGTCCTTCATGCCGGCCGTGGGGGTCTCTGTCGCGTGCACCGCGCTCGTGGGCAAGTACATGGGGATGGGCCGCCCGGACCTGGCGGCGCGGCGCGCCTGGCTGGGGCTGGTCGTGGCGCTGGCGTACATGGGGCTGTGCGCCGTGCTGTTCATCGTGTTCCGCGGGCCGATGATCCGGCTGTTCATCGAGGCGGACACGCCGCCGGACGTCGCGGCCCGGGTTGTCGCGCTCGGCTCGACGTTCCTCATCGCCACGGCCACGTTCCAGCTCTTCGATGCGATCGCGATGACGCTGAGCGGGGCGCTGCGCGGCGCGGGGGACACCGTCGTGCCGGGCGTGTTCACCCTGGGGCTGTCGTGGCTCGTGATCGTCGGCGGGGGGACCGCGATGGTCCGGGTCTACGGCGACGAGCTCGAATCGCTCGGCCCGTGGATCGCCGCGGCCGCATACATCGCGATCCTCGGGATGTTCCTGCTCTGGCGGTTCATGTCCGGGCGGTGGAAGTCGATCCGGCTGCTGGATCGCGCGGCCGTCACCGCTCATTGAGCGGCGGGGCTCGACGCGATTCGCGTCGGATGAAAAAGGCCCCCCGCCAGTGGGGGGGCGGGGGGCCCGTGCTTCATCGACCCTGATTCCCGGCGTGATCACGCGGCGGTCAGCCGGCGCAGGCCGCGCCGCAGTCGCCGGCGCACCCGGTCTGACCGCAGTCGGCGCAGCATCCCTGACCGCCCTCGGGGCAGCAGTCCGTGCAGCCCGTGCCGCAGCACTCCGGGCAGCAGCAGCAGCAGTCGCCGGAGGCCGCGGGCTTGGCCGGCGTCTGCGCGCCGCCGAGTCCGAAGGCCGAGCCGAGCCCGATGGCGGAGGCGACGGCCGCGGCCGCGCCGACGATGAAGTTGCGACGATTGGACATGGAGAGTCTCCTTCATGAGCGCGCCGATGGCGCGCGGTATGTACCGATGAATACAGAACACAGCGAACAACGGATGAGTTGATGAGATGACGCGGAGCGCCGGCGTTCGCGCAGCGCGCAGTGCCGGCGCGGGCGTCGGCTAGATGATCCAGACGCAGAGGAGCGGCCTGGATTCGAGGCCGATGAGCGGGTGACCGGATGAACTCGCGATGGCGGCGCGGAAGGCCTCCGCATCGGCGTCCGCGAGCACGATCACCGGCGCGGGGCCGGCGGGCATGAGGGCCAGTTCGGCGGGCGTGGCGTGCGACGGTGTCCGGCTCGGTGCGAGCGGCTGACCGAGCGGACATGGCGTGCAGATCGGGCGGCAGGGCGCGGGGTTGTCGCGGGATTCGTCGGCGGGTTGATCCGGGGTGTGGCGTGCGGTCGGGACGCACGCGATGCGGCACGTCATGGCTCGCGGCGTCAGCGCGCCACCGCAACCCATCCCGCAATCGGATGCGACCGACGATCCGCCTGACGCGAAGCACGCGCTCGGATCGGACGCGCAGCGGGCCATGATCCCGGCGCAGATCGGCGCGGGCAGCACCGACTGAACGAGAAGCAACGCGGCCAAGAGTGTCCGCAGGTCCATGGGCTGTTGTATTCTTCGCTCGTGACCGGCCCGTGTTCGGGGGTTTCTCCGGAAAACAGGCGTCCGGTGCGGTCACGGGCGGTATGCCCCCCGATCGGCGGCCCGGCGGGCTCAGGAGCGAACCATGAAATCTGCTTGGGCGATTGCGGCGGCGGTCATCGGCGGTGCGGCATTGGCGGCTGCCGCGACGCCACGCGTGGCTCAGCCCGAAGCCCGGCCCGAGCCGGCGATCGCGGCGGAGGATCTGCGCGCGGGCGGCGACGAGCACAAGAGGTACTTCCTGATCGGCCCGCGCGAGGGCGCGGCCGAGCCCGCCGACGGATGGAAGGTCCTGCTGATCCTGCCCGGCGGGGACGGATCGGCGGAGTTCCACCCGTTTGTGAAGAACATCGCGGCCAAGGCGCTGCCGGACGGATACCTCGTTGCTCAGCTCGTCGCGCCGGTGTGGCGCGAGGACAAGAACCGGATCGTCTGGCCGACGAAGGGCCTGCCCGACGACGCGATGAAGTTCTCGACCGAGGAGTTCATCGCGGCGGTGGTCGAGGACGCCGCGGCGAAGAAGAAGATCGACCGCCGTCACGTCTATGCGCTGGGCTGGTCGAGCGGCGGGCCGCCCGTGTATGCGGCGAGCGTGACGGAAGGGACGCCGCTGACGGGCGCGTTCGTGGTGATGTCGGTGTACAAGCCGGAGCTGATGCCGCCGCTGGTCGGCGCGAAGGGCAAGGCGTACTACCTGCTGCACTCGCCGGACGACTTCATCAAGATGCGGTTCCCGGAGGCCGCGAAGAAGGAGCTGACCGAAGCCGGCGCGGCCGTCGAACTCCAGACGTACGAGGGCGGACACGGGTGGAAGGGCGACGTCTTCGGGAACATCCGGCGCGGGGTCGAGTGGCTGGAGGGGCAGCGCGCGAAGTGAGCGCGCGGCGGCGTGAGGCGGTGAGGCGGTGAGGGGCGCTCTCGCGTTCGCGGTGGCCGGCGCTGTCATCGGCACAAGTAGTTCCCCGCGTACCTGCTGATTGCCGGCAGGTCGAGGTTGGTGACGAGATAGCGGAGGGCGTCGCAGGCGTGGTCGGGGCCGTCTTTCACGGGCTCCATGCTGGTCAGGTCCTTCTCGTCGTAGTGGTACTTCTCCATCGCCTCGATGAGGTGGGTGCAGCGCCGGTGGATGAGCAGGCGCGGGGGACCTTCGGCGGGTTTCAGGCGGGCGCGGACGGCGTCGAGGCCCGCCTGGACGGGGAGGCTGCGGCGCTTCACCGTCAGGCCGGCCTTCTCGAGGAGGCGCGAGGCCGAGACGCCGGTCTGCTCGTTGACCTGGTTGGCGGAAGGGTCGATGCCGATCCAGGCGGGGCGGCCGCAGGGAGCGTCGAGCAGGGCGCGGACGTGTGTGTCAAGGACCAGCTCGCTCTCGACGCGTTCGGCGAAGACGGTGAGGACGTTGCGCTCGTCGATCGCGGCCCAGAGGATCACCGTCGGGGCGCGGTAGCCGAGGTCGATGCCGCAGAGGAGGGGAAGGGACGAAGGGACGCAGGGACTGAGGGACGAAGGGACGGAGGGATAGAGGGATGAAGGGGCGTCGGTGATGTGGAGGGCGGGGTCGAAGTCGGGATAGACGGCGATGCCGCGGTTGGCGCGGGTGCAGAGCATCTCGGCGTCCCAGGTGGCGCGGGAGACGCGGGCCTTCATGCGGATGGCGTCGGCGATGGAGACGAAGCCGCTGTCGCACGGGGCGTCGGCGAAGTTGTGCGTGCTTTTGGCGAGGCCGTTGCAGTCGTTGAGCAGAGGGCAGTCGCGGGGCGGGAGTTGGGGGAGGGAGGTGGGTGAAAGGCGATGAGCGCCGGACGCCGAGGCTGAGCGCAGTCTTCGGAGCGAAGCCTCGGATCCGTCCATCCCTGACGTCGATCCGGCCCGGGCGCTCGGCTCTGGACAGGTTGGATCGTCGTGAGGAGGCCTGTCCGGTGGTTGTCGGCGCGCCCTGTGGGCCGGGGCTGAGGTATCCGAGGCTTCGCTCGCAGAGCCTCGCTCAGCCTCGGCGTCCGGGGAGTTCTTCCGCGCGCCGTCGCTCCCATCCGCGTTGCAGCTCCGCCCCTTGCACTTCTCAAGCACGTCCAGCAGCGACCACTTGAACAGGCGTCGCTTGCCCTCGTGGGCTTCGCGGACGATGCGGGCCATGACGCCGTGGGGCATGTGCATGGTGCTGAGGCATTCGATGGTGCCGGGGATGAGGCGCGTGCCTGCGGTCTTCGATCGCGTGGTGAGCTGCGCGGCCTCCCAGATCGAGGGCTCGAAGAGCTCGACCTCGTCGCAGCGGAGGCGCTGGACCCGCGTGCCGCGGACGGAGAAATCGGACTGGGCGAGGAGCTCGACGGTGCTGGCGTTGTTGAGCACGATGCGGCGGGCGGTGATGCGGCCCTTGACGCACGCGTGGAGCGCCTCGGTCTCGAAGACGCGCCGGAGTTGGGCGTACATCTTGCCGGCCTGCTCGAGCGAGCCTGCGAGGATGCGGACCTCGATGCCGGGCTTGTGGAGCAGGTCGAGGGCGGTGGCGACGGCGCCGAGGAAGGTCTTGCCGCCGCCGCGGCAGGCCCACACGACGCAGTCGATGGGGAGGGATGGAAGAGACGGAGAGACAGAGAGACGCAGAGACGAAGTGTCGGGATCCGCGGGGCGCGGGAGGGGAGGGGGATTGCCTTCGAAGTAGGCGTGCTTGAGGTAGTCGAAGGGGGCGCTGTGGCCTTCGACCATGGGGACTCGGGGGACGTTGACGTTGATGTAGCGGGCGACCCAGGCGTGGAGGGTCTGGGGGGTGGTGAGGGGGAGTTCGGGGTCGTCGAGGTCGGAGGGGGCGGGGATGACGGGAGTGATCGCGCACCATGCGTGCGGCGGGCGACGCCATGAGTGAGCGGGTTTGGCGGATTGGATCGGCATGGGTGGTGCTCGCGCGCGGTGATGGCGCAGAGGGAGATTCCAGATTCTCAGATCGCAGAGTTTCAGATTTGAGAATGGGGCGCTGCGGGGGATCGTGGTGGACGGCGCGGTTATGAGGAATCCGCGGTGACGACGTCGGCGACGGCCCAACGGGGGTCGCTGTGGTCGGCGCGTTCGAGGACCACGTGGATGAGGCACTGCGCCGGGCCGGTCGCGCGGTTGAGGGTCACGAACTGGATGGCGCCGTCGAGATCGTCTTGGTGGAGAACGACACCGGGGCGCACCTCGGCGTCGCGGAACATGGCGCAGCGCGACTCGAGCCAGTTGGGGAACTCGTCGGCGCGCTCCTGCTTGCGGTGATGAGCGATGTGGGCTGTGGCGTCGTCGAGGCCGGCCTGGTGTCCCGCGGCGACGGTCCCGGCGGCGCGGATGAAGGCGGCGACGGCTTCGTGGAGGCCGGGGATGGAGGAGGCGGGGCTCGGTGGAAGAGACGGAGAGACGGAGAGACGGAGAGACGAAGAGACGAAGTGTCGGCGGCGGGGGCGTGGGATTGCTGGGGCGGGGGAGCGTGTTGGGAAGAGGCGATTGCGTCACGGGCGGGGCGTGCGCTCCCGGCGTGCTCCCTGAAGGCGGCTGCGGGGCGGGGGAGGGCGAGGGGTCTGAGGCAGGCTCGGGCGAGGCGGGTGATGGAGGAGGCGGCGCGGCGGGCTTCGAGGAGTTGCTGGTCGGTGGCGAGGGCCTTGGTCTTTTCGAGCGTGGCCTTGAGGGTGTCGAGTGCTGCGGAGGCCTCGGCGAGGGCGCGGTCGCGGAAGCGGGAAATTGTCGCGTGCTCCTCGCGGGCGCGGAGGTCGTCGCGGGCGGCGATGATGCGCTGGATCTCGGGGCGATCGATCCACGCGGCGTACTCAACGGGGTCGATGCCGGGGGGATTGTTCAGGGCGGCGATGAGCTCGCGGTCCCGGGGTGAGATGGCGGAGGGCAGAGGGCCAGATGGCAGAGGGGCAGAGGGCACAGGGACACATGGCACAGGGGCACATGGCAAAGGGCCAGAGGCGGGACCGCCGTGGAGCGGCGGGGTGCCCGAGTCGGATTGGAGAGCGGTTGCGACCATCGGGGGAAGTGATACGGCGCGGGCGCGTCGTTGCAAGACCCGGGCGGCGCATGTACCACACAATTGCGCACAAACGTGGACATGCGCGTGTTATTTTTGCGGCGGTGCGGAGAACGCTTGCCACAGAGGCGCAGAGGACACAGAGACCGGAAGAGGAAACGGTGATGTCGCGGCCTCCAGGGGAAGGGGCGGGTAGGGCCGCGTGGTTGGTGGCACGGTCGGTGCCACCTTCCTTGGAGAGGAACGGCACAGTGGCGGACACCGGGTCCTTGGTTAGACTCAACGTCAGTGGAAGATGCGACCTTTGAAGCTCGTTACGCCAGGAAGGTAAAGCGCCGGCGACGCGTTCGGCTCATCGGCTTCACGCTCATCAGCGTGATCGTTCTTGGTGGGGCGCTCGGGTTGGTCGTGCCGTTCATCACCGCCGAGATTACCGCCGCGCGAGACTCGGCCCGCAGACGGATGCTCGCCCGGCTCGTATACCCCCCGCCACCCACGGCGCCCGGCGTGTACCCGGTCACGGCAGAACCGCTCCGGTCCTTCGGAAACATCGTTCTCCGCACCCCTCTCATGCCGCTCGAGTTGATTCCCGAGACGAGCATGATCTCGCGGGGCTCGCTCAAGTTTCAAGTCACCGACGTCATCGAAGGAACAGTGCGAGTCGAGCCGCCGGACACCGTGAGCGTGACGGTTTACGGACCGCCCAACACCTGGCAACACGATGCGAGCTACCTGCTGACTCTGGTCGCCGATGGTGAAACACTGCGCGTCGCCACGGGCATCCGGGAGTATCACGGCGACGGGTGGGGCCTCAAGGAACAGGATCGGCTCGACTTCGCTGTGCCAACGGAGTTCGTGGTGCGCATGGCCATCGCGGAAACGCCCACGGGTACCCTAGACGGGCGGCCGTTCACGATCCCTGCGGATGAGCAAGCCGCCATCCGCGCCTTCGCGGCGTATCTGGCGCCGGGTATTGAAGTCAAACCACCGAAATAATCGGCACGGTGGGCGGATGCAGGCGGGTGGTACCGACCGCGCGGCTGTAGACGAGTAGAGGGGACGAGGCGGGAAGGGCCGCGTGGTCGGTGGCACGGTTGGTGCTACCTGCCACGAAAACGGTCGGGCTACCTGCGGCACCGGTAAGCTGTTCTTGGAGGAACGCTGTGCGGCGTGAGCTGAAGGAACTACTGGACCGCTTCGGCGACGAGGGCACCGCGCCGGGATCGACTCAGACTATCGCGTGGCATGCTCATCGCGAGGCCGAGCATCTTCGGGATCGGACCATGGTGGATGAACTGGTCGAGTTCGTCGCTCACGAGCGCGACCGATGGCGGCGCAACGCGGCTTACTTCATCATCGGGAAGATCGGGCAGAGCCTAAGCGACCCAACTTGCGCTGAGGTCATGATCGGCTGGCTCGGGCGCGAGAAGGTCAAGTTCAACTTGTCGTGTCTGCTGGATCGGATCGGGGACATTTCCAAGCCCGCGACCGTTGACCTGTCGTCGGTGTACGCGCTGATGGGCGACGCGCGGTGGCTGGTCCGGCGCGCCGCGATCGCCGCCCTGAAGCGGTCGGAGAACCCGGAGGCCGAGCGGCGCGTGCTCGCCCATCTCGCGAACGGCACCGATCCCTACGACATCATCGAGTGCAACGCGACGCTCAACGACATCGGGACTGCACGGGCGATCCCCTTCCTCGAGGCCAACCTGAAGTCCCGAAAGCGGGACGTGCGGGGCTCGGCGAAGTTCGCGCTCGAGTCGATCCGGGCGAGGGCCGCGGCGGGTGCCTAGGGCGGCGTGGTTCGCCACGGCGAACTCACGATCGGTGGCGAGCTCGGTGGCGCCGAGGGCGCGGCGAGTGCGAGACGGGGCATTCCACGTCGTGTGTGTGTCGACCGTCCCAAGTCCCGGCCACCTGCCGTAGGAGTCCCTCGCTTGCGCTTCGGGCTTGTATGTAGTCCCTCGCTCGCGTTTCGGGTTCGTAGTCGGGCCTGCTTCAGTTGACGAGCCCGAAGCGCGAGCGAGGGTTATTGGCGCTTGAGAACGTAGTCGATCGCCTGGGCGAGTGAGTGGTCGGTGTTGATCCAGCGCGTGCTTCCGTGCTCGGTCCAGACCTTCTGATCGGGACGCACGAAGCCCGCCTCGCGCAGGCGACGGGTGCACCAGGCCTTGAACTGCTCCATGGCGGTCTCCGGTCCGGCGGGGGTTCCGCGGCAATCCACCACGACGTGGACGTGGTTGGTGCGCACATTGATCGCGCGCAGATTCCAGCCCCGGATCTCGCAGTGGTGGCGGATGATCGCCTCGACCAGGGCTCGGGCCTCCGGAGTCAGCACGATCTCGGCATGGTCGATCTTCGCGGCGGCGCGGGCTTCACGCTTGGGATCGGGAGGAAGATGGGGCGTGCCGAGTTGGTTGTGGTCGCGATCGACGGAGCCTCGCTCGTCTCCATTGAGCCATGTCCCGTGGCAGGTCCATGTGAGGAAGTAGGCGAGGGGCTCGGCCATGCGCGGAGCGTATGGGAGTCGTCCCTTGCTTGCGCTTCGGGCTCGTCGATTCGGTATGGGAGTCGTCCCTCGCTTGCGCTTCGGGCTCGTAGTCCCTCGCTTGCGCGTCGGGCTCGTCACAGCCTGTACCATGCCCGGATGCAACGCCGCGAAGATCGTGCCGACGTGATCCGCCTCCGCCCCACCGGGCCGGGCGATCTGCCGGCGCTGTTCGACATGCAGACCGACCCCGAGAGCAATGTCATGGCCGGGACCAAGCCGCGTACGCGTGAGGTGTTCTTCGAAACGTGGGAACGCATCTTCGCCGACCCGGGCGTCGCCTCGCGGGTGATCGAGATCGACGGCGTGCGCGGGCCCGAGATCGTCGGCAGCATCGGGTGTTTTCAGGCCGACGGGCACGACTGCGTCGGATACTGGATCGCGCGGCCGCACTGGGGGAAGGGCGTCGCGTCGCGCGCCCTCGCGATGTTCCTCGGCGAGGAACGCCGCCGGCCGCTGCACGCCACCACGACACGCGCTAACGCCCCGTCGCGGCGCATCCTGGAGAAGTGCGGCTTCCGGTGCGTGGGCTTCCGCACCGGAGAGGAAACGGAGCGGTTCGTGGCCGGGGAGATCGCGGACTTTGTGCTGGAGTAAGGCGGCGGGTCTCTCGCAGGCTCACGATCCGAGCCTTCGTCGCAGAGCCTCCTCAGGCCCGGCGTCCGCGACACGGGCTACTTCCGCAAGACGGGCTACTTCAGGAGCCGTTCCAGGAAGTGGATGTCGATCCCGCCCTGACGGAAGCTCGAGTTCTCCATGAGCCGCAGATGGAGCGGGATGGTGGTCTTGATCGGGCCGACCGTGAACTCGCGCAGGGCGCGGGCCATGCGGGTGATGGCCTGCTCGCGGGTGTCGGCGTGACAGAGCAGCTTGCCGATCATGCTGTCGTAGTTCGGCGGAACGGTGTACCCGGTGACGACGTGCGTATCCATGCGGACGCCGGGGCCGCCCGGGGGCTCGAAGCGATCGATCCTGCCGGGGGACGGGCGGAAGCCGCGTTCGGGGTCCTCGGCGTTGATGCGGCACTCGATGGCGTGGCCCTTGAGGGTGATGTCCTTTTGGCGCCAGGGGAGGGGCTCGCCCGCGGCGACGCGGATCATGGTCTGGACGATGTCGATCCCGGTGACGAGCTCGGTAACGGGGTGCTCGACCTGCACCCGCGTGTTCACCTCGAGCATGTAGAAGTTCTGCTTCTCGTCCATCAGGAACTCGACCGTGGCGGCGCCGGAATAGGCGGCCGCGCGGATGAGGCGGGACGCGGACTCGCAGACGGCGTCGCGGCGGCGCCGGTCGATGCCGGGGCCGGGGGCCTCCTCGATGATCTTCTGGTGGCGGCGCTGCATGGAGCAGTCGCGCTCGAAGAGGTGGACGGCGTGCCCGTGCTTGTCGCCGATGACCTGGACCTCGACGTGCCGGGCGTGCTCGAGGAACTTCTCGATGAAGACGGCGCCGTTGCCGAAGGCGGCCAGGGCTTCCTGGGCGGCCTGCTTGAGGTTGGTGCGGAGCGTGGCCTGGTTGTGGCAGACGCGCATGCCGCGCCCGCCGCCGCCGGCGGAGGCCTTGATGATGACCGGGTAGCCGATCGTCTCGGCGACGCGGACGGCTTCCTCTTCGTCCTCGATGGCGCCCTCGGAGCCGGGGAAGACGGGGACTTTGTTGGCCTTGGCGGTCTGCTTGCAGGCGACCTTGTCGCCGAGCTTGCCCATGGCTTCGGGGCTGGGGCCGATGAACTCGATCTTGCAGTCGCGGCAGATCTGGGCGAAGTCGGCGCGCTCCGCGAGGAAGCCGTAGCCGGGGTGGATGGCGTCCACGTCGGCGATCTCGGCCGCGGAGATGATCCGCGGGATGTTGAGGTAGGACTCCTTGGCGGGGGGGGGGCCGATGCAGATGGCGCGATCGGCCAAGCGGAGGTAGGGAGCGTCCGCGTCGGCGGTCGAATACACGCAGACGGTCTCGACGCCCAGCTCGCGGCAGGCGCGGATGATGCGGAGAGCGATCTCGCCGCGGTTCGCGATGAGGATGCGTCGGAACATGCGGGGTCAGGCGGGCCGCACCAGGAAGATCTTCTGCCCGAACTCGACGGCCGAGCCGTTCGCGACGAGCACGCGGTCGATCACTCCGGCCCGCTCGGCCTTGATCTCGTTGAACACCTTCATCGCCTCGATGAGGCAGACGACGGTGTCCGGCGAGACCGCCGCGCCGACCGCGATGAACGGCTTGGAGTCCGGGTTGGGGGAGAGGTAGAGGGTGCCGACCATGGGCGAGGCGATGGCGGCCATCCCCGCGTCCGCGGCGGCCGGCGCGGGCCCGTTGTTGCCGGGGGCGTGGGCGGGCGGCGCCGCGATCGGCGGCGCGGGGTGGTGGGCGACGATGGGCACGCCCTGCGCCCCGCGCTTGATCGTCACGGTCTCGCTCTGGTCTTTGAGGTCCAGTTCGGAGAGGTCGTGGTCGACCATCAGCCGCACCAGCTCATTCAGCTTGCGGATGTCGATCATGGGAGGAATCCAGAGACGGAGAGACGAAGAGACAGAGAGACGGAGAGGGGCCGCGCCGGCCCCGCGTCGTTCAGTCCATCCACTACGTCGTTGCTCGGTCCCGCGATCATCAATACTGCCTTGACGCTCACACATCCAAACCCTGGTCCCCGCTTCCCTTCGTCTCTCCGTCTCTTCGTCTCTTCGTCTCTTCGTCTCTTCGTCTCTTCGTCTCTTCGTCTCTTCCACTACAGCGTTGCCCACTTCAGGTCCTTCGGCATGGAGCAGAGATTCTCCGCCCCCGTCTCGGTGATCACATACTGGTCCTCGATGCGGATCCCGCCCTGGCCCGGCAGGTAGATCCCCGGCTCGACCGTGCACACGTGCCCGACCTCGAGGTTGATGGCGGGATAGAGCGGGTTGAGGTACGGCGGCTCCTTGCTCATGCCCAGGCCGTGCCCGAGGCCGTGCCCGAACTTGTCGCCGTAGCCGTGGCGGACGATGTGGGCCCGCGCGATCCCGTCGATGACGTGGGTGCTCTGCCCCGGGCCGAGCGCGGCGGCGGACATCTCCTGGGCGTCGAGGACGATCTTGTAGATCTCCGCGAACTTGTCGGGCCACTTGCGGAAGGCGAAGGTGCGCGTCATGTCGCCCTGGTAGCCCTGGAACGTCGCGCCCCAGTCGATGAGCAGGACCTTGTTGGGGGCGATCTTGACCTTGGCCGGTCGGTAGTGGGGGAGGGCTGCGTTGGCGCCGGTGGCGATGATCGACTGGAACCCGGGCTGCGAGGAGCCGCGGGACTTCATCTCGGCCTCGAGGCGGGCGGCGACCTCGAGCTCGGTCATGCCGGGCTTGAGCTTCGGGAGGACGGCGTCGAGGGCGTCCTGCTGGATCTTCAGGGCCGCGCGGATCAGCGGGATCTCGAAGGAGTCCTTGATGACGCGGAGCTTGCCGACGATGGGGTCGAGCGGCTTGACGCGCCCCTCGCCGACCATCGCCGAGAGGATGGTCATGTCCGCCACGGGCATGAACTCGGCCTGGACGCCGACGCGCCCGGCGTGGACCTGTCGGATGACGTCGGCCGCGGCGTCGAGGATGGGCCGCTTGCGCATGTACACATCGCATAAGGAGCGCTGCGGGTTGAGCTCCTCGTCGTAGCGGAAGTCGCTGATGACGACGGGGCGGGCTGGGCCGACGAGCAGGTAGCTCTCGCCGCCGAGGAACCCGGTCAGGTAGCCCACGTCGATCGGGTTGGTGACGAGGCAGTGGTCGACGCCTGCGCGGGTCATCAGCGCCCGGAGCCGCTCCATCCGGCCCGGGTAGGGGGTGGTCGGCGGCCTGGGCTTCGAGGGCTTCGGCGGGGCGGCGCTGACCTTGACGGGCGCGGGGCGTTTGGAACGCGCGGCCGGCTTCTTCTTCCTCGTGAGCGTCGCGGGCATGAAGGGGGGCATGATACCGCGGTGGTCGCTGTCGGGTAGGGACCCGTACACCGTGCGATCAGGGTGACGGTCTGTCGGTAGACTCGGGTGATGACGCGGCGGACGAGAACCAGCGCGCGGGCGGCGACCATCCTGGTCGTGATCGTCGCCGCGAGCGTGGGGTTCCCGGCGGTCATGGCCGCGTGGGGGGCGCTTCAGGCGTCTGGCGCCGTGGTTCCCGAGTCCGCGACGGTTTCGGCGGCCGTGGATTGGGCGCGGCTCGGGTGGACGGTGCTCACGGCGGGACTGATCGGCGCGCTGGCGTCGGCGTGCGCGTGGCCCGCGGCGTGGGCGGCGCGATCGCTTTCGGCGCGGTGGTTCGTGCTGCTGCTGGTGCCGATGCTGATGCCCAGCTACCTGGCGTACATCGGGTGGAGCGAGCTGCGCGCGCCGCGCACGCCGCTGGGCAACTGGCTCATGGACGCGGGCGGGGGCGAGGTCGGGGCGAACTGGCGGCCCGCGGCGGCGGCCCGGGCGTCGGCGGTCCTCGGGCTTGTGCTCTGGTCGTGGCCTCTGGCGACGCTGATCCTGTCCGCGCAGGTCCGGGGAATCGACCGCGGGGTGCTGGAGGCTCTGCGGCTGGAACGCGCGTCGGCGTGGCGGCGCGGGCTCACGCTCGTGGCGATGACGCGCTCGGGCCTGGTGGCGGGGGCCGCGGCCGTGACGTTGCTCATGCTCGGGTCGGCCGTGCCGATGCACCTGGCGCAGTTCGAGACGTACGCGATCAAGCTGTGGTTCCTGCTGGACCTGACGCCGGTGGAGCGGCACGCGCGTGTCTGGCTGGCGGCGTGGCCGCTGGTCGTGCTGGCGGCGGGGGCGGGGTTGTGGATCGGGCGGCGGGCGGCGGGCGGCGGCGAGCCGGGCGATCCCGGGCTCGAACCGGTGCGTGGACACGATCGTGCGGGGTGGGTCGCGATCGTCGCGACGATGGTGCTCTGGCTCGCGTCGGTCGGCGTGCCGCTGGAGCTGATGCGGAGGAACCTGGAAGGGCCGCGCGACTTGCGGTTGTTCTGGAACACGCATGCGCAGGCGTTCGCGGTCAGCGGCTCGGTGGCCGCGGTCGTCGCTGTGCTGGGTGTTGTCATCGCAGCGGCGGTGTGGATCGGTCTCGGACCGTGGCGTGGCGGGAGCGTCGCGCGGGGCGTGACGCGGGCGGCGGTCGTCGTCCTCCTGGTCGCGGGTTTGCTGCCGGGAATCCTGATCGGCTCGGCGAGCGCCGCGGCGTGGAACCGCACGGGGCTCAACTCACCGGCGATCGGGCTCGGGGCGGTGGTTCTGGCGCACGCCGCGCGGCTCGGGTTCGTCGCGGCGCTCGTCGGGGCGTGGGCGTGGCGGATGGAGAGCGCCGAGCGGCGGGAGATGCGGGCGCTGGACGGTGGAGATTCGTTCGCCGGGTGGTTCCGGGGCGCGCTGCCGACGCAGCTCGGGCCCGTACTCTCTGTCGGTGTCGCTGTGGGCCTGCTGAGCTTCCACGAGATCGAGGCGGCGGTCATGCTCCAGCCGCCGGGCCTGGGCAGCTTCCCGCTCCAGATGCTGCAGCTTCTGCACTACAACCGGATGGGGGACCTCTCGGCGGGGGTGGTGCTGGTGGGCGGGTGCGGTTTGGCGGCGGCCGCGTTGGTGGTGGTGCTGGCGGGAATCCGGCGGCGGTAGCGCACCGCGGCGGGTCGGGCGTCGTATCGGTGGTCGGCCCGATCGGGCGAAACAGGTCTGAACTCATCCACGGGTCTGAACCGGCCCCCATGTATGCTGGTAGAAGTCTGGCTGTGAATCTGGAACCGGAGCGAACCCGGATGCACCGATCGCGCGATGCGCGCACGCCCCCCCGACTCATCGCCCGATCGACGCCCGGACGTGCCGTTGTGTTCTCCGCGCTCGTGGCGGTCGTGATCGCAGGGCTCGGCGGGTGTTCCACGCGCGACGAGACGGCGGCGGTGTCGGGCGGGACGCCGGTCGTGTGCGAGTTCGGCGGGCGCGGGATGTCGCCCGGACGCCTGGCGCAGCCGCGCGCCATCGACGCGGACGATCGGTCGGTGTGGGTGATCGACAAGTCGGCGCGGGTGCAGCGGCTCGAGCCCGCGACGGGCGGCGTGCTCGCCTCGTGGACCATGCCGGACTACGCGCTCGGCAAACCCACGGGCGTGACGATCGCGGTCGGGCCGCGGGCGGGCGCGGACGGCGGGCCCGAGCAGGGCGTGTACATCCCCGACACGCACTATCACCGTGTGATGGTGTACGCGGCGCCGCCGAGCGCGCAGGCCGAACCGGAGTTGCTGGCGAGTTTCGGCAGCTTCGGCACTGACCCGGGGGAGTTCATCTACCCGACGGATGTGGCGGTGCTGCCGGCGGCCGACGGGTGGGTCGAGCGCGTGTACGTGAGCGAGTACGGCGGGAACGACCGCGTGAGCGTGTTCGACGCGGCGTACCGGTTCCTGTTTTCGTTCGGCGTCTCCCGCGGTACGGATGCGGCGCTCGCCGCCGGGCCCGACGCGGTCGAGTTTGATCGTCCGCAGTCGATCGCGCTCGACGTGCCGCGCCGGCGTCTGATCGTGGCGGATGCCTGCGATCACCGCCTGGGTGTGTTCGACCTTGATGGGCGGCTGGTCCGCTGGATCGGCTCTCGTGAGACCGGCGGGCGCGAACCCGGGCGCTTCAACTACCCTTACGGCCTGGCGTTATGCCCGGACGGCACGGTGCTCGTGGCGGAGTTCGGGAACCACCGCGTGCAGCGGATTGACGTGGAGTCGGGCGCGAGCCTGGGCGTGTTCGGCGCGATGGGGCGGGGCCACGGGCAGGTGCTCAACCCCTGGGGCGTGGCGTTGATCGGGCCGACCGCGTACGTCCTGGACACGGGCAACTGCCGTGTGCTGGGGCTCGACCTTTCACGAGCGGCACGCCTGGCCGATGGGGGCGCCGCGCGGTGACGCCCGTCGAGACCACAACCCTGGCCGCCCTCGTCGCGGGGCCGATCCAGTTCGAGACGCCGGTGTGGCTGTGGCTCATCCCGGTCGGGTGGGCGCTGACGGTGTGGATCGGGCGGCGTTCGCTCTCGGGGATGGCGACGGCGACGCGCCGGGTGGCGCTGGTGGTGCGGCTGATTGTTCTCGCGCTGCTCGCGGGGGCGATGGCCGAGCCGCAGTGGCGCGACGAATCGAAGAGCGTGGACGTGTCGGTGGTGCTCGACGCGAGCCGGTCGATCCCGCGCGACCGGCAGGACCAGGCCGTCGCGTACGTGCAGGATGCGCGCACGCTGAGCGCCAAGCCCGAGGACGGGCTGAACGTGCTGACCGTCGCGGTCAACGCGTACGTCACGTCGCTCTCGACGACGAAGGGCGGTGTGGTCGAGCGCGGGTTCGTCGGCTCGGCCGAGGGGACGAACCTGGCGGGGGGCGTGCGGCTGGCGCTGGCCGTCAAACCGCAGGACGCTGCGTACCGCGTGCTGCTGGTGACCGACGGCAACGAGACGGTGGGGAGCCTGCTGGAGGCGGCCGAGGCGGCGAAGGCGGCGGGCGTGCCGATCGACGTGCTGCCGGTGGTCTATTCGTTCGACAACGAGATCATCGTCGATCAGGTGGTGACGCCCGCGACGGCCCGCCTGGGCGAGACGATCAACGTCAAGGTCGTGATCGACGCGACGAAGGCAGCGCGCGGGCGGCTGACGCTCCTGATGCGCGGCGAGCCGATCGACCTCGACCCCGCGACGGAGGGGTACGCGGTCGAACTGGCGGTCCCCGCGGGGCGGAGCGTCCACTCCGTGCCGGTGAAGCTCGACCGGGCCGTGCCGCAGGAGTTCGAGGCGGTCTTCGAGCCGTCCGGCGGCCAGGACCGGATCACGGAGAACAACAGGGCGCTGGCGGTGACGTTCGTGGCGGGCGAGGGGCGTGTGCTGGTGGTGGGGGACAACCCGGACGAGTACGAACCGCTGGTGGCCGCCCTCTCGGAGGCGAAGATCGGGACGGAGATCATCGGCCCCGAGCAGTTCCCCACGAGCCTCAAGGACCTGACGGCCTACGACGCGATCGTGCTCGTGAACCGTCCGGCCTACGACTTCAGCCACCAGACGCAGCAGGACCTGCGGCAGTATGTCCACGACCTGGGCGGCGGGCTGGTGATGGTGGGCGGGGATGAGGCGTTCGGCGCGGGCGGGTGGATCGGGACGCCGCTGGAGGACGCCCTGCCGATCCGGCTCGACCCGCCGCAGAAGCGTCAGATGCCGCGCGGGGCGCTGGCCCTCGTCATGCACTCGATCGAGATGCCCGACGGGGTGCACTACGGGATGAAAACGGCCGAGGCGGCGGTGGACGCGCTGTCGCGCCTGGACCTGGCCGGGATTGTCGAGTTTGACCCGCGCGCGGGCGGGGCGGCCTGGGTGCACCGCATGGCGGAAGTGGGGGACACGTCGGCGATCAAGCGGTCGATCCGCAACCTGACGTTCGGCGACATGCCCGACTTCGCCCCTTCGATGGAGCTGGCCCTTCAGGGGCTGATGGGCGAGGAGGCCGGCGCGAAGCACATGATCATGGTGTCGGACGGCGACCCGTCGCCGCCCTCGACCAAGCTGCTCCAGCAGTTCAAGAAGGCCAAGATCACGATCAGCACCGTGGGCGTCTATCCGCACTCGGGGATGGACACGCGGCGGCTGCAGGACATCGCGCAGGCCACGGGCGGGCGGCACTACGACGTGAACACCGCGGGCGGGCTGGCGACGATCCACCAGATCTTCATCAAGGAAGCCCAGACGGTGAAGCGGTCGTTGATCTGGGAGGGGGACCCTTTCTCGCCCGCGATCGTCCCGCTGCCGATCGACTCCATGCGAGGGATCACGGCGGTGCCGCCGATCAAGGGGTACGTCGTCGCGGCCGACCGCGACGGGCCGGTCTTTGTGACGCTCCGCGGCAAGGAGAACGACCCGATCCTGGCGTCGTGGCAGCATGGGTTGGGGCGCGTGGTGACGTTCACCAGCGACGCGAGCACGCGCTGGGCGTCGTCGTGGGTCGCGTGGGGGCAGTTCCGCCAGTTCTGGGAGCAGCACCTGCGCTGGGCGATGCGCCCGAGCGGGTCGGCCGACGCGCGCGTCATCACCGAGAAGGACGGGGACCGCACGCGGGTGATCGTCGAGCTGACTGACACCACGGGGGATCGGCTCAACTTCGCGCGGTTCGACGCCCGCGTGGCGCTTCCCGACGGCACGGGCAAGGACCTGGAGCTGCGCGAGCTGGGCATGGGGCGGTACGAGGGGACGTTCGACAGTTCGCTGCCGGGCTCGTACATGGTCACGCTGGGGTATGCCGCGCCGCGGCCGCAGGGGACGGAAGGCGAGCCGATCAAGGGCACGGTGATGGCGGCCGTCACGCGCCCGTTCGCCGATGAGTTCCGGGCACTGTCGGACAACCGGCCGCTGCTGGAGCAGGTGGCGGCGATGACGGGCGGTCGCGTGCTCAGCGGGACTCCGGCGGCCGACGACCTGTGGCGGCGCGAAGGGCTGACGATGCCGGTGGCGGCCACGCCCGCGTGGCTGCTGTTCGCGCTCCTGGGGATCGGCATGTTCCTCGCGGACGTGGGCGTGCGGCGGGTCCGGATCGACCTGCGGGCGATGGCGCAGGCGCTGGCCGGGGGGCTGCGCCGCGGCAAGGTCAAGGCCGGCGCGCAGATGGACGCGCTCCGAGCCGCGAGAGAGGCTGCGAAGGCGACGATGGTGGACCGCGCCCGGAGCACGGCCGAGCCGTCGGGCGCAGCGCCGCCGAACCCGCTCGCGCCGAGCGTGAAGGCGACCGCCTCGGTCAAGTTCGAGGCGTCGGCCGAGCAGCTCAAGCGCAAGGCCGCGCCGATCGTGGACGAGGCCGGAGCGCCGCCCGCGCCGACGACGATGGAAGCGACCCCGAAGCAGGAGACCGTGAGCAAGGACGAAGGGCTTTCGCGGTTGATGAAGGCGAAGCGACGTGCCCAGGACGAAATGAAAGACGAGTGAAAACGGATGCAACCACAGAGCACACAGAGCACACAGAGACCACAGAGCGGGGAAGGTGACGGGGCGCCGCTCTCTGTGCTCTCTGTGTGCTCTGTGGTTGCCTTTTTCCCGACCACGCAGGAGTGATCCATGCCGCCCGTGAATGAACCCCACACCCCGGCCGAGGTGAAGGCCCAGTGCGAGAAGTTCCGCGAGATGTTCCAGCGGCTGCTGGCCGAGATCGGCAAGGTCGTCGTCGGGCACCGCGAGGTGGTCGAGGGCGTGCTGACGTGCCTGTTCTCGGGGGGCAACGTGCTGCTCGAGGGCGTGCCCGGTCTGGGCAAGACGCTGCTCGTGCGGACGCTGGCGCAGAGCCTGTCGCTGCCGTTCAGCCGCGTGCAGTTCACGCCGGACCTGATGCCTGCGGACGTGATCGGGACCAACATCGTGATGGAGGACCCGGACACGGGCCGGCGGAAGTTCGAGTTCCAGCGCGGGCCGATCTTCGCGCAGGTGGTGCTGGCCGACGAGATCAACCGGGCGACGCCGAAGACGCAGTCGGCGCTGCTCGAGGCCATGCAGGAGCACGCCGTCACCAGCGGCGGGACCACCTATCGCCTGGCCGAGCCGTTCCTCGTGCTGGCCACGCAGAACCCGATCGAGCAGGAAGGGACATACCCGCTGCCCGAGGCGCAGCTCGACCGCTTCATGTTCAAGCTCGTCGTGGGGTACTCGCAGCTCGACGACCTGCTCACCATCCTCGACCGCACCACGGGCCAGAAGAACCCCGAGGCGACCAAGATCCTCGACGGCCCGGCGATCCTCGCGGCCCAGCAGCTCATCCGCGGCGTCGTGGTCGCCCCGCACGTCAAGGAGTACGTGAGCCGGCTCGTGCTGGCGACGCACCCGGACGGGAAGTTCGCCGCCGGGGGGAGCGGCGGGCCCACCAACAAGTACGTCCGCTGCGGGGCCAGCCCCCGCGCGGCCCAGGCGCTGCTGCTGGGCGCGAAGGTCAAGGCGGTGACGGACGGGCGGTACCACGTGAGCTTCCGCGACGTGAAGGAGCTCGCGCTGGCGTGCCTGCGGCACCGGCTCATCCTGAACTTCGAGGCCGAGGCGGACCGGGTGGACGCGGACGGGCTGGTGCGGCAGATCCTGGAGCTGACGCCGACGGAGCCGGTCAAGGCTGTGGTGTCGTAACTCTCTGGAGAAGAGCCATGGTGCAGACGAACTCGACGTATCGGCGCACTTCGGCGTTGTGGATGGCCGCTGGGGTGATCGCTTCCCAGGCGTTCGGGCACGGGATCATCCCCCGGGACACCCCGATCGAACGCGTCGTCGAAAACCTGGAGGCGAGGATTGCGGAGCACCCGGAGGACGCCGAGGCGCACTACATCCTCGGGCGTGCGCACGCGCTGGTGTACGAGTACAAAGACAAGAACGTCCGGATGTGGGCGATCGGCCTTTCCAGAGCGTCCGAGCCGGCACCGGACGGGTGGCAGAAGAGGCTCGCCGATCCCGGGGCGCCGGTTCCACCGACTCAGGACGAACTGAGGAAGCACCTCGTCGAAGCGATCATCCATCTCAACACGGCGATCGAGAAGGACGATTCGCGGGCGAAGTACCACCTCGCACTCGCGTCGGTGCTGGAGGCGGGCTTCGCGGTCGCCGGTCAACTCGACGTGTTTCCCCGATGCCCGGTGGGGGGCGCCGTTGAGCATGGAGACGAGCGGCACAGGGAAATGGTGGAAGGACTTCCGGGGACGCTGGATCAGGTCCGTGGGGCCATACGGGGTCACTCGTGGGAGGGAGAAGGACCATCACCTAGGGATCAAGTGGTTTCACTGCTGCACGAGGTGCTCCACGGTGCGGTTCCGGATCGCGCGAAGTTGGCGCGACAGATCCTCGCCGAGGACTGGCGCGAGCAGATCACCGAGGAGTACTTCCGCGCGATGTCGCTCGCTCTGCCGGTCGACGGGAAAGCGAGTGAAAAACCGATGTGGGGGAGCATCGAAGACTGGGTGGCGTACGAAGCCGGTACGAGCTACGTCAAGGCGGTGGAGGCGAGACGCGCCCGCGACGATGAGCGAGTACGTCTGGCCGTCGCGAAGGCCACCGTGCGGGCGTTCGACGATCTGCCCCTGCCGAACGGCATCACGCCCATCGTCTTCCGGCTGAAGGAATCAGAGTCTCTCGGTGCGCTCCTCGACGCGGAGCGCACGACCGGATTCGACCTCGACGGATCCGGGCGAGCGCTCCGGTGGCCGTGGGTTCAGCCCGATACGGCGATTCTCGTCTGGGATCCGCGGCGCACCGGGCGCGTGACTTCGGGACGCCAGCTGTTCGGCAGCGTGAGCTGGTGGCTTTTCTTCCGCAACGGGTACGAGGCTCTCGACGCCCTCGACGACAGCCGGGACGGCGAGCTTTCCGGCGAGGAACTCCGTGGCTTGTCGCTCTGGTTTGATCGTGATTCCGACGGCGTGTCGGGTCCCGGAGAGGTAATCCCGATCGGGGAGTTCGGGGTCGTCGCGCTCTCGACCACGTTCACAGGATTCGACGGTGCCTCACCCATGAACAGTACCGGACTCCGGCTCGCGGATGGGCGCGTGCTTCCGACGTACGACTGGGTGGTCGGGCCGAGGGAGTCCGCTGCTGATTCCGCGTTCGACGACGCCTGGATCGTGGTTTCCTTCCTGGGCCTGCTCGGCATGCCTTCCGTCGTCGGGCTGCTTGACCGAGTTCGTCCGGCAAATGGTCTCCGCTGATTCCTCAGAGTGATCTTGCGACGTTTGCCCGCCGCTTGATGGGCCCGATGCTCAAGACCCTCAACATCACCCGCCCGGAGTCGCTTGAGGACCTGCTCGACCCCGCTCTCATCGCGCGCATCAGCCGGCTGGATTTCACGAGCCGCAAGATCTTCGCGGGCAAGCTCAGGGGCGAACGCCGCAGCAAGAAGCGCGGCGAATCGGTCGAGTTCGCCGACCACCGGCCGTACGTCTCCGGCGACGACCTGCGGCACATCGACTGGAACATCTTCGGGCGGCTCGACCGGCTCTTCCTGAAACTGTTCCTGGAGGAGGAGGACCTCTCGCTCCACATCGTCCTCGACGCCTCGGCCAGCGGGGACTGCGGCGAGCCCAACAAGTTCCTGTACATGCAGCGGCTGGCCATGGCCCTGGGGTACATCGGGCTGGTGAACCTGAACCGGGTGACCGTGTCGGCGGTGGGGGGCGGGGGCAGAGACGCAGAGACGCAGAGACGAAGAGACGGAGCGGAGAACAGCTCCGGGGCTTCGTCTCTTCCTCTCTCCGTCTCTCCGTCTCTGGTTTCAGCGATCCGCGACCTCCGCGGGCGGCGGCGGACGCAGGACCTGGCGCGGTTCATGTGCGGGCTCGCCCCGGGCGGCGTGGCCCCGTTCACCGAATCTTGCAAGCGGATCGCCCTCTCTCGCCGCGGCAAGGGTGTCATGGTCGTCCTCTCGGACTTCTTCCACAAGGAGGGGTACGACACCGGCCTGCGGCTCCTCGTCGGGCGCGGCTACGACCTGTTCCTCATCCAGACCCTCAGCCCGCAGGAAGTGGACCCCACCGGCCCGAGCGGCGTCGCGGGCGACCTGCGGCTCAAGGACGTCGAGGACGGCGACGTGGCCGAGGTGACGATCTCGGCGCCGCTGCTCAAGCGGTACAAAGCCAACCTGGCGGCGTACAACAACCAGCTCCGCGAGTTCTGCGCCCGGCGCGAGATCGGGCTGCTGACGATCCGCACGGACACGCCGATCGACACGCTGATCCTGGAGTACCTGCGGAAGCGGGGGGTGCTGAGGTGAAAGCGAAAAGCGAAAAGCGAACAGCGAACATGGCGAGCCCTCGCCAACTCCTGCGACCGCGGCGCACGAATCCGCGCTCCGAATGTTCGCTATTCGCTGGTCGCTGTTTGCTGTGGGAGCAGGCGCCATGACGCCCACACTCTCGCTCACCTTCGCCAACTGGCAGGCCGGCGCGATCGCCGCGGGGATCGCGATCCCGACGCTGCTGATCCTCTATTTCCTCAAGCTTCGTCGGCGCGACGTGGAGATCTCGACCACGCTGCTCTGGAAGAAGGCGATCGAGGACCTCCAGGCCAACGCGCCGTTCCAGCGGCTGCGCAAGAACCTGCTCCTGTTCCTGCAGCTCCTCGCGCTGGCCGCGGCCCTCGTCGGCATCGCCCAGCCGCAGATCGACGGGCGGTCGCTCGCGGGCGAGCGGCACCTGATCCTGATCGACGCCTCGGCGAGCATGAACGCGCTCGACGCGAAGGGCAAGTCCGGCGCGATCGTCTCGCGGCTCGACGCGGCCAAGGAACAGGCGATCGACCTGGTGGACGCGATGGCCGAGCCGGGATGGCTGAACAAAGAGTCCGGCGACCGGGCGATGGTGATCGCGTTCGACCGCTCGGCCCGGGCGCTGCAGACCTTCACGAACGACAAGCGCGAGCTGCGGACGGCGATCGAGTCCATCCGCCCGACCGACGCGCCGAGCTCGATCGAGGAGGCGTGGCGGCTCGTCGAGGCCCAGGCCCCGCGCATCCAGCGCACCGAGACAACGACGCTCCCGGACGGTACGACCGAGGAGAAGTCGTACGACATGCCGCCCGGGCCGGTCGGCACGATCCACCTGTTTTCAGACGGGCGGCTCCCGGACTCGGCGATGATGACGCCGCGGCCCGAGGACGGGTTTATCTATCACGCGGTGGGCACGGACGACGCGCCGAACATCGGGATCACCAGCCTGC
The DNA here is from genome assembly GCA_046153875.1 of Phycisphaerales bacterium. Lineage (GTDB taxonomy): Bacteria > Planctomycetota > Phycisphaerae > Phycisphaerales > UBA1924 > JBJXFE01. The sequence continues at coordinate 39,544 of JBJXFE010000012.1, forward strand.
GGGCCGGGCGCGCGTTCGATGACCCGACGCGGCTGTCGGTGTTCGTCGGGCTCCAGAACACCGACACGCGCCCGCGGAGCACGGAGGTCGAGCTGCTGCTGGACGGGGTGCCGGTGCGTGCGTCGTCCGTCGATCTGGGCGCGGCGGCGGCGGCGGGGTTCAGCGCGGCTGCATCGCCGCCGGCCGAGGGCGCACCCGCCTCCGCAACGCCCCAGCGCACGCCGGGCACCGGCGGCGTCGTGTTCTCCCTGGATCGGCCCGAGGGCGCGGTGGTGACGGTGCGGCTCGTGCGCGGGTCGGCCGCCGACGTGCTCGCCTCGGATGATGCGGCGTGGATTGTCGTTCCGCCCGCGAAAAAGCTCTCGATCGCGGTGGTGACCACGGGCAGCCTCTTCCTGACCAACGCGCTGGAGGCGTTGCCGCTGGCGAAGCTCGACCAGATGCCGCCCGCGCGGTACGAGGCGATTCTGAAGGAAGGCCGGGCGGCGGACTACGACGTGGTGGTGCTCGATCGCTGGCTGCCGCCGGCCGATGCGGAGGGGGTGCTGCCCCCGGGCCGCTACCTGATCTTCGGGGCGATCCCGCCGCCGCCGCTGGGCCCGGTGGAGCTCGACGAGGCGACGGGCGCGACGGTGATCGACTGGCGGCGCGACCACCCGGTGCTGCGCAACGTCTCGCTCGACAACCTGTTCATCACGACGCTGCGGCGGGTGGAGGTGCCCAAGGGCAACTCGGCGGCGGTGCTGGCGACGAGCGACGCCGGGCCCGTGATCCTGGAGCTGGCCGAGGGGGGGACGCGCGCGATCCTCGTCACGTTCGATCCGAACGACTCCGCGTGGCCGCTCGACTGGGGGCTGGTGGTGTTCGTGGCGTCCTCGGCGGGGTACCTGGGCGGCGACGACGCGGCCGCGAGCCGGACCTTCCATGCGGGGGACGTGCTGGCGGACCAGGTGCCGAAGGAGGCGGCCGACATTCAACTCACCGCGCCGGACGAGTCGCGTTCGGCGCACATGCCGGCGTCGGACGGCACGGTGAACTTCGGGTACACCCGACGCGTCGGGGTGTACACGGCCATGTGGACCGGCCCGGCCGGGCCCCGCGACGGCAAGATAGGTGATCGCGTCGCGCGCCCGTACGCGGTGAACCTGCTGGACGCGGACGAGTCGGACGCGGGGGTCGCGCAGGACCTGGCGCTGGGCTCGCGCGTCGTGCAGGGGTCGGCCCGCGACGCCGGGCGGGCGACGCAGCGGTTGTGGCCGTGGCTCCTGCTCGCGGCGTTGTTCGTCATCATGTTCGAGTGGTACATCTACAACCGGAAGGTGCAGCTTTGAAAGTCCGCGGGTCGGCAGATCAGCACAGCGACAGGTTGTCGCAGCGGGCGCACCGCCTGCACCGGAGCCTGCTGCTCTGCTGTTGCTCTGCGGTGCTGTTCTGGGCGTCGCGCGCCGACGCCCAGGCGACTCCGCCGCCCGCGGACCGCCCGAAGTCCGCCGGCCCGACGTTCTACGCCGACTTCGGCTTCGGCGGGAAGATACCGACCGAGCGCTGGTCGCCGATCACGGTGTGGGTTCAGGCGGAGGAGAAGGCGATCGGCGGGGTGATCGTGGCGCGGTTCGTGCAGGACGCGACGCAGAAGGCCGAGATCGTCGTGCCGTTCGCGGCCACGCCGGGGCGGTCCACGCCGGTGCAGATCGTCGCCGCCCTGCCCGATGGTGTGACCGAGGTCACGCTGACGATGCTCGACCAGCGCGGGCGACGGCTGGGCGAGCTGACGTACTCCGCGGTCTCCGGGCGCGACGCGGCGCTGCTGCCGACGACGCTGACGCCGGCCGAGGGGCTGCTCGTCTGCGTGGGGCGCACATCGTTGCCCGAGGCGGTCCGGGCGTGGACGTCGGCGCTGCGGCCGATGATGCCGGATGAGCGCCGCGACCCGTGGAACGCCACGCAGGTCGAGCCGGGGCCGATGAGCGAGCGCGAGCTCGAGTCGGCGTGGCAGGCGGTTCACGCGGCATCGATCGAGCCGGAACTGCTCCCTGTGTCGTGGATCGCGTACGAGGGCGTGTCGGTGCTTGTGGTCGAGGCCGACACGATCGCCCAGGCCGACCCGCGTGCGGTGGACGCGGTTCATACCTGGGTCGAGGGGGGCGGTCGCCTTGTGATCCTGGCCGGAGCGGCAGGACCGGCGTGGCGCGGCTGGCTGGCGCCGGGGTCCGCGGGCGACATGGTCGAGGTCGGCGAGGCGGTGGTCGGGCCGCTGCCGCGGGAGTGCGCGGAGGCGATTTCACGCGAGGTCATGCGCGACGGACAGGACAGACTCCCGGGCGAAGGCGGCGGCGCGGAGGGTGACGATCGGCCCGTGCCCGCCCCCGCGGCCCGGGAGACCGCGCGCCGCGTCATCCGCCTCACCGATCGGGCGCGGGCCGACGGGTGGCGCGAGCGCTGGGTGTATGACGGCGATCGGGGGCCGCGCGGCGCGGCGCTGGCCGAGGGGCCGGTCGGGTTCGGCTGGGTCGTGGTCATGGGGCTGGAGCCGCGGACCGCGTCGGCGGTGCTCTCGGCCCGTTCCGCTGGCGCGGTCTGGCGGGACGCGATCGAGACGCCCGCCACGGCGTGGTTCGAGGCCCACGCCCGCGGCTTGAACAGCGGCCTGGGCGCGTACTACGACACGCGCGAGACGCAGCAGGCGGTGCTGAGCCTGCTCAATCGCTTCGCGGACGTGCCGGTCGTCGGCGACGCGATCTTCCTGGCTATCGCGGCGTGCATGATCGGGCTGGCCCTGCTGGTCGGCCCGATCGACTACTTCGTGCTCCGCCGGTTCGGGGCCGGGCAGCGGTCGTGGATGACGGCGCTGGCGTGGATCGGCGGCGCGTCGCTCGGGGCGTACCTGGCCCCCACGATGATGCGGTCCGGGCCGACCCAGCTCACGCGCGTCACCGCCATCGACCGGATCGTGCCACCACCCGACCGCGTGGGCGATGCGCCGACGACGTGCCAGACCGGGCTGACGGGGATCTTCGCGTCGCAGTCGGGGACCGCGCGGTTCACCGACCCGGACCGTTCGTCGTGGTGGCGCGGCGTGTCGGCGATCGTGGAGTTCGGGCCGCGGCGGCAGCGGGCGATCGGCAACGTCTCGACGTTCCAGGGCGCGAGCGACGGGCCGGGCGGCGGGGGCGCGAACCAGCGCGGCAACCCGCTCGAGGCCGTGGGCCTGGGGCTGTGGACCTTCCGCACGTTCATGGACCATTCGCGGCCCCCATGCGCGATCGACGCGACGCTCGACCGCGACGGCGACGACTGGGTGCTCGCGGTCCGGGGCTTGCCCGAGGGCGTACGCGTGCGCCAAGCGGCGATCCGGGTGGGCGGTGTGTGGTACGTGCCGAGCGATGCTCCGCCGCAACAGGCCGGCTCTGTCAACGCGGGCCGATGGGTCGGGCGGGTATCGGCGGATGGGCCGCTCGCGGACGCGCCCGTGTCGTGGCAGCGCGCCGGGCACGGCTGGATGGGCGGCGACGACACCGGGTCCGCGCTCGATCGGCCGGGGGTCGCCGCGTCGCTCCCCGGGGCGATCGAGCGGAGCACGTCGATCGACCATCGGGTCGCGTCCGGGCGGTGGGCGGGGGTGTACCTGCACCTCGACGGGTGGGCGTCGGATGCGCCGATCGACTGGGCCTCGCGGTCGAGCCGGACGGCGGTGATGCGCCTGGTGGTGCCGCTCGACGAGGCGGACCGGGTGGCGCCGACCGAGGTCGCGCCGGTGACGCGGCACTGGCCCAGCCGCCCGAATCGTCGGGGGGTGAGGCCCGTGCCGGTGCCGCCGCCGGCCCCCGCGCAACCCGAGGAGCCCGCGGCGCCCGATGGGCAGGACAAGGCCGGCACCGGAGACGGGGGGGGGGCATGATCGAGATTCGCGGGCTCACCAAGCGCTTCGGGGCGCTCACGGCCGTCCATGACCTGACGCTCGACATCGGGCCCGGCCAGGTCTTCGGGTTCATCGGGCCCAACGGCGCGGGCAAGAGCACCACGATGAAGGTGCTCGCGTGCCTGCTCACGCCGGATGCGGGGACGGCGAAGGTCGGCGGGCTCGACTGCGCCTCGGACGGGGCTCAGATCCGGCGCATCCTCGGGTACATGCCGGATTTCCTGGGCGTGTACGACGACCTGACGGTGGACGAGTACCTCCAGTTTTTCGCGTCGGCGTTCGGCATCCCGCGCAAGCGGCGGCGGCCCATCATCGACTCGGTGCTGGAGCTGACCGACCTGACCGGCAAGCGCCGCGCGATGGTGGACAGCCTTTCCCGCGGGATGCAGCAGCGCCTGGGCGTCGCCCGCGTGCTTATCCACGAGCCCAAGGTGCTGCTGCTCGACGAGCCGGCCAGCGGGCTCGACCCGCGAGCCCGCATCGAGATGCGCTCGCTGCTCACGGAGCTGGGGCGGATGGGCAAGTGCCTGATGGTCAGTTCGCACATTCTCTCGGAGCTCGCCGAGATGTGCTCGATGATCGGGATCATCGAACGCGGCAAGCTGCTCTACGCCGGGTCGATCGAGGACGCGTACGCCCGCGTCCGCGGCGGGGAGCGGATTGCGGTGAAGCTCGAAGAGGGCGGCGACGCGGAGCGGGCGGCCGCGGCGCTCACCCGCGATGCGCGTGTTGCCACGGTGACGCCGCAGAACGGCGAGCTGATCGTTGAGCTGACGCCCGGCGAGCACGGGCACCACTTCCTGCTCGAGGCCCTGATCGCGGCGGGGGCGCGGATCGCCTCGTTCACGCCGCACAAGGTCAAGCTGGAGGACGCGTTCCTGAAGCTGACAAAGGGGGCGTTGCAGTGAAGCGACTGGCAGCTGGCCCTGAGCAATGAGCAACTGGCTATGAGCCGCGTGCGAAGCTGGTCACCGGCTCTACGTTCTTGAACCCGTGAATGAACCGCGCGATCTCCATCCTGCGTGCCGTGAACCCGCTGGCGCTGTTCTTCGGCCCGGCTTTCCAGAAGGAAGTCCGCAGCGCCGGGCGGCGCAAGGGCACGTACTGGCTCCGGGCGTTCTACGCCTTCGGGCTTCTGGCGATCGTGGGGCTGGTGTTCAGCGGGATGCGCGACAGCCTCCGCGGCATGGACGGGCTCCAGCGCTTCCAGACCCTCCAGGCGTTCGCCCCGATCCTCACGTGGATCGTGGTCGGGTTCCAGTTCGCGATGATGGCGCTGATGTCGCCGATCCTCACCTCGCCGTGCATCAGCGAGGAGAAGCGGGCGCGGACGCTGTCGGCCCTGATGACGACGCCTCTGACCAGCGGGCAGATCGCCGGGGGGAAGCTCGCCAGCCGCGTCGTGCAGCTCGTGATCCTCTCGCTGCTCTCGACGCCGCTGCTGCTGGCGATCCGCGTCTTCGGCGGGCTGGAGGCCGAGGTTGTGCTGGCGGCCGCGTGCGTCTCGATCAGCACGGCGATCCTCGGGGCGTCGCTGGGCTTGATGTTCTCGATCTGGCACCGGCGGGCGACGACGGCCGCGATGTTCGGGCTGATCACGCTGGCGCTGGCCCAGGGCGGGCCGACGGCCCTGCAGGCGATTATTTACTTCAACCTGACCAACACGGGCTCGCGCGGGGCCATGCCGATGGGCATCCTGACGACGTGCTCACCGGCGGTGCTGACGGCCGTGTGCGCGGGGCAGTCCGGCGGCCCGCCGATCCCGGGCATCGGGTCGCGCGAGTTGTGGGTCGTCAACACGTCGTACAACCTGGTGCTCGCGGCCGCCGTCACGATTCTGTCCAGCATCGCGCTGCGGCGGACGATGCTCCGCGAGGCGTCGGGCGGGGGCGGCGCGGCGACCGCCGCGGGATCGTCGGCGCGCGCGCGCCGCACGCGGGGGAAGGGCGCGGCGCAGGTTCCCGGCGCCACTCCTTCCCAGCCGACCGGTGAGATCGCGCCGGGAGCGCCCGATGTGCCGCCGCCGCTCGCCGACCGCGTCGTCCCACCCGAGGCCGATGACGCTCCCGCGTCCACCGACGAGCATTTCCGGGAGGCCGCCCGCACCCGCGAGGTCGGCGACCGCCCGGTGCTGTGGCGCGAGGTTCGGCTGCCGACGTTCGGCTCGCGCCGGACCTTCCGGATCGCGGTCGGGCTCTGCGTCGCGTTCTTCGTGCTGCTGTACGCGTGGGCCGGGATCCATAGCGAGGGGCTTCAGGCGACGGTGGCGGTGATCGGGGCGCTCACCGTGATGGTGCAGTCGGTGTTCCTCACGACCGGCTCGGTGAGCGGCGAGCGCGAGGCGAAGACGTGGGAGGTGCTGCTCTGCACGCCGCTGACCGGCTATGACGTCGTCGTCGGCAAGTTCCTCGGGACGCTGCGCGGGCAGTGGTTCGTGCCGACGGTGCTGCTGGCGCACTTCGCGCTCTCGGCGGTGGTGGGGGCGATGCACCCGATCATGCTCGTCCACGTGGCGCTGACGTTCCTGGGGCCCATGCTGTTCTTCACCGCGCTGGGCGCGGTGCTGAGCCTGGTGTTCAAGCGCAGCACGCTCGCCGCCGTCGTGAACCTCGTCGTGGCGCTCGCGATCTGGGCCGGGTCGTGGATCGTCGGGGCCCTCATCGCGTGGTTCTTCGCCCTGGACAGCGTTGACGCGGTGGAGGCGTACTGGCAGGTGTGCTTCGCCGCGAACCCGATCGCGATGGCGGTCAGCGCCGCCGAGCCGGCGTACCGCGACGGCGGGTGGTTCTCGACGCGGAACCTGGGGCTCTATGACTTCATGGACGCGAGGCTCACCGCGGTCGAGTTCACGGGCGTGGTCGTCGGCACGTTCGTCGTGTACGCCGGCGCGGCCGCGGCGTGCCTGGCCGTCGCCGTCCGCGCGTTCAGGAAGCTCAGCGGGCGCACGAGCTGACGCCGTGATGCCGCCCCGCCGCTTCAGCGGAAGATGGCGATCTGGCCCAACTCCTTGCGTCGGATGTCCGGCACGGTGCAACCTTCCGCGGGGTATCCCACGGGCACGAGGAGGTAGGGCCGTTCGTGGTCGAGGCGGCCCAGAACCTTCGACAAGAACCCCATGGGGCTGGGCGTGTGCGTAAGGGTGGCCAGCCCGGCGTGGTGGGCCGCGGCCAGGAGCAGGCCGCACGCGATGCCCACCGATTCGTTCGCGTAATAGACCATGCCGCCGTCGTCGGTCTTCATCAGCTTGAATACGACGATGAGCCAGGGGGCGTCTTCAAGAAACGGCTTGTTGGGGTCCGTACCGAGCGGGGCCAGGTCCGCAAGCCATTCGGCGGTCGCCCGTCGGGTGTAGAACTCGCGCTCCTCGACCTCCGCCGCTTCGCGGATCTGCTTCTTGAGCGCCGGGTCGCTCACGCACACGAACCGCCACGGCTGCTTGTTCGCGCCGGAGGGGGCCGACCCGGCCGCGCGGACCACCCACTCGATCGTTTCACGCGCGACGGGCCGGGTGGAGAACTGCCGCACGGTACGCCGGCGGCGCACAATCTCGTAGAATGCTCGCGCGGCGACTTCCGCCGGGACGCCCGGTGAATAGGGCACATGCGGCACGTGGGGGAATGCGGGCGGGGGTGACGGATCGGACATCGGGCGGCTCCGGTGCCGTGAAGGCTATTCGGATGCGGGCGGGCGCACGTGGTTCCGCGGGCACACCCGGCCCAAACGGTCGTCGGTCTGGGGGTATGAACCATGCGATACGTGATCATGATCGTTCTGGTCGTCGCGGCCAGCCTTCTGCTGGTGTTCGCGCGATCTCCCGCGCCGGCGCCGTCCGCGCTTCAGGTCCCGCCGCCCGACGGGCGCAATGCAGCCCTCAAGTACTGGGCCGCGTGGACGATGCTCGACACACCCACGCGCGAGAAGGCCATCATGGCGGTCGACTGGGACGCTCTGGGCACAGAGACCGATCCGGACAAGCTGCCGGCCGCGTTCTTCGAGGGCGCCTCGGCGATCGACGCTTCGCTCATCGAGGCGCTGATCCAGGCCACTTCGTTGCGCACGTGCGATTTCGAGATCGACTACGAGAATGGGTTTGGCGCGCTGACCCCTCACCTTGGCGGAGTCATGAACACGGCCCGCCTGCTGCGGCTTCATGCGAGGTCGAGGTTGGTGTCGGGCGATGTGCGACGCGCGGGCCAATGCGTCGCGGCCATGTACCGGCTCGCCGCTCATGTCGCCAACGACCAGGTCACCATCAGCGGGTACACCTCGTTCACGATCGCGGACAGGGCTCACCGCGAGACCGAACTGCTGGTGGCGAGCGGGGGGCTGACAGCCGCCGACCGTGATTCGCTTGTCGCGTCGATCCGTTGGGCCGACGAATCCGACCCGTGCGGGCTGAAGCGCGGCCTGGCGAGCGAACAGAGGTGGGGCATGGATTGGGTGATCGCCACCTTCGACGGCCCGGATGCGGGAAGGCGCTTCCTGGAGTTCGCCCACCAGGGTCTGATCGGCGGCGGGGGTCAGCGCGCGAATGACATGCGCTCGATGGATGGAGCGCGGCTGTCACGGGAGGCACGCCGGAGTCGCGTGATGTACGACGACATCCTGACGGCCTGGGATCAGCCGGACGCACCCGAGCGATTGAAAACCATCGAACTCGGGGTGGTGAACGGCGACTACGGAGCCTTGGCTCTCGCGGTTGCGCCCACGTTCTGCTCTTTCCACGAGAAGGACGCAACGGCCAAGTCCGCAAGGGCCAAGGTGTTGGGTTTGCTCGAGAAAGCCAAAGTCGGTCCGTGATCATGCGGCGATCTGATCGACGGGGCGACTCCCGATCATTGCAGCGCGCATCGTGCCGGTGGGTTCCCTTGCGGCTGCGTTCCGGACGCTCCTCACTGTCCGTGATCGATCGGGTCGGTCGTCTTGTCGGTGAGTCGCGGGTCGTTGGAGATTCGATTACGACGCCGGCGGCGTGAGCGGCGCCGGGCCCAGCGTCTGGATCGTCACACGCCCGAGCGAGCGCGATGCGAGATACGCGTTCACCGCGTCGAGCGTGACGCCCGCGATCTCGGCCTCCAGTTCGTCGAGCCCGCGGGCCCGCCCGATGCGGTGCAGGTCGTACGCCAGCGCCCCGGCCCGCGCGCCCGTGGACTCCCCGCTGAAGACCAGCCGCGACTTCATGCCGACGATCGCCCTGTCGAACTCCTCGCGGAGGATGCCGCCGCCAGACGACACCGGGCCCATCATCCGCTTCAGTTCGCTTACGACAACGTTCAGCGACTCCTGGGCCCGCTCCGGCGTCGTGCCCACGTCCGCCGACACGGCCCCGAACTCCTTGCCGGACGAGTACCCCGCGTGGACGGCGTAGCACAGCCCGCGCTTCTCGCGGACCTCGGTGAACAGCCGCCCCGCCATCCCGCCCGAGAGCACCGAGACCGCGACGCGCTCCAGGATCGAGCGCGGGTCGGGCTCCGGCGGCGCATCGTGGACGAGGATGATCTGGACCTGGTTGGTCTCATCGGTCTCGTGCTGGTAGCCGCGGGGCGGCGTGCCGACCGGTCGCGGCGCCGGCGCGGCGCCCGACCAGCCCTTGAGCTCGCGGTTGAGCACGCGTGCGGCCGCGTCGGCGTCGGCGTCGCCGGCGATCGCCACGATGCACCCGCCCGGGCGGGCCCGCTCGGCCCAGCCGCGGAGCAGGTCGTCCCGCGTGACGGCCTCGATCCCCTCGCGCGAGCCGTGCGGGGACCGGTTGAACGGCGTGGGGAAGTGTCGGTCGCGGGCGGCCACGGCGGCCCGCTCGTGCGGGTCGTCGGCCAGTGATTCGAGCGATTGCAGGGCCAGGTCGCGTGTGGGCTCGATCGCGTCCTCGTCCATCCGCGGGCGGAGCACCATGTCCGCGAGGATCGGCAGGGAGTCGGCGAGCCGGTCGCCGGTCGTGGTGGCCGCGAGGCGCAGGTGCGTACCGCCGGCGTCGGTCGAGCGCGCCAGCCCGAGGCGATCCAGCGCGTCGGCCAGCTCGCGCGAGCGCCGGGCGCCGGCGCCGCGCATCAGCAGCTCGGCCCAGATGCCCGCGATCCCGAGTCGATCGGCGGGCTCGGAGGCGGTGCCCGCGGGGATGAGCCACGTCAGCGAGACCGACCGCACGCCGGCGATGCGTTCGACCACGAGGGGCGTGCCGCAGTCCAGGGTGGTGGTCGTGATGCGGTTCATCGTGTTCTCGGGCCCGGGGCCGGCGCCGCGCGTCCGGTTCGGGCGGCGAGTGTAAGTCCGTCCGGACGTGGACGCCCGCCCAGCCCGCACGGTCGGCGCGGTCGGCGTCACGCCGTGCAGCCTTCGCCTATCCCCGCGCCCCGCGACGGGCGATAAACCGACGGGGATACGACCGCACCCACCGAACGGACCGCGCCATGCTCACCCTGCGACGAACCGTGGATGTCGTGACCGTCCTGGCGGCGCTCGGGCTGATCGGCGGCCTGGCGTACTACAAGCTCGAAGAGCAGCGCAAGCAGGAGCAGGTCCAGAAGCTCACCGAGGATGTCACGCGCTTCGAGCAGATGATCAAGCTGCGGGCCGCGACGAAGGACGTGGAGCTCAACGGGCGCGGCTGGCCCGTCACCATCGACCCGGCGTGGTTCGGGGGCGACGCGCCGCGGAACCCGCTGCTGACCGGGGACCGCCCGTGGGTGGAGGTGGCCCGCCCCGAGGACGCGCTCCAGCGCGACCCGCTGGTGCGCGTCGCGCTCGACGAGCGCTACGCGGGCTTCTGGTACAACCCGTACCAGGGCATCATCCGCGCCCGCGTGCCGCTGGAGATCAACGACAAGCTCACCCTCGACCTCTACAACCTCGTCAACGCCACGACACTGCCCTCGATCTACAACGAGTGGTTCGGCCCCACGACCGCCCAGACACCCCCGGCGGAGCCCACCACCGAGACCGCCGCGGTGCCGACGGACTCCGGCGCCCCGGTCGAGAGCGACGTGCCACAGGTGGACCCGAACTCCGAGGAAGCGCTCGACCCGACCAGGGCGCCCACACCCGAGCCGGCCGCGGAGACGCCGCCGAGCCCGGCTCCCGCGGCTCCGCCGCCGGCCGAGCCGGTGAAGCCGACAGGCCCGCCGGGCAAGCCGAAGCGCTGAACGCGCCCGTGCCGGTCAACGGGTCCTCGGCGTGGCGAGCCCCAGCACGTCCTCCGTCGTCCACCAGCCGGGCCCCCGCCCGTGCAGCCAGCGGGCCGCCCGCAGCGCCCCAAGGGCGAACACATCGCGGGTCGTCGCGCGGTGGGTGAACTCGACGTACTCTCCGGGCCCGGCGAACCGCACGGTGTGCTCGCCGACGACGTCGCCCCCGCGGATCGCGACCACCTGGTCGTCGCGCAGCGGTGACCCGGTGTTCCCCGCGTCGCGGATCGCCGCGGCGAGCCTCTTGGCCGTGCCGGAGGGGGCGTCCTTCTTGGCCGCGTGGTGGGCCTCGACGATCGAGGCGGTGAACCCGGTCCCGAGGGCCTCGGCGGCCGCGCGGACGAGCGTGGCGAGCACGGCGACGCCGAGCGCGGTATTGGCGGCGACAAGGACGGCCTGTCGGTTGCTCGCGGCCCGGAGCGCGTCGATGGATTTCGCCGAGAGCGCGGTGGTCCCCACGAGCAGCGCCGCCCCGCCCGCTTGGGCCAGCGCGAGGGCCCGGGGCGCACCCTCATCCCCCGAGAAGTCGATGACCACGTCGCACGCGACGCGCGGCGCATCCGGACCGGACAACACGACGGATTCGCCCTTGTGCGAGGCGGGGGCGCTCGCGTGTCCGAGGCGCGGCGATCCTGCGCGGACGATCGCGCCGACGAGCGCGATCGTGTCGTCGCGGTGCGCGAGGTCGCAGAGTCGCGCGCCGACTCGTCCGGCCGCTCCGTGGATAACTACGCGCGTCGCGCCCGCTCGACTTGACAGACTCTCGCGCATCGTTCAAGCTCCCGCACCATCACTCTTCCTTCGTGTTTCTTGGAGAAGCGCGTGAGGGTAGCCCGATAAGGGCTGGGTGATGCGGGCGGTGTGTTGACTGTGGCGCTTCAGCCGCTCGAGTCCATGTGCTAGTGTCGCAGCCTCATCAGGAGATGACCATGGCCAAGAAGAAGAAGAAGGCGAAGAAGAAGGGCTCGAAGCGCTAACGCGCGTCACCGTTCCTCATTCCTTTCGAACAACGACCGATGTGCCCGGGGCCTGCCGGCTCCGGGCGGACAGAGCTAGCCACCGCACGCGAGGCCGGTTACCCCGGCCTCGCGGGCGTTTTGGGCCCATCCTCGCACTCAACGACCCTCGCGCGGACCGCGGCGGGTACCCTCACGGCGTGAACGACGCCGGGCCCGCCATCCGAGCGCTCCGTGACCATCGTGTGGGCGTGCTGCTCGCCGACGGGCTCGTCTCGGCCGTGCGGTTCATGATCGACGGGCGGACCGGCAGACTCGTCTTCCCGTGCGGCCCCCTCGTCTTCGACGCCGAGGAGCTGGTCCTGCACACGCCCGAGGAGGGCGACGACGCGCTCCAACTGCTGGTCCACGCCGCGCCGGCCGATCCCGCGACCGATCCGGCGTGCGACCGCTGGCTCGCGGCGTTCGGCACGCCGGACGTGACGCGGTGGGCGGCCTGCACGATCGAGTCCGGTCGGTTCGGCGGCGCGGTCCTCGACGGCGAGCTTCTGACGCTCGTGAATCCGTTGCTCACCGTGGAGGCAGGGCTCATCCGGCGCCTCAACGCTGATCGGGCGGCCCTCACACGCCTCTGCACGCGCTACGCGGGTGTCGAGGTGCCCGAGCCCTTGTGCGTGGGCGTGGACCCCGGCGGGGTCGATGTGCGGGCTCGGTTCGGCGTGGTGCGCGTGCCGTTCGACGTGGAGGCGACGACGCCGGAACGCGCCGATGCCCAGCTGAACGCGATGCTGAGTGGGGGCGGGGGGGCGCGGCCATGACCGCCCGTCCACGCCGACTCCGCGAGGCCCACGCGCACATCGCCCAGCACGGGCGGGCGATGACGATGCTCGACCTCTCCGACTGCCGCGACCGCGACGACTGCCTGGAGCGCGTCGCCGCGAGGGCGAGGGCGATGGCCGGCGCGCCGCGGGAGACGTGGCTGCTCGGGCACGCCCTGCGCGTGCAGGCATGGCGCGACCCGGCGTGGCCCGATGCGCAACAGCTCGACGAGGCTGCGGGCAACCGGCCCTGCTGCGTCTGGTCCTTCGATCATCACGCGCTGGCGGCGAATACCGCGGCGATGCGCGTCGCGGGGGTCGATCGCGGCTCGCCCGACCCCGAGCACGGGCGCATCGTGCGCGACGGTCGCGGCGAACCTACGGGCCTGTTCCTGGAGCGCGGCGCGTGGCTGATCTGGTCGCGCATCCCCGATGACCCCCCCGCGGTGCGCCGCGCGCAGGTGAAGGCCGCGCTGGCCGACCTGGCCGGGCATGGGTTCGTCGAGGTGGACGAGCTGCTCGCGCCCGCGTGGCTCGGGCCGCTGCTCGCGGAGCTCGACGACGCGGGCGAGCTGGTCATGCCGGTCAACCTGTACGTTCCCTACGCCGAGTTCGATCAGGCGGTGCGGACCGCGCCGGAGTGGACGCGCGGCCGCGTGAAGCTCGCGGGGGCCAAGCTCTTCGCCGACGGCACCCTCAACGCCCGCACCGCGTGGATGCTCGCGCCCTTCGCCGACCCGCTCCCCGGCCTGCCGTGCGGCCAGCCGATGCTGACGCGCGAACAGATCGGCGACGCGCTGGCCCGGATGTCGTCGCTCGGCCTCACGCTCGCCGTCCACGCGATCGGGGACGGTGCGGTGCGGTGCTGCCTGGATGCGGCGGGTCTCTCCGACTCTCCGTCATTTCTGCGGGTCGAGCACGCCGAGATCATCGACCCCGCCGACGTGCCGCGGTTCGCCCGGCTCGGCGTCGCGTGCAGCGTGCAGCCGTGCCACCTGCTGGCGGACATCGAGGCGCTGCGCCGGGGCCTGCCGCACCGGCTCGACCGCGTGCTGCCGCTGCGGGAGCTGATCGACTCGGGGTGCCGCCCCGGGGAGCGGCTGTGGTTCGGGTCGGACGTGCCGATCGTGCGGCCGCACCCGAGCGACAGCATCCAGGCGGCGGTGCATCGGCGGCGCGCGGGTGAGCCCACGGACGCACGGATTGCGCCGGAGCAGGCGATCAAGGAGGAGGAGGCATGGGCCGCGTTCGCGCCCGACTGCGGTCATCGATAGGGCTATCGGCTCTCGCCGGTTTTTGGGCAGCTCTCGCCGGAGGCAGCGCCGAGCGGCGTGCGTTGACCCGAACTTCAAAGTTCGCACCGCAGATTCGGATTGACGCCGCACAGCCGCGTCGGTAGGTTGCGCTTGACCGGCCCGGCTGTCCTCCAGGGAAGGAGCACAAGATGGCGATCGCACGATGGATTGTGATGTGGACCGTCGCTTCGGTGACGGCCAGCACTTCGGTGCTCGCGCAGACACCGCCGAGCTACGGGCTCGACTTTGTGACGATCGGCGCCCCGGGCAACCGGGCGACGATCCCCAGCGAGGTGCCGCTGACGCCCTCGCTCAAGATCGGGGCCGTCGATTACGACTACCGGATCATGCGGACGGAGGTCACGGTCTCCGACTGGCTCGGGTTCGTGAACGCCTACGCCCCGCACTGGAGCGGCACTCCGACCAACCTCGAGCTTACCGGGTTCTGGATCAACCTGACGCCGAACGGCTATCAGATTGTTCCGGGGACCGAGGGCTACGCCGCGAACACCTCGTGGCGCATGGCGGCCCGCTACACCAACTGGCTGCACAACGGCAGGGTGAACGAGCCGTGGGCGTTCGAGAACGGCGCTTATGACTCGTCGACGTTCACCACGACGCCGCAGGGCTACCACAACGACCAGGAGGCCCATCACCCGGACGCGCGGTTCTGGCTCCCGACCATCGACGAGTGGGTCAAGGGGATGCACTACGACCCGGACCGGTACGGGCCGGGGCAGGAGGGGTATTGGTCGAGCCAGGCCGGGATGCAGGGGTACCTGATCTCGGGCTATCCGTGGGAGGGCGGGCAGACCAGCGCGATGATCAAAGGGTTGTTCGGGGACTTCCCCGTGGGCCTGTACCCGGACGTGCAGAGCCCGTGGGGACTGCTGGAAGGGTCGGGGGGCGGGAGCGAGTGGTCCGAGACCATCTGGGACCCGATCTTCCGCACGCGCATGGTGGACGGGTCCCACGCGGGCGGGACGATATCCTGGGACCGATTGGATCTGATCTCGTCCGCTGATCCGCGCGATATCACCTGGGGTTTCCGCGTCGCGTCGCAAGTTCCGACGCCAACCGTGCTGGCGTCGCTCGTACTGTTCGCGGCGGCGTGGCCGAGAAGGAGAGCGTGATGACCCGCACAGAACGAATCATCGTGGTGTTCGTCGTCAGCGTCGTGACTCTGGGGTGCCGGGACGTGTTCGGGCAGTTCGTCATTACGACGGACCCGGGCACGACCGGGACCATCGAGGAACAGGACATCTTCAACAGCGGGTGCGACACCGAGTACGGCATCTACCTGCGCACCAGCGGGACCGTGCGGGTCTTCATCCGACCTGCCGGAGGATCGCCGGTCACATTGGGTCCGATCTTTGTCGAGCCCGAGCCTTCCGGGTTGAACGACATCTGCTACCTGCAGGTGTTGCGTGTGACGGGCGAACGCCTCACGCACATCCAACGAATACAGACCGTCGACACCAACCCTCCAGCCAACGGGCGGCTGATCGTCGAGATCGTTCAGATCGACCGCAAAGTGGACGGGACGGACGGCAACCTCGGCGAGAACCAGTGCGCGAACTGGAATCCTCCCGGAATCGACGCGTGGGCGATCGGAAACCTGGACATACAAGGCACAATATACGGGGAGATCGTGGCGGAGAGCAGTAGCATCGGCAACGTCGTCGCCGGACGAGACATCAAAGCCATCCGGATCGAGTCTGTGTTCGGGAACGTCGCGCAAGTGCATGCGATCACCGGAGACATCGGCCCGACGCCGACGAACGGCAACGTGTACGTGGCGGCCCGGCTCGCGCTCGGCTCCATCCGCGCCCAGCGGATGTGGACGGACATCAACCTCGGCATCCCATCGGACCTGAACAACGGGGCCCTCCGCAATATCGAGACACTCGCGACGGGCGGGCATTTCAACGGGAGCATCACGGCGAATCTCATCGACGAGAACTTCCCGTTCACGCCCACGTTCTTCGTCCGAGGGGACCTGAACGCCAACGTCATGCTGCGCAACTACAACGCGGTCCCGGCGCTCCAGGTCGTCGGGTCATTCCCCGCGGGACGCACCTTAAGTGTTGGGCAGGGTCTCGCCTCCGGACGTTCGATGAGCTTCGGCACGCTCGGCGGTCAGGTCATCCTCAACGCCCAGGACCGGGCAACCGCTCACCCCTGGCAAGGCCCGGTGACCGCCAACGGGAACACGATCGGCACGGGGTCGGGGTTTTCCCAGCCTTACCTCGCGCCGTACTACGAGCTGTCCTCCACTTCACTCGGCGGCGGAGCCATCGGGCACGCCCCGTTCCACCTGCACGACGAGGACTGCACGCCCCCGAACGGATATTTCGGCGCGCCGCCGGGCGACAACAAGCTCCGCCTGCGCTGGTACGGCCCGCTCTCGTGGTCGAGCGGCGACCCGGTCACCGTATGGTACCGCGTCCACCCCTCGCAGTCGTGGACCGACATCACCAACGACTTCGCCTTCGAGATCAACCCGAGCAACCCGCGCGAGCTGGTGCTGACGCCGGAAACTCCCTGGGACCTCGACGCGATCACCTACCGGGTGATCCCGACCTCGAACCTCAAGTGCGCGGGCGTGACGGGCGCGCCGGTCGTGTACAGCCTCGACGAGTACATCGTCGACATCGACTTCTGACCTGGGCGGCGGCCCGGTGTTGGTGCCAGGCGCTGTTCGGCCGCAAGGACTGACGGGCGGGGGCCGATCGATATACTGGTGAGCGGCTCGGCGGCGCCCGCCGGTCGCGTTTCTTCGGAGAGCGTCATGCGCGCGGACATCCGGTACAACAACATCGTCGACGGCGAGGAGGCCCGTCGGGCCCAGGCCGAGGCCGACAAGGCCCCGGACACGCCCGCCGACCTGATCAACGCCGACAGGTTCTACATCACGCAGAACTACACGAAGTACACGCGCGAGGACCACGACGTGTGGCGCGAGCTCTTCGACCGGCGCTGGACGGTGCTCGAGCAGCAGGTGAGCCGCCAGTTCATCGAGGGCATGAAGATCCTGCGGCTGACGCGCGACCGCATGCCCCTGCTGGACGATGTCACGCTCGACAGCGACATCCAGGTCGCGGGCGGGGCGGTGCTGAAGAAGGGCACGAAGCTCGAGGGCATCAACCGCTTCCTCAAGGCCCAGAGCGACTGGGGCAGCTACGGCGTGCCCGGCTACCTGCCCGCCAAGGCGTTCTTCGCGTGCCTGGCCCAGCGCGAGTTCCCCACGACGGTGCTCATCCGCCCGCGCGACGTGATGGACTACCTGCCGGAGCCGGACATCTTCCACGACGTCTTCGGGCACGTGCCGCTGCACACCCTCAAGGTCTTCGCCGACTTCCTCCAGACGTACGGCCGGGCCGCGGTCCGCTGCGAGGACCCCGTCCACGTCGAGCGGCTGGCGCGCCTGTTCTGGTTCACCGTCGAGTTCGGCCTGATCAAGGAGGACGGGCGGCTCAAGGTCTACGGGTCGGGCCTGGTCTCGAGCCACGGTGAAGCCCGGTACGCGCTCACGGGCGAGTGGGAGAAGCCGGGGCGATCCGTCGAGCCGTGCACCGAACGCCCTGTGCCCGAATACCGCCCGTTCGACCTGGATCGGGCCTGCGAAACCCCCTTCGAGATCCATCACTACCAGCCGATCTACTACGTGCTCGAGTCGTTCGAGCAGCTTCGCGACGCGATGAACCGGTACGCGGAGAGCGTGCTGAGCGGGCGTGGCAAGGCGAAGGCCGCGTAAGCACCCCACAAAGGGAGCGCTCATGGCTCGCGGGCCGCTGATCGGCATGGCCGCGGTGCTCGTGATTGGATCGTGCGCCGCTCCAGACCGGAAGGCACCCTTCGCTGAGGGCGTGGTCCGCGACGCCGCGTGGGAGTCCGTCCTCACCGGCGGCGAGGGGCTCACCGGCGGTGACGGCGGCGCGTCCGTGCTCATCCCGGGTGGGCGCGTGCTGTGGACTCTCGGCGACTCGCTTGTGGGGCGCGTGGTCGAAGGCCGGCACGGGCCGGGAACCGCGATGGTGAACAACGCGATCGTGGTTCACCCGCTCCAGCGCCCGCCGGATCGCCCGCCGCCGCAGGCGTCAATCGAGCGGATGTTCGGTCCCGACCCGAGGCCCGGCATGCACTCCGCCTGGCTGATGCCGGACGGGCAGGCCGCGCCCGTCGAGAACGCTTCCGCCTGGTACTGGCCGACCGGGGGTGCGATCGTCACGGGGCGCGGCTCGGACCGCCCGCGGCTGAGACTTTTCTATACACGCCTGACCCGGCGTGGCGGGGAAGCCGAGGGGACGGTCTGGAACTTCCACGCGCAGCGGTCGGTCCTGGCCGTGGTTGAGAATCCGGGAGACGAGCCGGCGGGGTGGCGGGTCTCGCAGCACGACCTGGGTCCGATCGAGCGCGACGGGCGACGCATCAACTGGGGTGTGGCGGCGGTCGAGGCCGACGGGCTGGTGTACATCTTCGGCATCGACGACACGGTCAACCTGAGCAAGCGTGCCGCGCTGGCCCGCGTCGAGGGCGACCGGATCACCGACCCGCAACACTGGAGTTTCTGGACCGGCCGCGACTGGTCCCCCGACCGCAACGAGGCGGCCTCGATCTGCGAGCGGGTGACGGACGAGCTGAGCATCCACTGTGAGAGCGGGCGATGGGTGATGATCCACATGGAGCCCAACCTTGGCCGCCGGATCATGTTCCGCACCGCCCCGGAACTGGCCGGGCCTTGGAGCGATCCGCGGGTGGTCTATGAGTGCCCCGAACCCGCCGAGGCGAACCACCTGATGGTGTACGCGGCCCGGGCGCACCCGGAACTCTCCCCCGACGGTTCGGGCGACCTGATAGTGACGTACGCCGTGAACAGCACGGACTTCTGGCACATGCTTGCCCACGCGGACCTGTACCGCATCCGTTTTCTACGGGTGCCGGCGTCGTTCCTCGCGGGCCTGTAGGGTTCCCGAACCCGGGAGCCCGTGATGCTCGAACGCGTCAATCTCCGCGAAAAGTTCGCCCTCATCCGCGACCACTGGAACCCGCGCATCGCCGCGGAGGTGAACGACGCGCTCGTCAAGCTGGTCAAGTTCAAGGGCGAGTTCGTCTGGCACCACCACGAACGCGAGGACGAGCTGTTCCTGGTCCTGGTCGGATCGTTCCGGATGCAGCTGCGTGACGGCGAGGTTATCGTCCGCGAAGGGGAGTTCATCGTCGTGCCGCGCGGCGTCGAGCACCGGCCCGTGGCGGACGAGGAGTGCTCCGTGATGCTCATCGAGCCGCGGAGCACCCTGAACACGGGCAACGTCGTCAACGAGCGCACGCGGCGTGATCCGGGCCGCGTGTGACGCCGGTGCCGCGGGGGACGCGCTCGGCGGCGCGCGGGTGATCGCGCCCCGACACTTGCTCCGCGCCGCGGATGCGGTATTCTCATGGCGGTGGTGGAGGCGGGCGATCACGATCGCGCCCGCACATTGGGGCGAACCGCGGGCCGATTCCTGTCGATGCATGCTGCGGCCCGCGCGGCGTCCAGGCTCCACACGCCGCCCGCCGGCGAGTCACCGGACGCACGGGCCCCGCACCCGATCCCGTCGCACAACCCATGGCCACAATCTCAGGCACGCGCAGCGCATTCCTCCACGGACAATGGACGGCGGAGGATTCCGCGCGGCTCTACGGCGTGGCCGACTGGGGCAAGGGCTACGTCGGCGTCAACGCCGCGGGCAATGTCACCGTCATGCCCGACCGCAACCCCGCACGCCAGATCGACCTCCACGAGGTCGTGGCGGGTCTCCGCGAGCGCGGCGTCCATACCCCCGTGCTCCTGCGGTTCAACGACATCCTCGACCACCGCATCCGTGAGCTGCGCAAGGCCTTCGATGACGCCATGGCCGACCAGGCTTACAAGGGCGGGTACGCCTGCGTCTACCCGATCAAGGTTAACCAGCAGCGCCACGTTTGCGAACAGATCGCCAGCCGAGCCGTGGAGCTGGGCTTCGGCCTGGAGGCCGGCAGCAAGCCGGAGCTCCTGGCGGTACTCGGGCTCTCGGCTGCCGCGGGCGGCCCGGGCGTCAACGGGATGCCCATTATCTGCAACGGTTTCAAGGACGACGAGTTCATCGAGACGGTCGTGCTGGCGACCAAGCTCGGGCGGAACATCATCCCCGTCGTCGAGAAGTTCAGCGAGCTCGAGTACGTCGTCAAGCACGCCAAGGCGTACAGCGTCCGACCGAAGATCGGGCTGCGTGTGAAGCTCTCCGCCCGCGGCGCGGGCCGGTGGGAGGGCTCGGCGGGGGTCCGCAGCAAGTTCGGGCTCTTTGTCTCCGAGGTGCTCAAGGCCGTCGAGTACCTCAAGCAGAACGACATGCTCGACTGCTTCAACCTGCTCCACTGCCACGTGGGGAGCCAGGTCTATGACATCCGGGTGCTGAAGAACGCCGTCAACGAGCTCACGCACATCTACTGCGAGCTGCGCAAGATGGGCGCGGGTCTCTCCATGCTCGACATCGGCGGCGGGATGGGCGTGGACTATGACGGGTCGCAGTCCGCCTGGCCGTCCTCCATCAACTACACGCCGGCGGAGTACGCCGCGGACGTCGTCTACCGCATCAAGTCCGTCTGCGATGACGCGGGCGTGCCCCACCCGATGGTGATCTCCGAGTCCGGGCGTGCGATGGTGGCGTACTCCAGCGCGCTGATCGTGGACGTGCTGGGGACGAGCCGGTTCGAGTCCGCGCCGGACATCGACGCGATCGAGGCGTCCATGCGGGCCGAGAGCGAGCCGCCGCAGCCCGTCGTCGACCTGCTCGACGCGTTCCGCAACGTAACGGACCGCAACCTGCTGGAGGTCTACCACGACACGACGCAGGCCCGCGACGAGGCGATGAGCCTGTTCAGCCTCGGGTACATGTCCCTGCCGATGCGGGCGGCCGCCGAGCAGCTCTTCTGGGCGGTGGGCCACAAGCTGCTGGAGCGGGCGGGGAAGAAGGGCGATCTCCCCGAGGAGTTCGAGAGCCTCCCCGAGCTGCTCAGCGACATCTACTTCTGCAACTTCTCGCTCTTCCAGTCCATGCCCGACTCGTGGGCGATCGACCAGCTCTTCCCGATCTGCCCGATCCACCGCCTGAACGAACAGCCGACCCGCCGGGCGATCCTCGGTGACATCACCTGCGACTCCGACGGCAAGGTGGACCACTTCGTGGACAAGCGGATCGACAAGAAGGCCCTGGAGCTGCACGAGGTCCGCGACCTGCCGGGCGAGGCCGCGGGCGTCGAGCCGTACTACTTGGGCGTTTTCCTCCTCGGCGCGTACCAGGAAATCCTCGGCGACCTGCACAACCTGCTGGGCGACACCCACGCGGTCCACATCTCGCTCGACGAGTCGGGCGAGTGGGAGATCGATGAGGTGATCGAGGGGGACACGGTCGAGGAGGTCCTGTCGTACGTGCAGTACGACATCGAGGACATGAAACGGGCGATGCGTCTGGATGTCGAGGCCGCGTGCCGCCAGCAGCGGCTCACGGTCGCCGAGGGCAAGTCCCTCCTGAAGTTCTACGACGACGGGCTCGAGGGGTATACGTACCTCGAAGGTTGACGCCCGCCCGTCGCCCGTCGGTGGTGCTGTCGCGCCGATTCCGCTCTGATCTGTTAGAGTGCCCCCGTCCGGCCGGGCGTCGCGCGGCCGCGGGTGTCGTCCACGGAGTCGCCGCGTGATCCGGAGCATGACGGGGTTCGGCGAGGCGTCGGCGGAGCACGACGGGCTTCACTACTTCGTCGAGGTCCGCTCCCTCAACAGCAAGTACTTCAAGGCCGTCATCCGCCTGCCGGACGAGTTCCAGGGGCTCGAGGCGGAGTTCGACTCCGTTCTGCGTCGCCGCCTCAACCGCGGCACCGTCACGCTGACCTGCACGTGCACGGACATCAGCGCATCGGCTGCGCTCGAGGTCAACGTCCCCGCGCTGGAGCGCTACATCGAGCAGGTCCGCCGCGCGATGGCCCACTCGAAGGGGCCGGCGGCCGTGCCGGTGAACCTCGACGTGGGCTCGCTGCTGGCCTTGCCGGGCGTCCTCCAGCCGCCGACGAACGAGGAGCAGCGGATCGCGCGGGCCCGGGCGGCGTTCAGCCCGCTCGTCGAACGCGCCTGCTCGGGCCTGCTGGCGATGCGCACGACGGAGGGCGCGGCCCTGGCCGATGACCTGCGCCGCCAGCACGCGTTGATCGCCGACCGCCTCGGGCTGATCGAACAGCGCGCCCCGGACGTCGTCGCCGAGTACGAGCGGCGCCTCAAGGCCCGCATCGACCAGATGATCCAGGACGCGGGGCTCTCCCTCCAGCCCGCGGACCTCATCAAGGAGATCGGGGTCTACGCCGAGCGGACGGACATCGCCGAGGAGATCATGCGGCTCCAGGGGCACATGGAGCAGTTCCGGGGCCTGGTGGGGGACGCGGACGACCGTCCCATCGGCCGCACCCTCGATTTTCTCACGCAAGAGATGCTCCGCGAGGCCAACACGATCGCCAGCAAGTCCCCGGACTCGGGCATCTCACGGGCCATCGTGGAGATCAAGGGCGCGATCGACCGCATCAAGGAACAGGTCCAGAACGTCGAGTGATGGGACCCGCGCCGGGCCGACCCCCTGGCATGACCCGCCTGCGTCCCTTCCGTGCGGGTCCGCTTCCCCCGCAACAACCGACAGGCCCGTCGCATGATCCGCAACTCGGGCCGATCCGCCGGGGCACATCGCCCGAATAGACACGAAGATGTCAGGCTTCACCGGCCAGCCCCCGTCTCCTTCCGACGACTTCGCCGCCGGCAGCGGACGCGCCGTCGGTGTGCGCAGCCCGGGCGACTCCTCGTCCCCGCCGATCCTCCCCGGGTCTGGGTCGGCCGCGCCGACCGGTCTGGGCTCCGTCGCCCCCTCGGGCCTGGTCGGCGTAGCGCCATCCGGCGTCGGGTCCGAGCGCCCCAGGGCGCAGTTCGACGCGGGTGAGCTGGCCATGGTTTGCTCGCGGTACGACGTCGGCGTGATCGAGGCCGTCAAGGAGTTCCGCCGCGGGTCGAGCCGGGCTCCGAAGGTGGCGCTCAAGACCAACCAGGGCACGTTCCTTCTCAAGCGCCGCACCGCGGCCGCGGCCCAGGCCCCGCGCGTCGCGCTGAGCCACGCCGTGCAGGCCCACCTGGCCGCCCGCGGGTTCCCGCTGCCGAAGCTGCGCGCGACCCGGACCGACGGGCGCACCGCTCTGGAGCTCGGCGGGTCGGTCTATGAGCTCTTCGAGTTCGTCGCCGGCAACATCTACGACCAGTCGCTCGACGCCACGGGCGACGCGGGTCGGGTGCTGGCGACGTTCCACCGGCTGCTCGCGGGCTTCGACACGCGCACGCACCACCCGCCCTCGGGGACCTTTCACAACGCGCGGGGGCTGCCCGAGCAGCTCGCCCGCATCGGCGACCGTATCCCCGAGCCTGGGGCCGCGACCCTGACCGACCGCCTGGCCGCGATGTTCGCGGTGGCGGCCGAGCGCGTGGAGCGGCTGGGCATGGCGACGTGGCCGGTGCAGCTCATCCACGGGGACTGGCACCCGGGCAACATGGTCTACCGCGGCTCGCGCGTGGTGGCGGTGATCGACTACGACACGGTGCGACTCGCCCCGCGTGCCGCCGACATCGCCAACGGCGCGCTGCAGTTCTCGATCACGCGGCTGGCGGAGAACCCCGAATCGTGGCCCGCGGGGCTCGACGAGGGGCGTTTCAAGCGCTTCTGCCGCGGGTACGACATGGTCAAGGGGTGCGTCATCAGCACGGCCGAGCTGGAGGCCCTGCCGTGGCTGATGGTCGAGGCGATCATCGTCGAGGCGGTGGCGCCGATCGCGGCCACCGGTTCGTTCGCGGGCCTGCGGGCGTCGCCGTTCCTCAAGATGGTGGACGCGAAGGCCGCGTGGCTCGCCGAGCACGCCGACCGGCTGACCGCTCTGGCCGCGGATTGAAACGGGCCCCCGGCCCGGGACGCTTCCGGGATACCATCCGCGCATGAAGGTCGCCGACCTCGCCCGGGCGATGGAGTCCATCGCGCCCCTGTCGCTCGCCGAACCGTGGGACAACGCCGGGCTCATCGTCGGCTCGGCCGAGCGTGCGCTGGCGGGGCCGGTGCTGCTCGCCATCGACCTGACCGAGGCGGTGCTCGCCGAGGCCGCGGGGCTCAAGGCGTCGGCGATCGTCGCGTACCACCCGCCGATCTGGGATGCGATCAAGCGGATCACCGATCGCACGCCGAAGGAGCGGGTCGTGCTCGGGGCGATCGAGGCCGGGATCGCGGTGTACGCCCCGCACACGGCCTTGGACGCAGCGCCGGACGGGCTGACCGACTGGCTGTGCGAGGGGATCAGCGGCGGGGCGGAAGGGAAGATCGCGGGCGACTGCCGGGCGATCCGACCGCACGTCCGGGCGGCCGACACCGCGCAGGTGAAGATCGTGACGTTTGTGCCGGAGAGCGCGGTCGAGGCGGTGAGAAACGCGCTGGGTTCGGCCGGCGCGGGGCTGATCGGCGCGTACCGCCTCTGTTCATTCGCCGCGCCGGGCACGGGGACGTTTTTCGGCGAGGACGCGTCCAGCCCGGCGGTGGGGGAGAAAGGGCGGCTCGAGCAGGTGGGCGAGTTGCGCCTGGAGATGGTCTGCTCGCGGGCCGCGCTGGCCCTGGCGCTTGAGACCCTTCGCCGATTCCATCCTTATGAAGAGCCCGCGATCGACGTCTATGAACTGGCCGGCCAGCCGCGCCGCGGCACGGGGCTGGGCCGGAGGCTCGTCCTCGATCAGCCCGCGACGCTCGCCGCGATCGCCGAGCGGCTCAAGCGGCACCTGGGGATCACCATGGTGAAGGTGGCGCGGGCCGGAGGCCCGGATAGCCCCGACCGCCCCGTCACGCACATCGGCGTATGCGCTGGGTCAGGGGCGGACTTGGCCCCGCTCGCCCGCGCGGACGGGTGCGAGGCCTATGTCACCGGCGAGATGACCCACCATCAGGTGCTGGCCGAGCTCAACATGGGTATGTCCGTGCTGCTCGCCGGGCACACGAACACCGAGCGCGGATACCTGCCGCGCCTGGCCCGCCGGCTCACGGTCCTGCTGCCGGGCGTGCGTGTGCAGGTGAGCAGGGCGGACAAGAGCCCGTTTGTGCCGGTCTAGGTCGCACCACAACGCCGTACCCGAGCATGTTCGAGGGCGTGGGGTTGCGCCAGCGCCAGCCGCTGTCCGCTGCCGCCGAGTTGTTCTACTTGATGCTCTGCGGATCTGTGGCGTTGCGGCCTTCCGCAACCTCGAGCTCGCCGCGCTGCCGGAACGCCACGGTCGGCCTCGACACGCCCGTGTCGAAGAAGATCTGCCCGAGACGGCCCGGCGTGACATACATCAGCGTGCCCTCGAGCTCGTAGCGCACAACGCCGGTCGGCGGTGCGGCCCCGGGCGCGACCGCCACCGCCGCGGGCAGGTCGATCCGCCTCGCCCCGTACCGCGGGATCGTTCCCTCGGCCCCGCGCACCCCGCGGAAGACCTCGCGTCCGTCGAGGCGCAGTGTGTACCGCACCTCGCGCAGCGGCAGCGGCTCGGCGTTGGCGTTCTTCGCGTCGAGGCGGAAGTCCAGCACGTACCCCGCGTCCGATTCGTCCGTCATCACGACCTGTGCGGTCGAGAGCGCGGGCGGCGTGTACGACGCGCAGCCCGTGAGCGCGCCCGTGGCGACGACCGCGGCCACGGCAGCGACCGCGACGCGGGAACAGGCTGCGGCCCGGGGACGAGTGGCACTCATCGCGCCAGCGTAGCACGCCGCGCTCGCCGGAGCCGCGGGGCGATTCCCTCACCGTTGATCGCGGTCACGGCCCCTCGGGTGCCATGACGACCCAGCGCGGGTCGTTCCCGTCGGACCCGGTCGTCGCGGCCGGGTCGAGCGACGAGACTTCGTCGCTGTAGTCCACCCACCGGAGCGTCAGCCATGTCAGCACGGCGACGCACGCCCACGCGCCCAGCTCGCCCGCGCGCGTGTGCCGCACACGGAACAGGATGCCCACGGCCAGCACGAGCGTGGCCAGTTTCCACGCGGCGAGCGCCGACGGTGAGTTCAGGTTGATCACGTGGCGGGCGAGCGGGTTGCCCTCGTACATCCCGGCGCTCCGCACGTGCGTGAGCGTCATCGAGAGGTCCCCCAGGCTCAGGAGCACCACCGCCGCCAGGAGCGCCAGCACCCGCACCGGGCGACGCCGGGCGTCGCACCGCGGCCCGGGCCGGATCGTGGTTGAAACCGCCGCCTCGCTCATGGTCCCTCGTCGAACGGGCCGCGGTCGAATCGGACCGGCCGGCCCGGGCCATGAGCAACCCGGCGGGGGCGGCCCCCGTAGACTGACGGGGCGGGGCGATTATGCCGATCACTCCGACCCGGAGGGTCCATGTTCCGGGCATCGCTCCTGCTCGCTCTCGCGGCGATCCTCCTCGCGGCCAACGCCAAGGCCCAGGTCGCCAACCCCGTCTATGTCGACCTGTCGCCGGTCGCCCGGGACTCCCTGGTCCGTGCGGGCGAGATGGCCGCGGGCGGCAACCTCCCCGGGGCGGCCCGAGAACTCCAGGGATTGCTCGACGCCCATCCCGACCGCGTCGCCCCGGTGGGCGATGACCCGGACCTCTTCCGCGCGGTGCGCGCGCAGGTCCACCGGATGCTGCTGGCGTCGCCCGAGCTGCTCGCCCATTACCTGGCGACCGAAGAGGCCCGCGCCCGCGAGGTGCTCGCCCTCGGCACGCTCGACGCGGCCCGGGCCGTCGAGTCGTCGCGACTGCTGACTCCCGCGGGGTTCGAGGCGGCCCTGCGTGTAGCCCAGGCCCAGCTTGAGTCGGCGTGCTTCGAGGCCGCCCGCCTCACGCTCGAACAGCTTGATGCGCACCCCGACCTGGTCCGTGCGGGCGCCCCGGGCCCGGCGCGCCAAGCCGCCGCGATGTACCGGCGCGTCGCGCGATACCTGCCCGGCTCGCGCCCCGAGGTGGCTCAGCGCCTGGCGCGCTGGGAAGCCCGGGCCGGGGCCGCTCCGCCGCCGGACGATCCCGCCGAGCGCCCGCCCCAGGTCGACGCGCCCGTGTTCGACCCGCTCCGTCCGTCTCCCCCCCTTGCGGCCGCGGCCATACCCCAGCGCCCGCTCTGGTCGGTGCCGATCGAGCCGCCAGGCGCCAGCGAGGCCCCCGCGCCCGCTGCCAACCTCGTGGTGGACGGGAAGGACCCCGAGGGCCTCTGGCTCCTGCCGACCGTCGCCGGCGACACGCTCTATATCAACGACGGGACCTGGATCACCGCGCGCGACCGTTTCACGCTCCAGCTGCGCTGGGCGGTCGAGCCCGGGCGCGGCTCGCCCGACGAATCCCGCTGGGCCGCGCGCGAGATCGGGCTGATGCGCGGGCAGGCGCGGGCGATCGAGGACGCCGGCTCGGTCACGATCGCGGGGCGGATCGTCCTCGGGACCACGGGCCTGGCGCGCGACGGTTCGCGAGACGGCGACCCGCGCACCCACGCCATCGACGCCGCCACCGGGCGCATCCTCTGGTCCGTCCACGTCCCGGCGCTCGACCCCCAGCTCGAATCCGGGAGCGTGCGCGGGCCGGTCCTCGTGGACGGTGACACCGTGGTCGTCGCCGTCCGAAAGTCGGCGATGGCGCGCCGCGTCGTCAGCGTCTACCTCGTCGGGCTCGCCCTGCGCACGGGTGAACCGCGCTGGGTGAGGCTCGTCGCCAGCGCGGGGGCCCTGCCCTTCAGCCGCGAGCGACGCATCAGCGACATCCCCGTGCTCGACCGCGGCGTCGTCTACATCGTCGATCAGCTCGGCGCGGCCGCCGGCGTCGAGGCGGCGACGGGCCGGCCCGTGTGGGTCCGGCGCATGCCCGTCGTCACCGCCTCCGACACGAGCCTGCCGTGGCGGTTCAGCGCGCCGGTCCCGGATGGCCCGGGGCTGTTCGCGCTCACTCCGGACCGGCGCGAGGCGCTGCGGATCGACGCGGGCTCGGGGCGTATCACCGCGCGCCGCGGCGCCGGTGCGCTCGGCGAGCCGAGCTACCTTCTCGCGGTCGGCACCGACCTGGCGGCCGTGGGCGACACGCGCGTCGCCCTCATCGCCCGCGACGACTTCGAATCGGGGCGCGTGCGCCTGAGCAAGTCGGCGGGTGAGGCGGGCGTCCGCGGGCGCGTGGTCGTCGCGGGCGCGGACCTGGTGGTCCCCAGCCCGGCCGGCGTGGCCCTGGTCCGCGCCGATCGGCCCGCGACCCCCGATGAGGCGCCGCTCTCCGCTCCCGGCACGCCCCTGCCCGTGCCGGACCAACTCCTGGTGCTCGACGCGCGCGAGGTCCACAGCTACCTGGCCTGGCCCGTGGCCCAGCGCCTGCTCCGCGAGCGCATGACCGCCAGCCCGGACAACCCGGAGCCGGCCGTCACCTACACCGAGCTTGCGTACCGTGCCGGTCGCGGCGACGAGGTGGCGGCCGCCGCAGACGCGGCCCTGGCCGCCATCGATCGCGACCAGCGGGCCCATGCCGCGCTGCGCGCCAGGCTCTTTGAGTCCCTTCGCGAGATGGCCGCCGCGAGCCAGGACCGATGGGGCGCGCCCCCCGCCGGCGACGCCCGTGCCCCGACCCTGGACCAGCCCGCGCTCTCCGCCGTCATCGACCGCCTGGGGCGTGCGGCGCTCACCGCCGAGGATCGCCTGACCCACCTGATGGCGCTGGGCCGGCTCCGCGAGGCCGAGATGGCCTCGGCGCGCGCGATCGAGGCCTACCAGCGCGTGCTGGGCGACCCGGCGTTGGCGCCGGCGTCGTGGCGCGGGGCGTCCGGTCGGGTCCGCGCGGACGTCGAGGCGGCCTCGCGCATCCGCCGGCTCGTCGTCGAGCACGGTGCCGGCGCCTACACGGTCTTCGATGCGGAGGCCGAGTCCGCGGTCCGTACCGCCGGGCCGACCGCGAACCCCGCGGTGCTGGAGGCGATCGCGCGCCGCTACCCCGCCGCGGGCGCCAACGTGGCGCTGTGGGCGCGCATCGCCGATCTCCACGAGAGCGGAGGGCACGCCTCGGGCGCGCTCGCCGCCCTGCGTGAGGGCCTCGCCGCGACGGACCTCTCGCGCGGCGCGGGCCGAGCCCCCGACCTGGCGGTCGAGGGGGAGCTGGCCGGCAGGCTCGTTACCACGCTGGCGGCGCAGGACCGGGTGTTCGCCGCGGCCCGGCTCCTGTCGGGCGTGCGCCGCGACCGACCGAGCCTCGCGCTGACCGACCATGGCCGATCGATCGACGCGTCGGCGCTGGTGGCGTCGCTTGCGTCGCGACTGGCCGCGCTGCAGCGCCTGCCGCGAATCGGCGCGACGGTCCGCCCCGAGGTGCAGACCCTGGCCGGCTGGGCGATCATGGCCCCGCTCAGCCGCGAGCGGGCCTCGACGCCCTGCGAGCACGTCGTGATGATCTCCGCGCGCGAGTCCAAGGTCGCCCTGTGGGGCCTGGGCGCGCCGACGGCGGGTGGCGTAGCGCCGCCCGGGGGCGGGCCCGCGGAGGCCCAGGGCCCCGAGCACCTGTCGCGCCTCTGGGTCCGCGACTTCGTGCGCAACGCGCCGACGCTCCTGCGCGTCGACCCCGAGTCGGTGTACCTGCTGTGGGACGAGCGTGAACGCGGCACGGTCGTCGAGCGCATCGACGCGGTCACCGGCGCCACCCGGTGGAAGTCGGAGCCGCTGCGCACACTCTTCCAGGACGAGCCCGGGCACCGCGAGCGGCTGGAACTCGACGGCATCCGCTTCGACACCGAGCTGGATCGCGCCGTGGAGCCCAGGCACGTCGTCTGCGCGTTCGACGCCGACACGCTCGTCGTCGCCGAGCGGATCGGGCGCGTCGTCGCGTTCGACGCGTCGACGGGGCGCCCGATGTGGCGCGCCGTGAGCGAGGTCGCACGCGTCCACGACCTCGACGTGGGCGGGGGGCTGGTCGTCATCGGGGGTTCCTCCACGCCCGCGGGTGAGCCCGCCGCCGTCGCCAATCTCGCCCCCGTCGTCGTCGTTCACGATGCGCAATCCGGCGCGGTCGTCCGCCGCCTCACGGACGTGCGCGGCCCGATCCGGTGGCTGCGCCTGGTGCCGCCCACGGGGACGCCCGTGCCGCGCCTGGTGATCGCGTCCGGCGCGATCCTCGGCGTGGACCCCGAGCGCGGCGAGATCGTCTGGGCCGTCGAGGGCGGGCCCGCTTTCGAGTCTGTGGACGCCTGGATCTTCGGCGACCGCATGTTCGTCCTGACGCACGAGCGCGAGCTGTGGCTGGTCGCCCTGGCCGACGGCGCGGTCGGCGACGAGGCCCTGGACACCTTCGAACGCTTCCGCGACGCGTGGCCGATCCACGCCGTCGAGACGCCCGCGGATGGCGCCGGCGCGCACGCCGCGTTCTTCTCTTCGCGCGGCGTGCTGATCTTCGATCCCGGGCCGCCCGCCTCGCCGCCCAACGCCCGGCTCGTGGGGATCGACGCGCTCGCCCGGTCCACGGGGCTGGGCGCGTTCCCGGACGCGGGGATCGCCCGGGAACTGGTCATGCCCGTCCCGTGCCGCGACGGGTTCGTGACGATCGAATCCTGGCCCACGCGCCTGCCGGACGGGCGGGTCGCGTACACGCTCCACGTGCTCGACGCGCGCAGCGGCAAGCTGCAGGGCCGGGATCACCAGCTTGTGCTCTGGGATTCGCCGCGACGCGTGGCGGTGCTCGACGGGCGGATCGTGGTCACGACCGGCTCGGCGGGTTCGGTGACGTTGGTCTACAGCGTGCCGGAGTAGCGGGGGAGCGCGGTCAGTCGCGCGGCGGCGCCGACTTCCTCGACGCCATCCCGCGCAGCTGCAGGCCCAGCCCCACGCACGCGACGCCGAGCCAGACGATCAGCCACTCTTTGGGCCCCCGATCGAGGTACTCGCGCCCCGGCGCATCCAGGGCGCCGGCCAGCCACACCGCGCCGGCGATCCACACGGCCGACCCCAGCAGCGCGGTCGCCGCGGCCGCCGATCGGCCCGGCAGCACCAGCCCGATCAGGAATCCGACGAATGTGGAGCCGAGCCCTGAGAGCGCCATGACCATCTGGCTTCGCGGGTCGAGCGTGCCCCAGCGCGCCCGGGCCTCACCGCCCAGCGCCCACGCGAGAGTCCGCGCCCGCTCCGTCAGGGACGACTCCCCGGTGTCGGCCCGCTCGGCGCGCTCGGGCCGGGCCCGTGCCGCGGCCCGCTCCGCGTCGATCGCCGCGAGACGGTCGAGTTGAACGGTGATGGCGGAACGCTCCGGCGAGGGCGCGTCCGCGTGAACTTCGAGCCACGTCGCCGAGACCAGCACGCCCGTGAGCCCCGCGACCGCGGCGAACCCGACGGCGACGGTGAAGTGGTACAGCGAAGCGGCGATCCCCATCCCGAGAACCCCGCCCACACCGAGCCCCACGAACGGCGTGGGCACGTCACCGAGCCGGTCGACGCCGATCAAGCCGGCGGCGAAGAACCCGCCGATCGCCCCCGCGATGCCGCCGATCACGCAGAACAGAGGCTTGAGAACCTGTCGCCCGACGCCCCACAGGAGCAGCCCGACCACGACCGCCGCCCCCGCAACCGCGTGCGCGGACCACGGCAGGGCCTGGACCGACGCGGTGAGGGCGTCAATGGAGGCCACGTCGAGCTCGAGCGCTCCGGACGGCACGGTGCTGGACTCCCTTTCCCAACTCTATACGTTCCGAGAAGCGCGATCGCGGTTCCGCGTTTCGCGTTCGGAACATGAACGGTATCGAGCCGATCCCCCTCGTCCGACCGCCGCGGTTCGCGCGGCAGGATTCTGGTCTCGGCAACTCTTGGCGCGGAGTTTTCAACATCGGCGCCCCTACGGGCAACACACCCTGTCAAAATGGCGTATACTCGTTCCAGCCGTCAGGCGCGGATCCGGCAGGCCCGGTCCGTGCCGCAGCCGGTGCGCATGCCGCGGCCCCCGCTTGCCGCAACGGAAGCGCACCGGGACAGACCGAAAACGGCGACAACACTCGACCGCTTGAGGAGTTGGCGTCGTCTCGGTACGTTGTCGCGGCTCGCCGGGCCGGATCGCCAGGAGGCGGCGTCGGTCCGGGCCAACCGTCAGGGCCTGGGAGCACGCGTTCCCATGATCCCGCGCGATCGAGTGTTCTCCGCGCCCTCGCGTGCGGGGAGCGTGTTGCCCGGGGTCGCGGGCCGCGGGGCACGCGGGAGTTCGGATCAGACGCGGGAGAGTCGCGGAGCCGGGTTGGTCGCCCAGACGCTGTGTACCACGAGCCGTCGCAGGGAGCCGTCATGAAACTGTCCCAGAATCGTCCCTGGTCTCGTCTGCGTTCCCTGGTGTCCAAGGGCGTCGAGCGCCTGAGCCGCGCGTCGGGCCTCGTGCGCGCCGCGGGCGGCGTCGAGCCGCTGATGGAGCCGCTGGAAAACCGCCAGCTCCTCTTCTCCCTGACCATCGAGCCCGGGATGGTGAACGGGAACACCGGCGTCGGGACCACGGAAGCCTTCTTCGGCTACTTCCTCCCGCGCCTCTCGACCACCCTGACGTTCACGCCCGTGGACGACGAGATCCGGCTCGAGGAGTTCACCGACGACGCGCGCGGGCTGGTGGTCAGCGGGCGGATCCTCAACGAATCGTTCCTGCAGCTCAACCACACGATCAACCCCGGCTCGAACATCCGAATCCAGGGCGCGGTCTCCCCGCAGGGTCAGCCGATCAACGAGACCAACCACCTCTACCTCCGCCTCAACACGGGGCAGAACATCAACTTCCGCACGGTGGAGACCGGCGCGTCGCGCCGCATGCGCTCGTACCAGGTGGACATCCTCGGCATCGACGGGAGCCAGGGCATCAACCTGGACAACTTCAGGGTCGAGCTCCGCATGCTCGGCACGCTCGTCTC
Organism: Phycisphaerales bacterium; assembly: GCA_046153875.1. Taxonomy (GTDB): domain Bacteria; phylum Planctomycetota; class Phycisphaerae; order Phycisphaerales; family UBA1924; genus JBJXFE01. The sequence continues at coordinate 72,657 of JBJXFE010000012.1, forward strand.
GTCGTGGACCGGGGCGTCCGGCGCGGGTTCGCTCGGCGAGCTCAACACGACCCTGCCCGGGTCCGGCATCGGCACGTTCGTCTTCGCGTCCAACAACCCTCAGGCCACGTTCTTCGATGAAATCCGGTTCATCGCGCTGAACGGGCCCAACGACCCGTTCGTCTTCGACAACATCCAGACCGTGATCGCCGGCAATCCCTTCGACGAACTCACCTCCTCGACCATCTTCGGCGCCATGATCACGTTCACCGGGCCCGTCGGGGCCACGATCTCGATCTTCGACCTCTACAACCGACCGATGGTGCAGACCATCGCGCTCGGCCCCACGGAGCCTAACGGGCAGATCCCCATCGCCGATCCCGACGGCAACGGCGTGCCGAACTTCAACGACGGCATCGGGCGCATCGTGATGACCGGGACGGACGGGCGGTCCGCGCTGACGGTGTTCGGCGGACTGATCGTTCCCGCCCAGGGCGGCCAGAACGTGGAGTTCGTCCAGGACGGATACGCGTTCCAGCTGCCGGCGACCGTGCAGGGAATCTACGACGACATGGAGGAGGCGGGGTACGGGTACCGGGTCAACCCGGTGGACAACGCCGCGTCGGGCCTTCCCGATGGGCCCGGGTCGGTCCTGATCGGCGCCCCGTGGGTTCGCAACAACGCCAGCACCGCGACCTACAACCCGTTCGGTCCGCCGCAGAGCGGCCTGAACTTCAACTTCGTGAACCCCAGCCAGGGCATCTTTGTCCAGGACGGGAGCAACTTCGGCAGCGTGTACGTCCACGGGGCGATGCACGGCTCCTCGAAGTTCAACGGGTTCCTCCAGAGCTTCTACACCGGGAACATGCTCGGCTCGCTCACGGTCCGCGGCGACCTCGGGTCGTTCGTGGTCGGCGGCGACGCGGGCATCTGGGAGGTGGACCCGGACTTCCCGGCCATTCCGGCGCCGCTGCGCCGCGACGCCACCAGCGGGCAGCTCATCGTCGAGCGCACCCTGGGCGAGATGACGGTCGCCGGGCGCATGTACATGGATGTGACGGTCCGCGGCGACCTCAACAGCCCGGTCATCCGTCCGGCGCGGGACGTTCTGAACTACTTCGAGAAGGAGCGCCCCTACGAGATCCTGCGCGCCGCGGAAGACGGACAGCGGGTCACGCTCCGGGCCCTGATCGGCCAGAACGACTGGCTCGCGCAGAACCAGCCCTCCCGGGGCTCGGTCTTCACGCCGGCCGGGCAGACCCCGATCTTCGCCGGAACATTCTCGCGCAACGACCGGCTGCTCAGCTCCGAGTGGGTCGGGTCGATCGGGACCGCGGTGCAGATCCACGGAAGCCTCGGCGGCGCCGACCCGGTCAACACGGCGGTCGACGGCAACGACATCTTCGCCTTCGCCGCCGACGGGACACGCGAGGTGGTCATCGAGCTCGACGCGGGCCTTTTCGGCGGCGCGCTGCTCGGGCTCAACGCCCGCGTGGTGGACGCCCAGGGCCGCGTTCTCGCGGCGCTGCGCAACGACCTCCGCGCGGCCGAGCTCGCCAACCCGACGGCCGTCATCTCCAACGACCTCCAGACCATGCGGTTCACCCCGGACGGGCCCGGCGCGTACTACCTGATCCTCCACGGGACCGCGAACCCCGCCAATGACGAAGCCATCGACTTCGGCTACCTCGTCACCATCAACGGCATGGCCTCGACGACGCTGGGGCTGTTGCGCAGCGGCGCGCAGACCGGGTCGGATCAGCTTCTGCTCCAGAACACGATCGGGCTGCTGGGCGGCAACGCCGGGTCGGTCCGCGTCGGGACGGGGTACACCACCGGCGGCGGCGGGGAAGTCGACCCCATCGACTCGTACAACGAGCAGACCGACGACAACGACGCCGACGCGCGGCTGGAACTCAAGGGCTGCGTCATCAGCATCCCGGGCACGCTCTTCGACGTGACCACGGGGAGCGACATCGAGGGCTCCGGGGGCGGGCCCGCGCGGTTCATCATCGGGGGCGACCTGGGTCGGCTCACCACCGGGATGTCCCCGGTGGCGGGCGACGTCGGGCCCGACGAGGGCGACGTCGGCTTCATGGACCTGCAGGTCGGCGGTCGCATCGGTTTCCTGAACATCAAGGGCTCGATCGGCATCGACCAGGACGCGGCGGACCCGAACCTCGGACGCATCGGGCCGGTGACGATCCGCACGGGGCTCACCGGCACGAGCGGGGACATCGGGCTGATCCGCCTCGGCGAGCACATGGCCGCCGGGTTCCTTACGCTGGTGACGTCGCCGGGCTCGATCGTGGGCGGGTTCCTCATCGGGCAGGACCGGCTCGGCGAGACCGGGGGCGTGACGGGCATCTACGGGCCGGGCAGCGGCGCCCAGATCGTCAGCGGATTCGGCTCGAACATCCGCTTCGTGGACTTCGCACGCATCGACCTGATCAACGCGGTCAACGCGCAGCTCCCGCTGATCAGCGGGCAGCAGGTGACGATCGTCGATGACGCGGGCGGGTCCGTCCGCATCGAGGTCACCGGCGTGCCGTCCGGTGTGGTCGCCGGCTTTGTCCGCGTTCTCCCGGTGGACGGGTCCCAGGGCGTCGCCATCGGGCAGATCGACGCCGACCTGACCGGCGGCCGCGCCCTGGTCGTCACCAGCCTCGCGACCGCGGGAGTCAACGAGAGCGTCAACATCGGGCGCATCAACATCCTCGGCGGCGACGCCGGCTCGAACATCCGCTTCCTCGGCCCCGGCGAGATCGACGTCTACGCCATCACCCAGGTCGGGGGCGACGCGCTGGCCGGCATCCTCAACGAGACGCCCGGCGGCGACATCGTGTCCGTGGACGTCGTGGCCCTGACGACGTTCAACATCCGCGGCAACCTGGGCAGCACCCAGATGCCCGCCTTCGGCCCGCAGCAGATCGGACCATTCCTCGGCATCGCCGGGGGGTTGAACACCACCGTCGGCGGTGTCATCGGCGTGCCGGCCCTGATCATGGCCGCGCAGTGGAACGGGCAGGTCTACCGCCCGACCTTCGATTTCGACTACGAGCCCGCCCAGGCGTTCCTGAGCGACATCGGATCGCCCGTGGACCCGTTCCTCAACGGGCTGATGGTCCGCACCGGGAACGTGACGGACGTCTTCGCCGGCGGATCGATCGGCGACGTGATCCTCCAGGGCGGGAACATCACCCAGGTCATCGCCAACTTCGACACCATCACGCCGCTCAACGAGTTCCACGGGATCACCGGTTCCGTCTACGCCACGGATATCGGGACCGTCCGCGTGGGCGACGGGATCGCGGGGCGGGGCGACTCGCCGTTCGGCGCCGCGGGCGTCGTCGCGCGCGACGACATCACGCTCGTCACCGGGCCGATCAACGGCGGGGCGCCGCGCATTTCCGGGCTCATCCTCGCGGGCAACATCAACTTCGACGTCGGGCCGAACGGCATCGCCGCCGTCAACCTCCCGGCGGGCGGCGACTTCATCGACGCCTACATCGCCAGCGAGCAGCTCGACGGCTGGTGGGTGGGCGCCGCCGGCTACCAGACTGACCTCAACATCCTGGTCCTCGGCGACATCGCCACGATCTCCGGGACCGGGGCGGACATGTTCCACTCGGAGATCCGCGCGGTCAACATCACCAACGTCGCCCTCACGGGCGGGGTCTGGGACGCGACCCTGCTCGACGCCACCAACCGGATCGGGACGATCCGGGCCGACGCCTTCCGCAACTCAACCCTCCAGGGGCAGGACCGCGAGTTCTTCCCCAACGCGATCATCGGCGGCGAGAACCTCGGGCTCCTGACCACGGGGCTCAACGGCGCGGGCGGGGACATCACCGATATGCGCGTGGACCTCATCGGGTCCGTCACCGGCGGGATCAGCGCCCGCAACATCATCCGGTTCGCGCTCGACGTGGACAACACCATCGCGTCGATCTCTACCTCGCAGGACCTGCGCGCCAGCCGCGTCGTCGCCGGCCGGCTCAACGCCGCCGCCTTCGGGCGCTTCCTGCGGACCAGCGAGATCATCATCTCCGGGCCCATCGTGTCGCTCACGGCCGTCGACAGCATCACCGACACGCGCATCCAGGTCACAGGACCGGACGGGCGGATCGACCTGATCTCCACGGCCAACCTGTTCACCGGCTCCGTCGCCGCGGCGGGCCCCATCACCACGATCCTGGTGACGGCCGGCGACATGCGGGCCAGCATCCGGACGACCACGTCCCGCGGCACGGTCGGCTCGCTCATCGCCGGGCGCGACCTCGACATCGAGACCGACATCAGCGCCGCGGTCGGGGCCCTCACGGCCGGGCGCGACATCGGCCGCTTCGGCGATCGGCGCGTCATCCTGATCCGCGGCGACCTGGGCGCCATCAACGGCGGCGGCGGGCAGCTCTTCTCCGACGTCCGCATCGGCCAGAACCTCACGGGCACGGCCACCATCGGGCGGGCCACCCACCTGCCTTCCGGCAGCAACCTCGGCCTGGGCGTCATCACCGCGTACGGGTCGATCAACACCGTCCGCGTCCTGGGCGACTTCGGCGGGCGCATCGTCAGCCACTCGGGCGGCATCACCCTGGTGAGCATCAACGACGGGTCGCTGCTCCCCGGCGGGTTGATCGCCGCGTTTGACGGCAGCATCATCAACGTCGTCATCAACCGCGGGCACCTGCTCGGCGACATCCACGCCGACTACACCATCTTCGCGATCAACGTCAACGCCTCCGACGACGGGGTCTTCGGCGACATCGGGGTCAACCCGGACCTGAACCCCAACACCGTCTACGACGCCTTCCGCAACCAGCTCCCGCCCGGCGTCATCGCCAACTTCCCGATCCAGGGCCCGCGGATCACCGCCGGGCACAACATCGGGCGCGTCACCACCTCCAACGGCTCGGTCTTCGAGGCGCTCTTCCACGCCGGACGCGCGATCGGCACGTTCACGATCAACGGCGACGTGCGCAACGACCCGGCGACCCTCGGCCTCGGCTCCGTCATCGCGGCCGGCTCGACGATGTTCCGGATCAACGTCACCGGCAACCTCTTCGACGCGGCCATCCTCGCGGGCGTCAAGAGCTTCGGGACCGACGGGCGACCCGGCGGGGTGGGCACGGCACGCGACACCAACCACCTGGGCCGCATGGGCACGATCGACGTCGGTGGGGACGCGGCCAACAGCGTCATCTCGGCCGGGCTCACGCCCGGCACCGACGGGATCTACAACACCGCGGACGACGCCGTTGTCCCCGGGCTCTCCTTTGTGCGCAACGTGCTGATCGGCGGCGCGGTGACCAACGTCAGCGCGTTCTCCGACTTCCCGATCGCCACGCTGGCGGCGGGCGTGGTGGCGGGCGGGTTCGACCGCGCCCCGCAGGACCCGCGGATCGTCGCGGGAGCGCCGCTGGGCGTGCCCGAGCTCGCGTCCAACGGAACCGCCTTCAACTTCACGACGCTCGCGGGCGAGCAGGGCACGCTGCGGTTCACCGGCCCGGGCCGCGCGTTCTGGGACGCCGCGAACAACCGCGTCGTCCTCATCAACACCAAGGCCACCTCCGACCTGCTCGTGACGAGCGCCACCGGGACGCTCACCGACTTCCGCATCGTGTCGAACGACGACGCGACCATGGGCACGATCCAGATCGGCGCCAACCTCCTGGGCGACTCGTCCATCGTCATCGATAACAACATCGTCAACGTGCAGTTCAACAACGCCGGCGGCGCGCCCCAGGTGGTCGCGGGCGGGAACATCCGCAACCTCACCACCGGCAACATGTCCGGAGGGCTGATCCAGGCGCGGTTCGCCCGCACCGTCAACATCGTCGGCTCGTTCGGCCTCACCACGGACGACGAGGAGATCGCGGCGCGGTTCCTGGCCCTGGGCGACTTCACCGTCGGCGGGCAGAACGCCGGGGCCGTGCTCGTCGAGCGCGATGCCTTCAACTTCCGCGTCACCGGCGCGATGAGCCGCGCGATCTTCCGCGCGGGCGGAAACCTCGGCACCTTCACGGTCGGTTCGCTCAGCGAATCGCGCGTCAGCGTCACCGATCGCCTCGGGCCCGTCGTGGTCTCGGGCAACATGTTCGACACCTCGATCCTCGCCGGCGGCGACCTGGGCGAGGACGGCGCGCCCGGCGGCACCGGGTTCAACGCCGACCGCGCCACGACCGGCCAGATTGTCTCGGTCTTCGTCGGCGGGACGTTCGTCGAGTCCGACGTCGTCGCGGGCGTCCTCCGCGGCGCCGACGGGTTCTTCGGCACGACGGACGACGCCGCCGCCGCCGGACGGTCCACCGTCGGGGCCGTCACCGTCGTCGGCACGGCGGTCGGGTCCAACCTCAACACCGAGCAGTACCGCATCACCTCCACCGGCACGCTGGGCACGGTGCTCTTCGCCGGGCAGGAGCCCACGAACACCGGCAACCTCATCTCCGGCGTGATCGACGCGGACCCCGTCCCCATCGTCGTCGACGACGTGCGGATGTCCTGGGTCAACGGCTTCCACCAGGCGCGAATCTACTTCAACCAGCCGATGGATTCGAGCACCATCGCCGCGGCCCTGCGCATCGCCGAGGTCCGCGACAGCGGCAACACCCTCATCACCCTCGCGATCGGGACGCACTACACGTTCACCTACGACGCCCCGACCAACTCCGTCCTGGTCACCTTCGACCGCTCGGTTACGGACCGGAACCTCCCGCAGGGCGGGAACCCCGGGCCCGGCGTCTACCGCTTCACCCTCAACGGGTCCTCGCTGCGTGCGGCCGTCGTGGACGCACGGCTGGACGGCGATGCCGACGGGTTCGTCGATCCCACCGGCGACGACTACTCGACCGACAACATCGTGGGCGACGCGGGCGACAAGCTCGCCCCGACGGTGATCACGCTGCCCAACCGGGTGGACTTCTACGGCCCGGTCGACATGGACCTCCTGCTCGACGACAACGTCGCGCCCGACGGCCTGGCCGAGGTCAACCGCTCGTTCACCGTCCGCGGGGCGATCGGCGACCACCCGGACAACGAGCCCAACTTCTTCAGCTTCTCGGGCGACGTGGACGTCTACCGCATCACGCTCCGCGCGGGGCAGATCCTGCAGCTCGGGGCCCTCGAGGGCAGCGCGCTCTTCACGGGGTTGACGATCTTCAACGCCGCGGGCCAGGCCCAGTTCGGCGACGGCGACGACGTGCTCCTGCTCGCCAGCGACCTGATCCCGACGGGCGCCAACTCCGTGGGCTCCAACTACCTCATCCGCACGACCGGGACGTTCTACGTCGTGGTCGGCAACGTGCCGGGCGCGTTCCTCGCCCCGACCTTTGTCCCGAACCTCGACCCCATCGCCGGCGGATTCGGCGACTACGGGTTCACGCTGTCGCTCTTCGACGACCTGGATACGGGCTTCGCCGGCGACACCGACTCGGGCGATGGCGCGGACCTGGTCAACGCCCCGCTCCCGATCGCGTTCGCGGGCGCCGACCAGCAGTTCGGGACCTCCGACGACCTGACCACGGTCACCATCGGCACGTTCAACTTCGGGCTCGACCGCGGGGCGGACGGCTTGCCGAACACCGCCGACGACGTGGTGAGCGGGACCAACGGCCTGGGCCTCTTCTCCGAGCGCCGCGACGGGCGGCTGACCACCTCGATCCGGTCCGCGATCGGGACGCCCGGGCACATCGGCGTCCCCGGCGACGTCATCCAGCCCGACGTGGACATCTTCAACCTGAACCTGGGCCAGCCCATCGCACCGGGCACCCGGTACACGATCACGGTGAAGCTCTCCGAGGCCGGCGCGGACCTGGGCGGCCGCAGCCAGGCCACCCTGACCAACTGGAACTCGGAGGTTCAGTTCGGCGTGTTCGACACGACCACCGCGACGGACATCCGCGACGCGCTCATGGTCTTCTCGCCCTCCGACTTCACGTCCTCCGGCGGCGCTCCCGGAACATCCGCGGCCAACGGGCCGTTCAGCTACGGGCACAACGCCGACGGCGACTTCTTCATCACCTTCGTCACGCCGGGCCGCCTCGGCGTGGCCGGCTCCGTTCCCGCCTCCTACGCCGTGTATCTCCAGGGCGTGTTCAACACCGACTACGTGATGGAGATCGTGCAGGACGGCACGGGCTCGTTCACCCGCCCCAAACAGAACGTGTTCATCGAGACCCGCGGCGGATCGGTCGACTGGCTCGAGGTGGGCGGCCTCACGACCCAGATCGGGGCCTTCTCCGGCTCGACGCTCGGCTTCACCGGGACCGTCAGCGGGCAGGGCGTGGACACCTACATCCTCTCCAATCTCGTCGCCCAGTTGACCGCCATCTTCAACGCCGCGGGCGTGGACGTGGTCATCTCCACCGATCCCAACGCCTTCGAGTTCCAGGATTTCTCGACGGTCTTCCTCGCTTCGACCAACGACCCGATCCGCTTCTTCAACGAGCGCAACTTCGGGGCGACCGAGCGCTCCGACCCCTTCAACACCGACCGCAACGACGAGGCTGTCGTCTTCGTGCCGTCGTTCGGGACCCTGGGCTTCACACCCAGCGTCAACGACGTGAACGACTTCGTCGACTCGCTGACCGGCGCCGTGGCGCGCCGCATCGGCGAGCTCAACGGCCTCCGGTTCACCGAGGACGCGGGCACCCCGGGCGGCGACCCCATGGCCTCGAACAGCCCGGAGAACTTCGGCGGCGCCTTCACCCTGCCCTCGGCGTCGCGCCCGCTCTCGGGCCGATTCGACCTGAGCGTCGACCAGGACTTCTACCTCGGCAACCAGGCGGCCGTGCCGCTCCTGAACCGCATCCTCCGCCCATAACGCCCCGCGGCGGTCCGATCGGAACCCACACGCCCGCGGGAAACCGCGGGCGTTTTTCGTGCGCCGCCGGGGTTCCGCCCCCGGATTTCCTCCGAACCTCTTGAACGCCCTGCGCCTTGTGGTATTCTGGTGTACCGTGGCGTACGGAGTTTCCGGCAGAACGCCCGTAGGCGGCCGCGTACCGACGGCCGCCCGGCGTTGTACCGCCGAAGGGTGCTGGGCGGCCGCGAGCGTGGACGATCGATCCGATGTGGGGCACAAGGAGGTCCGAATGACCGGTCGTGTCGCAGGCCATGGAGCGTGGATGGTGGCCGCGGCGGGGATCGCCCTCGCGTCACCCGTGTTCGCGCAGGAATATCGCAGCCTTGACGGGACCGGGAACAACCTCAAGAACCCGCTCTGGGGCTCGAACGGACAGCGGCTGATCCGCCGTACGCCCGCGGGGTACGCCGACGGCTTCGCTTCGCCCGCCGGCCCGGATCGTCCGAGTTCGCGCCTGGTGAGCAATCTCGTCTCGCTCCAGGAGCAGACGCAGCACAGCCCGCGCGTCGTGTCCAACGTCGTCATGCAGTGGGGGCAGTGGATCGACCACGACCTGGGGTTCAAGCGGCTCGCCTCGCCGGCCGAGCCCTTCAACATCCCCGTGCCCACGGGTGATCCGTTCTTCGATCCCTCGTCCAGCGGCACCGCCGCGCTCTCGTTCACGCGATCGCGGTACGACCCGGCGTCCGGCACGGGCCCGGGCAACCCGCGTCAGCAGGTGAACTCGGTCAGTTCGTACATCGACTCGCACACCGTCTACGGGTGGAACGCGGGGCGGGCCGCGACGCTGCGGTCCTTCCAGGGCGGGCGGCTCGCCGTGCAGACGGGCGACATCATCCCGTGGAACACGGCGCTCGAGCCGATGGACACGTCGCCCTTCGGCGTCAACCCGCTGGCCCAGGTGCTGCTGGCGGGCGACGACCGCGCCAACACGACGATCCTCCTGCTCTCGATGCACACGCTGTGGGTGCGCGAGCACAACCGGCTGTGCGCCGTGCTCGCCGCCGCGAACCCGTCGTGGGACGACGAGAAGCTCTACCAGGAGGCGCGGCGGCGCGTCATCGCGCTGAACGCGCACGTCACCTTCAACGAGTACCTCCCCGCGATCCTGGGGAAGACGGCCGTCCCGCCCTACGGCGGGTACAACGACCGCGTGAACGCGACCCAGTCCAACGAGTTCGCGCACGCCGCGTTCCGTTTCGGGCACAGCCAGATCAACCAGCTCATCGCCCGGCTCGAGGAGAACGGGTTCTCGATCCCTCAGGGCGCCGTCCGCATGCGTGACCAGTTCTTCACGCCGGAGAAGCTCTTCGACGACGGAGGGATCGACCCGATCTTCCGCGGGATGGCCTTCCAGCCGATCCAGAAGGTCGATTTCCGTATCACCTTCGACGTACGCAACTTCCTTTACGGGCCGCCGGACCTCCTCGGGCTCGACCTGGCCTCGTTTAATATCCAGCGCGGGCGCGACCACGGGCTCGCCTCGTACACCCAGGCGCGCGTTGCGCTCGGTTTGCCGCCGGTGACGAGCTTCAGCCAGGTCTCCGCCGACCCGCTCGTGGCCCAGCGGCTCGCCGCCGCATACGGCAACATCGACCAGGTCGACCTCTGGGTCGGCGGGCTCTGCGAGGACGCGGTCCCCGGGAGCATGTTGGGCCCGCTGTTCCACGCCATCGTGCGTGACGAGTTCCTCAGGGTCCGCACCGGCGACCGGCTCTGGTTCGAGAACGGTCAGTTCTCAGCCGCCGAGCTGGCCGAGATCAAGGGCACGATGTTCTCCGACGTGATCCTGCGGAACACCGGCATCGCCCGCGTGCAGCGCAATGTGTTCCACGTGTGGCCCGACATCGACCTGAACAACGTGCTGTCGGTCGCCGATTTCGGGACCTTCCAGAACCACTGGGTCAAGGGCGACCTGAACTGCGATTTCAACAAGGACGGCGTGCTGACGATCGACGATTTCCTCGCCTTCGAGATCGCCTTCGCGTCCTATTGACGGCGTTGACGCGGTTTGACCGGAGCCGACGCGGGAGCGGCGCCGGCGGTGGCGGCCTCGTCCCGGATCGACGCGACGAGCTCGCGTGCCCGGGCTTCGAGCGCCGTGCGGGCCTCGTCGCCCGCGCGGAGCGCGTCGAGCGTCGCCTTCCCCAGCGTCGCCTGTCGTTGCGTGAACTCCGCGATCAGGCCCGCCGAGTTGTTCAGGGCTTCGCCGAGCGTGCTCTGGGCCCGTTCCGCCTCCTGGCGGACGCTGTCGAGCCGTCGCACGCAGAAGTCGGTCGCGTCGCGGGCCTCGTCGGCGCGGGCCAGGGCCTCGCCCAGGCTGCCGGGCTTCGCGGGCCCGCCGGCGCCGCCGCCCCCGAGCGCCGCCTCCGCCCGGTCGCAGAGTTCCACCAGAGCGCGCAGCGCCGGACCCGAGAACGCCCGGACACGCTCCTCGACACGCCCGATTCGGTCCTCGAGGTTCTGCACGTGCAGCGCGCCCGCGTCCCTCGCGGCCTCGGCGTCCGCCCGGATCCGCCCCATCTCGTCGCGAGCCCGCCGGGCTGCATCGAGCGAGGCCTCGACCGCGTCCGTGCCCGCCGCCTCGATGCGCCCCGAGGCGTGCTCGACCATGCGCGCCAGGCGCGCCTCGGCCGACGCCACGCGTTCCGCGAGAGTGCGATCGAACTCCGTGAGCGCGGTCCTCGTCGCCCTGTCCAGGGCGGACGACCGCGCCGAGTCGTCGTCCAGCACCGACCGCACCTCGGCCAGCCGGTCATCCAGCGAGGACAGCGCACCGCTCGCCGCGGCCAGGCGCGATTCCACGCCCGGGGCGCTCTCCGCCAGACGCCGCAGGACCGCTTCCGACCTGCCGACGCCCGCGTCCAGGGTGCGTTCGTGCTCGGTGGCCCGCCCGACGAGGGCCCGCAGCGCCGACGCGAACCGCTCGAACGCCGCCGCATCGACCACGCGCGGCGAGAGGAAGATCGGGTCGCTCGCGTCGGGCGTCCGGGCACGGGCGGGCTCGCCCCGGATCGTGTCGTTCGGCATGGGGCCTCCGGGCCAACCATCGGACCGGTGCTTGCTCGGGCTCCACGAATGACCCGGGGGGCGGGCCTTCCGGGACTACGATTCCCCGTGTCCGGCTCGACCCACCAATCCGGGGCCTCTCGCCGCCGCCCGCGCCCGGCGCCGGGCCCGAACCCAGACCCCGCCCGCAACCCGCGCGTCCGGCTCCAGCGCGTTCTGGCCGATGCGGGTGTCGCCGCCCGCCGGGTGTGCGAGCGGCTGATCGAGGAGGGGAGGGTCGCTGTCAACGGCGAGATCGTCCGGGTTCTGCCCGCATTCGTCGATCCCCGGGCCGACCGGATCACGGTGAACGGCCGACCGGTCGCCCACCGCGGCAAGCCGATCCACGTCATGCTCCACAAGCCGCCCCGGGTGCTCACCGCCAACGCGGACGAGCCGGGGTCGGATCGGCGTACGGTCGCGAGCCTCGTCAAGCACCCCTCCGGGGCGCGGCTGTTCCCGGTCGGAAGGCTCGAGTACGAAGCGAGCGGGCTGGTTCTGATGACCAACGACGGCGCCCTGGCAGAGCGACTCGCCCATCCCCGCTTCGCGGTGCCGAAGGTGTACCGAGCCGTCGTCCGCGGCACGGTCGAGGACGCGGTGGTGCCGCGCCTGGAGCGCGAGATCGCCCGGGCCGAGCGGCGGCTCTCCAGGGTCGTCGGGCGGGTGCTGTCGTCCAAGGCGTCCCTCAAGATTGTCCGGCGGACCGAGGGCAAGACCGTGCTCGACATCACGCTCCGCGAGGGGCGGGTGCCCAGCGCGGCGCGGGTTCTGCTCTCGGCGGGGTTCCCGATCCGGACGATCGAGCAGGTGGGGCTGGGGCCGCTGCGGCTGACGGGGGTCGCCCGCGGCCGATGGCGCGAACTTGAGCGCGCCGAGGTTCAATCGCTCCGCCGGTTCGTCCGATCCCATGATTCCGGGAACGCGCCGGGGGTGCCGGCGGCGTCGGCCGCGGGCTGAGTCCGGGAGAATGCTTGGTGGCGACGAACGGGACCAGCGACGATCGCCCGGCGCGGACCCGCGAGCCGTTCATGGCCGGGCTGCGCCGAAAACTCGCCCCGCCGGCCCCGCCGCAGCCCGCCGCCGGGTCCACCGCGGCCCGGTCCGCGGTCCGGGCGCTGCGCGACACGGCGTCCGAGGCCCAGCGGTCGCGCATCCCGCAGATGGCCGCGGCGCTCTCGTACCGGACCATCTTCGGCCTGATCCCGATGCTGGTGGTCGCGCTGGTCGCGGTCAAGCAGTTCTTCGCCACGCCCGAGGACATGGCCCGCGTGCTCGGCGACGCGATGAGCTACGCGGGGCTCTCGGACATCTCGCTCGAGAGCGCCGACCCGGAGTTCATGGGCCCGCCGCTGCCGCCCGACCTCGCCGCCCCCGCCCCCGCCGGCGCGGAATCCGGCGCCGGGGCCGTTTCGCCGCCGGTTCCCCCGGTCGAGCCGGCCCGCTCGGCCCGGCTTGACCGCTGGATCACGGAGTTGGTGCAACGTGTCGGCGAGGTCCGCTGGGGCACCATCGGCGGCATCGGCATGGCCATGCTCATCTACGCCGCCCTGGCCATGCTCGTCGAGATGGAGCGCGCGTTCAACCAGATCTACCGCGTCCCGGTGGGGCGGTCCTGGCCGCGGCGCATCACCCAGTACTGGACCGTGCTCACGCTCGGCACGCTCGGCCTCGTGGCCACGTTCTACGTGGGCGAGCAGTTCAAGGCCTGGGCGATCGAGGTGGCCAAGACCCGCGGGTTCACCGCCGGCGGCGGCGGGATGACCGTCGCCCTGATCGGGTACTCCGTGACCGTGGTCATCAGCACCCTGCTGTTCCTGCTGGCCTACACCACGGTGCCCAACACCCGCGTCCAGTTCCGCGCCGCCCTGGCGGGAGCGCTCGTCGCCGGACTGCTCTGGGAGGCCGGCAAGTGGGGGTTCACGCAGTACGTTCGCTATAGCGCCTCGGACAGCTACGCGCGGCTGTACGGGTCCATCGCGCTCGTGCCGCTGTTCCTGCTGTGGGTCTACTTTACGTGGCTCATCACCCTCTTCGGGCTCCAGGTCTCGTACCAGATCCAACACGTCCAGCGCCGGACCGTCGCGACGCCCACCGAGGAGATCGAACCCGTCATCGTCGATCCGTCGGCGATCCTCTCCGTCGCGGGGCTGCTCGCGGAGCGGTTCCTCAGCGGCGAGCCGGTCAGCGCCCGCGAGACCGCCGAGCGACTCTCGATCCACGAACCGATCGCGCGCCGGATGCTCGAGCAACTCGTCTCCGCGGGCATCGCACACCAGGTCTACCGCGGGGCGGAGGAGCGGGCGTACGCCCTCGCCCGAGCTCCGGAACGGATCGACGCCGAGCAGGTCCTGAGCATCGGCGAGGGTCTGGGCGGTCGGGCGGGGCTGCGGAGCGATGCGGACCCCACCCCGGCCGCGAACACGCCGGAGCCCAAGCCCCCTGACCCGTTCACCGAAACACTCCGGCGCTCGCGCCATGACGCCGTGCAGGGCCGGAGCCTGGCCTCGATCGTGGGGCTTACCGGCGTGCTGGCCGCGGCCGCCGAAGTGCGGGGCCAGCCGCCGCAGGCCGACGCGCTCACAATCCCGCTGGCGCCCGTCGACGCCCCGATCGAGCCCGCCCCCCACGAGGGCCTACGATCCGCGCGTCCGATCGACGCGGCCTGAACCAGGGCCGGGGAGCACGCGATGGGCCTTGAAGCCGCACTGCCCGTGGACGGATTCCTGACGACGCAGCTGCGCCGCGTGGTCAACTGGGCGCGTCGGTCGTCGATCTGGCCGATCCCCTTCGCCACGGCGTGCTGCGGGATCGAGCTGATGGCCACGGCGTGCAGCCGGTTCGACATCGCCCGATTCGGGGCGGAGGCGATGCGGTTCAGCCCGCGGCAGAGCGACCTGCTGATCGTCGCCGGGCGCGTGTCGATCAAGATGATGCCCGTCCTCCAGCGCATCTACCAGCAGATGGCCGAGCCCAAGTGGGTGATCTCGATGGGCGCCTGCGCGTCCACGGGCGGCGTCTTTGATACCTACGCCGTGGTGCAGGGTGTGGACCAGTTCATCCCGGTGGACGTCTACATCCCCGGCTGCCCGCCGCGCCCGGAGATGCTGCTCGAAGGCATCATGGCGATCCAGCGGATCATCGACCAGGACGGCATCCCGCCGATGCAGGGCGGCAAGCGCGTGCCCCTGGGTCTCGCCCTGGCCCCGAACCACGCCGTGCGCCCGCAGCCGCTGGGCGTGGGCGTGCCTGGCTGAGTTGGTCTCGCTCCTCGCGCTCGATCAGAACTCGCACTGCCCCGGCGCCCGCGGGAACGGGATCACGTCGCGGATGTTCTGCATCCCCGTCAGGAACATCATCGCCCGCTCGAAGCCCAGGCCGAAGCCCGCGTGCGGCACCGTCCCGTACCGCCGCAGGTCGCGGTACCACCAGTATTCCTTGACGGGCAGCTTCATCTCCTCGATCCGCCGGTCGAGGTAGTCGAGACGCTCCTCGCGCTGGCTGCCGCCGATGATCTCGCCGATCCCGGGGACGAGCACGTCCATCGCGGCCACGGTGTCGCCCGGCGCGCCGTCAGTGCCCGGCGGATTGAGGCGCATGTAGAACGCCTTGATCTGCTTGGGGTAGTTCATCAGGATCACCGGCTGCTTGAAGTGCTCCTCGGTGAGGTAGCGCTCGTGCTCGGACTGCAGGTCGATGCCCCATTTCACGGGGAACTCGAACTTCCGCCCGCCGGCGATCGCCGCCTCGAGGATGCGGATCGCTTCGGTGTACGGCAGGCGGCGGAACGGCGCGTCCAGCACGTGCGCGAGCCGCGCGAGCAGGCCCTTCTCGATCCGCTCGTCGAAGAACTTCATGTCGTCGGCCCGCTCGGCCAGCACCGTGCGGATCAGGTGCTTGATGAAGTCCTCGGCCAGCACCGAATCGGCGTGCAGGTCAGCGAACGCCACCTCGGGCTCGATCATCCAGAACTCGGAGAGGTGCCGGCTCGTGTTGCTGTTCTCGGCCCGGAAGGTGGGCCCGAACGTGTAGACGCGCGAGAGGGCGCAGCAGTACGTCTCGACGTTGAGCTGCCCGGAGACGGTCAGGTGCGACTCCTTGCCGAAGAAATCGTGGGAGTAATCGGGGACGGAAGGGCGCGGGGACGACGACGCGGAGTCCGGACGCGGAGGGCCGTCCTCGTCCCTTCGTCCCTTGGTCCCTTCGTCCCGGTTCACCGCGTCCAGCGTGCTTACGCGGAACATCTGCCCCGCGCCCTCGCAGTCGCTGGCCGTGATGATCGGCGTATGCACATAGAAGAACCCGCGCTCGTGGAAGAACCGGTGGATCGCCATCGACAGGCAGTGGCGCACCCGGGCCACCGCCCCGAACGTGTTGGTCCGCGACCGCAGGTGGGCGACCTCGCGCAGGTACTCGAAGCTGTGCGGCTTGGGCTGGATCGGGTAGTGGTCCGGATCATCCACCCAGCCCACCACGCGGACCGCCGATGCCTGGATCTCGTTGCCGCCCTTGGGTGTCAGGGTGATGACGCCGTCCACCTCGACCGCGCAGTGCGTCGTCAGCTTCGCCACCTCGCCCGCGTAGTTGGGGAGCGCCGCCTTCGCCACCGCCTGGATCGCGTCGAAGCACGTGCCGTCGTGGACCGCGATGAACGACAGCCCGCCGTCGGCCTTGGAGTCGCGCCGTGTGCGCACCCACCCCTTGACCGTCACTTCGGACCCGACCGGCGCCTTGAGCGCGTCCACGACGCGGAGCCATGCCATGCGGCCTCCTCCCTGGGGAAGAGGATCGTAGAGGGCAGTGGGGTAAGGCGGTGAATCAGGGACGCGACCGTCGGGGAGCGGGTCGTCCTCGCGCCGGTCGAGCGGTCACGGCTTGGGCGCGTTGATCCACCCGTACGGCCGCTCGCTGAAGTTCGAGTTGTTGTTCACGTTGGTCGGTTCGAGACGGATCCAGCGCCCGTTCGCGCGGACGTACAGGTCGTTCATGTCGAAGTCCGCGGCCTCGTTCACGTCCTCGCGCGCGCCCGCCGGCACTTTGAGGGGTCCGGCCCGCCCGTCGATGTACGCGACGTTGCCGCTCTTGAAGTGGCGCAGGGCCATCTGGTCGGCGTTGCCGCACAGCCCGTCGGTGATCCCGTTGTTGTGGTAGTTGAGGCTCTCCTCCATGTAGACGGGGATCGACGTGAGCTCCGTCACCGGCGCGGGGTCGCTGAGGATGAGCGGGGGCTTGGCGCCGGGGCCGAATGAAGCGGAGTTTGTGAGGCGCGCCATCCGCGCGTCGGTCCCGATGATGAGCCCCTGGACCCGCCCGAGCATGGTGTAATCGAAGTTGACGCCGCTCGTCTCGTTCCACGCGTTCACGAAGTCCTGGCCCGTCAGGTTCCGCCGCTTGTTCTTCGGGCACGCGCCGATGTGGTGGACGTTCTCGACGTACTCGTACATCACGCCCTTGCCCATCTGCACCGGCTGGCCGGCGAGCTGGTACTGGATCGGCGCCCAGTCGAACTGCGGCCACACGCGGTCCTTCCAGTCGTTCCCGTACGTCAGGATGCCCTTGGCGATCTGGGAGAGATTGGAGCAACACGCCACGGCCCGCCCGGTCTCGCGGGCCTGCCCGAGCGCGGGGATGATGATCCCGATCAGGATCGCGATGATCGCGATGACCACGAGCAGCTCGATCAGGGTGAACGCCCGGGCGGCGGCCGAGCGATGGCCGGATGTGACGCGGTGCCCCATAGAGTGCCCAAGTCTATCCGACCCGGGCCGGCCCGCAAGCCCCCGTCGGATGACCCGCGTGCGTACCTACGACAGGACGCGGCGGGCCTCCGCCTCCGTCGTCAGCCCCCGGGCGGCCTTGTCGCGCGCGTCGTCCATCAACGTGCGGACTCCGGCCGCACGGGCCGCGTCGGCCAGCGACACGGCGTCGGCGCGCTGCGCCGTCAACCGGCGCAGCTCGTCGTTCATCGGCATGACCTCGTACACCGCCAGCCGACCCTTGAACCCGGTGCCGAAGCAGACCTCGCACCGGCCCTCAGGCCCGTCGCCGCGCCCGACGCCCCGGCACGCCGTGCAGGTCCGCCGCAGCAGCCGCTGCGCGACCACGGCGAGGAGGCTCGACGTGACGAGATACGGCTCTACCCCGATGTCGATCAATCGCGGGATCGCGCTCGGCGCGTCGTTGGTGTGCAGCGTGGCCAGCACCAGGTGCCCGGTCAGCGACGCCTGGATCGCCAGGTCGGCCGTCTCGCTGTCGCGGATCTCGCCGACGAGGATCACGTCAGGGTCCTGGCGCAGCAGGCTGCGCAGGCCCGTGGCGAACGTCACGTTCCGTTTCGCGTTCACCTGCATCTGGCTGATGCCTTCGAGGTGGTACTCGACCGGGTCCTCGATGGTCATCACGTTGCGGCTCGCCCGGTCGATCCGCCCCAGGGCCGCGTAGAGCGTCGTCGTCTTGCCGCTGCCCGTCGGGCCCGTCACGAGGATGATCCCGTTGGGCTTGCCGATCAGCCCGACGAGATGGTCCTGCATCTCCCTCGTCATCCCGACCTCGTCGAGCGAGAGCTCCGTCTGGCTCTGGTCGAGCAGGCGCAGCACGATCCGCTCGCCGTAGATCGTCGGGATCACCGACATGCGGATGTCGATCTTGTGGCTGCCGATGCGGACGGTGGTGTGCCCGTCCTGCGGGCTGTGGCGGTTCGCGATGTCGAGCTCGGTCATCACCTTGAGGCGGCTGGAGATCGCCGGCGCGAGCGACAGCGGCGGGGCAAAGGCGTCGGTCAACATCCCGTCGATGCGGAAGCGGATGATCAGCCGCGATTCCTGCGGGTGGACGTGGATGTCGCTGGCCCGCCGGCGCAGCGCCTCGAACAGGATCATGTTCACCAGGCGGATGACGGGCGTCTGCCGCGCGAGCTGCAGCAGGTCGGTCGTCTGCCCCAGGGCCCCCGCGGCCGTGGCGATCGCGGACTCGTCGAGGGGCAACTCCTCGATGATCTCGGTGACGAGGTCCTGCTGCTGCTCATAGCCGCGGTTGATGAGGTTGGCGACGGCCCCGCGCGGCGACAGCACCAGCCGCACCGGCATCCCCAGTCGGTCCTCGAGCATCGAGAAGACGGCCGGCTGCATCGGTTGAGCGGTGACCACGGTCATCGTCCGTCCGTCGCTCTCGATCCCGGCCAGGTGGTGGCGTCGCGCGGCCGAGGCGGGCACGACCTCGTAGAACCGCCCCGCGGACTCCTGACGCTTCGGCTCGGCGACGTACGCCAGCCCGGTGCGTTCGGCCAGGCGGGTCAGCGCCGTCTGCTCGTCCAGGGCCAGCAGCGAGAGCAGAACGTCCCACGGGTCCTCGTCGCTGCCGGGCTCCTGCGGGAACTTGCGGAGCTGCTCGGGGGGCACGCGCAGTGCCCCGAACATCTCGGCCACGCGCGACCAGTCGTCGGTGACAAGCGCGGCGCGCGCCTCGACCGCGCCGGAGCCGTTGGAACTCCGCCCGCGCACGAACCTCAGCAGTCCGCGTTCACCCGCCATGCGTTCGCGTCGCCTCCGTGCCCGAAACCAACCCGCCGTCCCTTTGTCCCTCGGTCCCTTCGTCCCTTCGTCCCTTCGTCCCTTCGTCCCTTCGTCCCTTCGTCCCTTCGTCCCTTCGTCCCTTCGTCCCTTCGTCCCTTCCCCTCACGGTCCCGGCCTCACGGTCGGCGGCGCGGGCCTCAACCGCTGCAACTCGAAAATCTCGATGAACGCGGGCTGGAGCGCCGGCATCTCGAAGTTCAGCCCGACCTCGGACTGCGGCCCGCGCGTCAGCAGGATCAGGTCCGGGATCGTCGGCTCACGCAGGATCTTGGGCGTCAGGAAGATGTAGAGCGAGGTCTTCCGATCGGTCTTCCCCTGATCCCGGAAGAGGTGCCCCAGAAGCGGGATTTCGCCCAGCAGCGGGACCTTGATGACCGTCTTCGAGAGCGTGTCCACGGTCAGACCGCCGATCACCACCGTCGTGTCGCCCGGGATCGTGACCTTGTCGCCCGACACCTCGTTCGTGAGCCGCGCCGGCGGAACACCGCCCGAGCCGGAGCCCACGAAGCTGGACAAGTTGACGTAGTACTCGAGCCGGACGAAGCCGCCTTTGGTGATCGTGGGCGTGACGGTCAGCGTGGTGCCCGCCGATTGGTAGTTTCCGAAGCTCGTCTGGGCGGGGTTCCCGGTGGACTGCGTGGTCGTGGTGGTCGGCTGCTCTTCCAGCGAGACGAGCTCCGCCGTCTCGTTGTCGTCGATGAGGAGCTGCGGCGACGAGAGGATCCGCGTGTCCACGTTCTGCTGAAGCGCCGTGATGACGATCGGAACGTACTCGCTCTTGATGAGCGCGGCCGTCACGCCCAGCAGCGACGGGTCCACCGCTTTGCGGTCGAGCGCGGTCCCGTCCGTGCCCGCGCTGAGCAGCCCGGTGTTGAAATCGAGGATGCCCCCGGTGCCGTTCGCGTTGATGAGCTGGGTGTTGAACGCGAGCCGGAACTCGTCGCTCGCCGTCACCGAGACGATCTTGGCTTCCAGGTACACCTGCGGTCGGCGCAGGTCCACCTTCTCGATGAGCCGCGCAAACTCGGGCTGGAGCTTCTGCGGCGCCTTCACGATGATCTGGTTGTTCTTGACGTCCGCGCTCACGTAGAGGTCGCCCTCGCCACCGCCGATCGGGCCGCTGCTCGAACCGCTCTCCCGGTTGCCGCGCCTCGCGCTCCCGGTGCCCAGCCCGGCGCCCGACTCACCGAACCCGCCCTGCTGTTCGGAACCGCGGGACCGCCCGCCGGTTCGCCCGCCCGTGTTCTGCGGCAGCAGCCTGCCGCTCGCCGTGCCGCCCGACGCCTCCTGGTTGAGCAGCAGCCCAAGGATGAGCTCGGTGATCTCCCCGGCGTCCCCGTGGTTCACCGGGTAGGTCTGGATGACGATCTGGTCCTGCTCGGTGTCGAACTGCTTGATGATCGTCGCGAGCTGCTCGTGCTGCGAGGCCGTGCCGGCGTACAGCAGGATGCCGCGGCTTGTGTCCACGATAAGCGTGGGCCCCCCGGAGGGGGCCGAGGGCGTCTGACCCGGCATTCCCAGGCCGCCGGGATCGCCCAGCGTGGGCATGGTGCGTTGCCCCGGGGCCATTCCCGCGCCGCCTTCCGCTTCGGTCGGGGCCGACTCGACCTGCTGAATCCGCGCCAGCCCGCGCTCGCGCGCAATGTCCGCGATCGCGCTCGCGGCGGACCCCGCGAAGTACACGCGCGTCTCGAGGTTGTTGGGCACGTCGAGCACGGCGAGCACCGACTCGACCTCGGTCGCCTCGTCCGGCGTGCCGCGGAAGATCAGACAGTTGCCCTGCGCGTCGACGGTCAGCCGCTCGGGCAGGCCCGCCAGCCGCCCGCCGCCGCCCCCGCCCTGGACGATCTGCCCCTCGGGCGTCACCTGGATCTGCCCCGGCGTGGACGAGGACGAGCCCGGCGAGAGCAGCTCGATCACCCGCTGCCGCGCCACCGCCGCCGAGATGTGCTCCACCTCGAACCGCAGGAACTTCTGCTCGCCCCGCAGCGCGATGAACCGCTCGACCAGCTTCCCGACCTCGTCCAGGCGGCGCGGCGAGTCGGTCATCACGATCACGCCCAGGTCGTCCACGAACGAGATCCGCGTCAGCGGGCGGTCCGGCGAGGTCATCTGCTGCTGGATCGTCTCGCGCAGCGCCGACGGGCGCAGCCCCGGCGTGGGGATGATCCGCGTCGTCGCCCCCTCGCCGCCCAGCGCCATCCCGAGCTTGTCCAGCGCCTGGATCGTGTAGAACCCGTCCTGGTGCCGCACGATCGCGAAGTTCTGCTGGTGGAGCAGCGAATCCAGCAGCGAGAGGAGCTGGTCCCGCGGCACTTCGATCGGCGCGTTCACCACCACCGTGCCCGTGAGCGTGTCGCTGGCGACGATGTTGAGCCCCAGCACCGACGCGACGTACTCGACGAACGTGCGCAGCTCCAGGGGCTCGGACATCTCCGAGATCTGGATGACCTCGCCGCCCTCGGACCGCAGGACCGGGGCGGGGCTGCCCGCGGGCTGGATGAGGGTGCTCGGCGTCACGCCGGGCTGCGGGCGGGGCGGTGGAGCGTTGGCGTCCTCGCCCGTGGCGTCCTGAGCGTGCGAGGGGTTGGCGGTCGCGGCCAGGCCCGCGGCCAGCACCAGCAACGCAACGCGCCGCCGAACCCGGACAGCGGGCGTTCGGCGTGCGTACAGGGAGTCGATCCACACGGCCTGGACCTTTCGCAAAGCGCCTTTATACCCAGTCGGGGCGCGCGCGGCCCGGACCAACCCCCCGTGTAATAGGTCGGCCAGACGGCGGCGCTCGGAAGATGTTTCCCCGCGCCGTCGCGCGCGGTCAACGGGTGCGACGGGGCGGCGAGGGAGCACCCGCATCGTCCCGCCACGCACGTCGGTCGACCAGCGGAGCACCGCCAGGACCGCTCACGCGGCCGCGGCGCGCGGGATCGACTCCAGAGAGGCTCGGAGCACCGCAATGATGGGGTCCGGCCCGCCCGCCTCGAGGGCCTCCACGAGCAGCCGCGCGTACCAGACCGCCCCGCCCCGCTCGTCCGGGTTGGATTCCGGCTGCTCCGCGGCGGTATCCAGGTGGGCAAGCTGCTGGGCGGCGCAGACCCGCCGGGCCGAAGCCGACGCCGTGCCCGCCATCTCCAGGTAGTAGCGGGGGAGCTTGCCCAGGGGCGACACAGGCACGGCACGAAGTGCCGCACACTCGTCCACGAGCTGCGCGACCCGATCGCCGAAGACGCGACCGACGGCCGAGCCCTGCAGCGAGCCGTCCTCGACGCCCTCAAGGATCAGGGATGTCACGGTTTCGTCCTCGCTCGAGCCGTGGCTCAGGAGCGTGGACGCGGCGGCCAGTCTTCGCGCCAGCGCGGTCCGGGCCTCGTCGCCGCCTTCTGCCAGGTCCAGGTCGCGCGCCGCCAGCGAGAGCGCCAAGCCCAGGCCCTCGTCGTCCCGCCGCTCGAAGCCTTGGACGGCGGCCTCGGTCCGGGCCCGAGCCGTTGGATTGGTCGCGGCTGGTACGGGTCGCGCGGGGGCCTGGGTGTTAGCCATCCGCGGGGCCGGCGGCGTCGCGGTCGCGCGCGCGGGCGCCGATGGAGGGGCGACCGGAGCGGCGGGCTTCGAAGCCGGACGTTGCTTGCCCACCGGCTTGCGCGCCGTCGAGGCCGCGGCTCGGGATGCGGGCGTCGTCATCGGCGCGGGCGTCACGGGTGCGGCCCGCTCCGCCGCCGCCGCGGACGTGTCCTGGACGGCCTGCTTCGCCTCGCGGACGATCCGCGTCGCCTCGTCGAACGACTCGAGCATCACCGCCACGCGGTCGTAGTCCGCGCTCAGCAAGTCGCCTACGCGGTCGATCCCCAGACGGTTCAGGGCCACGGCCTGCGCCGGAGAGACGCCGGGAAGCTCGCTGACCAGGCTGCGGTTCGTGATGGGCATGGGCGGAACTCCGCGGCCGCCCCGGCGCGGGGCCTCGCCGACCGCGTTGAATCGGCGCGATCCGCCGCAGGGTTCACCGCCTTCCCCACGCCCGGCGAGCCGCACCACCGACGCCTTCGGCGCACCACGCACGGACGCACGCCGCTCGCCCGCGGCGCGCCCGTGCCGATCGGTTCTCGGACCGCGCTCAGCCCACGCGCCCCGCGTACGACGCGAACGCCTCGCGGAACGGGCGCGGCTCGAACCCCAGGTGCGCGCGGGCCTTGGCCGTCGAGGCTGTCGAGTCCGTCGCGCCCATCACCGCCATGCCGGCGTCGAAGGGCAGCAGCGAGCCGAAGCCGAGCTTGCCAGCGACGAACGCGAAGGCCGCGGCGGGTTCGGAGGGGACCGGGCGCGGCTCGATGTCCTCGTTCCCGCCGGGCAGCGCGTCGCGCAGCGTCCGAAGCAGGTCGGGCCACGTGAACACGTCCGGCCCGGCCAGGTTGTACGTCTCGCCGACGGCCTCGGACCGATCGAGCGACTCCGCGGCCGCGCGGGCCACGTCCTCGACCGCCACCGGTTGCACCCGCGGCGTGATCCGGTTGATCGCCGCCAGCGGTACCTCGTGTGTGCTCAACTCGCCGCGCGTGAAGTACGGCATGAAGATCCAAGGGGAGTGCGAGCCGCGCGCCCAGCCCGCGGCGACCCGGATAAACTCGCCGTCCACACCGTGGATCAGGCTCGGCCGCAGGATGGTCCAGTCGAGGCCCGACCGCCGCACGGTCTGCTCGGCCTCCCATTTAGTCTTCTGGTACGCGGTCCGTACCTCGTCGTGGACGCCCAGGGCCGAGATGTGGACGAGCCGCGTCACGGAGTACGTGCGGCACGCGGCGAGGAGGACGCGCGTCACGTCCGCGTGCACGCGCTGAAACGTCTGCCCATTCCCGGACTCGCGGAGCAGGCCGACCGCGTGAATGCACGCATCGGAGCCATGGAGAAGTTCGCGCAGCGCGTCGGCATGGAACAGGTCGCCCTCGACGACCTTCAGCCGGTCCCCGGCGTCGCTCGGGAGCGCCCCCCGGGTCTTGCCGCGATCGCGGACCAGGGCGCGGACCGTGTGCCCGCGGGAAAGCAGTTCACGCGCGATAGCGCGACCCAGAAAGCCAGTGGCGCCGGTGAGGGCGATGGTGCGGGGAGTCATGGCAAGAGCTTACGCCGACTCGAACTCTCGGCGCATGGGCTGCCTTCTCCAGTACGTCAGCGACCGCCACAGCCACTCCGCGGGCCCGAACCGGAATCGGGCCAGCCACCACGGGCTGATCGCGAGCTGGAACGCCCAGATCGCCGCGACGACGCCGAGCTGCTCGAAGTAATCGAGCTTCCCCGCGAGGCCGAAGCCACAGCCCAGGAACAAGACCGACGTGATGATGCTCTGGGAGAGGTAGTTCGTGAACGCCATGCGCCCGACCGCCCCGAGGCCCAGCCGCAGCCACCCGAGCGCGCCGAGCTTGACCAGCAGGATCAACCCGGCTGCGTAGCCGATCGACGCGAGCACCGCCCCGACGTAGTTCCAGGTGTCCGGGTAGACGCGGTCGGGCATGGCGTACTTCACAGCCTCCAGGCCGCGGACGTACTGCCACGACATCAACAGTCCCACGGGGATGCATACCGCGGCCGTCACGGCGTACGTCCGAACGGATCGCCTCCCGTCGAGGAACCCGAGCTTGTACAGCCCCATGCCCAGCAGCATCATGCCGCCGCATCGCCACAGGAAGAACATCAGGAAGACAAAGGTCTGGACGGCGATCACCCCCGGGGCACGGTGGGCGACACTGTCCAGGTAGGAGCCCTGCATCCGCCCGACCTGCTCCAGCGCCTGCTCGCGCGTCGGCATCCACTCCTTCAGTCGCTCGGCCCGGGCCTCCTCGGGCATGTGCGGCCAGCTCGACGCGAACCCGATCCAGATGAGCGCGCCGATCCCCAGGAACGCGCCCGCGATCAGCAGCAGCGCCCACGCCGGCAGCCGCCGCACCCACCACAGGAACAGCAGCCCGCACAGCGCGTACGGCACGAGGATGTCCCCGTCCCAGATCAGGTACCCATGGACCATCCCGATCGCCAGCAGCCACGCCATGCGCCGGAACCACAGACCGCGGGGAGGCCGGCCGGTCGGCGTCGGCTTCGCGGCGTAGAGCAGCACGCCCGCGCCGAAGAGCATCGAGAAGAGCCCCATCATCTTCAGGTCGAAGACGATGCTCGTGAAGACGTACGCCGCGCGGCTCGCACCCTCGTAGTCGAAGAGCGCGTAGGGGTACATGTACGCGCTGAACGGGGCGGCCATCGCCCGGATGTTCATCGCCAGGATTCCCAGCAGCGCGAACCCGCGCAGCACGTCAAGGGTTTCGAGACGGTCGGGGGCCGCGACGGGGGAGAGCGGGGCAGGAGTGGACATGGGGCGGCAGTCTACTTCACGCAGGCTGGGCGTAGACTCCCGCCTTATGGCCCTGATTGTCACGCGTTTCGCGCCGTCGCCCACCGGGCACCTGCACGTCGGCGGGGCCCGCTCGGCCCTGTTCTGCTGGGCGTATGCACGCCGGGCCCGTCTCGAGGGCGGGCACGACGGACGCTTCATGATCCGCATCGAGGACACCGACCAGGCGCGGTCCAGCGACGAATCGGCCCGCGGCATCCTCGAGGACCTCGCCTGGCTGGGGATCGAGTGGGACGACGGACCGGAGCTGAAGGCCGGGGATACCCGGGCGATCGGCGGCGATTCGCGCGCCGTCGGCCCCTACTTCCAGGCCCGCCGCACCGCGATCTATAACCGCTACGTCGATCAGCTCATCGCGGCCGGGCGCGCCTACCCCGCGTTCGAGAAGCCCGAGCAGCTCGATGCGCTGCGCAAGGAGGCCGCGGCCCGCAAGCAGACCTTCCGTTACGACCGCTCCGTGATGCCGATGGACGAGCGGCTGCGCCGCCTCCGCGCGGGCGAGCCGCACGCCGTCCGCCTCGTCGCGCCGACTGATGTCCTCACGGTCCACGACCAGGTGCTCGGCGACGTGACCTACGCGGCCGGCGAGATGGACGACTTCGTCATTCGCAAGGCGGACGGCTTCCCGACGTACCACTTCGCCGTGGTGATCGACGACGAGCTCATGGGCGTCACGCACGTGATGCGGGCCCAGGAGCACCTGAACAACACGCCGCGCCACGTCGCCCTGCAGCGCGCCCTCGTCCGCAACGCAGCGGATGCGACGCCGGATTGTCCCGCCGGCACGCCCTTCCACACGCCCGTCTATGCCCACATGCCGCTCATCTTCAATATGGACGGCACGAAGATGAGCAAGCGGGACAAGGCCAAGGCGGCTCGGAACGCGGTGAAGAAGGCACTGGGCGACGACAAGTCACTGACGATTGCGTCGCTTGCCGCGAGAATGCCCACGCACGAGGAGGTGCCCATCCCGGGCTGGACGACGGCCAATGGCGGCGTTCGCGGCCAGTTTGCCGCGTTTGTTGCGGGAGAAGTGGATTACATCGAAGTCGCCGAGGCGATCGGCCGGGTACTCAAACTGCAGCTTCCCGAGATCGAGGTCTGCGACTTTCGCGCCGCGGGTTATCTTCCCGAAGCCCTGGTCAACTTCCTCGGGCTGCTCGGCTGGTCACCCGGCATGAAGGACGAGCAGGGCAAGGACGTCGAGAAGTTCGGCATGGACTTCCTCGCCCGCCACTTCGCCATCGACCGCATCGGGCGCACCAACGCCAAGTTTGACCGAGTGAAGCTCCTCTCGTTCAACGCGGACTACATCGGCGCGCTCTCCGACGCCGAGTTCGTCCGTCGCTGGCGCATCTGGTGCGCCGAGTTCCAGCCCGACGTGAACGCCAGGCTCGACGAGTCGCGCATACTCATGCTCGCCGGCGCGATCAAGCCCCGCGCCCGCACACTCCGCGACGCCGCGAAGGCCGTTGAGTTCGCCCTCACGCCGGACGATGCGATCGTGTACGACCCCAAGGCCGTCGAGAAGGCCCTGAAGAACGGCGTGCCCTCGGGCCTCTCGCTCCTGCCCGCGCTGCGCGAGGCGATAGCCGGCGTGAGCCCCTTCGAGCCCGCCGCGATTAACGCCGCCGTCGAGCGGTTCGCCGCCAATCGCTCCCTCGGGATGGGTGCGGCCGCGCAGCCCCTGCGGGTCGCGATCACCGGTTCGACGGTCAGCCCGCCCTTGGGCGAGACCCTGGCCGTGCTGGGGCGCGACAGCGCCCTGCGTCGCATCGACCGGTGCCTGAAGACGATCGTGGCCTGAGCCCGGCGTGCCGGGAATCTGGGGACTTTCGTCGATCTGCCTCGTTCCTTACCCGCAAGCGGAGCGGTAGAATCGCCCCCTAATCCGCGGAGTCTTCCCGGCCTGTCGGGATCGTGAAGGATTTCAACGTGATGAACCAGCGTGTTCGTGCGTCGTCGGCTCTGGTGCTCCTCGCGATCGCCGGCGCCGCCCCGGCCCAGGTCCAGCCGCACGCCGCGATGCTGCGGTATCCGGACGTCGGTGCCGACTCGATCTGCTTCGTGTACGCCAACGACATCTGGATCGCCCCGAAAGCCGGCGGCACGGCCTCGCCGCTCGCCGGTCCCCCGGGCGCCGAGCTCTTCCCCCGCTTCAGCCCGGACGGCAAGACTATCGCCTTCGTCGGCAACTACGAGGGCAACCGCGACCTGTACACGATCCCGGCCGCGGGCGGCATCCCGACGCGCGTGACGTACCACCCCGCCGGCGAGACGCTCGCCGACTGGATGCCCGACGGCCGCCTCCTGTTCATCACCAATGCTTTCGCGGGCCTGCAGCGCCAATCGCAGCTCTGGAACGTCGCGGCCGCCGGCGGCCTGCCCGAGAAGATGCCCGTCCCCTACGGCGGGTTCGGCTCGGTCAGCCCGGACGGCGCGTGGCTCGCCTATACACCGCACTCCACCGACACGCGCACCTGGAAGCGATACCGCGGCGGCATGGCGACAGACGTCTGGCTGTTCAACCTGCGGGACAAGTCCTCCCGGCGCGTGACGGACTGGGAAGGCACCGACACGATCCCCATGTTCGTCCCAGGCGGCGACGGCAAGTCCGTCTACTTCCTCAGCGACTCCGGGCCGGAGCACCGGCTGAACATCTGGGCGTACGACATCGCCTCGGGCCGCAAAGAACAGGTGACGAAGCACGCGAACTTCGACGTGCGCTGGCCCTCGATCGGGCCGGGCGCGAACAACAAAGGCGAGATCATCTTCCAGCTCGGGTCGGACCTGCGCCTCCTGGACCTCGGCACGCGCCGCGACGCGCCCATCACCGTGACGATCCCCGGCGACCGCCCGACCCTCAAGCAGCGCCAGGTGGACGCCTCGAAGACCATCAACTCCGCGGCCATTTCCCCTAGCGGCAAGCGCGTCGTCATCGAGGGCCGCGGCGACCTCTGGACCGCGCCGGCCAAGGAGGGCGCCCTCCGTAACCTCACGCGGACCGACAATCTCTTCGAGCGCGACCCCGCGTGGTCCCCCGACGGCAAGTGGATCGCCTACTTCTCCGACGAGGGCGGCGAGTATGACATCTGGGTCCGCCCCTCCGACGCGCGCCCCGAGAAGAAAGAAGACAAGAAGGACGACGCGAAGGACGAGAAGAAGGACGGGGAGAAACCCGCCGCCGTCGAACAGCCAGCGACAGAACCCGCGGCCCAGCCCGCACCACCCGCCGCGCCGCGCAAGCTCACCAACCTCGGCCCCGGCTTCCGCTCCAACCCCGTCTGGTCGCCGGACTCCAAGCGGATCTCGTTCGCCGACAACGGCGGCGCGCTCCGCCTGTGCGAGGTCGAGTCGGGCGCGGTGACGGACGTGGACACCGACCCGTGGTCCGGCCAGATCACGCCGAGTTGGTCGGGCGACTCCAACTGGCTCGCGTACCCGCGCGCGGACGAGGGGAACACGTTCAACTGCGTCTGGCTCTACAACGTCAAGACGGGCGAGAAGACCCGCGTCACGTCGGCGATGTTCAACACCAACGCTCCGACCTTCGACCGCAAGGGCGAGTTCCTCTACTTCCGCTCGAACCGCAACCTGACCGGGCCGGTCTACGCCGACCTGGACTCGACCTTCGTGTACGCCGGCACGGATCAGCTCTACACCGTGCCCCTCCGCGCCGACGTGAAGAACCCCTTCGCCGTAAGGAGCGACGAGGAGGAGCTGAAGGCGGACGAGAAAAAAGAAGACAAGAAGGACGAGAAGAAGGAAGAGAAAAAGGACGAGCCGAAGGACGGGGACAAGCCCGCTGGCGACGCCGCGAAGCCCGCCGATGCTCCGAAGGACGACGCCAAGCCCGACGACGCCAAGAAGGATGACGCCAAGAAGGATGACGACAAGAAGGACGACGCTAAGAAAGACGAACCCAAGGAAGTCAAGATCGACCTCGACGGCTTCGAACGCCGCGCGATTCTCCTCCCCGTTCCCGGCGGCGCGTTCGGCGGTCTGGGTGTGACCCACGAGAACAAGCTCATCTACGCCCGCTTCCCGGCCCGCGGCTCCTCCGACCCCGTCTCCATCCGCCTCTTCGACCCCTTCGACGACAAGGCCGACAAGAAGGAAGAGAAGACCGTCACCAGCGGCGCCGGCGGCTTCCAGCTCACCGCCGACGGCAAGAAGTTGCTTGTCTTCAAGGGCGGCGCATCGTTCTCCGTCATGGACCCCTCGCCGGACGCCAAGGGCACCGATGTTCCCACGGCCGGAATGACCCCGACCATCGACCCGCGCCGCGAGTGGAAGCAGATCTTCAACGATGTCTACCGCATCCAGCGCGACTGGTTCTACGAGCCCACCCTCCACGGCGTGGACTGGAAGGGTTTACGCGATGCCTACGCCGCCACGCTCGACGACTGTGTCAGCCGCGAGGACGTGAGCTGGGTCATCGCCGAGTTCATCTCCGAGCTCAACATCGGTCACGCCTACGTGACGAACCAGGGCGACATCGAGCAGGCCCCGACGGTCCCCGGCGGGCTGCTCGGCTGCGACTTCGCCCTCGCCACCACCGACAAGGGCGCGGCCTACAAGATCACGCGGATCGTCGAGGGCGCCCCGTGGGATGCGGACGCCCGCGGCCCGCTGAGCCAGCCCGGCGTGGACGTGAAGGTCGGCGACTACCTGCTCGCGGTGAACGGCGCGCCGGTGGACACGACCCGCGACCCGTGGGCCGCGCTGATCGGCACGGCCGGCCGCCCGACCGCGCTCACGGTCGGGCCCAACCCCGTCATCGACGCGTCGGCGCGTGAAATCGTCGTCAAGCCCATCGACTCCGAGGCGGGCCTGCGCTTCCGCGCGTGGATCGAGGCGAACCGCGCCTACGTCGATCAGAAGACCGGCGGCAAGGTGGGCTACATCTACGTGCCCAACACCGGCGTGGACGGGCAGAACGAGCTCTTCCGCCAGTTCTTCGGCCAGCGCGGGCGCGACGCCCTGATCATCGACGAGCGCTGGAACGGCGGCGGGCAGATCCCCACGCGGTTCATCGAGTTGCTCAACCGCCCGCCGACCAACTACTGGCGCGTCCGCCACGGCAAGGACTGGGCCTGGCCGCCGGACGCCCACTTCGGCCCCAAGTGCATGCTCATCAACGGCCTGGCCGGCTCGGGCGGCGACATGTTCCCCTGGCTCTTCAAGCACAACAACCTGGGCACCGTCATCGGCACGCGCACGTGGGGCGGGCTCGTCGGCATCTCCGGCAACCCCGGCCTGATCGACGGCGGCGGCATCTCCGCTCCGACCTTCGGCTTCTACGAGACCGACGGCACGTGGGGCGTCGAGGGCCACGGCGTGGACCCGCACATGGAAGTGATCGACGACCCGGCGAAGATGTTCACGGGCACCCCCGGCCCCAGCGGCCACGGCGACCCGCAGCTCGACGCGGCCATCGCTCACATGCTGGCCGAGGTGGCCCGCAACCCGTACGTGCCGCCCAAGCGCCCCGAGAGCCCCGACCGCAAGGGGATGGGGATCAAGGTGGAGGACAAGTAGCGGGTAGGTCGGCTCTCCGAGCCGACTCGGGTACGCAGCGTTCGCCCGCCGCGGCAGGTGAACTCCGATCACGCAGAGATCGCAGAGGGGAACGGGTAACGCGAAGGTCTTAAGAGAGCGAAGGGTGCCACCGCTCGCCGGTCCTCCGGCACAGCGGTGGTTCGCCGCACTCACCCCCGCCGCCAGAACCCCGCCACGAGTCCCGCCGTGGCGGATGCCGCCGAGGGAAGCAGGATGCTCATCGACGACCAGGCGCCCTTCGCCCCCGACCCGATGCTCCGCGAGAGCTCGTCGTACCGCTCCGACATCGCCGCCCAGCGCACCTCGATCAGACCGGCGTACTGCAGGCCGAAGAGCGCGAGGAAGAAGAACCCCAGAGCCACCAGCGCCAGCTTCACGAACGACCGCAGCGCGTAGCCGATCGCGAAGCCGACGAACGCGCTGAAGCCCAGCCGGAACACTGCCGGCCCCCATGATGCCGCGCCGGATGGCGGCGCGCTCGCGGGCTCGCCGCCCCCATCCGCACCTCCCGCGCTCAGGCCCGTGACGCCGCTGAAGTCCCCGCCCCCGGCGGCGCCCCCCCGCGGCGCCGCGTCCGATGCACCTCCGGCGACCAGCGGGATCGCGACTCCCGCGGCCATGAGCACGACCGCGATCACGACGAGAACCTTGGCCCACGCGGGCAGGCCGCGCCCCGGTGGCGCCGACGGAGACTTGGGGTCAGGGTCGCTCATCGTCCAGGCCTTTCCGGTGATCCTCCTCCGCGACCTCAGCGCCCTCCGCGTTCGTCCGGCGAACTCGCTCGCGGTCGGCACGCCGCCCGGCTCATTGCCAGTTGCTAGCTGCCAGTTGCCCGCCCCGTCACAACTCCATCGGCTTGCTGTGCGCCGTCTCCGACGGGTCCTGCACCTTACTCGCGTCGGCGGGCAAGAAGATGCGGAACGTCGCGCCCTGGCCCTCGCTGGATTCGACGCGCAGGCGGCCGCGGTGCTCCTCGACCACGCGCTTCGTCACGGCCAGGCCCAGGCCCGTGCCCTTCGTGCCCTTGGTCGTGTGGAACGGGTCGAAGATGCGGGCCTGCCGGTCCTTGGGGATGCCCGGCCCGTTGTCGATGACGGCCACCTCGGCCATCGCGGGCGAGCCCTCGCCGCGCGAGCCCGCGGGGTGATAGAGCGCCCGCACCGTCACGATCCCCTTGACCGGCTCCACGGCCTCGATCGCGTTGGTGATCAGGTTCATCAGCGCCTGGTGGATCAGCGGCGCGTCGAGCGGCACCGGCGGCATCTCCGGGTCCACGTCGGCGATCAGCGCCACGCCCTTGGTCGTGCACTGCCCTTCGAGCAGGCCCAGGCAGTCCTCGATGACGGAGCCGAGCCCGGTCAGGTCCAGCTCGATGGTCCGCTGGCGGCTGAACGCGAGCATGTTCAGCGTGAGGCTCACGATGCGGTCGAGGTTCCGCTTGAGGATCCCCCAGCCGCCCTTGGCGATCTTCAGGTCGTCCTTCTTCAGGCCCATCTCGACCACGTCGGCCCCGCCCCGCAGGCCCTGCAGGATGTTCTTGATCGCGTGCGAGAGGCTCGCCACCGTCTCGCCGATCGCGGCCAGCCGCTCCGTCTGGAGCTTGGTGGTGAGCAGCTCGGCGTTCTCGAGCGTGAGGGCCGTGTGCCGCCCGATCGCGTTCATCAGGGCGAGCTGCTCGGCCGTGAAGGTGTAGTTGGCGATCGAGCTGTCGATGTAGATCGCGCCGAACGTCTTCTCGCGGAAGCGGATCGGCGAGCAGATCGCCGAGCGGATGTGGAACTGCTGCACGCTGTCCCCCGCGGCGAAGCGCGGGTCGGTCATCGCGTTGCTCGACAGCACGCCCTCCCCCTGGCGGATCGCGTGCTGCAGGATCGTGCGGCTGACGTTGATCTCGGCGTCGCCCTTGTCCTTGGGCGGCTTGGAGTACTTGATCACCGCGGGGCGCAGCGGGTCGCCCGACGAGCCCGAGCCGAGCATGATGAACCCGCGCTCCGGCTTGAACTCGTTGAACACCAGCTCGAGGACGCGCTTGAGCAACTCCTGCCGACTGAGCACCTCCGTGGTCAGCGCCGTCAGCCGGTAGATGACCCGCAGGTGCTCGACCGCCGCCTGGCGCGGCTCGGGCTCGGCCAGCAGCACCGAGTCCTCGTTGCTCGCGATCGTCTTCTCGATCTCGGCCTCCAGCAGGTCGGCCGAGAGCAGGCGGATGATGTCCTTGTCCTCGCCGGGCTCGGCCCGCCCGAAGACGAACAGCGTCGCGCCGGTGCGGATCTGGTCCCCGGGCTTGAGCTTGAGCCGCTCGCCGATCCGCACCCCGTTGAGGTACGTGCCGTTGTGCGAGGCCAGGTCGCGGATCCACCACGTGCCGTCGTCGGGCGTCAGCTCGGCGTGCCGGCGGCTCACCGTGTTGTCGGTCAGCGGCAGCGCCTCGCTCGACCGCCCGATGAGCTGCGGCTCATGGTCGGGAAGCTCGTATTTTCGACCCTTGTCGGGGCCCTGCAAGACCGTTAGAATGAGCACGGGGAACTGTACGGCCGCAACGCCCGGCTGATGCGGGAGTTGTGCCGACGGTCCCCGAGGTGCACCCGGCCGATCGCCGGAGCCTCGCGCGTCGAACTTCCGGGATCGGTCCGCGAGCCACGGACGCTGGCCATGGACGCGGGACGCCACGGGGGAGTCGGCGGGTGGGGCCGCCTGTTGCCCCGGAGAATCTTCTTCGGGAGACAGCCATGTGTGCAGGGCCGAAGCGTCGGCCTCGTGCGGGGTCGGGGGTGGTCGCGGTGCGCGCGGCCCTGGTCGCGGGTGCCGCCGCCTTCGGATTCGTGGGCGCACCCTGCTTCGCCCAGCCCCTCTTCCAGGGGCTGGGTGATCTGCCGGGCGGGTTGACGCGGAGCTTCGCGCGCGCCATCTCCGCCGACGGCTCGACCGTGGTCGGCGAGAGTTCCTCCGCGAAGTCGGGCCTGAGCGAGTCCGCCAGCGAGGCGTTCCGCTGGACCGAGTCCGGCGGGATGGCCGGGCTGGGGGACCTCGGCGGCGGCATCTTCCACAGCGTCGCGTACGCGACTTCGGGCGATGGCTCGGCGGTCGTGGGCTTCGGCTCGACGGACACGGCGTCGGCCGAGGGGTTCCACTGGGACACCGGCGGTATGGTTGCGATCGGGAATATGGGCGCGCCGCCGTTTCTGGGCACGTACAGCATCGCGCTGGGAATCACGCCGGACGGGTCGCAGGTGTGCGGCTCGTCGAGCTACTACGACCCCGGGCCGCCGGAGGTCTACGGGTTCTACGCGATCCGCTACGTGCCCTCGACCGGGATCATGACGCCCGTGGGCACGCTCGGCTCGTTCGGGACGCGCATCGCCTACGCGATCTCGCCCGACGGGCTGTACTTGACGGGTCTGCACGACAGCAACGCGGCGCTCTGGCCGCCGGGCGGCGGTGTCGTGGGGCTGGGCGACTTGCCCGGCGGCGCCGACTCGAGCATCGGGTGGGCGATCTCCGGCGCGGGGCCCGTGGTGGTCGGCGGGAGCAGCTCGGACAACTCGGGGTTCTTCGGCAACGAAGCGTTCCGCTGGACCGGGCCGTGCGGCATGGTCGCGCTGGGGGACCTGCCGGACCCGCCGTTCGGCAGCTTCGCGCACGGCGTGTCTAACGACGGGCAGGTGGTGGTCGGGATCGCCGACGCGGGTGCTTTCGGCGGCACGACGCCGCACGCGTTCATCTGGAACCCGCGCGACGGCATGCGATTTCTGCAGACCGTGCTGACCGACCTGGGCCTGGGGCCGTCGCTGGAAGGATGGACGCTGATCTCGGCGGCGGGCGTGACGCCGGACGGGCGCACGATCGCGGGCTACGGCTTCCGCCCGTCGGGGTACGAGGCGTTCCGGGCCCGCGTGCCCGCGTACTGCCGCGCCGACTGCACGGCCGACGGCTCGCTGTCGGTCGCCGACTTCGGGTGCTTCCAGGGGCGGTACGTGCTGGGCCACATGTACGCCGACTGCAACGAGGACTGCGCGCTGACCGTCGCGGATTTCGGGTGCTTCCAGGGGCGGTACGTGCTGGGGTGCCCGTGACGCGCTGCGTCGCCGGGACCCGTGGATGCCACTCATCGTCTGTCCGAACGGACGCATCCTTGCCAGAGTCCCAGAACGGTGACATGGTTCGTCAAGCTCCGCGACAACCCATGAGGAGGCCACGATATGGCGATGCTCTCTGCTGCCCGTTTCGTCGCGTGCGGAATGTTCGGTCTTGGCGTGGGAGTGCTCTCAACGGCGTCGGCGGCGCCGCCCCAGCCGTACTCCCTCGACCCACAGAGCGAGATCACGCTCCGCTACTGCCTCGGTCCGTGCCTGTGCCCGCCGCACGAGTTCACCGCGCCCGTCTCCGGCGGATTCCTCCTCACCTTCGTCGGGTCCGACCCC
The DNA here is from genome assembly GCA_046153875.1 of Phycisphaerales bacterium. GTDB lineage: Bacteria > Planctomycetota > Phycisphaerae > Phycisphaerales > UBA1924 > JBJXFE01. Next base: position 108,489 of record JBJXFE010000012.1, read on the forward strand.
CTGTTCGACCACTACGCCGTTACCGGCGTCGAGTGGACCACGGTCGTCAACGGCCAGTTGCTCCCGGTCACGGGCTCGGGGACGTATCGGATCGGCGGTGAGATTGGCTTTGTCCATCAGCTCAAGCTCACGCTCACTGTCGGCGCAGACCGCCCCAGGTACACGACAGCGGCCTGATCCCCATGGACCCGCAGCATCCGTTCCCACAAGTCGGTTCGGCTCTGGAAACCGAGGTCTTCGGATGCCGCCAGAACGCCCTGGGCCTGCTCGCGTTCCCGGACGGCTGCTACGCCGACTGCACCGGTGACGGAGGGCTGACCGTCGCCGACTTCGGGTGCTTCCAGGGCCGGTACGTACTGGCGTCGCTGTACGCGGATTGCACGGGCGACGGCTCGCTCTCCGTCGCCGACTTCGGGTGCTTCCAGGGACGCTACGTGCTCGGCTGCCCGTGAATCCCCGCGCCGCTCATGGAGCCATGCGCGCGACAGCGAGCTCCCCCTGCCGCGCAAAGTCGATCGACTCCGCCAGCAGCCGCGCGGCCTCCTGCGGGGCGTGGAACCCCATCGAGTTTTCCGCGGAGACGAAGTCCACCCGGTACTGAGCCCGCCGCTGGAGCGCGCGGGCGGGCTTGAGCTGCTCGTCGCTCGCCCCGGCGTCGGCGGCCGCCTTGATCGCGTGGATCAGGTCCACGACCGCCGCCTCGGCGCGGTCCAGCAGGGCCGCCGTGCGGTCCTGGATGGTCTCCGCCCGTGCCAGGATCTCCGCTTCAGAGTAGTTGTGGCACGTCTGGCACGAGCGCGCGACGTTCAGCAGCGGCGAACGGATGTGATGGTCGGAGATCTTGATCGCGCCCTGCCGCACGTACGGCATGTGGCAGTCGGCGCACGCCACTCCGCTGCGCGCGTGGATCCCCTGGCTCCACATCTCGAACTCCGGGTGCTGCGCCTTGAGCACCGGGGCCCCGCTTATCGTGTGCGTCCAGTCGGAGAACCCCGTCTCGTCGTAGTACGCCTCGATCTGCTCGAGCTTCAGGCCCTTGTGCCACGGGTACGTCACCGTCTTGGCCTCGCCCTTGAAGTAGTACTCGACGTGGCACTGGGCGCACGCCATCGAGCGCATCTCCTGGCGCGAGGCGTCCATGTTCGGGTCGTACGGGCGGGCGCGCGAGCCGGTGCGCCACCGCTCGACGCTCGGCAGGTGCGGCACGGCGTCGGCGGATTCGGCCAGTGCCCGGATGCCGCGCATGAAGCCGGGGCGCGTCACCCGCAGGTGCATCGTCTCCGGGTCGTGGCAGTCCAGGCACGTCACGGGGTGGGTCACGAGCTTCGTCGCCTCGTCATAGGGCATGGCGCAGACCACCTCGAACCCCTTGAACAACTGATCCTGCCCGGCGGCCGAGTGCAGCGGATCGGTCAGCGTGCCCGCCGCGCCCTTCTCCAGCCCGACCCGCCGGTACGCCGGGATCGCCGAGGCGTGGCAGTGCAGGCACGCCCCGGGCTGCTTGCGCTGCGTCACCCGCTCCGTCTCGCGCTGGTCCGCGAGCATGTACGCGTGCCCGCGCTCCTCGCGGTAGTCGATCGCGAACGCGTACCCCGCGAAGATCACCCGCCAGACCGGGTCCGCGTCGAGCTTCTGGAACGCCTCGCTCCCGCCCCAGCGCGTCCGCTCCACGTCCACCGTGCGCGTGTACCCGTCGTACTGCCGCGGGAAGTTCTTGCCCCACTCTCGCGGGTCGATGGTCGTCTCGTCCAGGGGCACGAGGGCGAAGCCCGTCTGGCGCGCCTCGCGCTTGCGCGTCGCGATGTTCTGGTACAGCAGCATGACGCCGATCGTTCCCGCGGCCACGAGCACCACGGTCAGCCAGTACGCGGCCCAGGGACGGCGCTTGGCGGTGTCGGTCATGGCGGGCCTCGATGAGTTAGCGGGTAGGGCCGTGCCCCACGTTCGTATGGCAGCGGATGCAGTCGGAGACCTCGTCCGACCCGCCCGCGTGGGCGATCCCGGAGACGAGACCCTCGTGGCAGCGGACGCAGTTGTTGAGCACCACGGCGCGGCTCGACGCCTTGATGCGGATCGGCTCGTGGAAGTTATCGAACGTGAACCCGTAGCTGTGCCGCATGCCGTGCTCGGTCTTGACGACCATCTTGCCGACCAGGTCGTGCGGCACGTGGCAGTCGTTGCACGCCGCGTGCGCGTGGTGGCTGGCCTTCTGCCACCCGTCGTACTGGTCGCGCATAATGTGGCAGTTCACGCACGCCCGCGGGTCGTTGGAAAGGTACGAGAGCCCCTCGGCGTATCCGAAGGTGTACGTGGACAGCCCGATGAAGAGCCCGACGAGCGCCGACAGCGCCAGCCCCGCCGCGGATGCACCCATCCATCGCCGCATGGCTACCCCTCGCGGGCCGGCGGCGCGCCGACCGTCGCGGCACACGCTACCGCGCGGAGGTGTGCCCCGCAAACGCACGCCGCGAGCCGTGCGAACGCCACGGTACGTTCAGGCGCGCGAGCTGGCCTGAGCGTGGGTCGCTCCGTTTACTGATACTCGCTCATCGGCGGGCAGACGCACACCAGGTTCCGGTCCCCGTACGCATTGTCGATCCGCCCGCACGCCGGCCAGAACTTGAACTGCCGAAGGTCCGGGGCCGGGTACGCCGCCTGCTCCCGAGGGTACTTGTGCGGCCACGCATCCGCGCAGACCGCGGCCGCGGTGTGCGGGGCGTGCTTGAGCGGGTTGTCGGCCCTGTCGAGTTTGCCCTGCTCGATCGCCCGGATCTCCTCGCGGATCGCGATCATCGCGTCCACGAACCGGTCGAGCTCCGCCTTGCTCTCGCTCTCGGTCGGCTCGACCATCAGCGTGCCCGGCACGGGGAACGACATCGTCGGCGCGCGGAACCCGTAGTCCATCAGCCGCTTGGCGATGTCCTCGACTTTCACGCCCGAAGACTTCTCGAGCGGGCGGCACTCGAGGATGCACTCGTGTGCGACGCGCCCGTTCTTGCCCGCGTACAGCGTGGGGTAGTGCCCCTCGAGCCGCTTGGCGATGTAGTTGGCGCTGAGGATCGCGACCTGCGTGGCCTTCGTCAGCCCCTCGCCCCCCATCAGGGCGATGTACACCCACGGGATCGTGAGGATGAGCGGCGAACCCCACGGCGCCGCCGACACAGGACCGATGGCCGCCGCCCCTGCCTCATTGGCGCTTTGCGCTTTGCGGTTTGCGATTTCCCCAAAGGGCGCAACTACCGGGTGCCCCGGCAGGAACGGCGCCAGGTGCGCCGCCACGCAGATCGGGCCCATCCCCGGCCCGCCCCCGCCGTGCGGGATGCAGAACGTCTTGTGCAGGTTCAGGTGGCACACGTCCGCGCCGATCTCGCCCGGGCTGGTCAGGCCGACCTGCGCGTTCATGTTCGCGCCGTCCATGTAGACCTGCCCGCCGAACTCGTGGACGATCGCGCAGATGTCCCGGATCGACTCCTCGAACACGCCGTGCGTGCTCGGGTACGTCACCATCAGCGCCGCCAGGTCGTCCTTGTGCTCCGCGGCCTTCCCCCGCAGGTCGGCCAGGTCGATGTTCCCGGCGGCGTCGCACTCCACGGCCACCACGCTCATCCCCGCGATGACCGCCGACGCGGGGTTGGTGCCGTGGGCCGAATCCGGGATCAGGCACACCTTCCGGTGTCCCTGCCCGCGGCTCTTGTGGTACGCGCCGATCACCAGCAGCCCCGCGTATTCGCCCTGCGACCCTGCGTTGGGCTGGAGCGAGACGGCCGCGAAGCCCGTGATGTCCGCGAGCCATTTCTCGAGGTCCGCGAACATCCGGCGGTACCCCGCGGTCTGCTCGGCGGGGGCGAACGGATGAATCCGTGCGAACTCGGGCCACGTGACCGGGATCATCTCGCTCGTGGCGTTGAGCTTCATCGTGCACGAGCCGAGCGGGATCATCGCCTGCGCCAGCGACAGGTCGCGACCCTGGAGCTTGAAGATGTAGCGGAGAAGCTCGGTCTCGGAGTGGTAGCGGTTGAACACCGGGTGCGTGAGGTAGGCGCTCGTCCGCGCGAAGGCGGGCGGGAGGTCAAGGCGTGCGGTGCGTTCGAGGGCCTCGATCGCCGGGGCCGGCGTTGCCGCGCCCGGCGCGAAGCACGCGAGCAGGCGGGTCAGGTCTTCGCGCGTGACCGTCTCGTCGAGCGTGATCCCGACGGAGCCGTCGCCGAAGTCGCGCAGGTTCATCTCCTGCGCGCGGGCCCGCGTGAGCACGGTGCGTGCGTCTGTGCCCGCCGGCCGCACGCGCAGCGTGTCGAAGGTCAGGCCCTCCGCGATCGAATGCCCAAGCTTGAGCAGCCCGGCGCGGAGCGTCTGCGTCGCCGCCCGCACACGCCGCGCGATCGCCCTGAGCCCCTCCGGCCCGTGGTACACGCCGTACATCCCCGCCATGATCGCCAGCAGCGCCTGGGCCGTGCAGATGTTGCTCGTCGCCCGTTCGCGCTTGATGTGCTGTTCGCGGGTCTGGATCGCCATGCGGTACGCGAGGTTGCCCTGCGCGTCCTTGCTCACGCCGATGATCCGTCCGGGCATCCGGCGCGCGTACTCGGTCTTCGTCGCGATGAACGCCGCGTGCGGACCGCCGAACCCCATCGGCACGCCGAAGCGCTGGGTGGTGCCCACGGCGATGTCCGCCCCCCCCCCGCCCCATTCGCCCGGGGGCTTGAGCAGGCAGAGCGCCAGCGGATCGGTCGCGACGACCACGAGCGCGCCCGCACCGTGAGCCTTCACGCACAGGCTCTCGTAGCACTCCACGCGCCCGTCGGTGGTCGGGTATTGCACGAGCACGCCGCAGACCTTGGACAGGTCGATGCCGTCGAGCTTCAGCGGTTCGCCGCCGCTCGCGCCCGACTGACCCCGCGCCGTCACCAGCTCAATCCCCAGCGACTCGGCCCGCGTCTTCACGACCGCGATCGTCTGCGGGTGGCAGTCGTCCGCCACGACAAATGCCTTGCGCGCCCCGTCGCTGCCGCCCCCGATCGCAAAGCACATCGCCATCGCCTCGGCCGCGGCCGTCGCCTCATCGAGCAGCGACGCCCCCGCCAGCGGCAGCCCGGTCAGGTCCGCGACCATCGTCTGGAAGTTCAGCAGCGCCTCGAGCCGACCCTGCGAGATCTCCGCCTGGTAGGGCGTGTACTGCGTGTACCACCCCGGGTTCTCGAGGATGTTCCGCTGGATGACCGGCGGCGTGATGCAGTCGCAGTACCCCATCCCGATGAAGCTACGGAACACCTTGTTCTGGCCCGCGATCGCGCGCAGCTCTTCGAGGAGCTCATGCTCGCCGCGGACCTTGCCGTCGCCGATGCGCCCGGTTTCGATGCGCAGAGCCCGCTTCGAGCGGATCGACCCCGGCACGGTCGCCGCCGTCATCTCCTCGAGGGATCGGTACCCGAGCACCCCGAGCATCTGGCCGATCTCGCCGTCATCCGGCCCGATATGGCGGCGGACGAACGTGTCCACGGGGTCGAGGAGGCGTGGTTCGGGTCGCCCCGGACCGGCGCCAGTCGAGGTCGTGGCGGCGGGCACGGCGACGGGGCGGTGGTGGGGTGGTGAGGACATCGAGGGTGGGCTCATCGGCTCTCTCTTGGGGGGCGGGAATGAGCGGCAAGTGTAGGGAGGGCGTACCGCGGCCGATCAGGGCCTCAAGCGCGAGCGACACCCTTTGATGGGGCTGCGATGCAACCTGAACAACGGCGGAAAAGTGCGGCAGGAAGGGGCGAGAACCGAGTATCCTGGTGGAGACATGACACGACTCGGGCCATCGCGGAAGAGGTATGCCGCGCTTCGGATCGTGGCGTGCCTCGCGATCACGGTCATACCGGGGTGCGCACCCTACAAGTACGTTCAGAGCCGCGTCACCGTCCTCGACGCCGAAACCGGCGAGCCGGTGCGGGGCGCGGAAGTCCGACTTCAATACGCCGGTCCGCCGTTCACGTTCGACCGCAGGCCGCGGCCCGAAACGGGCACGACCGACGCGCACGGCGTGGTCGTGTTGCCCGCGACCATCGATCGAGCACGCATGGCGTGGCCTGCCTGGAGAACCAATGCCGAGGGCTTTTTCAGCGGGTACGACGAACGGGAGTTTCAACCCGCGCACGCCCAACTCGAGGCCGCCGTCAAGTCGGGAGCCACGGACGCCGTCGTCGATGTGACCCTTCGGCGCTGGGCTCGTCCCGAGCCCGCGGTCGTCGTGGCGGTCCCGGTCGGCTACCGCGGATATGTCCGCGTCTGCAAGCCCGAGGCCCCCGAGTCGTCGGTCACAGATCCCCATCGGCGTCGGTTTGAGTGCGCGGTCGATGAGCACGGATTGGCCGTCATGCCCCCCGCGCCGATCCTCGTTGCGGGTTTTCCTCCAACGACTTACGCGTTCCGATTCGCCGACGGGACAGACTTGCCCCTGGCCGATAGTGTTCCCAGTGCTGGCGACACGCTGGCGGCATGGCCGCTGTGGTGGGTCGATCGCTGCTCGGTGTTCGTGATCGCGGATGAGACGACGGCTGCCTCGGAACGAAAGTTGCTCTGGCCTCAGGGGGTTCTCGACAACAGCACGTATCCTGCTTGGGCCGATCGCGTTCGGCGCGGCCCGTTTGCATCGTCTGTGCCATGAGCGTTCTCATCCTCCTCTGCTGCTTTTCTGCTCGCGCGGTTTGCTGCGTTCTCTCTGCGTCGCAACCCACCTCTTCCTCGCCGGTACACCCCCTCCGAGCGGCCACTCGCGGAGCCGACGGAACCTGACCTCACGTCGCCCTGCGCTACAGTGTCCCGGCCGCTCTGGGGCGCCTTGCGCGCGAGAGCCGCGGGGCGCCCCGCTCGTTTTTGGAGGCTGTGCATGCCGGTCCGCACGACAACCGCCCGCTCCTCAGACCCCGACCAGATGATCGCTCGGACCGTATCGCCCGCGTGGATGCGGGCGGCCGCGCGATTCGCGGCGCTCACGATTCCCATGCTCGCCGGCGCGTGCGCCGCGGACGGCGGCCCGGATCGGTCGGCGACTCAAACGCCTGTAAAGGTCACGGGCGGAACAGGGGAAGGCACAGACGGGACGTCTGCTTCACACGCGGGGGCAGGCGCGGCCACCAAAGCCCCGTTGCGCCCCGACCCCGCTGATTCCGCTCCCGCCCCCCGCGCCATCACCGCCGCCGAGGCCGTCGAAGCCCTGGGCGACTCGCCGATCGCCGCCGTGCTCGACGTGCTCGGCTCCGACGCCAAGGCGTTTAACGCGCACGTCATCACGCTCTCGAACCCGTTCTTCGAAGGCCGCCAGCCGGGCACGCGCGGCAATACCCTCGCCGCCGACTACATCGAGCGCTACTACCGCGAGGCGGGCCTCGCCCCGGCCTTCGCCATGACCACGATGGCCGCGGACGGCGCCGAGGTGCTCACCCCGAACGCGACGTACCGCCAGCCCTTCCCGACCGGGGCCCGCCTCGACCGCGTCACCCGCGAGCGCGTCGAGTTCGTCCTGGGCGACGAGCGCCGCGAGCTCCGCCCCCGCAAGGACTTCACCGTCCTCGGCTGCACCGGCGACGGCGCCGTCACGGCCCCCGTCGTCTTCGTCGGCTACTCCATCGTCGCGGGCGGCGAAGACGGGAGCTACAACAGCTATCCGCCCGGCGTGGACCTCACCGGCAAGATCGCGCTGATCCTCCGCTTCGAGCCCATGAACGAAGAGGGCAAGAGCAAGTGGGCCGCGAGCGGGTGGTCGCCCTCCGCCGGGCTCGAGGCCAAGATCGACGCGGCCGTGCAGCTCGGCGCGGCCGGGATCGTCCTCGTGAATCCGCCCGGCGCAGCGGACCCGCGCGCGAACCGCCTGGCTGATACGGAATCAACGTCTAACCTCGGCATCGAGCCCGGCATCCCCGCCGTGATGATCGCCACCGAGCACGCCGACGCGCTCGCGGCCGCGGGCGGCGCGGGCTCGCTCATGGACCTCCGCCGGCGCGCCGACGAGGCCGGCGGGACCATCGTCGAGCTCGCCGGCGTCGCCGTCACCCTCGACGCCGCGATGATCCGCCAGGAGACGACGACGGACAACGTCGGCGGCATCCTCGCCGGGCGCGGGGCGCTCGCCGACGAGTTCATCATCATCGGGGCCCACTACGACCACGTCGGCACGGGCTCAACCGGCGCCTCGCCGCGGAACGTCGGCAAGATGCACCCGGGCGCGGACGACAACGGCTCGGGCACCTCCGGCGTGCTCGTACTCATGGACAAGCTCGCCCGGGCCTACGCGGAGCTCCCCGCCGACGCCGACGCCCGCTCGATCATGTTCGTCACGTTCAGTTCCGAGGAAGCCGGGCTGATCGGTTCGCAGTTCTTCGTCCGCAACCCGCCCGTGCCGCTCGACCGCGTCCACCTGATGCTGAACATGGACATGATCGGCCGGCTCCGCGACGGCCAGCTCGAAGTCGGCGGCGTCGGCACCGGCAAGGGTTTACGCGAGTGGCTCAAGCCGTTCCTGGATGAGTCGGGTCTGACGATCAAGATGACCTCCAGCGGGTTCGGCCCGTCCGACCACGCCTCATTCGCCGGGGCCAAGGTGCCCGTACTGTTCTTCTTCACCGGCCTGCACCGTGAGTACCACACGCCCGCCGACGTGGGCTCGACCGTCAACCAGAAGGGCGCAGCACGGGTCATCGGCCTCGGCTTCGAGATCATCATGGCGATGACGCGCCGGCCCGAGCCGTGGCGCGACGCGAAGGCGGCCGAAGCGATCAAGGCCGACGCCGCCGCCGAGAACAAACCCGCTCCCGAGCCCGCGCAGCCGCTCGCGGCCGGGCCTATGCGCGTCAAGGTCCGCTTCGGCATCGCCCCGGGGGACTATTCGGGCGCGGAGCCCGGCGTCCTCGTCGGCGACGTCTACGAGGGCACCTCGGCCGCCGACGCGGGGATCAAGGCCGGCGACCTTATGACGTCGTGGAACGGCGCGGAGCTCAAGAGCGTCGAGGCGTGGATGCCGCTGCTCGCGGGCGCGAACCCCGGTGACATCGTGGACATCGCGCTGGTGCGGGACGGGAAGCCGATGACGGTGAAGGTGACGCTCAAGGCGCGGGATGAGGGGGGGCGGTAGCACCGCCGCTCAGTCGTCCTCGCCGGCCAGCGTGGTCAGATACCGATGGAAGGCGTAGACGCGGTCGCGCTGCCGCCCGGTCATTTCGCGCAGGATCCCGGCGTCGATCAGCGCTCCCATCGCCTTGAGCGCGGTCGGCTTGGTCGTGCGGAGCAGGCGCGTCACCCGCGGCTGCGTGACCACCGGGTGTGCCGGCAAGAGCTCGAGCAGGCGCATCGCCCCGATCGTGGCCCCACGCCCGCGCATGAGCTTCCCGCGGCACTCGCCCAGCAGCGTGTTGAGCCTGCGCGCGACGGCGACCCCGTCCTCGGCTGCTTCGCGGACGCACTCCAGGAAGAACGCGGTCCATCCCTCCCAGTCACCCCGGGTATGCACGCCGGCGAGGCGCGCGTAGTACTCCGGTCGCCGCCGATGGAACGCGACGCTGAGGTAGAGCAGCGCGGGTCGCATCACGCCCCAGTGTTCCAGCAGCAGCGTGATGAGCAGCCGCCCGACGCGCCCGTTGCCGTCCAGGAACGGGTGGATGATCTCGAACTGCACGTGCGCGAGCCCGGCGCGCACCAGCGGCGGCAGCGGGTCGTCCACGTGCAGCCAGCGGTCGAGCTGCGCCATCGCCTCCGGCACCACGTCCGGCGGCGGGGGCACGAACCGGGCGTTCCCCGGGCGCGAGCCCCCGATCCAGTTCTGTGACGTGCGGAACGCCCCGGGCTGCTTGCCCCGGCCCGGCGCGCCCCGCATCAGCCGCCGGTGCGCCTCGCGCAGCAGCCTCCCGCTCAGCGGCAGGCCGGTCGAGCGCGCGATCTGCCGGCGGGCGTACGCGATCGCGTCCACGCAGTTGCTCACCTCGTGGACGTCGCCCGCGTCGCCGGCGCGCCGCGTCGCTTCGAAGGTCGCCACGTCGCGCAGCGTCGCACGGGTGCCCTCGATCCGCGACGACGTCACCGCCTCCTTGCGCACGAACCCGTAGACGAACCAGTCCGCGTTCGGCACCATCGAGCCGGCGACGCTCAGCCGTCCCACGGCCGCGAGGGCCTCGGCGTGCAGTTCCGCGAGCGTGCCGTCGATCGCCAGGGGGGGGTCCGCCGGCGGCAGGTGGAAGGGCACGAACGCCCGGGCGTCCTCGCCCGCGAACCTCGAAACCCGGAATGTGCCGGTTGCCCGTGCCATGGTTGGTCAAGCGATCTTGACCAGCATCGACCATAAGTCAAGAGATCTTTACTTGCGCGGGTGCCCCCCGCTCGCGCGCCCCACGGCCTATTCCACAAACCACCGCAGCCGCCAGTTGCTCGGCTCGAACCGCATGACAGCCTTGCCGTCCCGGACGACCGGCCGGCCGTCCTCCATGACCGGCGTCCAGCGCGCCCCTTCGAGCACCATGTCGAAGCCGGTCCACGCCAGGCCCTTGCCGGCCTGCGGCGTCAGCCTGAGCCGCTTGACGCGTTCTCCCAGCGGCGTCACCACCACGAACGCCGAGCCCTCGCCCGCGGGCATGCGCGCGAACATCTTCTGGATGTCCTGCTCGCGCTCCTTGAGCGTCCGGTAGGCCTCGGTCGGGTCCAGCCCGCGCTCGACGTACTCGCGCCGCGTCTGCTCGCAGAGGATTTCAGCGGCGAGGAACCGGGCGTCCTCCTCGGCGAGCGCGCGCTGGATGTGCCGCATCAGTTGCAGGCCGCTGCGGGCCACGAGCCGCTTCGACCCGTCGGCCTCTTCCACCATGAGCTTGTCCGCCGGCGTCGCGCGGGCGTCCACGCCCTTGTGCGCGGCCGTCAGCACGGCGGGGGTCTGCGTCTGGGCGTCCTGGATGCCCGTGAGAAACGGCTTGTAGCTGACGACCCGCTCGTCATTCTGGCACGCGGGCAGCACCGCGAGCATCGACGCCATCGCAACCGCCGCCAGCGCGAGCGCGACACCCCGCCGAGATTCCCCGCCGCGCGTCATCGGGCCGCTCCCCGTTCCCCACCAGACATCTCCGCCGCCGTCCTCCCCGCCATGGAAGATACCACGCTCGTCGCCCCGCCCGTGCCCCGCCGCCGGCAGTCGTGGGCGTTGAGCTCGTCGCGCGGGCCCTGGAACTCGGCCCGCGTATGGCACCCGCGGCTCTCTTCGCGCCACAGCGCCGACCGGGCCGTGAGCGCCCCGACCAGCAGCATGTTCTGCGTCTCCCATCCTTCGGGGTCGTCGAAGATCTTGTCGAGCGTGTACCGCCCCCAGAAGTCGAGCATGTCGATCACGTCCATGAGCTTGGGCCCGGCCCGCTCGACGCCGACGTTCCGCCACATCGCCGAGCGCAGGCTGGAGCGCACGTCGGCCAGGTCCAGCTCGCCGTGGTCGCTCGGGCGGATGTCGCTCACGATCGGCACTGGCCCACGCCGGGTCGGTGCGCCGTCGCGCAGCGCGGGCGCGCCCTGCGCGGCCACGCGCCCGACCGCCTCGCCCAGCACCAGCCCCTCCAGCAGCGAGTTGCTGGCCAGCCGGTTCGCCCCGTGCAGCCCCGAGCACGCGGCCTCGCCCACCGCGAAGAGCCCGGGCACGTCCGTCCGTCCGTCCGCATCCACGCGCACGCCCCCGATCGTGTAGTGGGCCGCGGGATGGACCGGGATGAGGCTCTTCGCGGGGTCGAGGTCGAAGCGCTTCAGAACCGCCGTAATTCCCGGGAAGCGGGAGTGAAAACCCTTGACGTGGCGCGCGTCGAGCCAGACATGCCGCCCGCCCTGCTTGTGGATCTGGCGGACGATCGCCAGGCTCACGGCGTCGCGGGGCGCGAGCTCCGCCAGCGGGTGTGCGTCGGGCATGAACCGCCGCCCGGCCGAGTCCAGCAGCGTGGCCCCCTCGCCGCGCACCGCTTCGGAGATCAGCTGGCGCGATGCACCGGGCAGGTACAGGGTGGTCGGGTGGAACTGAACGAACGCCATGTCGGCGATCGTCGCGCCGGCGCGGTACGCCATGGCGATCCCGTCGCCCGTGGCCACGCGCGGGTTGCTCGTCTCGCGGTAGATCATCCCCGCGCCGCCGCTGGCCAGGATCGTCGCCGTGGCCCAGATCACTTGCAGCCCGTGCCGCGGGTGGTGCGTGATCGCGCCCATCACCGGCGAGCCTGGCTCGTCGCTCGGCGTGACCAGGTCGAGCGAGAAGCACTGGTCAAAGAGCCGCACGCGCCCGTCGGCGGTCATCGAGCGCAGCTTGTCCAGCAGGCAGCGCTGCAGCTCGCGCCCCGTGCCGTCGCCCAGCGCGTGGTGGATGCGTGACGCGGAGTGCCCGCCCTCGCGCCCCAGCGCCGGCCCCCCGCCCGCACCGCGATCCGCGTTAAAGCCCCACTCGCTCAGCTCGCGCATCCGTGCCCCCGCCCCGCCCGCGACGCGCCGCACGACCGCCTCGTCGCACAACCCGGCCCCTGCCGCCAGAGTGTCCCGCACGTGGGACTCGACGGAGTCGCCCGGTTCGGCGCCCTCGGCGACGGCCGCGATCCCGCCCTGGGCCCACGCCGTGTTGTTCTCGTCGAGGTCCGACTTAGAGAGGACGATCACCTCCCCATGCTCCGCGGCCGCGATCGCCGCGCGAAGGCCGGCCACGCCCGTGCCGATGACCAGCGTGTCCGTGAAAATGTGGGGGAGGAGCGATGACCGGAAGGGGATGAGGTAGCGGCGGGAGTCGAAGAGCCCGTTCATCGGGGGAAGTCTAGGGAAACTCCATGCGAAGGCCTGCCCGTTTCGTGCCGCCCGTGGTTGAGCGACCCTTCCACGGGCGTCGCGGAGGCCGCGAAGCCCGTGGCACGGGCAGGTTTGTCCCGCGGCCAACCGGTGCCACCTGCCGCTGCGATGCCAAGGCTCAAGGAGCATGGGATCGACGGAAGTGGATTGCATGCGACTCCCGGCGTGCGCGCGGCGATCGCGCGGAGGGAGAGAGGGTTTCAGAGTTCCAGTTTTCTGGATCCCGGCTCGGGGAGCGGCGGGCGGTTGTCGCGGGTGGCGCGGGCGGGGGCTATGAGGAATCCGCGGTGACGACGTCGGCGACGGCCCAGAGGTTGCGGCCGTCGGGGTGGCGCTCGAGGACGACGTGGACGAGGGCCTGGAGCGGGCCTTGCGGGCGGGTGAGGGTCACGGCGTGGACGGCGCAGTCGAGAATGTCCTGGGGCAGGGTGAAGCCGGAGACGACCTCGGCGTGGGCGAGGCGCTGCGCGAGGTCGCGGAGCCAGGGCTCAAGATTGGGGCCGAGGGCTCGCTTGCGGTGAACGGCGACGTGCGTTGCGGCGTGTTGGAGGCCGTCGGTGGTCCCGGCGGCGCGGATGAAGGCGGCGACGGCTTCGTGGAGACCGGGGACGGAGGAGGCGGGAGGGGAGGGCGGATGAGGAGGTGAAGAGGTGGGGAGGTGAGGAGGTGACTTGTGATTCGGCGGCGTTGTGGTGGGGGCGGGAGCGGCGCCGGGTGCGCCGGCGTGCTCCTTCAGGGCGGCTGCGGGGCACGGGGTGTGTGGGCGCGCGAGTGCGCGGAGTAGGGTGTTGGTCGATCGCCAGGGGTCGAGGGTGCGGAGTGCGGCGCTGGCGGCGCGGCGGCGCTCGACGGGGTCACGGGACTCGTCCTTGGCGACGGTGCGGAGAACGGTGAGCATCTCGTCACGGATGGGGTCCTGGCGCCGTTCACGGCGGAGGGCGTCGAAGCGGGCGCGCGCGGCGAGGTAGCGCTCGGCGGCGGGTGAGGCGAGGAGCTCGAAGACCTGGTGCTGCGAGAGACCGCGGGTGACGGCCTCGGCGTCCGGGTCGGTGGCGTTGAGGAGGGCGAGGAGGGTGGACGCGTCGGCGTCGGAGAGCGTCGGGAGGGGCGCTTCAGCGGGTGCGAGGGTGGGCGCTGCGCCGGGCGCTGGCGGCGCGGCGTGTGGGTCGTGGAGCGGGATGGGCGAAGCGGCGACCATCGGGTGATAGTGATACGGCGCCGGCGCGGATCGGCAAGAGGGGGGCGGCGCATGTACGCAAGATTGCGCACAAACCGGGTACATAGGCGTGTTTTTTTTGGTGGAGCGGTGATGACGGCGGCCGCGGCGCGATGATCGGGTCGCTCGGCGATTCAACACGGAGGGCCACGGAGAGGGGAGGGGGAAGGTCACTAACGCCCGCCTCGTCCCGCCTCGGCGGGTAATCGGGTGAACTCCGAGCGCAGGGCGCGAAGACCGGAGCCTGGTGCCCGATGCGGATCGGATGACCAACCACGGTCCGTCGCTGCGGCGAATGATCGTGGCACTTCGGATGGCCAACGGTGATCAGGCCCCCCGCCGCTGATGCCAGAGAGGGCTGCTGCCGTCTCCGGCAGCTCTCCCGCCCGGCGGGATGCATCCCCATCGGTTCGGAGCACAAGCACACTCGAAGCCGGGAACAGATACACTTCGCATATGGTCAAGGCACCTGAAAAGCAGGTGGAATTAGGCGGGCGTTGGCTACAAGCTGCCTTCGTGGCGGTGCTTGTGATGAGCTTGGGGGCCTGCGATAGATCGCCGACAAACCCATCCCGGACAGCCGGGAATCCCGCGTCCAGCCCGCCACCATCCACCACTCCCCCCGCGCGACCCTCTAAGTTGACCGCGGCGACCTCCGGTTACTCAACGCTTGCCGCGAACCTCGCCGACCCATTCCTGACGGACGCGAACCAACAACCGCTGCTGAAAGAACTGCCGCAGTTGCTTGCCGAAGCCAATGTCAAAGTCGTCCGGTACCAATCCGTCAGCACGTCCGATCCAATGCTGCGCCGCGTCGCACAAGAGGCAGCGGAATCCGGCGCAGCGATGGTGCAAAGCCAGGCATCTCTGGATGCGCTCGCCCAGGACGACGGCTTTTCCGACATTCTCATCGGCGGTCTCGCGCTCTACGTCGGCGAACCCACGATGGTCCTCAACGCGGCGGGAAGCCTCCTACAGAAGGGGGACGCGCGGCAGCAGGAACGCATCAAGTGGGCGTCAGCGCTCAACCGAAGCCGCGCAGCCCAACTCATGCTGCCGGAAGCCGCCAAGGGCTACGCGGGTGAGGCTCGCGCAACAGGCAATCTGGTAAGCGTGGACTTCGATGAATCGTTCGCGGGTGGGCCAATCACGACCGGATCACGCTGGTGAATACGGCGGGCAGCACGCTTTCGCACTGCACGGTGCTGGTGGAGCTGCGCGGGCGCGACGGGGATGTCCGGCAGAACGTTCACTATGTTCCAACGTGGGAACCCGGCGGAGCAAGATTTGCTCGATACGGCATCGGCGTGGAGTCCGATAGCGGCGTGTACGCTCGCAGGACCGTGTACGGCGTGCAAGAGGTGCGCGTCTCCGTGTGGGCCGATGGGGCCCGACAAGAGGACGTGGTATACCGCTACCCTGGCGCGGAGCGAGACAAGGACGTGAAGGCGCTCTTGGATGGCAAGATGACCGTCATGTACCGGTATGACGCAAATCCGTTTTTAGAGCCCGGGCCGAGAGTGCTGGTTGAGCTAACAGGCGTTCCGCAAATCCCGGCTCACAAGCTCACGCTCACGCTGCACCCGAAATCGACGGCGAACGGCGTCCAGCCGGTCAGCCTCTGGTGGGATCAGCGAGAATGGAACCTCAAGGAGCAGCGATTCCTCAGCCTCGCTGGCAAGTTGAAGTTTGACCCAGAGGCGATGGACATCCTCGTGGCGTTTCCGGACATCGGTTACACGTATACCCGCAAGGTCACGATCACGAAGAACTGACTTGGGCATTCGGTGATTGAAGCGGGGGTGCCGGGGGCGGCAGCCCC
>JBJXFE010000014.1:0-8702 GCA_046153875.1 Phycisphaerales bacterium
CTCTACGCCCCGGGCGTAAAGTGGGAGGCCCCCCCCCGACGCCCCGCCGAAGCCCACGGCATGGATCAGGCACATCGGCCGGCACGGGGAGGACGAGAAGTCCGTGTACTGGCGCGACACGCCGGACACGCCCCCGCGCGAGGGCGACCTGTACGAGGCGATGCGGACCATGGCCGACGAGACGATCGGCAAACCCGGGCCGGGCGCCGCGGCGAACCCGCCGACGATCGAACTGCTGGGGTTCCCCGGCTGCCCGAACACGCCGACCGTCCGCGCCAACCTGAAGGCGGCCTTGGAATCGCTGGGGAGCGGGAAGGGCGGGGGGGGCGGGGGGAACGGGGACGCGGCGTGGACGTTCACGGACGTGAACCAGGAAGCGCTCGCCGCGGACGACCTGCGCCGCGGCTACCCGACGCCGACGATCCTCGTGAACGGGCGCGACCTGTTCGGCCTGCCGGAACCCACGACGCCGACCATGAGCTGCCGCGCGTACTCCGGGGGAGTGCCCGACGCGGCCGCGATCAAGGCGAAGCTGGCCGCGGCAGGGCGGTAGCCGGTCTCTGTGACCTCTGTGCCCCTGTGGTGAAGTCCCCTCCTCCGCGTCCCTCAGCGCCCTCGGGGGGGCGCGACCTCCGCGTTCTCTTTCCCCCCCGCCCAACGGAGGAGCCCACCAGCCCAAAAGAGGACCGCGCGCGGCCAAGGGAAGAGCACAACAGCCCGCGCGCAGAGCAAACCATCGATGAAATGCTCCCCGACAGGCCGCGCGCGCTCCTCACTTGGCAGCGCGCAGAGCATTTCATCGATGAAGAGGAGCGCCGCAGGCCTGAAATGCTCTCCGATAGGGCAAGAGTGCTCCTCCCTTCAGGCAAAATGCTCGCCCTCACGGGCAAAATGCCCCGCCCCACGGCACTCCCGCACCCCCGCAGCCCGACGGAACGCCTCCCCAGGCATCCCGCGGCCCTTCTTCTCGGGCTCTTGGCTGGTGGGGGGGCGGGGGCCAGGGGTCAGGGGTCAGGAGTCAGGAGTCAGGAGTCAGAGCGGAGTTCACCCGCCGCGGCGGGCGTTCTTCGGACCTCGCCACGCGGGGGGGCGAGTCTTCGACTTCGCGTTCCCCTCTCCCCCCTCTCCCTTCCCCCCTCTCGGCGCCCCCTGCGTGGCCTCTGCGACCTCTGCGTACCGCCGCGCGCCGACGACGCGCCCGACTCGCCGTTGCAGCAGCGGCAGCACCTCCTGCTCGAACCATGGGTTCGCTCGGATCCACAGCTGGTTCCGAGGCGAGGGATGCGGGAGCAGGATGCGATCGGGCAGCAGCCGATCCGCCGCCCGCACGCCCTCGGTCAGCGAAGCAAACTCTCGTGCCAGATAGCGCTCGAACGGGTAGCGCCCGATGTACACCGTGAGTTCGACCTTGCGGAGCTTCGGGAGGATCCGCGGGTGCCAGAGGGGCGCGCACTCCGGACGCGGGGGCATGTCGCCGCCCTTGCCTTTGCCCGGAAAGCAGAAGCCCATCGGCACGAGCGCGATAAGGGAAGGGTCGTAGAACTCCTCATCGGACACGCCGAGCCATTGTCGCAGCCGCCTTCCGCTGGCGTCATTCCACGGCACGCCGGTTTCGTGCGCGACGCGCCCCGGCGCCTGCCCGATGAGGACGAGGCGCGATGAGGCCGACGCGGCCACGAGCGGGCGGGGCTCGTTCGGCAGGGATCCCGCGCACACCCGGCACGCCCGAACTTCCTTCAGCATCGGCAATGAAACGCGTCGGGGGGAGGGGAGGGGGCGCTGCATGGTGGCTTTCGTCGTGATTCTCGCGGATGCCGTGTAACCGCCTTCGCCGCTCGGCATCCTAGTGCGAGGATGATGTTCCGCGCACGCCGCCACCCCAGCGCTCGATGCGACCGCCGGGACCCGCTCCAGGCGGCCCTGAACGGCACCGGGCTCGCGCTCTTCTGACGGGGCTTTTCCGACCACGCATGCCGAGATTCCGGTGCGGGCCGCCCTCGTGCCCGTGGCGTGCTCGATCATTCTCATTCCGCGCCCGAATGGAGCCGGGCCGTTCGCCCGGCGTGCGCTCGCCGCGCCGACGTGGCGCCCCGCGCCGGCGCGCGCTCCATCACGTACACCGCATCCCCTCGAAGGAGATTCCATGTCAAGCACCGATCTCAAGTCGCTCGAGAGCCAACTCAACGAGATGACCCGCCAGGGCAGGATCCTCGACGCCCTGGAGAAGTTCTACGACGAGCATTGCACGTTCCAGGAGGGCAACCTGCCCGCGCGCCAGGGGCGGGCCGCTCAGCACGCCCACCTGAGCGCCTTTTTCAAGCCCCTCAAGGCCTTCAACGGCGCGACGCTCCACGCCCAGGCCGTCGGCGACAACGCGACCATCTCCGAATGGACCTTCGACATGACCGGCCCGGACGGGCCGATCCTCTGGAACGAAGTCCTCTCCCGCCGCTGGCGCAGCGGCAAAGTTGTGAGCGAGCGCTTCTACACCGCTTTGTGAGCGAGCGCCGTGACCCTGCTCTCACGCGGGCGGGCCCATGGGCTCGCCCGCGTTTTCGTTGAGGCAAGTACCTCGGCACCCGGGCCGGCATCGGATGCTCCGTAACACCAAGGGGAGGAGCACATGCGGGCGGCCATCGACCACATTCCGGAAGCACGTGAAACCGCCCGCGCCATCGGCTGCATGGAGGTCTGGGGCGGTCACGACGGCTTCAGCGGCGCGGTGTCGGTTCCCGGCAATGACGTGTTCGTGTCGTGCATGCCCTGCTTCGGCGATGAGCAGGGCGGAGACGTCTACTACGTCTCAAACTGCGCCGCCGGGCTGATCACCCGCTTCGTGCTCGCGGACGTGTCCGGTCACGGACACGAAGTCTCCGGCATCGCCAGGTGCCTCCGCGACCTCATGCGGCGCCACATCAATCGCGCCGACCAGAGCAGGCTCGCCATGGCGCTCAACCGCGAGTTCGGGCGCGCGGGGCACGCGGGGCGTTTCGCGACTGCCGTCCTGCTGACCTACTTCGCGCCCACAGATCACCTGATCCTCTGCAACGCGGGCCACCCGCGTCCGTTGTTCTACAGTGCCGCCGTGCGGGAATGGCGTCTGCTCGACGGGGAGACTCCGGGTGTTGACGCATCTGGTCATCCGGAGGACGTCGGCATCGCCAACCTGCCCCTGGGCATCCTGCACCCCACGAACTACGAGCAGGTCGCCTTGCCACTCGGCCCGGGCGACGTGATTGTCCTTTACAGCGATGCTCTGATCGAAGCCGAGACCGCGAATGGCCCCCTCGGCGAACAGGGTCTGCTGCGCCTGGCGCAGCGACTGGACCCGGCACGACCGGAGTCGCTACCCGACTGCCTCCGTGCGGAAGTGTGCGCGGCGGCCGGCGCCGGGAGCCTTGACGACGATGCCACGGTCATCGTGCTCCATCACAACGGATCCGATCCGGATCGCCCGGGCTTGGTCGAGCGGGCCACGATCCTGGCGCGCATGCTCGGATTGAGGTAGGGTGTGGCCCGCGTCGAGCCGAAGCGCCGGCGATGAAGCGGCATCACACCCGTGGGTGGGCGGCGAAGCCGGGCGCATTGGGTGTTTCGGCGAGGTACGACATGGCGATCCAGATCGCATACGTGCTCGTCGGACTGCTGATCGTCTACACCGCCCTCGGTCTGGGCTTCGCCATCCTGTTCGTCGTGATCGGCCTGCCCCGCGTCGACCATGCCGCGGCGGGTGCATCGTGGAGTTTCCGGCTGCTGATCTTGCCTGGAGTTGCGGCGCTGTGGCCGCTCATGCTCCGGAGGTGGGTAGAGGCATCGTCCAAGGAGCGCCCGTGACCCGCGCTCATCGGCGGAGCCACCTGGCGATCTGGCTGGTGGCCGGGCCGGCCGCGGTCATCCTCCTGGTGCTGGCCCTCTCATCGAAGCGGACGGCCCCCGTCCAATCCCTACCGCCGCAGGTGCAAGGGGCCGCGCCATGAGTGTCGGGTACACCACCGTTCAATGGAATCGGCACAAGCGCATCTACGACATCCTGGTCGCGGCAGGGGTCATCGTGTATGTCGGATTGTTCGTCGTCGTCTCACGGGCCCTATGGTCGGGCGATCACGCCGTCAGCTTCCCGATCGTCGCCATGCGAGCGCTGGGCTCCTGCGCCGCGGTCCTCCTGCACGTCATCCTGTGCATCGGTCCGCTGGCGCGCCTGAACCCGCGCTTCCTGCCGCTGCTCTACAACCGCCGGCACCTGGGCGTTATCACGTTCCTGGTCGGGCTGACCCACGCGACGATCGCGGTCGGCTACTACCACGGGTTCGGCGTGCTCAACCCACTGGTCTCCCTGCTCGCGACCAACACGAGCTTCCGGTCGCTCACGGCCTTCCCGTTCCAGCTGCTCGGACTGGGAACGCTGGCGATCATGTTCCTGATGGTCGCGACCAGCCACGACTTCTGGCTCAGGAACCTCTCCCCCGGAGCGTGGAAGCGGTTGCACATGCTGGTGTACCCCGGCTATGCGTTGCTCGTCGGGCACGTGGCGCTCGGAGCCCTCCAGACCGATCGCGGCGTGATCGCCCCGGCGGCAATGGCCGTTGGCGTCGCGTTGGTCGTCGGGCTGCACCTCATCGCGGGCACCCGCGAGGTGCGGCGCGATCGCGGCGGCCATCCCGACCAAGGAGCCGGCGGCGATTGGATCGACGCAGGCCCCGTCAACAGCATCCCAGTGGACCGGGCTCGAATCGTCTGCGCGCCCGGCAGAGAGCGGATCGCGGTCTTCCGACACGAGGGCGGCATCAGCGCCGTCACCAACGTGTGCGCACACCAGGGCGGCCCCCTCGGCGAAGGCAAGATCGTCGATGGATGTATCACCTGCCCGTGGCACGGCTGGCAGTACAAGCCGCGAGACGGCTGTTCCCCGCCCCCATTCACCGAGAGGATCGTCACCTATCAGGTTCGAGTTGTGAGAGGGCGGGTACGGGTCAATCCGAGGGCGCTGCCGCCGGGCACGCCCGTCGAGCCCGCTCGCCACGAGGAGGCCACCGGTGTCTGACCCGACCCCAATCCAGTTCATCCCGCCGAATGGAGACGAGTTCTACGTGGGCTACCTCGGCGTGCCGCGTGGCCAGAGACGATTCCTGAGGCTCGTCGTCCCCGCGATCCTGTGGGCGGTCCTCGGCGCGGCCGCCTTGGTGGCTCTGACACAACCCGACCCGGGCCCAGCGGTCTGGGACGACGCGACACCCCGGACGTTCACGGGCGTTCTGCTCGCGCGTCCGTACCCGATGCTCTACGCCGACGATCGCGGCGACGGGAAGCCCGATTTCCTGCTCCTCGTCGAGATGGGCAAGCGGGGAGCTCAGCGCGCCACGGCGTTCGACAGCCAACGCGTTAGCGTGTCGGGCTGGATCCTGCGCCGCGACGGGCGCTTGATGCTCGAAATGGAGCCCGGCGAGGATGCATTGCGTGCGGTCCCGGGCGCCGAAGCCGTGCCTGAACTTCCGCAGATCCGGCCGCTGGGGCGGGTCACCCAGCGGGGCGAGATCGTCGACGCCAAGTGCTTCCTGGGCGCGATGAAACCCGGGCACGGCAAGACACACAAGGAGTGCGCGACCCTCTGCATCTCCGGCGGGATACCGGCCATGCTCGTTACCCGCGACGCCGCCGGCGCCCCGACCTACTACCTGCTTATGGACCCCGCGGGCGGGCCGTTGGATTCCGCGGCCTTGCCCTTCATCGCCGATCCAGTGGAAGTGTCTGGCGAACTTGAGTCTCAGCGCGATCTCTTGCGGCTTCGCGTTCGAGTTGAGGACATCCGTCGGCTGTGATGCGGTCCTAAGACGAGGATTTCGCATCTACGCGACGAGGCGCCAGACTCGCCTGCCGCCTCGTCGCGTAGATGCGAAATCCTCGATCGAGAGCGTTCCCGTCCCGCCCCCGCTCGAACTCGACCCGCTCCCGCTGCCCGAACCGCCGCCGGAGGACGACCACGACGAGCGGATCAATCTCCGAAAGTTGCTTGGGTCCAGCGTCCCGAGCTCGCGCGCTCGGGTTCCCACGCGGTGGTCAGGCGGTCCGCGAGCGACGGTCGGCCGCCCGCAAAGCGGCGGCGCCGTTGGAACTCACCTGGACCTCGACCGGCTCCGTCCGCGGCAGTCGGTCCGCGGCGATGACCGGCACTACGCGGACCTCGGCGCTGGCCGCCCCGGGACCGCCGAACTCGATTCCGACCACGCAGCGGCGCAGGGCGCCCTGGCGCTCGTGGAGCGTCCCCTCGCGGAGGCTGGCCTCTAGCCGCGCGAGGAACCCCGTCGCCTCTTCGGTCAGGTCGCGGACCTCCGCCCGGGACATACCCAGTCGCTCGAGGGATTCGAGCCGAGCCTTCAACGCCGCACGCTCGGCTTCGACCTCCTGGTACCTGCGCTCGACGGCCGCCTGGGTCACGGGGGTGGCGCCGTCCAGGAGCCGCCGGACCTTGGCGTCGAGCTTCGCGAGCTCGCGGCGGACACGGGCCTCGGTGCGTGCGATGTCGTCCCCCTCCAGACCCATGTCCGTCCGAAGTTCACGACCAAGCCGCCTGGCTCCCTCCGCACCGCGGTAGCGGCCGTAGAAGCCCACGACCGCCCGCACCACGGCGTCCTCGAGCGCCTCCTGCCGCACGAACCCCAGCCCACAGACGCTGCGCCCCCGCCGGATGGAGCCGCCGCAGGCGTACCCAAAGGTCTTGGGGCGCTCGCCGCCGTCCTTCGGCCGGGGGTGGCGGAACGCGTACCCCTCGTACCGGCTCCCGCAGCGAGCGCAGACCACCAGCTTCGAGAGCAGGAACCGCGCCCGCGGGCCGGTCAAGTCCCCGATGCGGCGGTAATCCGACGCCGGCGCGCCCCGGCGCTGGTCGATCCCGCGCTGGCGGATCGACGCGGCCTTGCCGCGCATGGCGTTCTGGGCCAACTCCCAGGTCCGGGGGCTGACCAGGGGCGGGTGGGCGCCGCGGACGACCGTCCAGTTCACCGGGTCGTTGGGTTCGAGCCGCCGCGCGTGGGCGTCCTTGCGCTCGACGGCCACCCCGTTCTGAATGCGGTGGAAGCGGGCGTCGGTCCTGCGGTTCCAGACCACGTCGCCCCGGTAGGCCGGGTTCACCAGGACCGCACGGACCGTCATCATGGCCCACTGCCCGCTGTAGTGCTCCGCCCAGGCAGGGCCGCGGGCGGGGGGCACGTTCTCTCGGTTGAGCCGCTCGGCGATGGCCTTGTAGCCCATGCCGCGCTCGACGTACCACCGGAAGATCTTGCGGACGACCCCCACGCGCGCCGGGTCGCCGGGCATCAGGGTGCAGTGGTCTTTGCGCGAGACCGCGACGGTCTCCCCCCGCGCGAGCACCCGGACCTGACGCCACCGCGCGTCGTACATGACCTTGGAGCCGTCGGCCCGGTACCGGAGGTAGAACAGGAACTCGCCGGACTGGGTGGCGTAGCGCAGGTCGTAGCCGTAGGGGGGCGCGCCGCCCATCCAGTGCCCGGTGCCGCTCTTGGAGAGCAGGCCGCGGATCGTGACCTTGGAGAGGTCCTTGGACTCTTGGCGCGCCTGCCACTGCTTAACGGGCCGCATCAGGTCGTCGGTCCCGTCGCCGGCGAAGTTCTCGCTGGCGTAGTGCACGCTCACGCCGTGCTGGCGGAGTACGTGCCGGTAGTACCCGGCCTCGTCGTTGTCGACCCGCCCGAACCGCTTGACGTCGTAGACGACGATGACGCCGAAGTCGGCCCCGCCCGGGCCCGGGCGCTGGGCGTCCGCCATCATCTGCTGGAAGGCGTGGCGGCCGACCGTGCTTGTCCCGCTGATCGCGTCGTCGGTGTAGCAGCGGAGCAGGGTCAGGCCGTGCTCGCGGCAGTGGGTTTCGAGGGCGCGCTGCTGGTCGGGGATCGACTGCTCCTGGCGGTCGGTGGAACGGCGCAGGTAGCCCACGGCCGTCACCGCGCGCAGTCCGGCCCCGCGGTCCGTGGGCTGCGCGGTCGCCGCCACGGCGGCCTCGCGTCTGTTCCGAGGGCGGCCCGCCCCGGGCGGGGCGGGGAGTTCGGCTTGTCGTGGCACGTTGTGGCTCCACGCGCCGGACGGCGCCGCGTGGCGCGTTCACGTCCGGTCCTTGGCCATTCAGGCCTAACCCGGCCCCGATCGCAAGGCGGCTCCCGGGGGTTCGCCCGGTTGTGGGCAACTCCGCCCCCGCCCCATCCCCCACCCACCTTCACGCTCGCGGCATGTGTGCGGCCGCCCACTTCGGCACGATGAGGCGAGCGAGGGGCGGGGGGGGGGGGGAGTTGCCCACGACACGCCCACAATCCGCGCGACTCGGCGAGATCGCCTTGCTGTGCGGCGGGACATGCCCCTCTATGGCGTCCGTGGGCCCCGCGTCGGGGCCCGGCCATTCACGAAGGAGCAGCCATGCATACGCGAGTCGAGAACAGCACCGCCGTCGGGTCCGCCGCGCCACCGAGCGCACCACGCCCAACCCCTGCGCCGCCCGCCACCTCTCGCCCGCGGAGCGGCGCGAAGCGCCCCGCGGCCAAGTCTGGCGGCAAGGTCGCGAAGCCCGCGCAGACCGGCACGCGCAAGCCCGCGGCCAAGCGCGGGCGCATGAGCGGCCTGGACGCGGCGGCCAAGGTGCTCGCCGACTCGGGCCAGCCCATGCGCTGCGCCGAGATCGTCGAGCGCGTCTTCGCGCG
>JBJXFE010000035.1:0-26087 GCA_046153875.1 Phycisphaerales bacterium
CCGATTCCGCCGGATTCCGGTTGACATGCGTCCGGCCCGTAGTAGGTTGGAGAAGCTGCGGCGGCCGGTTCCGGCTCGCTCGCGTGCCCTTGTGTTGCGGGGCGTGCTCCAGGTGGCGCGCGCGAGCACGCCGGGTCGAACGCGCGCAAGCGCGAGCGAAAGGGGACGCCGTGATGACGATGACGATGAACCGGGTCGGGGGGGGGGGGGCATGAGGCCGGGCGGTCGATCGCGCTGCCGGGCTTCCTTGCGGCCGTGTGCCTGATGGGAATGACGATGGTGGCCCGTGCGCAGTTCGCGCCGATGAGCGCGCCGTGCGCGGACCCCTGCCCGCCGGGGCTGGACGTTCGCCCCGCCTGCCCGCCGAACGATCCGTTCCCGCCGCCGCCGCATTCGTGCGTGTGGTATCCGGAACGACCATCGCCGGAGGATTGGGCCGATCGCCGACCCTCGGCCGAGATCCGGCTGAGCAACGGCAACTGGGTCGACAATGACCGCGGGCTCCTTGACCTGTGGTGGGATGCCACGTTCGACGGCCAACCGTGGACGTGCTTCGACACGCAGAAGGACGACTTCAGCGGGTTCGACGTCGGGAGCAACTGGTTCAGTGGAACCGGCGGCAACGGCCGCCCCGACCAGTTTGATTGGCTGATCGCGCAGTTGGACGATCGGTGGAATCGCGGCTACCGGCGCATCGTCCTCTACGCGCCTGCCGGCGTGGTCGCCTGCCAGTTCGTGCCGCAGTCCCAGTGGTGGCCGATGGCTCCATGGCGGCGCGCCTGGTTCGAGGAAACGGGTGTTCCGAACGACCCGCACTCGACGGGCGTCGCCGGGTGGATGGCCGCGCACCCGGACGTCGAGATGGGCGTGTACATCGGATGGATCGTCGCCCATCCCTGCACGATCTGCCTGGGCAA
This sequence comes from Phycisphaerales bacterium, assembly GCA_046153875.1. GTDB lineage: Bacteria > Planctomycetota > Phycisphaerae > Phycisphaerales > UBA1924 > JBJXFE01. The sequence continues at coordinate 918 of JBJXFE010000035.1, forward strand.
CACGAACTCGACGAACGACTGCGTGTCTCAGACGATCACGTGCAACGGCGCGCAGGTCAGCGTCAAGCTGCGCCCGTGCGTTGCGACGCCGGCGGCGCTCCCGCCGCGCACGACCAGCGCCGTGGACATGTGCATGGTTTCGCAGAATGTGCAGCCGTGGCGCGACATGGGGTTCAAGCGCGTCTGGCTGGACTTCGCGGCCTCGGACGCGAGCGGCGGGTCCGTCGAGTTCCGCAACTTCGTGTACAACCCGACGTATCGGGACGAGGAGCCGATGGTCGTGTTCGGGGGCGAGGCGCTCCCGGCCGTCAACTCGGACCTCCTGCCGCCGCTGCGCTTTGCGATCGACTGGGAGGAACTGGCCTGGTCGCCCTTCGTGATCTCGCTGGCCGATGCCGAAAACGACCGATGGAACGGCGCACCCTGCGCCGGCGGGGGCGAGCCCAACGCCCATTCGTGGGACATCATCACGGCCCCGCCGCCGTACCTCAATCCGCCGCTGGCGAAGATCCGCGAGGCGGCGATCTGGCCCGTCGCCCTGCCCACGTGCTACCCCGGCGGGCCGGTGAAGCCCGAATGGGATGAGCCCTGGGAACGGCTTAAGAACCTGTACGAGCTGTACATCTGCCGCGGCTTCACGTTCTGGCAGGGCGACCTCGACGGCGCCCAGAGCGGCGCGGCCGAACGGTTCTTCGGGTTTGGAAAGATTCAACCCGCGGGCGACTTCGATGGGGACGGTAGCTTCCAGACCGGCGCCAACAACCTGGACTGGCAGCGCTGGCAGAGTCAGTTCTGGACGTGGTACTTTGGTCAAGGGTCGCTGGGCGCGGACAAGCGACTGACCTACTACCACGGCGACATGGACGGCAACGGGATTCTCACCGCCTACGTGCCGGGCATCAACAACGACGACCTGGACCTTGCGGAACGGTACATCCGCGACCATGAACTTGGAAATGGTGTGTACCCGCTCCCCAATGGGCCGCTGGTGCCGCCGGCCGTTCCTGGGCCGATGAACTGGGATCCGAACGTCCAGTGGCTCCCATGCCCGCCAAGCGGTTCGAGTTCCTCGAGTTCGGGTCCATGACGATGGGACACGCGATGCGACCAAGGCGACATTTCGGGTGTCATGGGGCGAACGGCACAGTCGCTGCGCTGGTGTTCATCTTCGGTTCGTCGAACGCTCCAGGCCAGACGCCGACCTGGCTCCGTGAATTCGGAGGATTCGGCGTCGACTATGCGGAAGCGGCGCTCGCGACCTCCGATGGAGGGCTCATCATCGCGGGCGGCACGGCCAGCGCCTTGTTCGCGCCGGTGCTCGGCTTCGACGACGTCTTCATCGCCCGATTCGATGAGTTCGGGAATCTCGTCTCAGGGGCGCAGTTCGGAACAAGCGGGAGCGAGGGCGCGAGTCGACTGGTATCGGACGGCGCTGAAGGTGTGTACGCCGCGGGAACGACCACAGGCAGTCTTGGCCAGCCCCCCGGGCTTGCGGGGGGCGCTTGGCTCGCGCGATGCAACGGATCCGGGAGTCCGGTGTGGATCCGTCAACTGAACCCGGCGCCGGTCGATTATGTACGGGGGCTGTGCCAGGACGGTGCGGGCGGGGCGATCATGGCTTTCGGCCCCTTTGGCATCTGGTTCGCTCGCTACACCGGGAGCGGAGAACTGGTGTGGCTCAAGCAGTTCGGCGCGACCATCAGCGTTACATCCGGCGGAATTGTCGCAGACGGCTCCGGCGGGTTCTTCGCCTGCGGACATACCTCGGGCAACCTCTTCGGCCCTTTGGCGGGTGACCCCCCCGACCCCTGGATCGCGCGGTTCGATTCGCGCGGCGACGTGATTTGGGGTCAGCAGATCGGCACGCCGCAGTGGGACGCCGGCCGCGTGCTCAGCGCCGATGGCCTCGGCGGGGTGTACTTCGCCGGGGAGACCAGCGGGATCATGGCGGGAACCACGCCCGGCGGCGCGTGGATCGCGCGCTACGACGCGCTCGGCGCTCGGCACTCCATCGTGCAGTTCGGGGCGGGTTTCGGCGTGGGCGTGTGGGCGATATCTCGGGACGGTTTCGGCGGTGCTTTTGTCGGTGGCACGACAACAGGTTCGTTTGGAGGGCCTCACGCCGGGGGGAACGACGCCTGGATCGCGCACGTCGCGGGAGGAACGTCCGTCGCGTGGGTTCACCAACTGGGCACGCCACAGCTCGATGGGACGGACGCGCTCGCGTTGGCCGGGCCGGGCCGAGTCTTTGCCGCCGGGAGCACCCTGGGCAACCTCGCCACAGGCGGCGGCGGGGGCGAGGATGCCTGGCTCGCCCGCTACGACCTGTGCTACCCCGACTGCACCGGCGACGGCGCGCAGACCGTCGCCGACTTCGGGTGCTTCCAGTCCAGGTACGTCCTCGCCGACCCCTACGCCGACTGCAACGGCTCGGGCTCGCTTACCATCGCCGACTTCGGGTGCTTCCAGAACAAGTATGTCTTAGGGTGCCCGTAGCCGGACGCCATGCGGCGCATGAACTGGGATCCGAATCAGAGGTGGCTGCCGTGCGGGGTGTGCGAACCGGCAACCCGCCCTCATCGATGGGGCCTCCATAGGTGAGCCCGCACCTGTCCAACGCTCGACCGACCGTACGCGGAGCTTTTCTCGCGACGACACTCTCGGGTGCTTTTCTTGCACTCGAGGCGAGCGCCCAGACGCCGACCTGGCTCCGTGAATTCGGAGGATTCGGCGTCGACTATGCTGAAGCGGCGCTCGCGACCGCTGATGGAGGGGTCATTCTGGCGGGCGGGACATACAACGCCCTGTTCGCGCCAGTGCTGGGCTCCGCCGACGTCTTCCTGGCCCGGTTCGACCCGTTCGGGAACCTCGTCTCCGGGGCGCAGTTCGGGACGAGCGGGTTCGAGGGTGCAACTCGACTGGCGTCGACGGGGGCCGACGGAGTCTACGCCGCGGGCGTCACCACCGGGCCCGCGGGGGGTTTTTGGCTTGCACGCTGTAACGATTCCGGCAGTCCGGTGTGGGTCCGTCAACTGAACATCACGCCTGCCACCTATGTCCCCGGTCTGTGCGAGGACGGCGCGGGCGGGGCGTTCATGGCCGGTGACAACTTCAACGTCTGGCTTGCTCGCTACAACGGTACGGGAGACCTCGTTTGGCTCAAGCAGTTCGGGGGCTCGAGCATCTCCGTGTACCTGGCCGGAATGGTCGCGGATGGCGAGGGCGGGTTCTTCGCCTGCGGGCATACCTCGGGCAACCTTTTCGGCCCGCTGGCGGGCGAGCCCCCCGACCCCTGGATCGCGCGGTTCGACTCGCGCGGCGAGGTCATGTGGGGGCAACAGATCGGCACGTTGCAGTGGGACGTCGGCCGCGCTATCAGCGCCGACGGCCTCGGCGGGGTGTACTTCACCGGGGAGACCAGCGGGATCATGGCGGGAGCCACGCCCGGCGGCGCGTGGATCGCACGCTACGACGCGCTCGGCACTCGGCACTCCATCGTGCAGTTCGGGGCAGGTTTCGGCGTTATCGTGCGGGCGATCAGCCGGGACGGGCTCGGCGGCGCGTTCCTCGGAGGTACGACCACCGGCTCGTTCGGGGGACCCAACGCCGGCGGGAACGATGCCTGGGTCGCGCGCGTCGCGGGCGGAACGTCCGTCGCGTGGGTTCACCAACTGGGAACGCCGCAGTTCGAATCGACGTACGCGATCGCGTTCGCCGGGCCGGGCCGAGTCTTTGCCGCCGGGAGCACCCTGGGCAACCTCGCCCCCGGGGGCGGCGGGGGCGAAGACGCCTGGCTCGCGCGCTACGACCTGTGCTACCCCGACTGCACGGGGGACGGCGCGCAGACCGTCGCCGACTTCGGGTGCTTCCAGTCCAAGTACGTGCTGAGCGACCCCTACGCCGACTGCAACGCCAGCGGCGGCCTCACCATCGCCGACTTCGGATGCTTCCAGAACAAATACGTCTTAGGATGCCCGTAGCCGGACGCGATGCCGTGCGATGAACTGGGACCCGAACGTCCAGTGGCTCCCATGCCCGCCAGGGTTGAGTTCCTCAAGCTCCGGTCCGTGACGATGCCACACGCAACGCGGCCAAGCCGATTCTTCGGTTCTCCTCGAGCCAGCGGCACAGCCGCCGTGCTGGGGGTCTGCGTCAGCGCGACGAACGCTTGGGCCCAGCAGCCGGCGTGGCTCCGCGAGTTCGGGGGATCGAGCGACGATTGGGCGGGAGCATTGCTGAAGACCGGGCGCGACGGTGCGATCGTCGCCGGGGGCACGCTCGGTTCACTCTTCAGTCCGAGTCTGGGCTCAGAGGACGCTTTCCTGGCGTGGTTTGACGAAGGAGGAAACCTGATCGCCGGCGTGCAGTTCGGAACCAATTCCACGGATAGCGCTATCGCACTGGCGCCCGCGGCAGCGGCAGGTGTGTTCGTTGCGGGTGCAACTCAAGGGAGTTTTGGTGCGCCGAACGCCGGAGGCTGGGACGCGTGGGTCGCTCAGTGCGACGGTGTGGGCAACCGACTCTGGGTGAGGCAACTCGGAAGCGGGCAGTCGGATCAAGTGTACGCCCTCGCCGAGGATGCGTCCGGAGGCGTGTTCGTGACAGGGTACACGCACGGTGACCTCGCCGGGCAGATCGGCGCAGTTGACGCCTGGGTCGCGCGCTACGACGGCAGCGTGGCGCGGCACTGGCTCATCCAGTTCGGCACGACGAATATCGATCTATCGGTCGGCGCCTGCCCCGATGGCTACGGCGGGTGCTTCATCGGGGGCACGACAGTTGGTGCTCTTTTCGGCGCGCAGGTCGGCGATGCCGACGCCTGGATCGCGCGGTTCGATTCACGCGGACAGCTGCTCTGGGGCCGCCAGTTCGGGACCCCGCAGTTGGATACAGGTCGCGCCTTGAGCGCCGACGGTTTGGGCGGCGCGTTCATTGCCGGCAGCACCCAGGGCATGATGGCCGGATCGGTGTTCGGCGGCGCCTGGCTCGCGCGGTATGACACAATGGGGACGCAACTGTCCATCATGCAGTTCGGGGGCGGCCCGGCGGGTTCCGTCGAGGCGGTGGCTGCTGACGGTCTGGGCGGCGCATTCCTTGCAGGGACCACCACCGGATCTCTGGGCGGTCCTAACGCCGGCGGCAACGACGTGTGGGTGGCGCGCATCCTCGGCGGCACCGGCGTGGCATGGATCGATCAGTTCGGATCCTCCGCCTACGAGGAGCCCTTCGCCCTCGCCCTCGCGGGCCCGGGCAGCGTCTTCGCGGCGGGGTACACCCAGGGCAACCTCGCGCCGGGCGGCGGGGGCTTCAACGACGCCTGGCTCGCGCGGTACGACACCTGCTACCCCGACTGCACCGGCGACGGCGCGCAGACGGTTGCGGACTTCGGCTGCTTCCAGGGCAAGTACGTCCTGGGCGACCCTTACGCCGACTGCAACGGCTCCGGCGCGCTCACGATCGCCGACTTCGGGTGCTTCCAGGGCAAGTATGTTCTTGGCTGCCCGTGAGGAAGGGACGAAGGGACGAAGGGACGGAGGGACGGAGGGACCAAGGGATCGAGGGATCGAGGGACGAAGGTGAGGAAGGGACGAGGGCACCCGCCGCGGCTCCGAGCATTCTGAGTGGTTCACCCCGCTTGATCTTCACGCCCGAATTGGCGGAATCCTGTTGACACTCTTCCGGTACGAGGTAAGTTAGGGGAGATGAGGCGGCCGGTTCCGGTCGCCCGACGCCCTTGCGTCTCCTTCGGGGCGGGTTCCAAGGGAGGTGCGCGTGGCAGCGCACGAGAAAGGGGACGCCGTGAAGAAGGTCATGAACCGGGTCGGGGGAGGGCGTGAGGGCGCGTGGGTTCTCGCGCTGCTCGCGTGCGTGATGGTGACGCGAATCGCGGCGGCGCAGATGGGGCCGCAGAGTCTGGGCGCGCCGTGTACCCCGACTGCCGCTCCGCAACAGGAGCAACGCGACCCGACAGAACACTGGTACCCCGACCCCCCAGTCCCGCCAGCGCCGTATTACTCGTGGGCCGACAGGACCCCAACGGCGGAGATCCGATTGTTCAACGGTAACTTCAGCACCAGCAATCGCGGGCAAACCGACCTGTGGTGGGACGGACAGAACTCTAGTTCACCGCAATGCAGCGACGCGATCCGCGACACCAAATCGGGTTTCAACGTGGAAACCGGCCAGTTCAGCGGAACTACCAATGGTAGACCGGACCAGTTCGACTGGCTGATCGCAAATCTCCAAGACAGGTTCGATCGCGGCTACCGGCGCATCGTGCTGTTCATGCCGGCGGGTGTGGTCGCGTGTCAGGACTTTCCGGCATCGCAGTGGTGGCCGATGGCGCAGTGGCGGCGCAACTGGTTCGACGCGATCCAGATCACGACGCCAGGGCATGCACCGGAACAGGGGGTCAAGGGCTGGATCCAGGACCACCCGACTGTGGAGATGGGCCTGTACATGGGCTGGCCAATCGGCCCACCGTGCTCGATCTGTGTCAGGTCCAACGCGTCCCTGCAGAGCTGCCTGCTACAACTCACAGACTGCGTCCCCCAGTTCACGGGTCTCTGGTACCGCTGCGCCGAGGAGTGGGTGTGGACGCACGCGCCGGATACGACGAATCAAAGCGACTTGAAGGTCGTCTGGCAGAACATCCAGCCGTGGCGCAACCTGGGGGTTACGCGGTTCTGGATCGACGCGTCGAGTGGGGCTGCGTCGGACGGGTTGACGGAGTTCCGAGAGTTTGTGCATACCCCGAACTTCAGCCACACACAAGAGCCGGCTGTCTTCGGGGGCGAGGCCTTCCCCATCGAGAACACGACCCCACTTCCGCCGGACCAGCGGTACTCGGTGGCTTGGGGCGAGTTTGACTACGCGCCATACGTGATCTCGTTGCCCTGGGCGGAGTTTCACCAGATGAACGGCGAGGGGTGCCCGCCGGACCCGACTCCGATCAATCCCCACACATGGAACTTGGGGACCACGCCCGTGCGCGAGGCCGCCGTTTTTCCCGTTGACTGGCCGACGTGCCCGAACGGTTCATACAAGCCCCAGTGGGACGAGCCATGGGAACGGCTGAAGAACCTCTACGATTGGTACATCTGTCGTGGATTCTCGTTCTGGCAGGGCGACCTTGGGAACGCCAAGAGCGGCCCGGCGGAACGGTTTTTCAGCTTCGGGAAGATCAAGCCCGCGGGTGACTTCAACGGCGACGGAAACGCCGACGGCTTTGACATAGTCCACTACACCAACCAATACACTGAGTGGGTTGGAAAGCACTTGTTTCTGGCGCCGAACGAGACGTTGACCTACTTCCACGGGGATATGAACAGCGACGGGAAGGTGGAGCAGCATGATTGGAATATCGCGTTTGGACTACTGCCGTTCCCACATGATCAACCAGTCATCGGCAATGCTGCCTACCCCTACAACAATGACACGTGGTGGCTTGGCGATCCGGTGTGGCACACGATGCTGTGGAACCCGAATGAGAAATGGCTGCCGTGCTGTTGTGTGGGTGGTGGAGCGAACGGGCCGAGCGGTCCCCCGTGAGTCTTGATTCTCGAAGGTACACGATGAGACGTTCATCCCAAGGCGATGGCAGCATTGGGCTCCCTGCTTTTTTCACGCTTGCGACCCTTGCCGCCGGATCGTTGGCGCACGCGCAGCAGCGGACGTGGCTTCGAGAGTTCGGGACGTTCAACGACGACGCCGCGTCGGCTGTAAGCGTCGCCGAGGGCGGAGGGTGCTTCGTCGCTGGAACCACCTGGACACTTTGGTTTCCCGGCGGTGTAGACCCTGCGGACATCTTTCTCTCGAGGTTCGACGACGCGGGGACGCTGCTCTGGGGCGTGCAGTTCGGGTCCAGCGGCGACGACTGGGTGTACGCTTCGACCCCGGATGGGTCGGGAGGTGTCTTCCTTGCCGGAGAAACCGGCGGGAGCTTCGGCGGGCCGTACGCGGGGGGATTCGACGCGTGGTTCGCTCGCTGCGACGCCGCGGGCAACAGACTCTGGGTGAAGCAGATCGGTACCCCCGGCTTGGATAGGGCGGTGGCGGTGGCGACCGACGGGCACGACGGTGTTTTCGTCGTTGGTGGGTCGGCAGGAGCAGGCGGCGGCGGGTATTGGCTGACACGCTACGACGGGTCGGGCCGTGCAATGTGGTTCCGGCCGTTGGCGCGCGCGGCCAGCTTCTTTGCTCTGGCACCAGACGGGCAGGGCGGTCTCTTCGCTGCCGGTTCCACGACCACCAGCTTCGCCGGGCCGCACATGGGCCTCCAGGACGCGTGGATCGGGCGGTTCGATCCAGACGGGAACATGCTCTGGGCTCGCCAACTCGGCACGACGGCAGCGGACTGGGCGCAGGGCTTGGCGGAGGACGGGCTTGGCGGCGCATTCGTGGCGGGCGTGACCTACGGCGCGCTCGCCGGGAGTAACGCCGGCGAGGCGGACGCGTGGGCGGCACACTACGACGGGTCGGCCAACCAACTCGCGTTCGCTCAGTTCGGCACCCTCCAGTTCGACGGTATCACGTGCGTCGCCCGTGATGCAACGGGCGGAGCGATCGTTTCCGGCGTCACCAACGGATCGATGGGAGCGTCGAGCGCCGGCGCCGCCGACGCCTGGGTCGCACATCTCGACAGCGGGCTGAACATCAGCTGGATCGACCAGTTCGGCTCGCCCGTCCACGATCAGCCCGGGGCAATCGCATTCGCTGGGCCGGGCAACGCCTATGTGTGCGGCTGGACCTATGGGGACCTTCCGGGCACCGGTGGCGGGGGCGGGGGCGACGACGCCTGGCTCGCCCGCTACGACCTGTGCTACGCCGACTGCAACGGCGACGGCGCGCAGACGGTTGCCGACTTCGGCTGCTTCCAGTCCAAGTACGTCCTGGGCGACCCCTACGCCGACTGCAACGCGAGCGGGAATTTGACCATCGCCGACTTCGGGTGTTTCCAGAACAAGTACGTTCTCGGCTGCCCGTAGCGGTGGCCGGTCGCGCGTGAACAGGGCTACGGCCCACCCGCACGACGGGCACGCCACGCGGCGGCCTGATCCGGGCGTCCCCGCGACTCGCACAGCGACACGAGCGCGTCCATCGTGAGGCGACGCGTCTCCGCCAGTTCCGACACCGGCACCCTCTCCGCCGCGTCAAGGGTGCGGAGCGCCTCCAGCAGCGAGGCCTCCCCTTCGTCGTATCGCCCGGCGCCGGACAGCAACAACCCGCGCACGCGCGCGGCGTCCGCGCACTGCCATGACTCTCGCCCGAACGCTGCCTCGCGCACCGCCATCGCCTCGCCGACGGCCGCCTCGATGCCCGCGACGTCAGGGGCTTCGCCGGATCGCAGCCGCGCTTCGGCCAGGACGAGCAGCGCCGTCGAGAGATGACCCGGCATGCCGCCCATGGTCCGCAGAGGCGCGATCGCCGCGCCCGCCGCCTCCGCGGCCCCGGCCGTATCGCCCGTGCGGAGACGGGCGAGCGAGAGGTTGCTTTGGGTGAGGGCGACCTTGGGGTGCGCTTCGCCGAGCGTCCTGAGGCGCGTGGCAAGGGCCTCCTCGAGTATGGGCCGAGCCTCCTCATAGCGGGCCAGCCGCGTGAGGGTGACGCCCAGCGAATCCCGCATGTGCGCCGCCGTGTCGTTGCCGCGCCCCAGCTCCTCGTCCACGATCGCGGCCGCGCTCCGCAGGAGCCGCTCCGCGCCGGCCTGGTCGCCGAGCCGCCCCTGGAGCACGGCCACGTTGTGGAGGGCGTAGGCGAACTTGAGGCTGTGCTCGCCGAAGGCCTGCCGGTAGATGTCCAGCGCCCGCCGCCCCTCGCGGTCGCCTTCGTCGAGCATCCCCTCGTCGCCCAGCGCGTGGGCGAGGTTGAGCAGCGAGTCCGCCACCTCCGGGTGGGCCGGCCCGAGCATCGCCGTGTGAACGTCGACCGCCTCGCGCAGCAGCGGAATCCCCTCGGCATTGCGCCCGCGCATCTTGAGCAGCATCGCCATGTGGCCCAGGCAGCGCGCCAGGTCCGGATGCAGCGGGTCCAGGGCGCCGCGATAGATCGCGAGCGCCTCGGCGAGCAACGCCTCCGACTCGTCGAGCACGTCGCGCCGGTACAGGTGCCGGCTCAGCGCGTCGAGCGTGGCGGCCAGGTCCAGATGGCCCGCCGGCAGGTGCTGCCGCCGCAGGCGCATCGCCTCCCGGAGGAAGGCCTCCGCCTCGTCCAGCCGGGCGCGCTGCCCCAGCACGACCCCCAGATGGTGACGGGCCTCGGCGACGCCGAGCGGGGATGCCCCCGGCAGCGCCCCGAGGATCGCCATGGCTCTCAGGTGCGCCGCTTCCGCCGCCTCCAGCTCGCCCCGGCGCTCCAGGCACGAGCCCAGGTCGATCAGCACGCGGGCGACCTGCGGGTGCGCCCCGCCGTGCAGGGCGATCGCCGCACCGAGCGCCTCCCGGTGCAGCGCTTCCCCCCGCGCGAAATCGGCGAGCTCGGTGTGCGCCCGCGCCAGCAGATTCGCCGCCGCGATCGTGTCGCGGTGCGCCGGGCCGTGCAGGGAGGCCAGGAGCGTGTACGCGCCGTCGAGGCTCTCGCGCGCCTCACCGTAATGCCCCAGGCTCAGATACGTCTCCCCGATCGTCATCCGCAGCGCCGCGACCACCTCCGGCTCGTCGCCCAGGGTTCCGGAGCCAACCCGGGCCGCCGCCCGATCGAGCACCTGCCGCACGGTCAGCTCGCCCGGGCGTGCTCTCCCGGGGCGTGCCTCGGCGAGCATCTCGGTGAGGAAGAGCCGCACCGCTTCGGCCCGTCGCGCCTCGGTGCGGGCGACGTCGCGGTCCCTTCCCGCCGCCGCTTCGGCGCGCAGCGCCCGGAACGCCTGCCAGCCCGTGGCCGCCGCGCCCCCGACCACCGCCAGCGCGACGACCGCCCCGGCGGCCATGCCCGCCCGGTGCCGCCGCGCGAACTTCCGCAGCCGATACCCCGCGCCGGGCGGGTGCGCGTGCACCGCCTCGCCCGCGAGGTGGCGGCGGACGTCATCGCCCAGGGCCTCGACCGACGGGTAGCGGCGCTCCGGCTCTTTGGCCAGCGCCTTGAGCACGATTGCGTCGAGCTCGCGGTCCAGCCCCGGGACCAGCGACGACGGTCGGCGCGGCTGCACGCTCCGGATCGCTTCGAACAGCGCGGGAAGCTCGCCGCGGGGCTCGATCGGGGGGACCCCGGTGAGCAGCTGGTAGAGCACGGCACCGAGTGCGTAGACGTCCGCGCGCGTGTCCACCGCGTCGGGGGATCCGGCGACCTGCTCCGGCGCGGCGTACACCGGCGTCCCGACGAACGAGGTGGTGCGGCTCCATGCCGGGCCACCCGCCTCGAGGGCTTCCTCCTCGCGCAGCTTCGCGAGACCGAAGTCGAGCACCCGCGGTCGGCCCGAAGTGTCGACGAGAATGTTCGTGGGCTTCAGGTCGCGGTGGATCACGCCGCGCTGGTGGGCGTGCCGGACAGCGTCGCACACGAAGGTGAACGCTTCGAGGCGCTCGCGGACGGCGCGGGTCCGGGCCCAGGTATCGATGGGCGTGCCGTCGATCCACTCCATGAGCAGGAAGCGGTGGCCTTCCACCTCGTCGGCGCCGTACACCGTGACCACCCCGGGATGGTTCAGCGACGCCAGGACCCGCACCTCGCGATCGAAGCGGGCGCGCACCCCCGGCGGGGCGAACCGCCCGCCGCCCAGACGCTTGATCGCGACCGTTCGGCCGCCCGTCCCCGGCTGGACCGCCTTGTACACGCTCCCCTGGCTGCCGCGCCCGGCCTCGGCGAGGAGCTCGTACCCGCCGATCCGCCCGAGGTGCGGCTCGGCGGCGGCGCGCCCCGCGACCGACAGCCAGGTCTCGTCCTGGTCGAAGCCGAACTTGGATCGGACGGCGGCGTCGCCGATCGTGTCCGTGTCGGGCGGGGGTTCGGGATCACGGACCACCGGCATCGTCCTCTTCGGCGATCTGGCGGGCGATCACCGCCTCCAACCTCGCCTTGATCCGCTGACGGGCCTTCTTCGCGGCTTCCTCGCTGATCCCGAGCGCCCGGGCAACCGAGGCGAGGGGCTCGCCCCGCATGCTGCGCTGGAAGACCTCGACGCTCTGAGGTTCGAACGTCTCCTGCACGGTCTCCATGGCCAGGCGGAAGTGGTGGGCCACCCACTCTTCCTCCCACGCCTGTTCGGCCGCCGCGTCGGGCGGACCGCACCCGTCCTCTCCGGGCGCGCCGCCCACGCTGTCTACCGCCGCCGCGCCGCCCAGGGGACGCCCCGCGCCCGTTTTCCACGTCGCGATCGCGTTGCGGGCGCACCGGTACAGGTAGTCCCGGAAACGCCCGCGCCGCGGGTCGTACACGAATCGCGGCAGCGCCTTGACCATCCTGGTCAGCACGGCCTGCACGACATCTTCCCCGTCGGCGTGCTGGAGTCCCTGCCGCAGACTGAACCGGAGCAGCAGCCCCCGGTATCGCGTCTCGAACGCCGCCCAGGCGGCGTGATCGGCGGGGTCCTTCACGCGAGAAAGGAGCGTCGGGCTGGTGGCCTCGCCGGGGTGCATCCGGGATGGGTGCATCGCGCTTGTTCCCCGGCCGGGTGACCGAGCCCCAGCATACACCACGCACCAGGAAACCGTTTCCGGGCCCAATCCCGCGGGATCCCCACGCCCGCGTCCCCCGGCGACCTCTGCACCGGTAGTCAACCACATGAAGACCCCGAACTTGATCGCGATCAGTTCCGCGACGACGCTGCTCGCCGGGCTTGCTGGCTCTGCCGCCGCGCAGTCGTTCACCGGGCTGGGGGCCTATCCCGGCAGTTCGCTGACACTCGCCCGCGGAGTCAGTGCGGGCGGGGCCGTCGTCGTGGGGCAGGCCTCCGTCAGCGGCAGCCCCCTGCCGTGGCGATGGACGCAGAGCACCGGCATGGTCGGCCTGGGGTTCAACGGGTACGGCTTCGCCGTGAGCGACGACGGCCAGGTCATCGCCGGCAGCGAGGGGTTTCCCGGTCCCGAGGAGGCGTATCGATGGACCCCCGGGTCGGGCATGCAGGAGCTGGGATACCTGAACGCCGGGAACAACTCGAGCAGCGCGTGGGCCGCGAGTGCGGACGGGTCGGTGATCGTCGGGCGGAGCGGCGTGACCTCGGGGCCCGCGCAGTTTGAGGCCTTCCGGTGGACCCAGGGGGGGGGGATGCAGGGCCTGGGCTTCCTGTCAGGTCACACCAGCAGTTGGGCGCAAGGGGTGAGCACCGACGGCACGGTGGTCGTCGGAAGGAGTGTCACCTGGCCGGGTGGCGGTGTGCTGCCGACCCAGGCCTTTCGATGGACCCCATCGGGCGGCATGACGGGTCTGGGCTTCCTCCCGGGTCACAACGGGAGCGTAGCGATCGGCGTAAGCGCCGATGGATCGACGGTGGTCGGGGGCTCGTTCATCATGGGAGCGATCGGCGGCAAACCCTTCCGCTGGACGCAGGTGGGTGGGATGGAAGAGCTGGGGATGCTCCCCGGCTATACATCGTGTGACGCGCTCAGTGTGAGCGGCGACGGCTCGATCGTTGTGGGGTCGTGCGTGTTCGGCACGAGCGAGGCGTTTCTGTGGACGCCCGCGGGCGGCATGCGGCCGCTGCTGAGCGTCCTCGTCAACGACTACGGCCTCAACCTGACAGGTTGGCAGCTCGGGAGCGCGTTCGCGATCTCCGCGGACGGCCGGGCGATTGTCGGCAGCGGCACCTACCTGGGCGGTGCGCAGGTTTACCTCGCGGTCCTTTCCGGGCCGTGCTACCCGGACTGCAACGAGAGCGGCAACCTCACCCTCGCCGACTTCGGCTGCTTCCAGGGCAAGTACGTCCTGAACGATCCCTACGCCGACTGCAACGCCAGCGGCACGCTGACCGTGGCCGACTTCGGGTGCTTCCAGACGAAGTTCGTCGCCGGATGTCCGTGATATCTCTTCCCGTGTCCGGCCCCCGCGCTCCCACCGAACAGGAGGTTCACCATGACCACCATCCGATTCAGGACGGCATCCGCGGCTGTTCTCGCGTTCGCCGGCCTCGCGGCCGCGCAGTCCAGTTTCCAGGGCATCGGCTTCCTGCCGGGATGCCCGCACTACAGCTACCCCCTCGACATCTCCGGCGACGGCTCGGCGGTCGCGGCGGCGGCGACCGACACGCACGGCGCGGGCCAGCCCGTGCGGTGGACGCAGGCGACGGGCGTGGTGTCGCTCGGGGAAATCCCCGGCGTGTGGGCGCTCACGGCCAACGGCGAGTCCATCAGCGTGTCGCACGACGGCTCGGTCGTCGTCGGATCGTCGCCCGGCCCGACGGCACGCGAGGCCTTCCGATGGACGCAGGCCACGGGCATGGTCGGGCTGGGCAACCTCGGCGGCGTACCCAACTCGGCCGCATACAGCGAGCGATGCTCGGCTGACGGCGCCGTGGTCGTGGGCACGGGCGACTACACCTTTGGCTCGTCGGGAATCCTCTCCGGCGAGGCATTCCGCTGGACCCAAGCCACGGGGATGGTCGGACTGGGGCACATGGCCACGTCGGGTGTGCTGTACACCACGGCCCGAGGGTGCTCGGCGGACGGGTCGGTCGTCGTCGGCTACGGGACCACGGACCAGGGATGGGAAGCGTTCCGATGGACGCAGGCCGGTGGGATGGTCGCGCTCGGCGATCACCCGGGCGGGCCCGTCGATTCCGCCGCGATCTCGTGCTCCGCCGACGGAAGCACGCTTGTCGGCTGGATCCGCACTGACACGCGCTACGAGCCGGCCAAGTGGACGCAAGCCACGGGCTGCGTCAGCCTCGGCACGCTCCCGTCCATGGGGGAGGACAACTACGCCGCGGACTGCACCCCGGACGGCGCGATCGTCGTCGGGTCGTGCAGCATCATCTATGGCGGGCTGCAGGGCCAGGAGGTCTGCGGGCAGGCGTTCATCTGGGACGCCATCAACGGCATGCGCGACATCAAGGAGCAGTTGATGCTCCGGGATGTCTCGGGGGTCGTGGGCTGGACGCTGTACGCCGCCGTCGCCGTCGCCGACGACGGCAAGACGATCGCCGGCGTCGGCCTGAACCCGCAAGGCGAGTACGAGGGTTGGGTCGCCCGCCTGGACACGGGTCCGTGCTACGCCGACTGCAACGGCGACGGGGCGCTCACCGTCGCGGACTTCGGGTGTTTCCAGACGAAGTACGTGATCGGGTGTCCGTAGGGAGCCCGGTGACACACACAGGGACGAGTGCCCATGAACAATCGTGAAGTCATCATCATGGCGTGCGGCACGGCTCTGGCGGCGAACGCGGCCCTGGCCCAGCCCGCGCAGTTCATTCCGCTCGGATTCCTCCCCGGGAACTCCTGGACCCAGGCCACAGCGATCAGCGCCGACGGCACTGTCGTGGTCGGCCGCGCGCTCGGATCGCCGACGAGGGGGTTCCGCTGGACCTCAACCACCGGGATCCAGGCGCTCGCCACGCCGGCCGGTTTCGCCGATGCCGAGCCGTACGCCGTGAGCGCCGACGGCGCGGTGATCGCCGGCGACTGCATCAACTTCTCGGGCAGTGCCTGTATGTGGACACCGCCTGCTGTGCAGGCCCTGAGCGGCCTGCTCGGCGCACTCAGCTGCGGGGCGTCGGGTGTCAGCGCCAACGGCGCCGTGATTGTCGGTTCGAGCTACTCCGGTCCGGCGGAAGCGGTGCGCTGGATCGCCGGAGTTCCGCACGGGCTCGGCGACCTCCCCGGGGGCGACTTCAACAGCCACGCGAATGCCGCGAGCGCCGACGGCTCGGTCATCGTCGGATTCGGCGAATCGGCCTCCGGCATCGAGGCGTTCCGGTGGACACAGGCCGGCGGGATGCAGGGCCTCGGTGACCTGCCCGGCGGCAACTTCTACAGCTTCGCGCAAAGCACCAGCGCCGACGGGGCGGTCGTGGTCGGGTGGGGAAATGGGCCGCCGAGCACGCTGTCCCGCGCCTTTCGATGGACCGCCGGGGGCGGGATGCAGGATCTCGGCACGCTCCCCGGGGCCCCCAGCAGCGCCGCTTTCGGCGTTAACGCCGCCGGGGACCTCGTGGTCGGCGAGTCGCCCTTCATGGGGCCGGGGCCGCGCGCGTGCGTCTGGACGGCGGGCACAGGCATGATCGAACTGCGGGCGCGTCTGCTCGCGCTCGGGGCCACGGGGCTGGACGGATGGACCCTCGATCGCGCGACCGGGGTCTCGGCCGACGGCACACGCATCGTCGGCTACGGCGACGACCCGGCGGGGCACGGCCAGGCGTGGCTCGCGATCATCCCGCGGTCGGCATCCTGCTACCCCGATTGCAACGGCAGCGGCGCTCTCACCGTCGCGGACTTCGGTTGCTTCCAGGGCAAGTTCGTGCTGGGCGATCTGTACGCCGATTGCAACGCCGGCGGCACGCTGACCGTCGCCGACTTCGGCTGCTTCCAGGGGAAGTACGTGCTGGGATGCCCCTAGGGAGGGACGGTGGGACATAGGGACAAAGGTATGAAGTTACCCGCCGCGGCGTGCAGTTTCCGAGACGGAACGCCGAGCGCCCCGCCCTACACTTGGGCCCCATGACCACCCCGCCCAGCCCGCCCGATCAACCGACGCCCGACGCACCGCAGCCCACGCCCGCGGCCAGGTTCGACCCCGCCGCCGCCCACCAGAACAAGCCGCGCCTCCGCCCCGTCCGCGGGTTCCCGGCCAAACACGGCGAGCAGGTCATGCTCGGCATCGCCGACGCCCGTCAGATTTCCGACAAGATGATCGTCACCTCGCCCGCCGTGCAGACCATCCTCCCGCTCATGAACGGCGAGCGCACCCTCGACGAGATCATCTCCGAGGTCGGGCGCGGCCTCACCCGCCCGATCATGGAGTCCCTTGTCGCCCAGCTCGACGAGGCCGCGCTGATCTTCGGCCCGAAGTTCGACGCGCTGCTCACCAAGACCCGCGCCGAGTTCGACGCCTCGCCCAACCTGCCGCCCGCGTCCACGGCCGCGTTCGCCGATGCGGTCGTCTCGGGCGCGCTCGGCCGCGAGGCGACCGAGGAGGAGAAAAGCTCCCAGGGCGCGGCCAAGCTCCGAGAGCTGATGGACCAGTGGATGGCCAAGGCCCTCGAGAACGCCGACAAGCCCAGCTTCGACGAGCTGCCCAAGGCCGTCATCGCCCCGCACGTCGACTACCCGCGCGGCTGGATGAACTACGCCGCGGCGTGGGGGCGGATGCGCGTCGTCGACCGCCCCGACCGCGTCGTCATCCTCGGCGCCAACCACTTCGGCCAGTCCACCGGCGTCGCAGCCTGCGACAAGGGCTTCGAGACGCCGCTGGGGCTGTCCGACGCCGACGCGGACATGGTCCGCATCATGCGCGCCCGCTTCGGCGACAAACTCTTCGAGAACCGCTACGACCACGAGAAGGAGCACTCGATCGAGCTCCAGGTCGCGTGGGTCCAGCACTGCCTCGGCGCGGACGACTCCGGCGCCTTCTGCAAGGTCTTCGGCGCCCTCGTCCACGACCCGGCCGTCAACAACGGCGAGTCCTACGACGGCCAGGGCGTCGCCCTCATGCCCTTCGCCGAGGCCCTGCGCGACGCGATCGCCGAGCTCCCCGGCAAGACCCTCGTCGTCTCCTCCGCGGATCTGAGCCACGTCGGCCCGATGTTCGGCGACCCCCACGCGCTCGCCGGCGAAGAGGAACCCGCGGTCGGTTTCCGCAACAAGGTGCTCAAGCACGATCAGGAGATGCTCGAGCTCGTCCGCCGCATCAAGCCCGACGAACTCGTCGCCGCCATGGCCTGGCAGCAGAACCCCACCCGCTGGTGCTCCACCGGCAACATCGTCGCGACCATGCTCGCCGTGCAGCCCACCGAGGTCGAGCTGCTCAGCTACACCGCCGCCATGGACCCGCAGGGCATGGGCCTGGTCTCCTCCGCCGCCGCCGTGATGCGCTGAACCGGCCGTCCGCCCGGGTTTTTTCGCTACACTCTGCCCATGCACATGGCCGACATGGAGCTTCTCTCCGCGGCGTGCTGCCTCGTGGCCGCGGACGGGCAGGTCGGCGACCGCGAGATGAAGGCCCTGAAGTTCATCGCCGACAAGGCCGGCGTGAGCGACTTCTACCTCACCTCCCTCCTCGACCAGGCGAAGCGCGACAAGGAGTTCTACCAGCAGCAGTTCCGCATCGCGCTGGGCGACCCGATCAAGACCATGCGCAACCTGCTGATCGTCGCCGCGACCGACGGCATGATCGCCGCGAGCGAGCTCACCATCCTGCACGCCTTCCGCGACAAACTCGCCGTCACCCCCGCGAAGTTCGACGACCTCATCGCCGAGCTCAAGGGCAAGGTCCGCGCTCATCGGCGCGACCACGGCAAGAGCCCCGACGATCCGTCGAAGCCGCTCAAGAAATAGACGCGCCCGCCCACCCGCGAGCTCGAATCAGCGCAGCCTGTCGTAAAACTCGCGAGGCGACAGGATCGGGATCCCCTCGACCTTCTTCATCGCGAGCAGCGCAGCATCCCCCGTGACCAGCGCGCCGGCGCGCCCCGCCACCGCCGTGCCCAAAACGGGAATGTCGTCGGGATCCGGACACGCGACGCCCGCGGGCGCGATCGGCTCGACGATCTCGGCTTCCTCGCGCAGCAGTTCTTCATAGCGGCGGGCCTGCTCGCCCGGCATCTTCAGTTTCGTCGTCAGGTGCCCGCGCAGCTCCGCGAGGATGTGCTCGCTCAGCACGATCGTGTGGCCCTGAAGACACACACCCACGAGCGCCTCGCACAGGCCACGCGTGGCCGCGCCGGCGAACAGCACGTTCGTGTCCAGGACCACCCTCAGCCGGGCCGCTCTCACGAGATCGCCCGGAACACGTCCTCATCGGTGAGCAGGCCCTGCGCCTCGGCCAGCGGGAGCGCCCGATCCCGGATCGCCCGGAACCGCTCGACGGCGACGTACCGGCGCAGCGCCTCGCGGGCCAGGTCGCTGACCGGGCGCTTCTGCCGGCGCCCGAGCCGCTCGATCTCGCGCCGCAGCGCGGGCGGCAGCCGGATGGACAGCGGTTTCTCCATGTATGACATTGTACGACACGATCAGGCCCCGGGTGCACCGAAAGCCGCGGCACGGTTGCCCGTTCCGCCCTTGCCCGTCGGTGCGAGCCGCGCTGGTTCGGTATATACTCGGTACGCATGGACGCCCCCGCCCCCACTCCCGGCGCGGCCGAGTTTCGCGACGCCGTGGATCACCCCAACCTGCGCGGGCGCGGCGCCGGGCTGAACCCCGGCAGCCGCTTCGAGGACATCCGCCTCCATGTCCTGGGCGAGTTCCTCGACGAGCAGGCCGCGGAGCACCCGGGCGGCGCCCGCGTCCCCACGCGCGTCTACGAGGACGACTCGCGCACCATCATCAACCGCGTCGAGTCCCCGGACATCAGCTTCTCCTGGACGATCAACCCGTACCGCGGCTGCGAGCACGGGTGCATCTATTGCTACGCCCGCCCGGGGCACGAGTATTTCGGCCTCTCCAGCGGGCTGGACTTCGAGACGAAGATCTTCGCCAAGACCCGCGCGCCGGAGCTGCTGCGGGCGGAGCTCGCCTCGCCGAAGTGGTCCCCCGAGACCATCGTCATGTCGGGCGTCACGGACCCGTACCAGCCGGTCGAGCGGCGGCTGCGCATCACGCGCGGGTGCCTGGAGGTGCTCGCCGAGTGCCGCCAGCCGGTGGCGCTCATCACCAAGAACGCGCTGATCCTCCGCGACCTGGACCTGCTGACGGAGCTCAACCGGCACGGCGCGGTGCGGGCGGCGATCAGCCTGACCACGCTGGACAACGCGCTCGCGTCGAAGCTCGAGCCGCGTGCCTCGAGCCCGCGCGAGCGGCTCGGCGCCATCCGCACGCTCGCCGACGCCGGCATCCCCGTCACCGTCATGACCGCGCCGATGATCCCGGCGATCAACGACCGCGAGATGCCCGCGCTGCTCAAGGCCGCGGCCGAGGCGGGCGCGACGACCGCCGGGTACACGCTCATGCGCCTGCCGTACCAGATCAAGGCGCTCTTCCTCGAATGGCTCCAGCGCCACGTCCCCGAGCGTGCTGCGCACGTCGAGTCGCTCATCCGCGGCGCCCGCGGCGGCAAGCTCTACGACGCGACGCCCGGCATCCGCCACTCGGGCACGGGCGAGTACGCCGCGCAGCTCGGGCGGACGTTCAGCGTCTTCGCGAAGCGCTTCAGGCTCAATCGCCCGGGCGCATCGATGAACACCGCGGCGTTCATCCGCCCCGACCCGCCGCGCGACCCGCGGCAGCCGGGGCTGTTCGGGTGAAGTTGCTCCCGGCCGCGGGGGTGCGAGGCAAGCACATCCGCGTCGAAAACGGTTGCCGCGGACGGCCGCGCGCCGTAGCATCTCTTCGGATGCTGATTCGATGCGTTGTGGAGGCTCCGCCATGATCCGCCCCGAAGACATCTCCTCGCTCACCTCGTTCAAGCGCGACACCACCGCCCACGTCCGGCGTTTGCAGAAGAGCAAGCGGCCCGCCATCCTCACCGTCAACGGCAAGGCCTCGCTCGTGGTCATGGATGCCGGCGCGTACCAGAAGATGCTCGACGATTGGGATTTCGCCGACTCGGTGGAGCACATCAAGCGCGGGCTGGCTTCCTTCGAACGGGGCGAGGGGATGCCCGCCCGTGAGGCGCTGCTGACCCTGAAGAGGAGGCTGCACCGGTCGCGGTCGAGGGCCGCGTGAGGTTCCGCGTTGCGATCGGCCTCGCCGCGTTCCTGGACGCCGAGGCGATCTTCGACTTCATCCGCGCCGACTCGCCGGTTGAAGCGGGTCGGTGGCTCGACGGCCTGCTCGCGGCGATCGACTCTCTCGGGCACTTTCCGCGACGCTTCCCGCGCGCCCCGCAAGCCCGCCCGACTCGGCGCGAAGTCCGCCGGATGCTCTACAAATCGCACCGCGTCTTCTTCACGGTCGTCGGCAGGGAGGTGCGCATCCTCCACATCCGGCACGGCGCGCGGCTGCCCCGACGCGAGCCGTGACACAACGGGCGTCATGGCACGATGCGCGCCACGCCGCGGCGGAGCCTGCACACACCTACCCCGCCCTCGCCACCCGCTCTCCTCCCTCCGTCCGCTCCACCCTCTTCGCCCGCGCCCGATACGCCCGCCTCCGCTCCACCCCCACCTCCCGCGGCCGCTTCACCTCGCGCCCATACAGCAACCCCGCCGACAGGTGCGTCACGAACTCATTCCACCCGTGCGCATCCACCAGCGAGAAGTACCGCACCCGATGACACGCATGGCACGCCGGCCCCATCATCGGCCGTGCCACCGACAACGCCGCTCTTCGCTCCCCTTCGCCCTCTTCCCCTTCTTCCCCGGCGTTGTCGGTGCTGATCGCTCCGAGTCCTCGCCCCCCTCCTCCAATCCTCACCACCACCTCCAGCGGGTCCTCAACCCCCATCGCATCGATCAGCGTCCACACCGGCATCGGCACAAACACACGCGACACCAGCCGCCCGCACGTCCCCGGCCCGCGCAGCCACTCCCCATCCTCCAGCCTCCACTCCCCCCGCCCCGGGCACACCCACTGCCAGCCCCGGTGCTTCGCCTCACCCGTCCGTCCATCCGCACGCGTCACCGGCACGCGCTTCAGCTCAAAGAACAACCCATCCGGCACACTCCGCCACAGCCACTGCCACAGCGTCCCCCACACCCCGTGCGGCGCACGACCGTGGTCCGCGTTCGGATCCAGCATCCCGCGGCTCCACACCCACGGCACCGGCCTGCCCCGCTTCCCCGACGGAAACGCCGCGTGGTGCTTCACCTCCAGCGCCCCGCTCTTCATCCAAGCGCGCAGCGACTCTTCATCGCGCCCCAGCATCGCCGCCGCATCTTCCCAGTCCACACCCGGCCACGGGATCGACACCGGCTTGCACAGCTCCCGCACCGAGTCCGAGTCCAGGAACACCGCGTGCGGCTGCCGATGCTCCGCGTACCCCTTGGGCACGTACCCGTACCGTTTCAGCCGCCGGTCGCTCGCACGCAGGCACAGGCACCACGCCCGCACCGGCCGCGACAGCGCCGCCCGAGTCCGACGCAGCGACCGCCGCATCGCATCAACCCGATCCCGCCTCACCGCCACCGCCAGCCGCCCCCACGCCGCCAGCAACGCCTCATCAATCGAATCCATATCTCCTTCCCCTGTGCCCTGTGCCCTGTTCACGCCCTCTACCCCTTCCCCTCGCGCCCCCGTTTGTGCGCAAAACCCGGTCGATGCGCCCCGCGGAACTCTCGCGCAAGTGCCTGTCAGAACAGGGCGTAGCCTGAATTGTGTGAAGCGCGCGGAATTCCGGTTCGGCGCGGTCAGGCTGTGCGCACAAAGGCGGCGATGCGCGCCACGGATTGCACGGATGGGCACGGATGGGCGCGGATGGGCGCGGATGCCGTAGCTTGCAGCGAGTTGACGAACCGAGTCGCAAGTGCCAGGATGCAGGAATGACGACTACGCGTCGCGATGGAAACGCGCGCCTCTGCATCGTGCGGCTCGACAGTTTTGATGGGCGCGACACCCACTTGCACTGCGGGAACGACGAACAGGACTACCTGTACTGCGTGGTGCAGGTGGGAGTTGACGGACGCGGGGAGATCGTCGACAACGGGTATCGATCCTTCGAGGAGGCCGCCAGCGCATGGCCTGAAACGACCTCACACCGAGAGCTCGGCCCCGGGATACCCCGGAAGCCGTAACACGCGAGGTGATGTAGACTCGACACGTGCCCGCACGTCCTTGGATCCCCGACGAACTCGTGATCGCGTTCGGGCTTTACTGTCGCACGCCGTTCGGGCGGCTCCACCTCACGAATCCGGAGATTGTCACGATCGCGGCAGCCGCGGCCCCCGACGGATAGCATGCCGCGGCGGCTGTGCCCGCCGATCACGTGTTCGCCGACACAACCCCAACTCCCGACCCGTTCCCGTGGCGCCGCGCGTGGTTGGGCAGCACCCTCGACGCCTTTGACGCGCAAAGCGACGGCGAGAAGCTCGGCCAACTTGTGGCGGGCGCCGCTCGCTCGGGACACGCCACGCACTACAACGACCAGTTGCTGTCGTGGCAGGCGCAGATGCCGATGCTCTCCGCTGCCTTTCGCGAGTTGAAGTCGGTCCGGCCTGACTCCCGCGCGTGGACCGTATTGCTCGAGTATGAGATCCCGCGCCGGCAGCGCCGCATCGATGCCGTTGTCCTCGCGGGACCCGCAGTTGTCCCGATCGAGTTCAAAGTCGGTGCCAACACACTCGTACGGAGCGACCTCTGGCAAGCCGAGGACTACGCCCTCGACCTCCGCGATTTTCACGAGGCCAGCCGCAACCGGTACATCGCGCCGGTGCTCGTGGCGACTGAATGGCCCCCACCGCCTGTGACCCGACAAGGCAGCGACTTCGCCGTCCTGTGCACCGGCAGCAAGGAACTCGCCATGACCATCGCCAACGCGGTCCCAACGCAATCGTCCGAAACGGCGATCGACCCGCACGCCTGGGACGCCGCGGGATTCGCCCCGACGCCGTCCATCGTCGAGGCCACGCAACTGCTGTTCTCGGCGCACAGCGTTGCCGATCTCTCGCACCACTACGCCGACAACCTCAGCGAGACTGTCAATGCGATCGTGCGCGAAGTCGAGCGAGCCCGACAGCGCGGGGAGCGCCTCGTGTGCTTCGTAACGGGCGTGCCCGGTGCGGGCAAGACCCTGACGGGGCTTGAGGCCGTCCATCGCATCCAAGCTGCATCGGCACAGCCCGGTATCGCGTCGTTCCTCTCGGGCAACGGCCCGCTGGTCAAGATTCTCCGCGAAGCGATCGCGCGCGACGCCGTTCAGCAGGCGCGAAAGGCCGGCATTGAGCTACGCAAGGAAGTAGCCAATCGCACGGCGGTCAACCTGATCCAGAACGTCCACCAGTTCGTGACGGAGTACGGGGTGAAGCACCGCGACCTGATCCCCAAAGACCGCGTCGTGATCTACGACGAGGCGCAGCGAGCGTGGCACGCCGAACAGGTCGCCAAGTTCCACAAGCAGGAGCTGGGCTCCGAGCCCAGCCTGATGCTCGACACCATGTCGCGAACGCCCGACTGGGGCGTCGTCATCGCCGTGGTCGGCGGGGGCCAAGAGATCAACACCGGCGAAGCCGGTCTTGAGGAATGGGGCCGGGCGATCGCGGCTTCGCCGCATCGGTGGCGTGTCGTCGCGTCGAGCTCGGTGCTGAGCGGCGATGAGGCGACTGGCGGTCATCGGCTCTTCACGAGCGCCGCACCCGCCAACGCCGATGTCGTTCCCACCGATGCCCTGCACCTGCGCGTCAGCGTCCGCAGTCCACGGGCCAAGTACCTTGCCCAATGGGTGGACGCTGTCCTTGCCATGGACGCCCCGGCCGCACGCGAGGCCATGAGCAAAGTCCACGGCTTCCGCATGGGTCTCACGCGTAACCTCGAAGCTGCAAGGGCTTGGCTCCGCGACGCCAGCCGGGGCGAACGTCGCCCCGGCCTGCTCGCCAGCTCGGGCGCAGCCCGTCTGCGGGCCTACGGGCTCGAGATCGACTCCGCCTTCCACCGCGGCTTCCCGTACGTCAACTGGTTCCTGGATGGCCCATCGGATGTGCGGTCGTCACACCAACTCGAAGTGGCATTGACCGAGTTCGAGTGCCAAGGATTGGAGCTCGACTACGTCGGACTCTGCTGGGGCGATGACTTCACCGTCGCGGCCGACGGTACATGGGACATCCGGCGCTTTCTCGGCAGCCGCTGGACACGTGTCCGTACCGATTCCATGCGGCAGTTCATGGTCAACAAGTACCGGGTTCTGCTCACCCGCGCCCGCGAGGGCCTCTTGATCTGGGTTCCCCCCGGCGATCTCGATGATCCGACTCGCGAACCGGCACGGCTGGACCGTACTGCATCGTTTCTTGTGGAGTGTGGTCTGGAACTGATTGAGCAGGGTCCCGATCGCGCGCTGTAGATCAGCCACACTGCCTCAAAGCCATGACACCCGGCAACGCTAGGTTCTGTCTGACGGATCATCGGGAGCCAGGATTCTCAGGTACCGCCGGATGATGGCGAGGTTGACGAAGGCCAGGAAGCTGGAGGCCAGCTTGTCATAGCGGGTGCCCACGCGCCGGTTCTC
>JBJXFE010000040.1:0-3062 GCA_046153875.1 Phycisphaerales bacterium
GGCTCTCCGAGCCGACGGTCGGCTCGGAGAGCCGACCTACCCGGGGATCGAACCCGATCGGTCCGGCTTCGTGGCTGACGTAGCCCTCGATGACGATCTCCGCGTGGGCCGGCACGTCGAGCGGGACGGTCCTGCAGCGGACCAGCGGGATCGACCCGCGATTGAGGAAGCCCGCGAGGAGCAGCTCGCTGATCCCCGGCGGCATGGGAGCGGTCGCTGCGTACGGCAGGACGCTCTCCCCGCCGAGCGCGATGGCGACGGGCATCGCTTCTCCGCGGGCCTTCCACGATCGCCAGTGGCGGGCGCCGTCGTGGTGCACGTGCCAGTGCATGGCCATGGTCCGCGGGCCGAAGAGCTGCACGCGGTACATGCCGATGTTGCGGCTCTGCGGGTTGTCGTTCCCCGCATCGTCGGCGTGGATGGTGTGGATGCCGCCGAGCGTGATGTACCGCCCGGCGAACCGCTCGCGCCACGCCGCGTCCGTCCGCACGCCCGGGACGCCGTCGTTGTGACCCGCGGGCCAGCCGACAGAAGCGAGGTCCCCGTCGAGCGGCCAGCACTTGAGCAAGGGCAACCGAGTCAGATCGACGGCGTCGCCGACGTGGACGATCTCCTGGCAGATACCCGAGCGGACGCGCCGGGGCGGGATCTTCGCCAGTTCGAGCAGCTCCGGGATCTTCCGGAGCTTGGCCAGGAGCGTCGGTGGGGGCTCGGGCTTGACGAGCTTGCCGAGCCGATCGGCGAGGGCTTCGAGTCCCCCTTCGCCGCAACCGAGCGCCATCTCCATCCGCCGATACGACCCGAAGGCGTTGATCAGGACGGGCATCTCCGACCCGTCGACGTTCTCGAAGAGCAGGGCGTGCCCGCCGAGATGGTGGAATCGCGGATCGGTGCGTCGCGTGGACGGCGCCGGAAGACTCGGAGCCGGGGTCTTGCTCACACGATCGGCGATCGCCGCGATCTCGAGGACCGGCGAGACGCGCGCGCGGATGCGCTTAAGCTCCCCGGCTTCGTCGAGGGCCGAAACGAACTCTCGCAGGTTCGCATACATTACACGAGCGTATGTCAAACCGGCCGCTGCATCCGTGGGACGAAGTCCCGGGCCCGCTGCGTCCGGCGCACGCCTACGCGGCCGTGCGGGACTGGCCTGGGTACTTCCGGGCCGTCGAGGGCAAGCCGGCGCGAGAGACGCTCATCGTCGCGCTCGACGCGTTCGAGCGCGAGGGGCTGCCCGCTGCGGAGCGTTTCGCGGTCGATGTCGGGTGCGGCGAGGGACGCGACGCTGCGGAACTGGCGAAACGCGGCTGGCGGGTCCTGGCGATCGACGGGCACCCGGAGGCGATCGAGCGGATCAGCAACCGCCCGGACATCCCCGACCCATCCCTGATCGAAACCCGGCTGGCGCCGTTCGAGGGATTAGCGATCCCCCCGGCTCGCTTGGTCAACTCCAGCTTCTCGCTGCCCTTCTGCCTGCCGGAGCACTTCGACGCGTTGTGGGGCCAGATCGTCGCCGCCCTGCCCCCCGGCGGACGCTTCGCGGGGCAACTCTTCGGCGATCGCGACGGGTGGGCGACGCTGCCCGATCGCTCGCACCAGACGCGGGCGAGGGTCGATCGAATGCTGGCGCCGTTCGCGGTCGAGATGTTCAACGAGGAGGAGAAGGACGGCAAGGACGCCACGGAGAATCCCAAGCACTGGCATGTATTCCACGTGGTGGCACGGAAAAAATGAAGAGACGTAGAGACGGAGTCACGGAGTGATGCGGTGACCACCGGAGCGATCGAGAACCCGGCGCTTGTCGGTACCGGTCGAGAGCCGGCGGTGCGGTTGTCGCACGTCTCGAAGACGTACCGCGGCAGGATCCACGCGCTGCGCGGCGTGGGGATACGGGTGAACCACGGCGAGATCTTCGGGCTGCTTGGCCCCAACGGCGCTGGCAAGACCACGCTCGTGAAGATCATGATGAGCGTCGTCCGCCCGACGCGCTGCGAAGGGACGCTGCTGGGCCGGCCCGTGGGCGACAAGTCCGTACTTGCCCGCGTGGGGTACCTGCCCGAGCACCACCGGTTCCCCGACTATCTCACGGCGTCGCAGGTCGTGGATTATTTCGGCGCGATGGCCAAGGTGCCCCGCCGGACCCGCAAGGGCCGAACGGGAGAACTCCTGACCGAGGTTGGGCTGGCGGACTGGGCGCACAGGCGGGTGCGCAGCTTTTCCAAGGGCATGCGGCAGCGGCTCGGTATCGCCCAGGCGCTCGTGAATGATCCGGAACTGGTCGTGCTCGACGAGCCGACCGACGGCGTGGACCCTGTGGGCCGGCGGGACATCCGGGCGATCGTGTCGCGACTCAAGGAGCAGGGCAAGGCGGTGCTGCTCAACAGCCACCTGCTGAGTGAGCTGGAGATGGTGTGCGACCGCGTGGCGATCCTCGTGCAGGGCGTGGTGTCCGCCGAGGGGACGCTCGACGAGCTGACGCACGGCGACCGGCGGTACGAGATCGAGCTGGCGATGCCGGAGCTTCAATCCTCGCCCGAGGAGATCGCGGGCCTGTTGACGCCCGACCTCACCCGCGCGTTGCCGCTCGGGCCGGACGACGCCCCTCCCCACCCCGCGAAGCGCGTGGGGTGGACCGGGGTCCTGGCCACCGGCGAGAGCGTGCAGATCGACCGGAACCTGATCCGCGTCGGAACCGACGACCCGGCGATTGTCCAGCCGTTGATCGACGCGCTCCGCGGGCATCGCGCGATCATCCGGTCGATCCGACCGGTGCGCCCCTCGCTGGAGGATCTCTTCATGCGTGCGGTGACGGACCCGGCCACGGGCGACGTGCTCGCGCCCGGCGCGGACGTGAGCACGCGCCGGAGGGCAACGCCGTGATCACGCAGACGCTGGCGCTGCTGCTGGACGCGTACCGCGAGCTCAACGCCCGCAAGCTCTTCGAGCCTGTGAACGAATTGAACGGCGAACTGCAACCGTTTCGTTGAGGGCGCGCATGGTGTGGGCATGAAGAACTTCGCCGGCCGCCCGCGTCTTCTCCGTCCCGAGCGTCATCAGCACGTGCT
>JBJXFE010000041.1:0-152292 GCA_046153875.1 Phycisphaerales bacterium
GATCCCGTCGTTATATTCCTACTCAGCGGCGCGTCCTCTGCATCGCACGGACGCCCTTGGCCTTGATCCGAGGACGCCTGCTTTCGTCGCTGCAAGCTCGCAAGCTTGTCTGTATCATGATTCCTGCGGGGTCCAACCACCGCAACCCGATCCAAATGATCCGTGCATTCTCTGTGGCCCGCGTGTACCGCAGGGACCTGAGCCTTTGCCGACGTGTTCAGCACCACGTTGCCAAGCGGAGTGCGCCGACTCGGGACTTGGGGGGGTCACAACCTGTGAAAACGGCAAGAAATGCATCTGCATCTGCGAGAATAACCTGCATCCGCCGCCCGGCCAGGGCATTCCCCCTACGTACATTCCTGCAATCAAGAAATGTCAGATTGAGCACGAGCGAGTGCATTACAATGACGGCGAGTGTCAAGATGCCAACACCATTTGCGATTGGAAGGGCCGATGGGAAGGAGAATGCGACGCCTACACGGTGCACGTGCAGTGCCTTGAAGCAGAACGGGCCGTGTGTAATAACCTCGCCGAGCCTGCTCGTTCCACTTGCATCGCGAGCACCGAGTATTTTCTTGAGTTCTTTAGGACAGTTCGCGACGCCGCTTGTGCTTGTGCTGCCGGTACTGCAAATCCAGCAGGGTGTGAGGATCTATTCGGCCCCAATGATGGCTTTTGCCCCTTCTGCCCTGGGCAAGGCCCTTTTGGCGAAGGCGATTTCAAGTGTGGCAGCATAAACAACCACTAGGATGGAGATCTTGTGTGTGCACATTCAGGACATGGCACATAAGATTCAAGCCCAGTGAGATCGTAACCACATCGCGCGCAGTATTGCGAGGAAACATGGCGACGCACGGCGTACTGATGGTAGATAATCGCTATCGTCAGGGCGGAGAGTACATACCACAGAGGGAACGAAATCTGGCATAGGCGTGCTACCGGGGAACGGTCGAGAACTATGCGTGGCAGGAGGAGACAGCGAGGTTCAAGACAGCACTCCTTCCAGCAACATTGAACGGTGATTCGCCAGAGTGCTTTCCGCTTTGCCGTCCCAGGCCCAAAGCCTGGCAAGGGCGGGACGTATGACGAGTTAGCATCCCGGGCAATCATGAAGACGACCTGTCCGTTGCACAGCCCAATGCCTAGGAAACGATAGCCGATTGCGCCGCTATGGCAAAGGCTCGCCGTAGTAGTGCTGACTATCCAGAGGAGGGTCAGTATTGCCAATAGCACCGCGCATAGCCACGTGCTTACACGCCGAAGGGTTGTTGCAGCTACTCGAGTCACAACGCTTGCCTCCGTAGTAATTGTATCGACGACAGAGGCTCGAAGCCATGACCACACCTAGCCGGCGGGGGATAGGCCAGTGGTGACGGCCCCTGTCTAGGGCGGGGCCGCGTTGAAGGTCGGCGATAACTAGAGCGCCAGAGTTCCCCTCGCAGGCTAGTGGCCCGACCATACGACGTGCCACGCCTATGAAGACCTGTGAGAAGTCAAGCGCGGCGGGCCCATTCGTCTATCCGGGCTCGGGAGGAGGCTCCCTGCCCATCTGGGTTGTTTCGAGGCGTGAGGGTCGGCTGCCCCATCGATCATCGAGCCGTAAGCCCACGTGGCACCCGGGCTTGCCGTCCCCGCACGCGGGCCGCCGTGTCGCGTCACTCCCGCGGTCCGTCCGGGATCGTCCCGTCGTTTACGCCGCCATGGGCACCTCCCTCATCGCGTGGAAGAGCCCGCGCAGCCAGCGGTTGGCCACCGCCCCGATGATCACGCACGTCGGTTTCCCCCACGTTGCCTTGATTGATGCGGTTGCCGGTTGTACCTCCTCCTGCCCGCCCGGTATCACTCTCGCGCTTGAGGCGACCCCGGGCGGGCATCGAGGAGGACCCGCCGTGCGAACCGCCGCCCCGCCGTACCGCCCGCCCGCCGCCCGTTGGGACGAACTCGGGGGCGCTCCCCCCGACGCGGCACGGGCCAACGTCGGCCGCGTGGGGGGGCGTCGGCCCAAGCCCGCCCGCCGCCTCCCCCCCGAGGTCCTGACCGACGACGAAGTCCGGGCGCTGATGGCCGCGTGTTCCCTGGTTGCGGCCTCGGGCCTGCGCAACCGGGCGCTGATCGCGTTGCTGTACCGCGCCGGCCTGCGGGTCTCCGAGGCGCTCGCGCTGCGGCCCAAGGACGTGGACGCGGCGACCGGCGCGGTCCGCGTCCTCTTCGGCAAGGGCGGGCGGGCCCGCACGTCGGGCCTGGACCCCGGGGCGCTGGCCGTCCTGCGGCGCTGGGCCGACGCCCGGGTGCGCTGGGGCGTCAACGGCCTGCACCCGATCTTCTGCACCAGGTCCGGGCGGGCGACGACCACCGCCTACGTCCGGCGGCTGCTCCCGCGCCTGGGGGCGAAGGCGGGGATCGAGAAGCGGGTCCACGCCCACGGGCTGCGGCACACGCACGCGGCGCAGCTGCGGGCCGAGGGGGTGGACATCGGGATCATCACCGAGGCGGTCGCCGCAGTCCGGAAGGCCGGCTGTGCGCAAAGGACGATCGCGAACTTTCTTTCGCGCGGCGGAAGGGCAACAAGAGCACTCTGCTCGACGCCGACCGGAAGAACGTGCTGGGCGACGATGCACTCCGCCCCTTCCTCGGCGCGATCACCGCCGAGCTTTTCGCAACCCACTTCGGCCTGGACCACGATGACCTGGTCCGGGGTGGCAATGAGATCCTCGCAGGACACGGGGACGTGGGGCGAACCCCTACGGTTGCTCTCGCGCTAGCGGCGCGAACCCTCTCGGTCTTGCGCGCGCTCTGGATAATGTTCAGCAGGTTGCATGGCCGACGCCACTTCACGCGGGGCGTCTCGGTGGCGTGCGTCCCCGCACGGTGGGGGCGGCCAGTATCCGGCACTGTACGCCGGATCGCAGATTCGTCTCCACCACCTCGGCCAGGCTTGTCCGCCCGAACTCCCGCTCGATCATCCCGATGGCGTCGTCCAAGCGGCGATGAAGCGGACAGAGCTGGATGTGCGCCGGGTTGCCCAACGGGCATTTCCGAATCCGAAGGAGCGGATCGACCGCGTTGACGACCTCGAGCATAGAGATCCTGTCCGGCGGGCGGGCCAGCGAGAATCCGCCGTTGGGACCTCGCTGCGAAAGAACCAGTTCCGCTACGACCAGGTCGCGGAGCACCTTGGACAGGTAACCCTTGGGAACCCTTGTCCCCTGCGCGATTGATTCGCTGTTGGCGGTGGCCTCGCGTTCAAGCGTCGCGAGGTGGGTCATCGCGCGGAGGGCGTACTCGATCGTTTGGGAGAGCATGATTCGGTGTTTCCAAGCGCCGACGTACCGGGCGAGCGCCGTGCTGGAGAAGCATATCCGGATATCTGGGGTTCGGGGGTCGAGCATCGCTCCGGCGCGGTGCGATCATGGGGGCGCCTCGTTAGAGCGGTGCCGGTTCGCGTACTCAACCATGGCGAGGTACTGGTGCGGCCGGGCTCTGACCACGTGGGCGCAGCGTCCGCAGCACACCCTGATCATGCGGTTGGCGACGACGATGTCCACGGGGTCGTCGCTCGGGAGGATGTCACCCTGCACCGGGCACTTGTGGGGCATGCCGTACAGCGGCGCCTGAGCGACACAGACCGCTCGGTTGAGGAGACGCATGGACTCAGCGGGACGGGCAAGAAGCAGGCCACGCTCGGCATCGTCGGCCGCCCGAAACAGCCGGTTTCCCCAGATGAACTCGATCGGGCTCGGCCCGAGAGGACGTCCGGTGACAAGGGAGGTCGTGAGAGGGTAATGCGGGCGCTGATCGGCGATCATCACGGCGTCAACATGCTCGCAACCGGCCCGCGGGTCGCGGTCGAAGGCATCGATGCACGCACCGGAGCACAGTCGAAGCCGTCGTCCATCGCGGACGACCTCCATAGACTCGCCCTTGGACCCCAGGAGACCGTCGCAGCGGGCACAGGTGCTCAGGTAGTAGCTGTCCATGACGACGGTGACATCCGACCTGCGTTCGTTCGTTGCTGACGCGGTCGTTGTCCGTCGTGTGCCGGTTCGTCGCGCGGCGCGCTCGCTCCCGCAGGCCGCCACACACAGCGATGCGGCGGACAGAATCACGACCGCGATCGATCGCGACCGGCGCGGGCAGCGACCGCTCATGACGCCTCCTTCTCCGGCCCGGTCGCAAGCGGGGCGGACAGACCCCGGCAATCACCCGCTTCACGAATAGTGGAGAGCACGCTCCCCAGCGTCGTGCTCCGGAACCTCTGTTCCATGTGGGCGAGCGCATCATCGAGGCACCGGTGCAACGGGCACGGCTTGGCGTGCTGTGGATCTGCCAATGGACACCCGGCGATCCGACGGATCGGATCGACGGCGCTCACGATGTCCAGCAGCGTGATGGACTCGGCGTCACGGGCCAGGACAAACCCGCCGTGCGGGCCACGGAACGACCTGACCAGGTCGGCTCGCACCAAATCGCGCATGATCTTGGAGAGATACCCCTGCGGGACATGCGTGGACCTTGCAATCGCTTCGCTCGTCGTGGCCGTGCCGCCGAGCGAGGCGAGGTAGCTCATGGCACGCAGGGCGTACTCGACGGTCTGGGAGATCATGCGGGTCTCCGGTTCGGTGGCACCGGCCGATGACCCGGGCTCACTTGCCGGGTACTTGGTGGCGTTCGGTCATCCGCTCCCGGCGCCACGCGGCGAGGGATCTGTAGTCCAGGATCTCACCGCCGAACTGCTGTCGCCCGCCCTCGGCCCCGGCATGGTCCGTGAACGCCGCGATGCCCGAACCCATCGGGGTCCGCAGTGAAGAACCGTCGGTCACCACAAACACCGCGTTGTCTGCCGGAATCCATGCGTTGCTCGAGTAGTCGTGCACGAAGGCACCGACCAGCTGGAGGGCCGCCCCCTCGGAACGCCCGGCGTCGAGGAGGCACCCGATATCGTCGAAGAGCACGTAGTCGCGGCGGCCGTAGCGATCAATCAACAGTGCGCCCGAGCTGCGCTCATCGTGGATCGCCATTCCGCACTCACCACACTCGTCCCGGCCCAGACGGAGGGCTGGGGGACCTGTCGCCGCCCCGCGGCCGCAGGCCGCGATCGCGAGCAGGCCCGGCAGGAACGACGCTTGGAGTATCCGTTTCACAGTGGGGACCTCCGCGACAGACACACCGCCGCGAGCGCGAGCGGCAGCAACACCCACGCGAGGAGGCATGCGCCGAAGAGCAGATGCAGGCGAGACCCGTACTCCTCGCTCGCGTAGAGGCCGGCCGGGCCGAGGACGTCGAGCGTCGCGTCGGCGGCGTGGAGCGACCACATCTTGAAAACCTGCAGCGGATTGATCAGGGAGAGGGTGAAGAGGTCCTCGATGCGGAGCCGTAGTGCTACCGCGCCGGCCATGAGCCCCAGATCCGTGACGAAGACCACGGTGAGCCAGACGAAGATGGCGGTCCCCACCGCCACCGACGCCTTGCGGGCCAGCACGGAGATCAGCATGCCGAGGCTGAGCATCCCCAGCGACAGCGCGAACGACAACGCCGTGAGCCCGAGGATGCTGGCCGGTCTCGTGGGCACGCCCTTCCACGCCAGGATGACAGCGCACGCGCCGAATCCAAGGCCGAGCGAGGCCAGCAGCGACAGCGCCAGCCCGGCGTACTTCCCGAGCAGCACCTCGAGCCGCGACACCGGCTGCGCCAGGACGTACGGCAGCATGCCACGCTCGCGGTCCGAGGCGATCGACGCCGCGCCGGCCGTCAGAGCCATGAGCGGCACCACGAGCAAGACGATGTTGATCAGCCCGGCGGTTGTGCGCCCGAACCCTGACAGGCCCGACCCGCCACTTCCTGACGCGGACACGAAGGACACTGCCAGTCCCAGCACCGCGAAGGCCAGTGTGTAGAGGAGGAACCAGCGGCTGCGCACGGCGTCGCGGAGTTCCCGGCGCGCGATCGTCCGGATGTTGCGCGTGACGGACGGTGGACGCCGGTCGGCGCTCGCCGTGATCACCGCGGTCGGGAGCGCTGTCATGGGCGTACCCCCTTGCCGTGCGGATCCTGCGGGGCGAGCGCGGCCAGGGGGCTCATGGACACCAGTTCAAAGTCGTCCACTGCGATCTTCGCGTCCGCGAGCACCCGAAACGGTGCCGCCTTGCGCTCGGGCGCCACGGGGACGAGCAGTCCGACCCCGTTGATCTGCGGCAGGAATCCCCCCGCCCTCAGGGATACCGCCGCCCGTTCGCGTACGGGGAGGGCGATGGCGAGGTGCAGGACGACATCCCGCCCCTGGTCGGCGACGAAGTCCTGGCACGGTAACAGTCGAGCCAGACGCCCACGGTCCAGCACGGCGACGCGTTTGGCAAGGGCTGCCACCTCCTCGATGCGGTGGGAGGCGAACAGCACCGTTCGGCCGGTGCCCGACAGGTGCTCCAGCAGCGCCACGAACCTCTCGCGCCCGACCGCATCAAGGCTGGCGGTCACTTCATCGAGCACCAAGACGGCGGGGTCGCCGAGGAGCGCAATCGCCAGCGCGAGTCTTTGTTTCATGCCGCCGGAGAGTTCGCGGATGCGCTTGCCGTCCTGCCCGACTAGCCCGACGCTCGCGAGGGCGCGGTCGGGGTTGACGTTCGGCAGCCCCTTGAGCCGACCGAAGAACAGGATGGCCTCCGCGACGCCGAGGTCGTCGTAGAAGCCGAGTTCCTGGGGCACATATCCGATGAGCAGCCGTGCGTGCTTGCCGCGGCGCCGTACGTCGTGACCCGCGACCCAGATTCGACCCTGGAATCGCAAGAGCCCCAGCACGCAGCGGATGAGCGTGGTCTTGCCCGCGCCGTTCGGGCCCCAGAGCGCGACGCTGTCGCCGGGGGCAAGGCTAAGAGAAACCCCGTCCACGGCGGTCGCCCGCCCGAACCGCTTGGTGACGTGCTCGATGCGGATCATGCGCACCCTCCTGTGCCGCCATGGGGGCTCGGGGTGCCATGCGAGCGGCACCGAAGGCGCGACGGTCCGCGGGCCGCGACGACGATGCCGGCCCCAAGCCCCACCAGCCCCGCGCCGCTGACACCCAGCGCGCCGGTCGTCAACGTGGTGGGTGCGATCGCGTTCGCGCCGGCGACGGGCACGGGCCGCATGAGCGGCACCTCGTCAGTGAACTTGGCCTCGGGCCGGACCGCGGGGACGGCGCGCCCGACGAACTCGATCGCCTGCTGCGCCGGGCTGAACAGGAAGAGGCGGAGCATCGGCTCGCGGTCCATGAGGTTCTCGAACATGGTCTGGGATTCGTGAATGAAATCCCCCACGCCGTCGCCGTTCTGGTCGTAGCCGGTGTAGTCGCTCCAGAAGTTGCCGCGATCACCTTTCCAGAAGCGATTGGCATCAAGCGACCCGCGCCCCGCAACGGCTATCTGGTCGATGTTGTCGATGAAGTTGTTGTCCGTCAGTTCGTTGCCGCGTGCGGACGGCAGGAAGGTGATCCCGACGTCGTTGCACGCGATCGTGTTGAGCGTGAACTCGCCTGGTTTCCTGTCGGTGAAGGGAGAGCCGTCGATGTACACCCCCGCGCGGTTGCCCACGATCAGGTTCTCAAGGACGGCAAACTGGTCCGTTTCCTTCAGGCCGACCCCGTAGCCGCTCGGGCCGCGGTTGCGGATGAGGCGGTTCTGCTTCACGACGACGCCGGTGCTGTACATGAGGTAGATGCCGACCGAGTTGTTCGAGAACTCGTTGCCGGTGATCGTGACATCGTCGCTGAACATCAGATGGAGGCCATAGCGACAGTCGTGCGCGCGATTATCCCGCACCACGACGCCCGCCGAGTACCAGACGATGGCGTCGCGACCGTCGTGGATGACGTTGCGCTCGACGATGGCGCGGTCGGACCTCCAGAGTCGCAGGCCGTCCCCACGTCGGGCGATGTCGAGCTTCTTCCCGCCGATCGTGTTCCGGCGGACCACGCTGTCCGGCGCCTCGCGCAGATCGATGCCGAAGAGGATGTCTTCAAGGACGTTGTCCTCGAGCGTGACGCGCGGGGCGACCACCCGGACCGCGGCGTTCTCCTGGTCAAGGTCGATGCCGGTGTTGCGGATCGTGAACCCACGCAGCGTCACCCCCGGCGCCGTGATCTCGACGATGTCTCCGCGCCCGCCCCCGTCGAGGATGACGACGCCGCGCGCGACCAGAGAGACGGTTTTGTCGATGCGGATGTGCTCGCGATATACCCCGGCGGCGACTTCGATGGTGTCGCCGGTGCGTGCCGCCGCGATGCGTGTGCCAATCGCGCCCGGGTGGAACGGCCCCGACGTCGGCTGCCGCATGGAAGGGGCCTCGTGGCCGGCGAAGGCCATCGGGTGGCCACCGGCGACGGCCATCGCGAAGCACGCTGCCGGCACCAGAAGAGGATGAACGGCTCGGTGCATCATGACGCGGACCGATCCTCGCCGTTGCGCTGCCGCTCCACGAGCGGCTTGTAGGCGTGGCGATGAAACGCAAACCCGATGACGATGAGGACAGCGGCCGCGACCGCAAGCCAGTAGCCTGCGCCGAGCGCCGCATAGGTCTTGAACTGACCGATCCCTCCCTCCCCGACGACGGTCGGCACGAAGGGCTTGACCGACGAGGACAGCGGCGCACCGGGGTCCAGGTTGAGCCCGAACGTCCGCATCCAGTAGCAGAGATCCGCGAGAAACGCGATCGGGAACGTCACCGCGGGGAGGGCCAGGAGCACGGCCCATCGGCTGTGGATGACCGCCGCGCCCTCGACCAGGAGGAACATTGCGATGATCATCCAGACCGACGCCGCTCGTTCGAACGCGGCCGCGTCGCCGAGCGGCCGCATGCCGATGTAGTGGTTCAGCCCGTCAATCTCGCGGACGTCGCCGGTCAAGTGGTTGACGTACGCGGTCAGGAACAGCCCGTTGGGATACTGCGGCGCATCGAGTTCCATGTGCCAGTACGGGAGGAATATCGAGACCAGGAGCAGGACGCGCGCGAGCATGAAGACGAGCGAGGGCGTGAGATATCGTCTTCGGTGCGCGTTCAGCTCCTCCGCGGGCACGCGGGGGCCGATCAGCGATTGAGCGAGCCTCGACATCGATGATCTCCCCGACGCCGTCTTCCGCGGCGCCGACCGTCGCGGGGGTTTCGGGAATGCGCCGCGCGGGGCCGCCGCCGCGCGCGGGCTGCGTGGTTACTTGCGCGCGGTCGCGGTGCCGGTCGTCGCGGGCAGCGACGCGGCGCCGGTCGCCTTGGGCTTGACGTGGAAGTACCCCATCATTTCGAGGTGAAGTGCCGAGCAGAACTCCGTGCAGTAGAAGGGGTAGGTCCCGCCCTTGTCGGCGATGAAGCGAACCTCGGTGTACTCACCAGGCTCCAGCGACAGGTTGATGTTGTACCCGCCGACGCAGAATCCGTGCGTCGCGTCCTGGGCCGTCTCCAGGGCGGTGATCCGCCAGGTGATCTCGTCGCCTTCGTTCACCTCGACGTGTTCGGGGAGGAAGTGGCTGCGCACAGCGGTCATCCTCACAAGAACTCTGTTGCCCTCGCGCGTCACGCCCTCCTGGCCCTTCTTCGGGGCGTCGGGATCGAGCTGCTGCGTGTGCGGATTCCAGCCAACCTCGGGGTAGACCTTCCATGTGCTCAGCTTGTCGGCCTTGATCATCTGGCAGTAGTGCGGCTCGCCCACGCCGATCGGCAGGTCATAGATCACGGGCATCGTCGTGCCGGTCTGCGTGATGTCCAGCAGCTGGAAGTTCTGCGGCAGCAACGGGCCCGTGGGCAGGAACCGGTCCACGGACCACTTCGACATCGAGATCAAGTGCCTGCCGTCCGGGCTGACGGTGTCGCCTTCGGCGGCGCACAGGTGACCGATGTTGTACTGGACCGGCGTCTTATGGACAAGCGTCCAGGGCTGCTCGGGGTGGAGTTTGGCGTATTCGCCGCCGAGACTCCACCGGGCGACCGCGGAGTCGAGGAAGAGCGAGGTGTAGGCGTACCCCTTGTCGTCAAACTGCGTGTGCAGGGGCCCGAGGCCCAGCTCAACCTGCGTTTCCTTGACGGCATCGAAGTCGAGCACCGGCACGCCGAACTCGTCGCTCCCGTTGAACTTCTTCTCGGCGATCGCGGCCCTGATCTTCTCGATGGAATAGACGGTGACGTGCGGGTCGAGCTTGCCGGCGACGACCATGTACTGACCGTTGGGCGTGACATCGACACCGTGCGGGCTCTTGGGCTCGGGCGCGAAGTAGAGGATGCCGTCGGCGATGCTCGTTTCCAGCATCAACACGGGGAAGTCGTTGATCCTCTTGGCCTTCCCCGCCTTGAATGCCGCCTCCGCCCGGCGCCAATCGATGATGTGCAGGTAGTCCATGTCGCGTTTGCTGGCCCCCGCCTCGAAGGGCGGATTGCCCTTCTCGGCGCCGCCGGTCGCCATTTCCACGTTGAACGAGTTGATGAAGAAGAAGCCGTCGCTGGCGTTCTTTCCCGCGTCGGCGAGGTCCTGCCAGTAGGGCGGGAGCTCGAGCGCGAACGAGTTGGCGGTGTCGATGCGCCCCTTCTGACGATCGAACTTCCACAGGGTGACCATTCCGCGGTAGGACTTCTTGTACTCCTCCGGCGGTGCGTAGCCGTAGCCCAGCACGGTCGCGTACTGACCGCCCTCGATGACGTAGTCCGTGTTCGGTGTCACGAACGCGGCGCCATGGTCGCTGATCGTCAGCGGGTTCTTGACAATCTGCTTCGTCTCCCAGTCGCGCAGGTCGATCACACCCAACCGGGCGTTGGCCTTGTCGCCGATGAACAGGAACTGACCGTCGTAGTCGCCCTTGGTCTCAGAGAGAGCCGGATGGTGCGTATCGCCCCAGAGCACCGGTGTGCCCTGGATCTTCAGCGACTCCAGAACGTGATCATCCTTTCCTCCGAACCCGTACCCCTGCCACGACTCGGGCGTGAAGACGGCGATCGATCGCAGGAGCCTCATGCTCGGGACGCCGATGGCGAACACCTGGCCGCTCTGGCCTCCGGAGGAGAAGAGCACATACTCGTCGGGTCGTCCGCTGGGCGTGAAGGTCTTGGCGGCCGCCACCAGATCATCGACGTTCAGCTTCCGCTCGTTGGCAATCCTGGTGAGTGTGGCCACCTGGTCCTGTGTCAGCTCCACGGGCTTGGCCTCCTGCTGTCCGCCCCGTCGGCGCCGGCCCTCCTGGGCCAGAGCCTCGGTCGTCAGGTATGAGAGGAACGGACCGGCGGCGACCACCGCGAGCAGAAGCGTGCGGGCGAGGCGAGGAGGAACGAGGCTGTTCATGGTCAGATCTCCTGGTTGAGCGGGAGCGGGCAACTCAAGGCGAGTGTCCGCCCCTCGAGGGTGCGAGTCAGTTGCCTACCGCCGCAGCGGGCTTCTCGCTCTGCAGGGTCCGCAGATACGCGATGATGTCGAGGACGTCGTCGTCCGACAGCGCAGGATTGCCGCCCTTTGGGGGCATCTGGATGCCGGTGGTGTTCTTTGGATCGCCGGGCGACCGACCCTGCCTGATGAACCCGAGCAGTCCGTCGTCATCCAGCCCGCGGATGAATGGGTTAGCGACCAGCGCCTTGCCGTTTCCCTGGACTCCAACGCCGCCCTTGCCGTGGCACGCGATGCATGTGGAATGGAAGAGCTTGTTGCCGTTGGCGATGTACTGGGCGAGTTCGGGGTCGCCCCCGGCCGCCGCGAGTGCGGCCGCCGTCTCGGCCTCCGTCGGCGGCGCCACCACGGCCGCCGGCAGCTCCGGCATGCGACGGGGGTCCTGGAGCCCTCGCACGAACGTCACAAGGTCGCGGAGGTCGCCGTCGGTGAAACCCCCGGGCCCTCCCTGGGGCGGCATGCCTACCGGGCTTGCATTCGGCCGACCGACCACCAGGAACTGGTGCAACTGTCCGTCGGAGAGTGCGGCGACGAAGTCGCTCTGCACAAGGCTCTTGCCGAGACCCGGGACGCCCGTTCCCTGGAGCCCGTGACACGCGATGCACACGGTCGAGAACAGCTCTCGCCCGTGGACCGCTTCGGTGACATGGAGCATTGGCCCCGGCGGAGCAGCAACGAGGCGCTCATACGCCTGCGCCGCCTCGATTGCCGCCAGCCGGGCGTCCTCCCGCTCCCGCAGCTCACGGTGCATCACCCACCCGCCCGTCCCCAGCATCGGCGCCATGACGGCGCACGCCCACATTAGCGCGATGCCCACATCGCGCAGCCCGCAGTCGTTTGCTGGACGCCATTGATCGCCCCTGTTCCGGTCCTTGACGGTCCGCGGCGGGTCAAGCTGCGATGGGACGAACATGGCTGGCTCTCCGGCAACACCCCAGTCGGTATCGACAGTATATGGAGTTGTATATAGATATATCGTCTGATGAGGAAAGTCAAAGCGGACGGGCGGGAATTGTTGAAAAGGCACCCTGATGTCACCCGAACAGGCTGCGATTCGCTGCGGATGACCGACAGAGCGACGACGGGCTGGGCGCGGCGTGACCAGGTTGACGTGACAGCCGTGCGGGGTCCTGGCCAGGCGGCCACTTCTGCCATAGTTTCCAAGCCGCAAACAACCCACGCCCCCCTTGCCCGCGGGTTCGCGCCAGCGGCGGCTGGCCTTTTCATGCCCCGCGCGGTCGGTCGGTCGTGGATGACCGCCCACAGGTACAGCAGCATGATCAGCCGCTCGCTGTATGCTGGTGTCCGCTGTGGGGGCCCGAGCCCGCGCAGCGATCGCGTCACCCGCATCACCGTCACCCAATCGTCGCGGCCCCTACTTGAGTTCCTTCCTGACCGGGCGAGTCCGGAGGCAAGTGTGGCCGCTCCAAGCACTTGGCGCAAGTTGGCCGGCGCTCAGCGCGAAATCCTCTTCACCTCAGCGATACCCGGCCGTAATCCGCGAGGTCCACGGCGGCGGGACATCAAGCAAGGCGAGGCGGGCCGCGTCAGTTGGATGAGAACTCTAGCGGGCTTCGCCCCAGTGCTCGACCTCCGCGAGGCTGGCGGTGCTGCCCCGGCGACGATACAAGGCGCGGAGTACCTCGAGCGCGCCAAGGTGGGATTCGGGCAGTTCGCCGCCGGCGCGCAGGAGGCCTTCGAGGCCGGCGCGGAGCGGGGGCTCGCCCTCGTCGTCACGCCCCAGGTGGATCAGGCACAGACCGAGATCGACCCGCGCGCCCTCGCGGGTCGGGTCACCGGGCGCGAGGCCGCCCTCGAACAGGAGAACGCCGCGCCGGAGCACCGGCTCCGCCTCCGCCCACCGGCCCTGCTGGA
Organism: Phycisphaerales bacterium; assembly: GCA_046153875.1. GTDB lineage: Bacteria > Planctomycetota > Phycisphaerae > Phycisphaerales > UBA1924 > JBJXFE01. Next base: position 13,262 of record JBJXFE010000041.1, read on the forward strand.
GCCGGACGGCGCCGAGGCTGTGCAGGCATCGCCCCACGTCGAGGTGGTCCGGTCCGACGGCGCCTTCGCTGAGCAAAACGGCCTCCCCGAGAAGCTCCTCCGCCCGTGCGAGGTTACCGGCGCGGCCTTCCGCAGCGGCAAGGTCGAAGATCGACCGCCGGACAAGGGGGTGCTCCGACGGGAGCAGCTTCCGTCGGATGCGGAGAGCGTCGGCGCTGAGTTCCGCCGCGCCCGCGTGGTCGTTCCGCTGTGTACGCACGGCGGCCATGGTGCTGAGCGACTCGGCGACGGGCAGGCTCTCGTCGCCGTACGCCAGCCGCCGAACCCGCAGCGCCCCCTCGTGCGCAGCCGCAGCCTCGCCGAGCTTTCCCTGCGACCACAGCACGGCTCCGAGATCGTTCAGCACGCGCCCCGTGTCCGGGTTGTCTGGGCCGCGCTGACGCCGGTGCATCTCGAGCGACTCCCGGAGGAGCGTCTCCGCCTCCGCGTACTTCCGCCGGGCGTTGAGCAGCGCGGCCAGATCGAGTTTGCTCTCCGCGACATCGTGGTGGTCCTCGCCGAGCCGCCCGAGTCGCGTCCGGTACGCCGCCCGCATGTGACGCTCCGCCTCGTCGAGGACGCCCAACGCCAGATACGAGTGCGCAATCGTGCTGCGGACCGCGGCCTGCACCAGCGGGTCTTTCGCCAACTGCCCCTCGATGGCCATCGCGGTCCGATCGAGCACGGTCCGGACGGTGACGTCCCGTGACGCCGCGGAATCGCCCGACGACAGCATGTCGCGCAAGAACTTGACGACCTCCTCGGCCTGGTCGCGGGCGAGGTACGCGGCGTCGCGCTCCCTCGCGGCGACCTGCCCCTGCCAGGCAATCGCGACGACGGCGACCGCGAGCAGAGCGGCAATGCCGGCGCCGACCAGGACCGCCGCGGCATGCCGACGGACGAACTTGCTCGTGCGGTACCGGAAGGTGTCGGGGCGTGCCGCGACTGGCATGCCCTGCAGGAACCGTTCGATGTCCGCGCCGAACTGCTCGACCGACGCGTAGCGGCGCTCCGGTTCCTTGCGCAGGGCCATGAGCACGATGTTGTCCAGGTCGCCCCGGAGCGCCCGGCGGAGGCGCCCGGGGGTGGTCTGGCGCCCGTGGGCCACGCGGTCCGCGTCGGGGCCTCCCTCCGGCGCCTCGCGGACCAGACTAGGCCAGGTCCGGTGCATGGCGGCGCCGCTGGGCGGGGCCGCCGGCTCCTGGCGGATCACCCGCTCGATCTCCGCCGACGTCTTCGTGACGAAACGGTACGGGAGCCGGCCGCAGAGCAGCTTGTACAGGATCACGCCCAGCGAGTAGACATCGGTCGAGGTGGTCAGCGGCAGCCCCGCGGCCTGCTCGGGGCTCGCGTACTCGGGCGTGAGGCGGCGCTCGGCGTCGATCGTGCGGGTCGCTTCGACCCCGCCGACGAGCTTGGCGATGCCGAAGTCCAGTAGCTTCGGCACGCCGTCGTCCGTCACGAGGATGTTGCCCGGCTTCAGGTCGCGGTGGACGATGAGCGTGCGGTGGGCGGCGCGGACCGCGTCGCAGACAGTTCGGAAGAGTTGGAGTCGCTCGGGGATCGTGAGCCGCTTGCGGTTGCAGTACAGGTCGATGGGCTCGCCGGGCACGTACTCCATGACGAGGTAAGGCCGACCATCCGGGGCCATGCCGCCGTCGAGCAGGCGCGCGATGTTCGGGTGGTTGAGCGCGGCCAAGGCGCGCCGTTCGCGCCGGAACCGCTTGATCAGTTCCTCGGAGTCCATCCCCCGCTTGACGACCTTGATCGCGACCTGCTGCTGGAACTGGCCGTCGTCGCGGATGCCGAAGTAGACGGTGCCCATGCCGCCCGACGCGATGCGGCGCTCGATCTTCCAAGACGCAAGGGTCGCGCCGATGAGGTCGTCCTTCACGGGGGCCGAGCCCGCTCCCGGATCGAGCGCCGAGCCGGGCAGGGCGACCGCCGGGCGCTCGAGGAACTCCCCGACCGCGGGCTCGTGCTCGAGCAAGTCCAGGACCTCCTGCCGCAGCTCGGCGTCGCCGTTGCACAGGGCGTCGAGCCGGGCCTGCCGCTCCGGGGGCGGCAGCGCGCTGACGCCGAAGTAGACCTCCTCCACGCGCTTGAGCCGGTCCGGGGTCATCGGCCGCCCGCTCCGTCGCCGAGTTCCTTGTGGAGCCAGACCCGGGCGAAGCGCCAGTCGCGCGCCACCGTGCTCTCCGAGACGCCCAGCGCCCGAGCCACGTCTTCGACGCTCAGCCCCGCGAAGAAGCGCAGCTCGACCACGCGCGCCTTCTGCGCATCCATCGCGCCCAATCGCTCCAGCGCCTCATCCAGCGCGACCAGGTCCGGCACGGTGTCGTCCCCGACGACCAGCGCCTCATCCAGAGGGATCCGGCCGCCCGCCCGTCCCCCGCCGCGCTTCAGCCGGCCCTTCGTGCGCGCGTGATCGGTGAGGATCCGGCGGATGGCCTTGGCGGCGGCGCCGAAGAAGTGGGCGCGGCTCTGCCACCCCGCGTCCGCGGGGCCGACGAGGCGCAGGTAAGCCTCGTTCACGAGGGCGGTGGGCTGAAGCGTGTGGCCGATGCGCTCCCCGTCGAGGGTGCGCGCGGCCAAGGCCCGCAGCTCGTCGTACACGAGCGGGAACAACTCGTCGGTCGCCGTCCGGTCCCCGCGCTGGGCGCGATCCAGCAGGAGGGTCACCGCCCCGCGCGTCGCGGCGTCGTGTTCCGCCATCAAGACCTCTCGTCGCTTGTCGGACTCCGAGTGCCCGCGTGCACCCTGCTCCGACACCCGGCGTCTAAAGTATGGACCGCCCACTCGTCCCGACCACCCTTACACGCCCCTGTCTTTCCTAATGGCCCGTTTCGTGCCAGCCGTGCGGGCGGGCTGCCGCATGGGTTGCTGACCGGTGCTCGCCGCGGGGCGGCCGCCGGGCCCTCGAAGGAGCCACCGTGTCTACGTCGTCCGGACTCGTCGCCCTCGCCATCAGCTTTACGTCCCTGCCGTTCATGTCCGCGGCCCAGCCGCCCGCGAATCCGGAATGGACACTGATCAACCCCGCCAACACGGGCGTGCCCGGATGGGAGATCGAGTTCATCGAGCTCGGGCCCGACGGTCGCCTGTGGATGGGCGGGCGCTGGCCCTTCTGGAATGATCTGGGCGTCGCCGCGTACGACATCCAGAACGACCTGTGGGAGAACCACTCGAACGCGTTCAACGGGCCCATCCAGCCCGTGATGTTCCCGGACTTCCCCCAGGACATCGACTTCGCCCCCGACGGCTCGGTGTGGGTGGCGATGCGCGGCGGGCTGGCGCGCCTGCACCACGGGGAGTGGACCAACTACAACACCTCCAACGCCCCGGTCGGCACCAACTGGATCACCGACGTCGAGATCGATTCCGCGGGCGTCGTCTGGGCCGTCAGCAACGAGTTCAATACGGGCATTTCGCGCGTCGTGCGGTTCGACGGCGCGGGCTGGCAGTGGTGGAGCGTGGGCAGCGGGCTGCCCGCGTCGTGGGCCCCGCCCTGGAACCAGATCGCCGGCCTCACGATCGACGCGAACGACACGCCCTGGATCAGCAGCGGCACCTACGCGGGCCTGGCGAAGTTTGAGAACGGCGCGTGGACGGCCGTGCCCGGCGGCTCGACGATGACCAATCTGGTCATCGATCAGGCCGGGCGCATCTGGGGGCACAACTCGTTCGAGGTGCTGCGGTACGACGCCGGCGCATGGAAGAGTTTCAACGCTCAGAACACGCCCATCAACTCGACGAGCATCACCGGCGCCCACGTCGGGCTCGACGGACGGATGTACCTCACGATGTGGACCGGGCGCGTGCTGCGTCAGACCGCGCCGGGCGCCGACTCATTCGAGATCGCGTACGAGCTCGGCCTGGCGTTCAATATCGGGTCCTTCGACGTGGTCGCCATGCCCGACGGCGAGATGTGGATCACGCACTACGGCACGGCCCAGCACGACGGGTTCATCCGGCGCGTCAGCGCGACCGGCCAGTTCATCCGCGAGCTCAACACGTACAACACGGGCATGCCCGACTACTTCCCGCGGCGCCTCACGCGCGACCGCACCGGCAACCTCTGGATGACCGGCGAGGACGGCGGCCTGTCCCGCTTTGACGGCACGCGCTGGCGCAACTGGGGCGCCCACAACGGCGGGTCCGAGCCCTATCCCTTCGCCGGCAACGAGACGATGGGCGGGTTCTACCTCGACTCATCCGGCACCGGCTGGATGCTCGGCAACGGCGTCGCCCGCTGGGACCCCGCCACCGGCCAGTTCAACGGCTTCTGGGACTGGCAGAACACCCCGATCTTCGGCGGACAGCTCTTCACGCACGCCGTGGAGGACATGCACGGCACGATCTTCGCCAGCGGCGACTACACGTCCGTCTACCGCTTCGACGGCTCGACCTGGACGCAGGAGCCGATCCAGTACCAGTTCAATCCCTGGTTCGCCGGCCTGCACACCGACAGCGCGGGGCGGGTCTACCTCCCCCGCCAGTGGGACATCATGAGGTGGGACGGCGCGGCGTGGTCCACGCTGCCCCTGCCCCATCAGGACTACCTTGCCGAGCTCGACGGCGTGCTCTCCTTCGCCATCGCCCCCGACGACTCGATCTGGATCGGCACCGGCAAGGGCCTCGTCCACGCCGTCAACGGGCAGTTCACGCTGTACGACGAATCCAACAGCCCGATGCCCGCTCGAACCGTCGCCTCGGTCACCGTGCGCGACGACGGCCTGGTCGCGGCGTCGTGCCACACGCTGCTCTCCACCACCCCGTTCCCCAGCGGTGTCGCGGTGATCCACGGCGACGCGGGGCAGGCGGCCAACTGGACCGTCTACGGCTACGGCACGCACCCCATCTACCACTACCAGCTCTCGGCCGTGCAGTTCGACCGCAACGGCGACCTGTGGATCTGCACGAGCAGCGAGGGCGTCTCGATCGCCCGCATCGGGGAGGCGTGCTACGCCGACTGCAACGCCGACGGCCAACTGACCGTCGCCGACTTCGGGTGCTTCCAGACCACGTTTGTGGCTGGCGATCCGTATGCGGACTGCAACGCCGACGGCGTCCTGACCGTGGCGGATTTCGGATGCTTCCAGACCGGGTTCGTTTCCGGCTGCCCCTGATCGGCTCCCGGACAGCCCCGGGCCCGCCGGGCCCGGCCGCATGGCATCCCGAACCACCGGGTTCCTGCCAGTTTCCGGGCGCTGATGGCGCATGAGTCGTTGCGGGGCGCGGCCGAGTCGGCGGCGCACCCGCGATTCGACATCGGCGTGCAACCCGGTCCCATGGGGCCTGTGGCCCCCGGGACGCGGCGCGCACTCGGTTCTGGTGGACAACAAGGAGACTCACATGCGGAAGTCATTGACAGCGATCGGGATTCTCGCCACAGCCGGCATGGCTTCGGCGGACATCGTGTTCGACCCGGCCGTGAACTACGGCACGCCGTTCCGGCCCTCCGGGGTGGCGGCGGCGGACTTTGACGGCGACGGGGACGTGGACCTGGCGGTGGCGACGGACACGCCGGATCAGGTGCGGATCCTGCTCAACGCCGGGGCGGGTGCGTTCACGCCGGGCCAGCTGATCCCGGTTGGGGCGGGGACGGGCCCCGGGGCGCTGATCGCGGCGAACCTGGACGGGGACAAGGACATCGACCTGGCCGTCGCGCTGCAGAACACGGGCCAAGTGCGGGTGCTCGTCAACGGCGGAGCGGGGACGTTCACGCTCGGCTCGGTGACGGCGGTCGGCGCCAACCCGCGCGGGCTCAGCGCGGCGAACCTGGACGGGGACGCCGACATCGACCTGGCCGTCGCGAACCGGGACGCCAACACCGTGAGCGTGCTGCTCAACGGGGGCGCCGGAACGTTCACGGCGGCTTCGTTCGCCTCGGGCATCGAGCCCCGCGACACCGCGGCGGGCGACATCACGGGCGACGGGCGTCCCGAGTTGTTCGTGACCAACCACGACGCGCGGACGATCTCGGTGTTCACCAATAACGGCTCGGGCGCGTTCAGCCCCGGGGCCACGCTGTCGGTCGGCCCGAACCTGCGGCCGGAGGGCATCACGGCGGCAAACCTGGACGGCGACGCCGACCTCGATCTGGCCGTCGCCAGCAGCGACCCCGGGTTCGTGTCGGTGTTCCTCAACACAGGGGGCGTGTTCGGGGCTGCGACGCACTTCCCCACCAACACGCTCAACCCGAGCGACGTCGCCGCGGGCGACCTCGACGGTGACGGCGACACGGACCTGCTCACGACCGACCAGTCGTCGACCGCGCTCTCCGCCCTGGCCAACACGGGGGCGGGCGTGTTCGGCGCGCCGGTGCAGTTCATAGTGGGGCTCCACCCGGACCAGATCGCGGTGGCGGACTTCGACGGGAACGGGATGCTCGACGCCGCGGTGGGCAACCGGGATTCGGACAACACGTCGGTGCTCCTCAACGCGCTTGACGCCTGCTACCCCGACTGCAACGGCGATCGGGCGTTGACGGTGGCGGATTTCGGGTGCTTCCAGGGCAAGTACGTGCTCGGCGACCTGTACGCGGACTGCAACGCCGACGGCCTGCTGACCGTGGCCGATTTCGGCTGCTTCCAGACGGCGTTCGTCACCGGCTGCCCGTGAGAAAGGATTCCCTCCGGCCGTTCCCGACGGAGCGGCCGGGGTTTTCGCCGGCCCTCCTCCGCCGCGCTGCCGCGGGATCATCTTCGCTGTGACCGTTGCCCTCGGTCTGTTGGCGCAGCTGCCCGCGGCGCCGATGGCGACCGACCCCGGTCGTCGACGTTGGGGTACGCCCCCGGGGATCGGCGCGATCCGCGCGACGGGATCCAGAGCGGCACGCGCACCCAGTGGCGCTCGACGGACGGCGGCCTCACATTCGTCTCGGACGCCGTGCCGATGAACTCCGGCATCACGCCATCGGTCGCGGATCTGTCGTTCGCCGACGGGTCGACCGGGTACGTCTGCGGCTGGGATGGGTACCTCGCCAGAACCCTGGATGGGGGAGCCTCCTGGACGCAGCTGGGCGGGGTGGTGGTGAACACCCACTACCGGGGTGCGGGGTGTGCTCGCCCAGGGCAACGAGGTGTGGGTCTGCGGCGCGAAGTCCGGCGGCGGCGGCGGCGCGCTCGTCCGGCGATCGACGGACCAGGGGATGACCTGGCAGACCTGGAACCTCGACGGCAAGTTCACGACCCCGTACCGCATGGTCCGCACGCCGCACGCGCTTTACGCGTGCGGGTACGGCGGTGAAATCTGGCGGGTCGGGGATCTGGTCTCCGCCTGCTCCGCCGACTGCAACGCCGACGGCGCGTTGACGGTCGCCGACTTCGGGTGCTTCCAGACGAAGTTCGTCGCGGGCGACCCGTCCGCGGATTGCAGCGGGGACGGGTCGCTCACCGTCGCGGATTTCGGGTGCTTCCAGACCGGGTTTGTCGCGGGATGCCCGTAGCTCACTCGTAGCGCAGTCGTTGCTGCGGCCGCGCCGAAATGGACGGTGGGCTGCGGCCCTTATAGCCCCCTCTGCCCGTCGGTCGCGCAAGCGCCGGCGGGCTTTTCGGTTCGTGGGTCCACACCGCCGCGGGGTTCCCGCGGTCGGCGGGCCTGGCCGGGAGGCGCCCACTCGGGATTCCGGACAGGCGCGGTCACCCGTCATCGCATGAGCAATCGGAGCCCGGCTCGTCCCCGTCCGCCCCGGCGCGGATGGCCCCGACCGGCCGGGCGAGCCATGCCCGCGTCCACGGCCGCCCGCGGTGTGCCGCGGGCGGGTTGGTCGCGTCAACCCCGGAGTTACGCCATGCGGCCCCTCTCTCGATTCACGGCACTCTTGACCTCGCTCGCTCTCTCGGGCGCCGCCGCGGCGCAGGAGCAATGGAAGCAGGTCCGCCCGAGCAACACCGGGATTCCCGGAATCCAGCTTCATTTCGGCTGCATGGGGCCCGGCGGCACCGTGTGGGTGGCGGGCCGGTGGCCGTTCTGGGGCGAGGGCGGCGTCGGCATCTACGACCCCGCCGCCGACCTGTGGACCACGCTGAGCAACGTGGACACGCCGATCCCGTCCGACTGGGTGAACGAGGTGCAGTTCGACCCCGCGGGCGTCGCGTGGTTCGCCACCGACGGCGGCCTGCTGCGGAAGGACGGCGCGCAGTGGACGAAGTGGACCACGGCCAACGCGCCGTTCGTCCACAACCAGATCGACGACGTCTTCATCGCGCCCAACGGCGACGTGTGGGTCAACAACTCCGGCGTGCAGACCACGAGCGCCGCGATCCTGCGCCTCAGCGCCGGCGTGTGGACCAAGTTCGTGGTCGGCGCCCAGATTCCCTTCGGCCCACCGTGGAACCAGCTCAGCGAGGTGCTCGTCACGCCCGACGGGCACGCGTGGGTCGCCAACGACGTGCTCAACGGCGTCGCCGAGTACGACGGCCTGACCTGGACCCTCCGGGGCGGGAGCGTCGGACGATTCGGGCACGGGCTCGTGGACCAGAACGGGGATCTGTGGTTCGTCGCGGGCATTGGGGGCGGAAATCAGTTCTGGCGCTACCGGCGCGCCGCGAACGAGTGGGACCACTTCGCCCCCGGCGTCGGCACGCCGTTCGCCAACACGACGATCACCCGCCTGGGGATCGACTCGCTCGGCGTCGTGTACTGCGGCAACTGGATGGGGCAGGTCATCCGCTTCAACGGCAGCACCTTTGACCAGGTCGCGAACGTCGGCGATGCGGTCTACGGCATCGGCGTCGCGGCCAACGGCGATTACTGGATCACGACGCTCGGCAACGGGGCGACGGGCGCCCTGCATCATCTCGACCCGCTGGGCAACCCGATCCGCGTCTACAACACGTGGAACACGGGGATGGTGGACTACTTCATCGACCGCGTCACGCTGGACCGGACGGGCAACCTCTGGCTGGCCTGCGGCGAAGGCGGGATCTCTCGTTTCGACGGCACACGATGGCGCAACTGGGGCAACCACAACGCGGGCTCCGAGCCCTACCCGTGGGCCGGCAACGAGCCGATGGGCGGGTTCTATCTCGACGCCGCCGGCGCCGGCTGGATGGGCGGCAACGGCATCGGCCGGTGGGACCCCGCCAGCGGCCAGTTCACCGGGTTCTGGAACTGGCAGAACAACCCGGGCATGGGCGTGACGAACTTCAGTTCCTTCGCGGAGGACGCGGCGGGAACCGTCTTCGCCGGCGGGGACTACGGCGAGGTCTACACGTTCAACGGCTCGCTGTGGGTGCAGCAGCCGACCAGCCCGGGCAGCTACACCTCGAACTACGCGGGTGTGAAGTCCGACAGCCAGGGACGGGTGTGGGCGATGGGCTGGCTCAGGGCTTGGCTGTGGGACGGCGCGGCGTGGACCGAGGTGGGCCAGAGCTGGAGCATCTTCGACCGCGGCGGGATCAACTGCTTCGACTTCGGCCCGGATGACACGCTCTGGATCGGGACCAACCAGGGCCTTCTGCGGGTCTCTCCCCAGGGCCAGACCACGTTCTACACCACGGCCAACTCCCCCCTGCCCGCCAAGCAGGTCCAGGGGATCGACGTGCGGCCCGACGGGGTGATCGCGCTCTCGTCGCACGAGTTCCTCTCCACGACACCGTTCCCCAGCGGCGTCGCGGTGATCACGGGCGATCCGGGGGTCGCGGCGAACTGGAAGACCTACCGCTACGGCGCACACCCGATCCCCCACTACCAGCTTGGGGCCGTCTGCTGGGACGCCGACAACAACTTGTGGATCAGCGCCCTCAGCGAGGGGTGCGCCGTCCTGCTCGCGGACCAGTGCTACGCGGACTGCAACGCCGACGGCACGCTGACCGTCGCGGACTTCGGGTGCTTCCAGACGAAGTTCGTCGCGGGCGACCCGTACGCCGACTGCAACGCCGACAGTCAGTTGACCGTCGCCGACTTCGGGTGCTTCCAAACCGGTTTTGCGCTCGGCTGCCCCTGACCGCGGAGCCGAACGGGGTCCCCCCATGGGAGCGCCGGATAGACCCGCGTAGGACTGCACGGAACACAGGCCGGCACAACATCGGGCCTCATAGAGGTGAAACATGACGAACGGATCAAGGGCGCGTCGTTGGGCGGCGGTGGTGGTCCTGCTCGCGGCGTCGCGGGGGCTGGCGCAGGAGTACGAGTGCATCGTGATCGACGCGTTCACGCTCAACTACGGCCTGCGTGAGACGTACATCCGGGACATCAGCGACGAGGGCGTCGCGGTCGGGACGACCACCAAGGCCACACAGGGCCCCGGGGGCACATCGATCGGATACACCGGTTTCTACTGGACCGAGGCGGGGGACAAGGTCGCCATCGACCTGTCCTGGCCGCGCTGCGTCAGCAACACAGGGCTCATCGGCGGGACCCTGGGCGTGTACGACATCGTCAGCACGCTGGTCACGCCGATGCCGCTGCTCCCCTCCACGTGGCCGCCCCTGGAGATCCTGGGGATCAACGACGCGGGCGTGGGCGTGGGGTACGTCCAGATCTGCAACTGCTCGAACAGCCAGGGCGTCCTTCAGAAGCCGTACGTGTGGGACGCGGTGACCGAGGCGCGATCGCTCGCGGTGCCCGGGGCCAGCGGGGCCCGGCGCATCAACAACCAGGGGCAGATCGTCGGATGGATCGGCGGCAACAGCTCGACAGACGGGTTCGTGTACGACCTGAACACCAACGAGTACCTCCTGGTGAGCTCGCTGTTCGCCGGCACGAACGTCAAAACCACGGCCACGGATATCAACGACAACGGCGTCGTCACCGGCTGGCGCCTGAACTTCAACGGGTCGATCGCCACGGCCTACACCTGGTCGCCCGCGGCGGGCGTGACCCTGCTGCCGTTCCCGCCCGCGGGGTACCAGCCATATGTGAATCCGGCGGGGATCAATGATGCCGGCGTCGTCGTCGGGTCCATCTACACGGCCATCGCGACGCAACTGGCGTTCGTCTACGACGCGGCCCACGGCGTGCGCGATCTGAACTCGCTCACCAATGCCCCGGCCGGGTTCACCCTCATGAGCGCGACCGCCGTCAACGACCACGGCTGGATCGTTGGCATCGGCTACGGCGGCGGCGGGATGTACAAGTCATACGTCCTCAAGCCGCGGGGCATAGGGTGCTACGCGGACTGCACCGCCGACGGCCAACTGACCGTCGCCGACTTCGGGTGCTTCCAAGGCAAGTATGTCCTGGGCGACCTGTACGCCGATTGCAACGGCGGAGGGACTCTGACCGTCGCGGATTTCGGATGCTTCCAAACAGAATACGCGCTCGGTTGCCCCTAGCCGACAGGCGGGGCTCTAGTTTGTCGCATGTCCGAGGGCGAGCCGGGGGACGCAGACAGCACCCCGGCGGTCCACTCCAAAGGAGATCGAACCGTGCGTACTCGAATCGGCATCATGAGTCTGCTTTCAGCCGGAGCCGTCGCTTCGGGGCAGGTAGCGTTGAACTCCGGCAACGCGAAGGCGGACGGCCAGTTCGGACGCGCGATCGCGGGCCTCACTGATGTCACGGGCGATGGACGGGGCGAGATCATCGTGGGAGCTCGTCGCGAGGGCCCCGGGACGTCGCGGATGGGGCGGGCGTACATCTTCAACGGAGCGACCGGGGCCATCTATCGCGTGCTGACTTCGCCGCACCCCGAATCGGATGGCCAGTTCGGCGCGTCCGTTGCCGGGATCGCGGACGTGAACGGTGATGGGTGCGGCGACGTGATCGTCGGCGCGCCGGATGAGGATCCGGGGAATGCCCCGGAGGATGCCGGTCGCGCCTACATCATCTCCGGCCGCACGGGCGCGGTTCTGAGCATTCTCGCCGCGCCGAGCCAGGAGTTTGAGGGTGAGTTCGGCGACGCGGTCGCCGGCGTGCCCGACGTCAACGGTGACGGTCGGCCGGACGTCGCGGTGGGGGCGCGCAGCATGGACCCCGGGACCGCCACGGAGAACTCGGGACGCGTCTACCTCTACTCGGGCGCCACCGGGGCGTACCTGCGGGCGCTCTACACGCCCACCGCAACGCTCAACGGCAACTTCGGCGATTCCCTCGCGGGCGTGGCCGACCTCAACGGCGACGGCCGAGGCGACGTGATCGTCGGCGCCCCGTCCGAGTCCTGGCAGGTCGCCAACTCCGGGCTCGTGCATCTGTACTCCGGCGCCACGGGTGTGCGGATCCGGTCGATCCCCTCACCCCGCCGCGAGATCGGCGGCCGCTTTGGCGAATCGGTCGCGGCGGTGCCCGACGTGAACCAGGACGGCAGGGCTGACATCGTCGTCGGCGCGCCGCACGAGGATCCGGGTTCCAGCCCGCAGGATGCGGGGCGCGCGTACGTCTTTTCGGGCGTGACCGGGGCGCTCCTCTGGATCCTGTATCCGCCGGCGGCCGACTCGGCCGACGACTTCGGCGATGCCGTCGCGGGCCTCCCGGACCTCAATGGCGACGGACGCGGCGACATTGCTGTCGGCGCCCACGATGCCGACCCCGGCACCGCACCCAGCAACAGCGGGCGGGTGCATGTGTACTCCGGCGCAACCGGGAAGCGGCTGTTCACACTGGTCTCGCCCCATCAGGCCGACGATGGCCGCTTCGGGAGCGCGGTCGCGGCGGTCCCGGATACCAACGGCAACGGCTTCGGGGACATCGCTGTGGGCGCCGAAGGCGAGGGAGGATCGCCCGCGGAGTCGGGACGCGCATACCTGTTCCACCCGTAGAAGCTGCGGCTTGATTCGAGGCTTTGCGTGGATCGGAGCCGGGGGCTGCGCGGAACGGGCTGACGTCGGAGTAGCTTCTCGCGGGTGCTGGCCGCCAGGCCGACCCCTCACTCGTGCCCCCCTGCTCGCCGGTTAGCGAAAGCGCCGGCGGGCTTCTTCGTGCGCTACCGCCTTGATCAATGCGGCGGCCGGTTGTACCTCAGGAATTACCGCGGGTATCGCTTCTGCAGAAGAAGCGAAACCGGGCGGGCATTGAGGAGGACCCGCCTGCGCAACGCCCCATACCGCTCCGCCCCCCCCCGCACCCCGACCCTTGGGACGATCCCCGCCGGTCCACGCCCGACGCGGCACGGGCCGCCGGATGAACACCAACGGGTGGGTGTTCTGGCAGTTCGCCGATCCCAGCGGCAAGCGCCGGGCACTTGATGTGTTGCGGAAGGCGTGGGCGGAACGAAAGAAGCCCGGCCGTGGTCCGCCGTTGCGATTCGCGGGCGATGCGTCTGCGGCCTCGCTCCGCGCCAGCGCATTGCGCCGGATTGGCCCGGTAAACAGCTGCCGGGCCGATTCCGACCCCTCCGCGCTCTCTGTCGGCAGGTTTGAGACCGTCGTTCTCGGGGAGTTTTCGACGCCCTCGCGGAAACGCGGGGGCGTTTTGGTTTACGCGTCGAGCTCATCCGGGCCGTCGGGCCGAGGTCGCGGAAAGTCCCGCCGTGGCGGAGGTTTCGGCGCATCCCGCCCCGCCCGCCGCGCGCTCGGTCTTGAAGCCGAATCTCGGGGTCCGAGGGCAACCCGGCGCGTGCATAAACGGTCGTGGTGATTGGTTGCCCGGCGGGCAGGCGCTACCGCGGCAGCCGCGTGAGCTGGCGCGCGGCCCAGTCGCGCCACGCGGCGGCGTCGCTGCGCATCACGATTTCGTCGAGCCATCGCGGCGTGCGTTCGTCGGTGCGGTCGGATCGGACCTGGAGTCGGGCCATCGCCTGCATCGTCGGCAGGTGCTCGGGGTGGGCTTCGAGGGTCGAGGCGTAGGCGGTGAGCGCGTCGTTCGTGCGGCCCGCGCGCTCGAGCGTGAGCGCGAGGTTCAGGCGCGGGTCGGGGTGGTCGGGGGCCAGCTTGGCCGCCCAGGAGAACTCCGAAGCGGCCGCGTAATAGAGGCTTCGCCCCAGGTAGATGGTTCCGAGATTATTATGGGCCGGGGCGTGGAACAGATCGGCCGTGAGCGCCTCGCGCAGAAGCTTCTCGGCTTCGGCCGGGTCGGTGCCCATGAGGGCCACGGCCCTGGCGTTGAGCGCGTCGGCGGCGCGCGGGTCGCGCGCGGACTCGTCCATCGGCTGGTACGGGCTTGATCGACGCGCCCCGCTACCCCCGCCGGCGCAGCCGCCGAGCCCGCCGGCGAGCAGCGCGGCCGCGAGCATCGAATGCAGAGCCGCCCGGGTCACGGTGAACCTCCCGGATCGAGCGCGGCGACTTCCAGCGACAGCACGGCCTGGAGGGGCAGGTCGCCGCCGCGGCTTCGCTCCTTCGCGGAGCGGTCGTTCCGCGGCGTCAGGTCGATGGCGCTGACGAACCAATCCGGGCGGGCTTCGCGCCAGGCGCCGAGGAAGCGCCCGAGTTGCGGAAGCGTGATCGAGCCGAGGACGAGCGTGGCCCGATGGCGCAGCGGTCCGCCGCGGGTCTCGCGCGACGCGGTCGGGGCGTTGAAGCTGGCCATCGCTCCGGCGGGCAGCCCGCAGCGCGCCAATGTCTCGATGACGTGGGTCGGCAGTTCTGAGGGCGGAACGGGCGCGGCCGATTCTCCCGGGACCGTGGCGCGGAGCCGCATCACCTCGCGGGACACCTCGGTCGTGGAGTTCAGGGTCGCGCGTGCGGCGTGAGCGTTTGCACGCGCCAAGGAAGCGCCCCGGCCGAACCAGGCGAGCGCGGCCAGGCTCATCCCGATGGCCACGGTCCAGAGCACGGCGACGCGGAACGTCATGGAGCCGCTCCTTCGGCGGCGAACGGCCGGCGCAGACGCAGGGAGATGCGCGTCGAATCTCCCGCGGCGTTGAGCCGCGGCTCGTCGAGCGTCCAGCCCGGCGGCGGGCGCAGCGCGCGGAGGAACTCGGCCGGGTCGTCGTCGAGGGCGACCGAGACCGAGGCGCCGTCCGAACCGACCACGATGGAGTGCGTCACGCACGAGGCCGAGACGGGCCAGCCCGCGAGGACGGCGGCGAGATCGGTCGCGGCGTCCGGTGTGCTCGAGGGTCGGGCGGCCGCCGCGGCGGCGCGGCGAAGGTCGGCCAGGGCGATCGTCGGGTCTTCGCCCTCGGGCACGGCGGCCCGCAGCAGCGCGGACCCGGCGTTGCGTGCCTGAGTCGCTTCGGCCCGCCAGGCGTTGGAGCGCCGGCCCAGGCCGAGGGCGACAAGGGCGGCGCACAGGAGCACGGTCGCGGCCGCCAGCGCGTGCCCGCGCCACCGGACGCGGCGGTAGGCATGCGGCTCGAACTCGCCGACCAGCAGGTTGAGCGCCGCAGGGTCCGGCGCGCCGGGGAGCGACGCGGCGAACGCCGGCAGGGTCGAGGGCGTGAGCGTGAGCGTGTCGCCGTCGAGCGCCCTGATTGACGCCACGGTCGCCGCGCACACGAGGATGGTGCTGTCGCGCAGCGGAACTCCTACGGCGTGCAGGGGCTCGGACGTCGGCAGCTCATCGGTCAGGGCGGCGCGCAGCCCGGGGGGAAGAGCTCCGTGCCGTGACCAGCCGGGAGCGTTCAACACCGCCCAGCAGAGCTTCTCGGGGGGCAGGCTGAGGTGGCGATCGACGATCATCGCGGCCCTCCCGGGGCTGCGGCCGGGTGGTCGTCCCGCAACGCGAGCATGCGTACGCCCGAGCCGTCGCGGAGGGCGATCGCATTCGCTTCCACGCGGTCAACGGACCTGCCGCCGACCGATTCGCCCGCGCCGACGACGTGAAGGCGATCGGTCTCGGGGTCGTACAGCGCGGCGCGGTAGTCCTCCCCGGCGCGCGTGATGGCGAGCAGTTGCAGCTTCAGCGGCGGCGCGGGAGCCGGCTTCGCGGGTTCGGCTTCGTCGGCGGGGGCCGGGGGCGCGACCCATACGGGGGCGTGGAACGGGTCCAGGTCGAGGTCCGGGAGTCGCGCGGCGGGCGACGGGGGTCGTGTCGCCCCGAGCGTCGGCGGTTCAACCATCCGTGGCTTCACCGGCCACGCAGCCCATGCAGCGCAGGCGATGACCGCTACCGAGCACCCCGCGATCGGTGCGCGTGAAACGCGCGGCGGAAGGTCGGCCGGGGATGGGCGTGTGCGGGTGCTCACACGGCCTCCTCATCGATCGCTTCGATCACGCGTGCGACTTCCTGGCGCGACGTCGCGCCTTCGCGTGCGAGCTGCTCGCCCGCCTCCCTGAGCGCGACCATGCCCTCCGTCCGGGCGAGGGCCTTGATGTCCATGGCCGAAGCACGCTGCGCCACCAAGGCGCGCTGGGCCGCGCTGACGACGAGCAGCTCGAACACCCCGGTCCTTCCCTTGTATCCCGTGGCGAGACAGGCGTCGCAACCGGCTCCGTGGCACTCAGGATGGACCTTGCGGACGAGCCGCTGCGCCAGCACCGCCGAGAGCGAACTGGCCACCAGGAACGGCTCGACTCCCAGGTCGATCAGCCGCGCCACGGCGCTGGAGGCGTCGTTCGTGTGGAGCGTGGACAGGACCAGGTGGCCGGTGAGCGAGGCCTGCACCGCGATCCGGGCCGTGTCCTGGTCGCGGATCTCGCCGACCATGATCACGTCCGGGTCCTGGCGCAGGATGTGGCGCAGCCCCGCGGCGAACGTCACTCCCTTCTTCGGGTCGACCTGCGTCTGGCTGGCCGCCAGCCCCGCGCCGGCCCCCGCCTCCCCGGCGCCTCCCAGATCGTATTCGACCGGGTCCTCGATCGTCATCATGTTCAGCTCGCATCCCCGGGCTGTTCCGCCGGCGTTCGCCGCGCTGACCGAGGCGAGTGTGGCGTAGAGCGTGGTCGTCTTGCCCGATCCGGTGGGGCCGGTGGAGAGAACGATCCCGCTGGTGCGGCTCGCCTGCGCGAGGTACGCCCGTTCGATCGCGGGGGGCATTCCCAGCCCGGCGAAGGTGAGCAGTTGCACCGACCGGGCCGGGTCGAGCAGGCGCACCACAACGCGCTCGCCGTACGTGCTCGGGAGCGTGCTGATGCAGGTGAACACGGCTCACCTGGGCGGTGAGCCCGCCGAGGTGGTGCTGGACGACCTTGTTAAACACTTCGCGTACGACGGCCTCGGACGGCTGATCCGGGTGCAGTCGCCGTACCCGACGATCGGGTCGGCGGACCGTCGGAGCGAACGGTTCTTCTACGACGGGATCAGGCGGGTCCAGGAGATCACGGTCGACCCGCTGAACGACACGTCCGACTCGCTGATGGCGGTCGACCCGGTGATCGCGACGGACGACGCGTTGATGGCGGGGGGCGAGCCGGGTGCCGCGGCGGCGGCGGCGTTCGCGGCGGAACCGGACTTGGACGGCTCCGCGGCCACGCTGGCGGTGGAGAACAGCCAGCTTGGTGGCACCGGCTCCGGGTCCTCCGGTGCCGGCGGGGGCGTCGGAGTGCGTCGTCGGACCGGGCGCGTGCGCCGCGGCAGGGCTCCGCCCTGCGCCAGATCGTGCAGGCCGGACCTCGCCCGAGCGGCAAGGCGGATCGCGGGGATTCCCAGATATTCGCGCGGTGCGTGAGTTGTCGTGGCTTCCGGCACGCCGATCCACGACCGGCACGCGCTCACCGCAATACGCCGCGACGCTCGGCCGTTAGCCCTGCGGGGCGCGACCCCGCGCCGGGCGATCATCACGGGAGTGGCACATGAAGAGTTCGATCGTCGTGCTGTTCGCGGTGGCGGTGGCGGCCGCTCCCGGCCGCGCGCAAATCACCCCCACCCATGCGGACGTCCCGTATGCCGCGCAGAGCCAGGCGCAGCGGCTCGATGTGTACGTGCCGCCGGGGCCGGTTCCGCCCGGGGGCTTCCCGGTGGTGATCTGGATTCACGGCGGCGGCTGGTCCGGCGGGGACAAGAGCAGCGCCGCCGGGCGTGTGGCGCCGTTGCGTGCCCGGGGCATCGCGACCGTGGGGATCAACTACCGTCTCTCCGGCGAGGCGGTCTTCCCCGCGCAGATCCACGACTGCCGGGGGGCGATTCGCTTCGTGCGCGCGCACGCGGCCCAGTTCAGCCTCGACCCTGCACGCGTCGGCGTCTGGGGATCGTCGGCGGGCGGGCACCTGAGCGCCCTCGTCGCGACGAGCGGGAACGACCCGACCCTCGAGGGCACCGTCGGGGGCAACCTCGCGTTCGCGAGCACGGTCGCGGCCGCGGCGGACTACTTCGGGCCGACGGACATCCTCAACATCCAGCTCGACGTGATGAATCCGCCCGGGAGCACGATCAACCACGACGCGCCCACGTCGCCGGAGTCGCGCCTCGTCGGCTGGAGTCAACCCGGGCAGGGGATCGGCGACATCCGCGCCAACCAGGGCAACCCGGCGGCCCCGTATCCCGCGCTGGTGGAGTTGTGCATGCGGGTGAACCCGATCACGTGGGCCGACGCCTCGGACCCGCCCATGCTGATCGCCCACGGCACCGACGACACGTCCGTCCCGCTGAAGCAGAGCACGCGGCTGCACGAGGCGCTGGCGTCGCTCGGCGTGGCGCACCAGTACCGGGTGGTGCCCGGCGCCGGGCACGGCAGCCTCGGAGCGCCGACGGACGCGGCGGTGCTCGACCTGTTCACGCTGGTGCTGGGCGGGTGCTTCGCGAACTGCAACGCGGACCTGACGCCCTCGGGGCTGCCGCGACTCGACGTTTCCGACTTCGGCTGCTTCCAGGGGAAGTATGTGCTGGGTGAGCCCTACGCGGACTGCAACGCGAGCGGGCACCTCACGGTCGCCGATTTCGGCTGCTTCCAGGGCAAATACGTACTCGGGTGCCCGTAGTCAGACTCAGCCGGCACGATGAGCGAACGGCGCTGACGGGCTCCTGATGACAGCACGCGGCACCGGTTGTTGACTTCGTATCAGGCCCCCGCCGTCCGGCGGATGAGCTTTCCCGACAGCACCATCCCCGTCAGCGCCGCCAGAAGCAGCATCCCGGCGACGACGTGGAACGCCGTCTCGAGCCCCGTGCGGTTGACGAGCCACTCCGCGATCGGCGCGCCCGCGGCCGCGGGCGCCCAGGCGCCGCCCATCATCAGGCCGGACGCGAGACTCGTGCGGTGGGGCAGGAGGCGCTGGGCGAGCGAGATGGTAATGGGGATGACGCCCGCGTAGGCGACGCCCGCGAGCATCGCGAGTATCCAGGCCTGGCCGGTGCCCGCGTGGGGAAAGGCGGCGACGGCGATCGCGCCGACCGCGGGAACGAGCACGAGCATGAGCTTCTCGTGATGCGTCCGCACCAGCCCGGCGGCCAGACCGCTCACGCCCATGCCCACGGCCATGGCCGCCTGCATCGGTCCGTTGATCTGCGACGCGGCCGACCGCAGCGCGGGCGTGAGCTCCGTTGCGCCCGCGCGCGCGAGAGCCAGGTCCTCGGCCCAACGGATGAGCAGGTACACCAGCGCCATGTTCACCGTGAACCGCAGCATGTTCCCCGTGTACAGGACCCCGACGGCCCACCACCGGCGGCGGCGCTCGTCGGCGGAGAGCGCGGCGTGCTCGTCGCCCGCGCCGCGCGTGCGGTGCGGCACGCCGTGCGACGCCCACGCGAGCACGCCGCAGAAGACCAGCCCCCCGGGGATGAGCCATGCGTAGGCCTCGACGCCGAAGTCACGCACGAAGGCGGGCGCCCCCCAGAACCCCGCGATCCCGCCGATCATTCCGGCGGTGAAGAACGCGGCCACGCCGGCCGAGCGCCGCCGCCCGGAGAGTTGCCCGACCGCGGCGGCGGAGACGGGGTGGAACGCCCCGACGCCGATCGCCCCGACGATCTGGATGACAACGAGCTGGGTGTAGTCCCGCGCGAACCCCACGCACCCGATGGCGAGCACCGCGAGCACGAAGCCGAGCGTCCCGAGGAGGCGCGTGTCGAACCGGTCGCTGGCCCAGGCGACGAGCGGCTGCACCGCGCCCGAGCAGAACGACCCGAGCGCGACCAGGACCGCGCCCTGGGTGGGCGTCAGGGTCAGCCGCCCTTCGAGCACGCTGAGGATGGGGATGACGAGCGCGGAGAACAGGTCCACCACCGCGTGGGAGGCGCACACGGCGATGAGGCGGGCCCGGACGAGGTCCGCTGTTCGCGCCGCCTCGGGTCGCAGGGGGATCGATGACACGGCGCCCAGGGTGGTCACGGGGGCAGGGTAGCGCCGCGCCCGCCCGCACCATCGCTATTCCCGGATCCGCCGGCGCCGACGCGACGTTCGGCGGTCAAGCCCGAACAGAAAACGCTCGACGACTGTCCGGTGGGCGCGGGCCCGCCCGGGAGAAACCGCGATGAGACGACTGAGCAAAGCCGGCATCGCCCTGACCGCGGGCGTCATCGTCTACGCCGCGACGATCGCGCTGACGACGCCCGCCGCGCGAACGGCGGCTCCGGCAAGGGCCGAGTGGAAGCTGCCCGTAACGCCGCGCCCGCAGCCGAGGCCGGCTCGCCCGGCGGACGCACCGAGTTCGTTCCTGGAGACCCTCCGCAAGCACGAGCAGGTGAACAACTGGGTCGAGCTCGGGGTCCTGGCCTTGAGGGATTCGGGCGACGCCCCCACGGCCGACCGGCGCGCCGCGATCGACCTGCTGAAGAGGCACACGACGAACGGCGGCTTTCCGGCGCTGTTCGCCGTCGCGCACCACCAGTGGCTGCTGGGCGACAAGGAGGCGGCCTGCCGCTCGTTCGTCAGGGCGTCGGTGGTCGGCGTGATCGACGCGCAGCGCTGCACCGATACGACGGCGCGCCAGGCGGTGTCCGTGATCCGCGCCCGGTTCGTGGCGCTGGCGGACCACCTCAAGAGCGTGCCCGCGGAGACGAAGGTCGTCTGGACGCGCGAGGCACTCGACTTCGAGGCGTCGATCTCCGACCGCGAGCCCGCGCGGTGGATCGCGGCGCACGGGATGAAGGCCTCGTTCCCGGCGGGCGAGGCAGCGCCGGCCGCCGAGGCATTCCTGTCGGATGCGGATTGGGCCGCGGCGCGTCAGCGGACGCGGGAGTCGATCCTCGGGTCGCTGCCGAAGTGAGTCTTCTCTACCACCCCGCCGGCTCGCCGCCCTTCCTCGCATCGCACGCCGCGTCCCAGCCCGGACCCAGCACGTACCGCCGGATGAGTTGCACGTTTCCGATCTCGCGGCGCGGCTTGAGTTCGTGCCCGTAGCGTGCGAGCGCGTCGCGGGTCGAATCGCTCATTCCGAGGAACTCCGGCCCCATCAGGCTCGACAACGGGGTTTCATCTTCGAACCACAGCGTGTCCGGCTGCCATTGGTGGTGGAACCGTCCGACCATGAGGCTGAACTCGGTGTTGCCGTGGCCGGCCATGGCGTTGATCGCGGCCAGTGTGATCGCGGAGATGATGCGCGGGCCACCCGACGCCCCGACGACGAGCTCGACCTGCCCGTCCTTGTCCACCACGATCGTCGGCGTCATGCTGGAGAGTGGTCGCTTGCCGGGCTGCGGGCGGTTCAGGTCGCTCTGCACCAGCCCGAACGCGTTTGGCCCGCCGCCGATCGTCGTGAAGTCGTCCATCTCGTTGTTCAAGCAGAAGCCGAACTCCTCGACGGCCACAAGCGAGCCGAACTCCAGGTTGATGGTCTCGGTGCAGGCCACCGCGTTGCCGAGGGGGTCCACGATGCTGAAGTGGCTCGTGCCGCCGTCGTCGGGGGCGCGCGGCGCCGGAGCGGCGCTGCGCCGCGTGCCGTACTCGTCCGGCGTGCGCGTCCGCGTGAGGCGGATCAGGTCCGCGCGATCGCGCAGGTACTCGCGTGACAGCAGCCGTTCGACCGGCACATCCACGAATGCGGGGTCGCCGAGCCATTCCGCGCGGTCCGCGAACGCGTGCTTCATCGCTTCCGCCACGAGGTGAATGGACGCGGAATCCCACAGGCCAAAGACGTTCGGTGTCGGAGACTTCGCTTCTTCAAGGATTCCCAGGATCTGCCCCATCGTGACGCCGCCCGAGGACGGCGGGGGCATGGTGAGAAACGCTCGCCCGGCGAACGCGAAGCGCAGCGGCGTGGTCTCGGCAACGGGGAACGATGCGAGGTCCGCGTCCGTCAGCACCCCGGCGCGCTCGTGTGCGGCCCGCACGACCGCCCGCCCGATCGGCCCGCCGTAGAACGCGGCGGCTCCGTCGCGCGCGATCAGGCGCAGCGCCGCGGCCTGCTCCGGCAGCGTGATCCTGTCGCCGACTTTGACCGCCCCTTCGCGCAGCAGGCGCGTCCACACGAACGCGAAGCGCTGCTTCCACTCGGGGTGATCCACGAAGTCCTTCACGAGGTCGCGGGTCTCTTCGACGTAGTCGTCATCGACCGCGAACCCCTGCTCGGCCGCGCGGATCGCCGGCGCCATGATCTGTTCGCGCGGCAGGACGCCGTACTTCGCCTGCACGTGCAGCAAGCCCGCGACCGTCCCCGGCACCGCGACGGCCATGCCGCCGTAGCGGCTGGCTTGCTTGTCCGCGACGCGCTCGAAAGCATCCGGAGTGATGGCCGCGGGTGCGATCTCGCGGTAGTTGATCGCCACCTCCCCCGCCACGTCGCGTCCCAGCGCCCGCTGTTGCCGGGCCCCCGCGTCGCTCAGCCGGATCACCATGAACCCGCCCCCGCCCATGCCGCAGGAGTACGGACGGACCACGGAGAGCGTGAACGAGGTGGCCACGGCGGCGTCGATCGCGTTCCCGCCGGCTTTCATGACCTCCGCTCCCGCCCGCGAGGCGATCGCGTGGTCGGCGGCCACAACGGCGTGGCGGTACGGGGCGTGTCCCGAGCCCCCGCATGCCGGGCAACCGAGGGCGAGCAGCCCGAGGAGGACAACCCGGATGACGGCGACAGTTCGAACCAGCATCCGGTGTTCTCCTGGGTGCAGACCTACCCGTTCCAGGCTCGCGGCGGCCAGCGTACAGCGTCCCGAGGCTCGCGTGGTTCACCCCGCATCTCCAAGATCTTCACGGCTTGCTTCCCGTGGGGTGCCCGCCAATGCTCCGGTTCTCGCCGTCCTCTGGAGGCCCGCGTACGGCCGCTCGTTCTCAACCGCACTCGGCCGCGTCACGCTCGTTTCTGCTGCGCCCGCTTCTCGCGCTCCATCCGCACAGCGTTCCGCCCTCGTCTCGGCGCAACTACCGGCGTGAGCTGGTCTACACGCTGCTGTTCTCCACCGCCCTGGCGGTGATCGAGGGCGGGATCATCGCCGTCGTCGTCAACAACGCGTTCCGCGGCGTTGTGCCCGACGTGCGCCTGAGCTTCTTCGTCGCGTTGCTCATGGCCGCGCCCGAGTTCGCCAACGTCACCAGCTTCCTGTGGACGGCCGCGGCCCACGGGCGGAACAAGGTGAGGTTCCTCAACACGCTCCAGGCGGCGGCGATCGTTCTGGTGGCGACGGTCGCGCTCCTGCCGCGGTCGGAGTGGGGCCTCTACGCGCTGTGCGGGGTGCTGCTCGCGGCCCGCGTCTGCATCGCCGGCGTCGTCACGCTCCGCGGCATCCTGTGGCGGGCCAACTACACACGCCACCACCGGGCCAGCGCCACCGGCAAGTTCTCGACCATCTCGGTGATCGTGATCGCGGCAACGGGATACGGTTTCGGGCGCGCGATGGAGTGGAACGAGCAGAGCTTCCGCGTGGTGATCCCCGCGGCGTGCGCCCTGGCGGCCCTGGGCGTGTTCTCGTACGGACGGATCCGCGTGCGCGGGCACCGGGCGCTGCTCAAGGCGGAGCGCGAGGTGGAGCGGGCCGCGCGCCCGTCGCTCAACCCCGTCGAGGTGGTCCGGCTGCTGCGCCGGGACCGCTGGTACGCGTGGTTCCAGGCGTGCATGTTCACGCTCGGCGCGGGGAACCTGATGCTGTCCGCCCCGCTCGTGCTCACGCTGCGCGACCAGTTCAACGAGAAGTACGCGGGCGGCGTGCTCATCATGAGCACCATCCCGTACCTGGTCATGCCGTGGTTCATCCCGATGTGGGCGGCGCTGCTCGCCCGGACACACGTGGTGCGGTTCCGCGCGCTGCACTCGTGGGTCTTCGTGGCGGCGCAGGCGGTGTTCGTCGTGGCCGTCCTCACCCACACGTTCTGGCTGCTGCACGTCGGCGCGGCGCTGCTCGGCGTCGGGTTCGGCGGCGGCACGCTGGCATGGAACCTCGGGCACCTCGATTTCGCGCCGGCCCACAAGGCCACGCAGTACATGGGGGCCCACGTCACGCTCAACGGCGTCCGCGGGATCGCCGCGCCGTTCGCGGCGGTGTCGATCTACGAGTGGCTCGAGTCGGTCCACCCGGGCTCGGGGGTGTGGGTCTTTGCGTTCAGCGTGGTGCTGTGCGTCGCGGGCGCTGTGGGGTTCATGGGGCTGGCCCGGGCGATGGGGGACGCCGCCCGGCGGGTGCCGCGGGAGTGAGCGGTGGGGGTCCGCCCGGCCGGGTGGGCGGGCCTGGTTACAGAGGAGTTACAAGCGCCGGGCCGATTCGAAGGTACAACCAAGCGTGCCCGATCGCCCATGTCCCTGGGGCGGGCCGTGAAGGAGCCCTTCGATGATCCGTCGCTTCACCCTCGCCGCGGTCGGGATTCTCGGAACCACCCTTACGGCCGCGGCGCAGGTCGTGGACCATCCGGACCACTGCCTCATTGTGCCGCAGGCGCGGCACACGGTCTGGCACCCGCACCCGCGCTCAGCGCCGGTCATCTCCGTCACGTCCGTCTCGACGGATGTGACCGTGATCGACCAGGTGGCGACGACGACGATGGTGATGGTGCTGGCGAACGCGGGCGGCGCGCCCCAGGAGGCGCAGGTGCTCGTGCCGGTGCCCGAGGGGGCGAGCGTGCGGGCCTTCGGGCTCGACAGCGTGGGCCCGGAGCCGACCGCGAAGCTCCTCCCCCGCGAGGAGGCGCGCCGGATCTACAACGACATCGTGTCGAAGATGCGCGACCCGGGGCTGCTGGAGTTCGCCGGGCAGGGGCTGATCCGCTCGAGCGTCTTCCCGATCCCCGCGCACGGCACGAACACGGTGCGCCTGACGTATGAGCAGCTGCTCACGGCCGACAGCGACCGGGTGGATTACGTCCTGCCGCGGACCGACTCGACGCAGTCGAGCGGCGTGAAGTGGACGCTGAGCATGGACATCCGGTGCAAGCGCCCGATCTCGACGGTCTACTCGCCGAGCCACGAGCTCGTGACAGAGCGCAAGGACGCGAACCACGTGGTGGTGCGGGCGTCGGCCGAGTCGGCCTCGAACCCCGGCTCGTTCCGCGTGTCGTACCTGATGCAGGCTCTGGAGAAGGAAGGCGTGTCGTTCTCGATCCTGACCTACCCGGACCCGGAGGTCGGGCCCGAGGGCGGGTACTTCCTGCTGCTCACGGGTCTGCCCGCGAAGACGCCCGACGAGACCCAGGGGCTCAAGCGCGAGGTGACGATCGTCATCGACCGTTCGGGCTCGATGCGAGGCGAGAAGATGGAGCAGGCCCGCGAGGCGCTCCTGCAGGTGGTCGAGGGGCTCGACGAGGGAGATTTTTTCAACATCATCGATTACTCGGACTCGATCGAGATGTTTTCCGAGCAGCCGGTGCGGAAGATGGGCTCCTCGATCGAGCGGGCCCGCGCGTACATCAAGGCGCTCAAGGCCAACGGCGGCACGAACATCCACGATGCGCTGCTCGAGGCGCTCCGGCAGCGGCCGACGCCCGGGACGCTCCCGGTCGTGCTCTTCCTGACCGACGGGCTGCCGACGGTGGGCCAGACGAGTGAAGTGGCGATCCGCGAGGCGGCGAAGGCGGCGAACGCGGCCGGTCGGCGCGTGTTCACGTTCGGCGTCGGGTTCGACGTGAACGGTCCGCTGCTGACGGGGATCGCGCGGAGCACGCGGGCGGCGAGCACGTTCGTGCTGCCCGAGGAGAACGTTGAGGTGAAGGTGGGCCAGGTCTTCCGCCGGCTCAGCGGGCCGGTGCTGGACACGCCGAAGTTGACGGCGATCGTCGATGCACGGGGCGGGGTCGTCCCGCGCCCGATCCGCGAGCTGCAGCCGGGCGTGCTGCCGGACATGTTCGAGGGGGATCAGCTTGTGGTGCTGGGCCAGTACACCGATGCGTCGGCCAAGCGCCTGGTGCTCGAGGGCAACTACCTGGGCAAGGCGCGTTCGTTCGAGTTCCAGTTCGACGCGGCGAAGGCGACCACCCGCAACAGCTTTGTGCCGCGGCTCTGGGCGAGCCGCAAGATCGCGAGCCTGATCGAGGAGATCCGCCAGGCGGGGGCGACCAGCGGGGCCCTCGGCGCGCCGGCCCCGCCGAGCGACCCGCGGACCAAGGAACTGGTGGAGGAGATCGTGCGCCTCTCGATCAAGTGGGGCATCCTCACGGAGTACACGGCGTTCCTGGCGACGGAGATGACGGTGAGCGACGGGCGACGGGATGAGGCGGGCTATGCGATGCCGGGCCGACGTCTGAGCTTCCCCGCGGCGCCGGCGACCGACGCACCGATGGCCGCGGGCGAGGGGCTGCGGGTGCGGGCGGCCGGGGAGCGTCAGGGCAAGATGGCGGTGAACCAGGAGCTCAATCTGGGCGCGCAGATCGAGATCGGCTGCGAGAACAAGCTGAACATGTGGATCGACAAGGACATGAACTACGTGCAGGTGCAGAGCGTGTGCCAGGTCGGGGACCGCACGCTCTTCCGGCGCGGCACGCGCTGGGTGGACGCGGCGATCCTGGACAAGGAGGGCGAGGCGCCCGAGGCGACGATCGAGTTCGCCAGCGCCGAGTATTTCAAGCTCGCCGAGGACCTGTCGAAGGAGAACCGGCAGGGCCTGCTGGCCCAGGGCGGGGACGTGTACCTGCTCGTCAAGGCGCAGCGGGTGCTGGTGAAGGGGCCGGCGGGGAACTGAATCGAAACTGGACGCCGGGGCTTTACTCGCGAAAGCGCTAGGCCCCGGCGTCCATCAGGAACCAAGGAAGCGGATCGAACGATTGAAAGGGAGACGACGATGTTTCGCACGACCATGAGCCGGACGAGGACCAGTGTCATGACCGCCACGATGTTGATCGCCGCGGTCGCCGGGAGCGCCCTGGCGTTCTGCCCGCCGACCGAGTGCAACGAGGGGCCGCCGCAGGCGGTGATCGTGGGAGCGGCGTTCACGCCCGCGGAGGCCCTTGTGGCCGCGGAGCCCGAGGCGGTCCGCCCGCGGATCGACGTGGTATTCGTGCTGGACACGACGGGCTCGATGTCGGGCCTGATCGAGGGCGCGAAGGCGAAGATCTGGTCGGTGGCGAACCAGATCGCGTCGGCCGACCCCAAGCCGCTGGTGCGGATCGGGCTGGTGGCGTACCGCGACGTGGGGGATGAGTACGTCACGAAGCTCACGCCGCTGAGCGACGACCTGGACACGGTCTACGCGGACCTGATGAAGCTGTCGGCCAACGGCGGCGGGGACACGCCCGAGAGCGTGAACCAGGGGCTGAACGAGGCGGTGGCGAAGATCGCTTGGGAGGAGGGCGCCAGCCGCGACAACTACCTCAAGCTGATCTACCTCGTGGGCGACTGCCCGCCCCACATGGACTATGCGCAGGACGTGAAGTACGAGGCGTCGTGCAAGCTGGCGGCGGAGCGCGGGATCACGATCAACACGATCCAGTGCGGGAACCACTCGGAGACGACGCCGATCTGGCAGGAGATCGCGCGCAAGGCCGAGGGGGAGTTCTTCCAGATCGACCAGTCCGGCGGGATGACGGCGATCGCGACGCCGTTCGATGAGGAAATGGCGCGCCTGGGGCGCGACCTGGACGGCACGCTCGTTTCCTATGGATCGGCGCAGGCTCAGGCGGCGATGGCGTACAAGGTCGAGTCGGGGCGGAAGATCGACGCGGCGGCGCCGGCCGAGGCGCTCGCCGAGCGCGCGGCGTGCAAGGCGGACGGGGGCGCGACGCTCTGGGGGCGGCAGGAGCTGATCCAGGATTGCGCCGAGGGCAAGGTCAAGCTCGCGGACCTCAAGGACGAGGAGCTGCCCGAGCCGATGCGCGCGATGAACGCGGCCGAGCGGGAGTCGTACGTGAAGGAGCAGTCCCGGGCCCGGTCGGAATGCCAGGCGAAGATCGCCGACGTGAACGGGAAGCGGCAGGCGTTTATCAAGGAAAAGCTCGCCGAAGCCGGCGGGGACTCGTTCGACGCCAAGGTGATGCAGGCGCTGCGCGTGCAGGCCGCGAAGTGCGGGATCAGGTACGCCGCGGCGAAGTGAGCGCGGAATCGGGGATCGGCGATCGGTGAACCGGGCTCGGTGGGTGGGTAGAGTGTCGGCGGGGCGTGGCGGCCGCGCCGAAACGAAAGGACCGACGATGAAGCGCTCCACGATGGTTCCCGGGTTGCTCCTGGCGGCGGCGGGTCTGGCCCAGGCGCAGAACTCGACCACGCTGACGATCTACAGCACGGCAGCGCCCGGCGCGATCCCGGCGAGCATGTACCGCCCTGTGCCGCCGTCCTTGCAGATGTACTCGGCGCCGAACGGGTATGGGTACGGCTACGGGTACGGCGGGCGCCCGGGC
Source organism: Phycisphaerales bacterium (assembly GCA_046153875.1). Classification (GTDB taxonomy): domain Bacteria; phylum Planctomycetota; class Phycisphaerae; order Phycisphaerales; family UBA1924; genus JBJXFE01. The sequence goes on from JBJXFE010000041.1 coordinate 41,691, forward strand.
CTGCCCGGGTACGCGGTCGTCAAACAGGACCGGACGATCACGCTGGAAAAGGGCCGCAACACGCTGGCCTTTGACGATGTGGCGGCGCTGATCGAGCCGACCACCGTGATGTTCGAGTCGGTGACCGATCCTGATGGGACGAAGGTGGTTGAGCAGTCGTTCCAGTTCGACCTGGTGAGCGCCCAGAAGATGCTCGAGCGGTACGTGGGCAAGCAGATCAACCTCGACGGTCAGACCGTGAAGCTGCTCTCGGCGAACGCGGCCGGGGGCGTGCTGATCGAAGAGGCGGACGGGCAGGTGCAGTGGAAGAACGGGTACGGCTCGATCCGCTTCCCCGGGCTGGCGGACAACCTGATCGTCAAGCCGACGCTGGCGTGGGACCTTTACGCGGGGGTCGGGGGCGAGCACCAGACGCGGGTGTCGTACCAGACCGAGGGGATCACGTGGTGGGCGGATTACAACATCGTGTTCGCCGAGGGGAAGGACGCGAACAGCGGGACGCTGGACGTGGGGGCGTGGGTGAGCATCCTGAACCAATCGGGGGCGTCGTACGCGGACGCGCGGCTCAAGCTGGTGGCGGGCGATGTGCACCGGGCTCCGCAGCCGGGGCAGGCGTTCGACGGGCGGCTGGGGATGAACGGCGCGCGTGAGGCCAGCAGCGCGCCCGCGGGCTTCGCGGAGAAGTCGTTCTTCGAGTACCACCTCTACACGCTCGGGCGGGCGACGACGATCCCCGAGAACTCGACGAAGCAGATCGAGCTGTTCGACCCCGCGCGGGGCGTGCCGGCGGACAAGGTGCTGGTGTACTACGGGCTCTCGGGGTGGCCGGGCTTCTTCCCCAACCCCGTGACCGACCGCGAACTGGGCTTTGAGACCAACAAGAAGGTGGACACCTACCTGCGGTTCAAGAACTCGAAGCAGAACGGCATGGGGATGCCGCTGCCCTCGGGGCGGATCCGCGTGAGCAAGCTCGACGCCGCGGACAAGAGCCTGGAGTTCATCGGCGAGGACGTGATCGACCACACGCCCAAGGACGAGACGGTGCTGATCAAGATGGGCAGCGCCTTCGACGTGGTGGGGGAGCGGTCGATCCAGGAATTCAGCGTGGATCACGACGCTGAGTGGATGGACGAGACGATCGAGATCAAACTGCGCAACCACAAGGACGAGGCGGTCAACGTGATCGTCAAAGAGAATCTCTACCGCTGGGTCAACTGGGAGATCACGCAGAAGAGCCACGCGTTTGAGAAGATGGACGCGCGGACGGTGCACTTCCCGGTTCGGGTTGAGCCCGATGGGGAGGTGGTGGTGCGGTACAAAGTGCGGTACAGCTGGTGACCGGCGCCGGGCGGATGCAGTGATCTGTGATCAGTGAACGGGGCGGAGTGACCGATGGAGTAAGGCAGCCCGCGACCGAGGATTGTTCGTTGTTCGCTGTTCGCCTTGGGCCCACGCATGCCTCTCGCCAACCTTCTTGTCGTCGAGGATGACGCCGCGATCCGGCGCGGGCTGGTCGATGCCCTCAAGTTCGGCGGGTACAGCGTGGCCGAGGCCGCGGACGGTCGCGCGGGGCTCGACGCGGCCCTGGCGGGGACGTTCGACCTGATCCTGCTGGACATCCTGATGCCGAAGATGGACGGGCTGGAGGTGCTGGCGGAGCTGCGCCGGGCGCGCCCGGCGCTCCCGGTGATCTTCCTGACGGCGCGGGGGCAGGAGCAGGACCGCGTCAAGGGGCTGAAGCTGGGCGCGGACGACTACGTCGTCAAGCCGTTCAGCGTCGGGGAGCTGACGGCCCGCGTCGAGGCGGTGCTGCGGCGGAGCCCGGAGCGCCCGTGCGCGGTGCCGACGCTGCGGATCGCTGGTCGCGTGATCGACTTCGCGCGGCGCGAGGCTTCGCTGCCGGGCGGCAAGACCATCGAGCTCTCGCCGCGTGAGGCCGAGGTGCTCGCGTTCCTGGCCGCAAACCCGGGGCGGGCGGTGAGCCGCGAGGAGCTGCTTTCGCGCGTGTGGGGCGTGGACCCACGCGGCGTGAGCACCCGCACGGTGGACATGGCCGTGGCGCGCCTGCGCGAGCAGCTCGGGGACGATCCGGATGAGCCGCGGGTCATCGCCACGGTTCGGGCGAAGGGGTACATGCTGGTTTCTGAGGCGAAAGATGGAGGAGGTGGGGAGGTGAGCAGGTGAGCAGGTGAGCAGGTGAGCAGGTGAGCAGGCTCCATGTTGCACGGCCACCCGTTGCGCGCAGCGACCGTCACCTCTTCACCTCTTCACCTTCCCACCTCCTCAGGTTTCCCTAGGGTTCCCCCGTGCCGACACGCCGCCGATTGACATGGATCGTCTTCGCCGTGTGCGCCCTGGCCGTGCTGGAGGGGCTGGGGTTTGTCACGTGGCACGCGGGCCGGCTGGCCCGGCGCGAGCGCGAAGCCCGGGCGGACGCGCGGCTCCAGGAGGCCGTCATCCTCGCGCTGTGGCGGATGGACTCGGAGCTGACGCCGATCATCGCCGGCGAGTCGCGCCGCCCGTACTTCGAGTACCGGTCGTTCTACAACCCCGAGCGCGCGTACACGCGGATGTGGCAGGAGCTGCAGCCGGGTGAGGTCCGCGTGAAGTCGGAGTTGCTCGACGCGCCCGGCCCCTTCATCCGGCTGCACTTCGAGATCCAGCCCGACGGGTCGGTCACGTCGCCGCAGGCCCCGACGGGGAACATGCGCGACCTGGCCGAGTCGTGGTTCGTGGACGGCGAGTTCATCGTGTACTCGACGGGTCTGCTCGACGAACTGAGCGCGATGGTGCGTGCGCCCCAGACGACCGTCGCGGGCCGCGATGTCCAGGAATCGTCGCGCCTGGCGTTCGGGGCCGTGCGGCCCGAGGGCGTCGCGGGCCCCCGGCGGCTACAGACCGAAGGCGACGCCGAGACGATGCCGCAGGCTCTGGCGGCCGACGCCGTGTTGGACACAGAGAAGGCGCTGGGCGACTACGAGCAGCGCCAGCAGGCGGCCCAACAGGCGTTCAACCTCAACGAGCCCGCGAGCAAGTCCAACCGCAACCGCGCCGCGCCGCCGCAGTCGGAGCGACTGCTCAAGGCGGAGAGCGCGAAGGACCGTGCCGAGCTGGACGCGCTGGACGGGACGCGCCAGCCCGCGATCACGCCCGCCCCGGGTGCGGCGCCCGCGACGCGCGAGGGCGACCTTCGTGGCGCGGGCGATGGCGCACCGAAGGAACAGACCGACCTGGGCGCGAAGCTCGCCGAGGTTCAGCCCGCCCCGCTCGCGCACGACGAGGTCGAGCAACTCGGGTTCGAGCCCGCGTGGTTCACGAACCCGTCGTCGGGCGAGCCCGAGCTTGTGCTGCGCCGGACCGTCCGCGTGGATCAGCAGACCGTGACGCAGGGCTTCTGGCTGGACTGGCCCGCGATCCGCGTGCGGCTGGTCGAGCGCGTGCGCGACCTGCTGCCCGACGCGCGGGTCACGCCCTACGCCGGGCCGCCGGACGGCGCGCCCCGCTCGCGCATGCTCGCCAGCGTGCCCGTCGTGCTGGACCCCGGCGCGCTCGCGGCGCCGCCCGCGCCGGGGCTCGGTGCGGCCTCGATCACGCTCGCCGTGACCTGGCTGGCGGTGATCGCGGCGATCGCGGCGATCGGGGTGGTGCTGCGGGCGGCGATGGCCCTGAGCGACCGGCGCGGTCGGTTCGTGTCGGCCGTCACCCACGAGTTGCGCACGCCGCTGACCACCTTCTGCCTCTACACCGAGATGCTCGCGGACGGGATGGTCAAGGACGATGACTCGAAGCGGACCTACCTCGGCACGCTCAAGGGCGAGTCGCGCCGGCTGGCCCGCATCGTCGAGAACGTGCTGGATTACGCGCGGCTCGGGCAGGGGCGAACCCAACCGAACGGGGGCGCGGCCCCGATCGGCGCGGGCGAGCTGCTCGCGCGCTCGCGCCCGGTGCTGGAACGCCGGGCCGGGCAGGACGGGATGACGCTGGAGTTCGACGCGGGGGACTTCGGCGACGCCCGGTGCGCTGCCGACCCTCAGAGCATCGAGCGCATCCTCTACAACCTGGTGGATAACGCGTGCAAGTACGCGGGCGAAGCGACCGACCGGCGGGTCCACGTCTCCGCGCGGCTTGCGGCGGCCGACACCCGCGGGCGCGCCGGCGACGTGCTCGAAGTCGTGGTGCGCGACCACGGCCCGGGCATACCGCCCTCCGAGCGCCGACGCGTGTTCAAGTCCTTCCACCGCGCCCGGCGCGACGAGCAGGGGCCGAAATCCGGGCTGGGCCTGGGCCTTGCGCTCTCCCGCGGGCTGGCCCGCGAGCTGGGCGGCGACCTGGAGCTGGTCGAGTCGGACGGCGGCGCGACGCTTCGGCTCACGATCCCCGTCGCCCACCCGGTTCCGGGCGGCGTGCCGCGTTGACTCACCCCTCGTCCCGGCTAGACTCGTCGCCGCGGGCTTGTAGCTCAGTTGGCTAGAGCGCGCCCCTGATAAGGGCGAGGTCGGCGGTTCGAGTCCGCCCAGGCCCATTTTTCCGATCGCATCGGAGGGCAGGCCTTCGACGGCACCGGGTTTGTCCGGGCCGCCGCGGCGGTCAACTCCGGCACGGTCCGGGGCGTGTAGACTCCTGACCGGAGGCCTCGAAGGGCCCCGGTGTCTCACGGAAAGGGGCTCCATGCGGGTGGACGTGGTCGGGCGGAATCTGGAAGTGACGGCGGCCATCCGGGCGCACGCCGAGTCGAAGGCCCAGAAGCTTCACCGGCACTACAACGGCATTCAGTTGATCACGTTCCGGCTGTCGCGCGAGGATCACAAGAATCACGGGGATTTCGGCGTGGAACTCGTCATCGACGTGGTGAAGCACGACGACTTCGTCGCCCGCGAGCAGGGGCCGGACCTCTACGTCGCCATCGACGAGGCCGTCGCCACCGGGTCGCGTCAGCTCACGGCCTTCAAGGAAAAGCTCCGGGAGCCTCACCGCTGACCGCGTCCGGGCCGGCTCCGCGCCCCCGCCAGGAACCCTCCATGAAACTCACCCAGCTCATCCCCGCCGGTGCGGTCAAGCCCGGCCTCGTGTCGGTCGAACGCAACGACGCGATCGCCGAGCTCGTGGACGTGCTGATCGCGTGCGGGGCGGCCTCCCCGAAGCTGCGCGAGGAACTCATCAAGAGCGTGCTGGAGCGGGAGAAGCGCGGGTCCACGGGGTTCGGGCGCGGCGTGGCGGTGCCGCACGTCAAGCACAAGACCGTGAACCGCATGGTCGCGGCGGTGGGGCTCAGCTCGCGCGGCGTGGAGTTTAACGCTCTCGACCGCCAGCCCGTGTTCTCGATCTTTCTGCTGCTGTCGCCCGAAGACCGGCCCGAGGAGCACCTCCAGGCGATGGAGGTCATCTTCAAGAACCTGAGCAAGGATACGTTCCGCCGGCTGCTGCGCCAGTCGCAGACGCCCGACGAGGTCCGGGCGCTGCTCGAAGAGGCGGACAATCAGTTGCTGACGGGCTGAGGTGCGTCGGGCACCGGCGCGGGCGGGCGGGGTGCTTCGTGGGGGGGGGCGAAGAGGTGAGGCGGCGCGGAGGTGCAGCGGAAGGCCCGCGGGCCCTTTCACCCGCTCACCTGCATACTGCTCACCCGGATGGTTGGTGAGGGTCAACGGGAGCCTCGGGTGGCGAAGCGCACGATCCAGGTCACGATCGTCAACCGACTCGGGCTGCACGCGCGCCCGGCGATGTCGTTCGTCGATCTGGCCAGCAGCTTCGGGTGCTCCGTGACCGTGCGGCGCGGCGACCAGGAGGTCGACGGCAAGAGCATCATGCACATGATGATGCTCGCCGCGACGAAGGGCACGGCGCTGGAAGTCTGCTGCGACGGGGATGACGCGGACAAGGCGTGCGAGGCGCTCAAGAAGCTCGTTGAGAGCGGGTTCGACGAGGACTAGGTGGCCCGTCGGCCGGTCGGGGGGCTTGGATTCCCGCGCGCTCTGGTTAGAATATTTCCCGACGGCGCGGACCCCCGGGCGGCGCCGATCGGGGGTCCATGGGCGACGATCGCGCGTATCTCTCGGTGCTGCGGTGGCCCGACGGCTCGGCCGAGGACGGGCGGGCCGCGGCGCTGGTCGAGGCGATGGGGATGGACGTGTACACGGCGCGGCTGGCGGCGCGCCGCGGCGTGCCGCAGGTGGTGCTGACGCTGGCGTCGGATCAGGCCGCGGCGGGCGTGGCGCGCTTGCGTGCGATGGGCGTGCTGGCGATCGCGCCGTCGCGAGCGGGGATGGAGGCGTCCGGGCCGGCGCGCCGGGTGAAGCGGTTGATCCCCGCGATGGGGGCGCCGATGTACCAGTGCGAGATGTGGCGCGGCGAGCCCGAGGCGCTGCGGATGGAGGACGTGGCGCTGCTGGTGCACGCGGAGGCCCGCGAGCGGGAGAGCCGCACGACGCGCAACCCGGACCGATCGCGGGCGGTGATGGGTGGGCTGATGGCGGCCGGGGCCGCGGGGGCGATGATCGGGGGCGCGCTGGCGGGCCCGGCGTCGTTGTCCACGAGGCGGACGACGATCACGTGCCTGCTCGACATGTTTCTGCGCGACGGGCGGCGGCTGCGCATCGACTCGGAGAAGTTCGGGTTCGACGTGCTCGGGGCGGCTCGCGGCGTGACGGACCGCGAGAGCATGGCGGTGCTGGTCAAGCGGTTCACGCGCGAGGCGCCGGCGGTGCGGCTCGATCAGGGCTTCGGCTCGTTCGTGTGCCCGGCGGAGTTCGTGCGGTCGCACTTCTCCGCGGCCGGAGGGGACCGCGTGAACCGGACGAGCGAGGCGTCGGGCTTTGATTTCTACGGCGCGTGGGTGTGGGCGGTGTTCCGGGCGGGCGGCGCAGCCACGCCGGCGCCGGCCCCAGCGGCGGCGCGCCCCGTGAAGCGCTGGGCCGAGGGCGTGTGCATCGCGTGCGGGTACGACATGTCCGGGACACCCAACGCGGAACGGTGCCCGGAGTGCGGCACGACGTGGTCGATGAACGCGATGCTGTAGGGTCTGCCGGGGTGCCGCGCCTCAGCGCGCGAGCTCGGCGCGGGTGGCCTCGGGCTCGAAGGGCAACCAGTTGGGCGCGCCGGCGACGGCGATCGCCAATAGCGCGAGATAGTCGTCGCGCGGGGTTTCCCGGGTGCCGAACTGCTCCAGGTGCGGATTGGGGAACTGCACGTCGAGCAGCGTGAACCCCCGCCGGCGCAGGTGGTGAACGAGGTGAACGAGGCAGACCTTGCTCGCGTCGGTGCCGCCCAGTTCAGGCCGGCTGAACTTGGACTCGGCGAAGAACGCGGCGCCGATGCGGACGCCGTAAAGCCCGCCGACGAGCGTGCGGCCCGGCTCGTCGCCGAGCCACGCCTCAATCGAGTGCGCGGCTCCGGCTCCGTGCAGCAGCGTGTACGCGTGGATGATCCGCTCGTCGATCCACGTCCCGGGCTCGCCCTTGCGCGGCGCCGCGCACTCGCAGATCACGCGGTCGAAGGCCGTGTCGGCTGTGATGCGGAACGTGCCGCGCCGGACGGTCCGGGCCAGCGAGCGGGGGACGTGGAATGCCGCATGGTCGGCCGTGGCGCCGGTGTCCACTCCCAGCGGCAGGATGCACCGCCGGTCGGGGTTGAACCACGCCAGGCGGCCGGGGCGCAGCCCCCGCGCCGGCTCGGCCATCGGGAAATACCCCTTGCGGTACGCGGCCAGGAGGCCGTCCACGAGTTCTCGGTCGGCGGGTTCCACGGCCCCGGATCATTCCCGCCCGGTTCGGGTTGTGCTTGGACGCTGGAGGCGTAAACTGAATGACGGTGAGATGCCGGACCCAGGTCCACGCCCCGTGCGCGAAAGCGATCGGAGACGGTTCCCAAGCACCTCACGCTCGGAGGAATCCCCATGGACGACCAACTGATCGGGCGGCTTCTCGACAAGGACGTGCTGATCTTCCTGGTCATGGGGACGATCGGTATCGTCGCGATCGTGTTCTCGACCGTGAGCGGGATGGTGCGTTCCACGGCCCGTGAGAAGTCGCGGCGCGAGATCGCGGCGTACATCGCCGAGGGGAGCATGACGCCCGAGCAAGGCGAGAAACTCATGGCCGCGGGGATCAAGAAGGAGTGCTGATCGGGTTGGGGGGGGGGCGATGCTCCTCCCACGGGACCGGCACGCACCGAAGGAGTCGCCGATGGACGCCGCACTGTTCTCCGTGCTGACGCCGACGCTGGCCTCGTTCGACGAGAACATCGTGGGGCTGGTCGCGGTGGCGGGCGGCCTCGGGGTCGCGTTTGTGTGGGTGCTGGCCGCGACGGCGGACAGCATGCACAAGACCCGCCAGCGCGAACGGACCAAGCGTGAGCTGGCGGCGTATGTGGCCGAGGGGTCGATGACGCCCGAGGACGCCGAGCGGATCATCGCGGCGGGGCGTTCGAAAGGCAAGAACGGCGCGATGGGCGCCTAAGCGGGAGACGGACGATGCTCTGCATGCTCACCACACTCGACACGCTGACCCTCGCCTCGGACGCCGGGGAGGTGGCCGTGATGGGCGGGCTGACGCTCGGGCTGGTCGCCATCCTCGGGTCGTTCGTCACGAAGATCGTCTCGGTGCGGTCGCGGGAACGGACCAAGCGCGAGATCGCGGCGTACATCGCCGAGGGGAGCATGACGCCCGAGGACGGCGAGCGGATCCTCAAGGCCGAGGGCGGGTCCCGCTTCGGCGGCGGATGCTGACAGTGTTCGGCGGCGCGATGATCTGCTCTGATGGGGGATGATCGCGGCAGGTTTGGAGAGACCCATGGCGAGCGAATGGATGGCCCCGGCGGTGCTGGCCATGGACGACGGGGCGATGGCCTTCGGGATCCTGGCGGTCGGGGCGTCGGTCTTCGGCATCGTGAGCGTGATCGTGGTGAGCATCAACGCGACGCTGCGGGCGAAGTACCGCGAGCAGACCAAGCGCGAGGTGGCGGCATACGTGGCCGAGGGGACGATCACGCCCCAGGATGCGCAGGCGATCCTGTCCGCGGGCGGCGATTCCGAGGTGAGCAAGTCGATCGCCGACGCCCTGGCGTGGGGGACGATCAAGCCGCGGGACGCGGAGTCGCTGCTGCGTGCGGCCCAGCAGGGGCACAAGCCCACGGGTTCGTGACGCCGGTCATTCGCTGCGCAGCTTCGAGATCAAGCGCAGCACCTCGATATACAGCCACACCAGCGTGACGAGGATGCCGAACGCGCCGTACCACTCCATGTGCTTCGGCGCGCCTTGGGCGACCCCGGCCTCGACGAACTGGAAGTCGAGCACCAGGAACAGCGACCCGAGGATCAGGCACACCACCGTGAACCCGATCCCCAGCGGGGACGCGCTGGTGTAGAGGTTGGGCAGATTCATGCCGAACACGCCGTTGCACAGGAGCAGCGCCACAACGTAGAGGCACAGCCCCGAACCCGCGACCACGATGACCTTCGTCGCGGTCGCGCCCACCCGCACGAGCCCAGCCCCGTACGCGATCGCCAGCCCGCCCGCCAGGGCGAAGGTGAGCCCGATCGCCTGGAAGACCATCCCCGTGTCGGGCGTGCCCATCGCGCGGGTCGTGATGATGTACGAGAACAGTGCCAGCACCCCGCCCTCGACGACGGCGTACACCGGGCCCAGATACGGCGCCGTGCGCGGAGCCACTGTGATGACGAGCCCCAGCACCAGGCCGCCGAGCAACGCGCCGATCCCGATCGTCAGGCCCGAGTCCTGGTTCCCGGGCTGCGTGATGTAGCCCCACGCGAAGACGGCCGAGACCGCCGCGAGCGCGATCATGATCCCGAGCTTGACCGCCGTGCCCCGGACCGTCATCGTGCGGGGCACGGCGTCGACCGCGCCGGCGGAGCGTGCACCCGCCCCGGATGTGAACTGGTCCCAGGTCTGAGGTGTCGCGAAGGCTCTGAGAGCGGGGTTCGAGGTTCGCATGGCGTGCCTCCGTTCGGGCGTCAACCGCTGTTTCTCGTCGGGGCTGCCCCGACACGGCCTGGGAAAGGGTCGTCCCTTCCGACCGGTGAGTCTACGGCGTGTACGGCCGCGGCGCTGGCTTGGATCGGCCCGCCGCCCGCGGGACCGTCAGAGATTCACAGGATCGGAGCGTTGGGCGCGAAAGCGGACGCGGCCCGCGGTCTGGGCCCGACGCGCGCTCACTCCCCCGCCCGCTCGACCATGTAGTTCGGGCTTTCCTTCGTGATCGTGATGTTGTGCGGGTGGCTCTCGACGACGCCCGCGGCCGTGATCCTGCAAAAACGCGGGTCGCGCCCCATCTCGTCGATAGTGCGGCAGCCGCAGTACCCCATCGACGACCGCAGCCCGCCGACCATCTGGTAGACGAACTCGGCGAGCGACCCGCGGTAGGCCACGAGCCCCTCAACGCCCTCGGGGACGAACTTCTGGGTGGTCTTGCCGTCGGGGCCGACTCTGTCCCCCGGGCGCCCCCCCTGGGAGTAGCGGTCGGCGCTCCCCGCGCTCATCGCCCCCTCGCTGCCCATGCCCCGGTAGCTCTTGTAGCGCCGGCCGTGGCTGATGACGTACTCGCCGGGGGATTCGTCGAGCCCGGCGAAGAGCGAGCCCATCATCACGCTGCCCGCTCCCGCGACGATCGCTTTGGCGATGTCGCCCGAGTTCCGGACGCCTCCGTCGGCGATGACCGGGACGTCCTCGCCCGTCCGGCGGACGCCCTCGACGGCGTTGAAGATCGCGGTCACCTGCGGCACGCCGACGCCGGTGACGATGCGGGTGGTGCAGATCGACCCCGGGCCGATGCCCACCTTCACCGCGTCCGCGCCGGCCTCGATGAGGGCGACGGCCGCCTCGGCGGTGGCGATATTCCCGGCGATGAGTTCCACGCCGTGCTTCTGCTTGATCGAGCGGACGGTCCGCAGGACGTTCTCGGTGTGCCCATGGGCGGTGTCCACGACGAGCACGTCCGCTCCGGCGGTGATGAGGGCCGCGACTCGCTCATCCTGACCCACGCCCACCGACGCCCCGCAGAGCAGGCGGCCCGTCGCGTCCGTGACGGCGCTGGGGAATCGGCTCAGGCGCTCGATGTCACGCATGGTGATGAGCCCGGCCAGACGGAAGTCTTTGTCCACGAGCAGGAGCTTCTCGACCTTGTTCTTGTTGAGGATGACTTCGGCCTGTTCGAGCGTCGTGCCGGGCGGAGCCGTGATCAGCCCCTTGGCGGTCATCACCTTCGACACGGGCAGGCTCTCATCCTCAACGAACTTGAGGTCGCGCCGCGTGAGGATGCCCAGGACCTTGCCGTCACCCGCGGCGCGGGATCTCGGCCAGCGCTGCCCGCCCTCGGTGATGGGAAATCCGGAGACGTTGTGCTGACGCATCAACTCGCGGGCGCGCCCGATGGTGTCGCCCGGCCCGAGCGTGATGGGGTCGATGATGATGCCGTGCGCGGAGCGCTTGACCTTCGCGACCTCGCGGGCCTGGGCCTCGATCGGCATGTTCTTGTGGATGATGCCGATGCCGCCCTCCTGCGCGAGGGCGATCGCCAGCGCGGACTCCGTGACGGTGTCCATGGGCGCGGAGACGAGGGGGATCTTCAGGCGGATGTTGCGGGTGAGCCGGGTCGAGGTGTCCGCGGCCGAGGGCATCACGGAACTGGCGCGGGGCAGGATCAGCACGTCGTCGAACGTGATTCCCTCGCCGATGATCTTGTCCTGGGGCGTGCCGGCCGCCGTGGACGGCGCGACGCGGACGCCCCGCTTGGGGTTCGTGCCCGCCATGTGTGATTTGATCGGACTGCCGGGACGCCTGGAAATGGTCGCCATGCGCATTGAAGGGGGGCCGCGACCCGGGGTCAAGACGGGCGCGCCGGGGCCGACGCATCGTGTCGGTCGGAGCAACCCGTGGGCGTCCCCTCCGCCGCCGCGGCGCGCCAACCATGTCCGGCACCATGATCCGAACTCCCAAGCACACCGCCCCCGCCACGAATGACGGTCCGCCTCCCCTGTCACGCGACGGGTCGCTCGGCCTGGGCGCCCTGACCGCGCAGGAGTGGCTGCTCACGAACGGGCTCGGCGGGTACGCGATGGGCACGGCCTCCGGGGTTCCGACGCGGCGGTACCACGGCCTGCTGGTGGCGACCCTGTCGCCGCCGGTCGACCGCGTGCTGGCCCTGCACAGCCTTGTGGATGCGATCACCATGGTGCGCGCGGGCGGCGAGGAGACGGTCGAGCTCTCGAGCTTCAGGTTCCGCGGCGGCGTGATCCACCCGCGCGGGCACGAGTTGCTGACCCGGTTCGAGAAGGGGCCGGATTGGTGCCGCTGGGCATGGCGGCTCGGCGGGGACGGGGGCACGGTCACAAAGACGCTCACCCTCGCGGAGGGGGCGAACGCCGCCCGGGTCCACTACGAGGTGCGCTCGCCGTACGCGACGCGGCTGGTCGTGCGCCCGCTGGTGGCGCTGCGCGACCACCACCACCTGACGCGGGCGTGGCAGGGGTTCGGCGAGTTCGGGGTCGAGCCCGGTGCGGATCGCGTGCGTGTACGCCGCGGCGAGAGGGCCGCCCTGGACCTGGCCTGTGACACGGGGCGGTTCGGTGGCGACGCCCAGTGGTGGTACGACTTCGAGTACGACCACGAGCGCGACCGCGGGTTCGACTTCATCGAAGACCTGTACAGCCCCGGCGCGTTCACCGCGGAGCTTCGGCCCGGTGAACCGTCCGGCCTCACGCTGACGGCGACCGCCGACGCGGGCGGGGGCGATGGCCCCCCGTGGCCGCGGGGGGAGAGCGCCCGGTCGCGGCGCGTGTCCGCGATGCTCGCGTGCGTGTTGGAGAAGACCGACGCACCGTCCGGGGAACGGGCCGCGGTCGCGCGCCTGGCCCAGGCCGCCGACCAGTTCGTCGTACGCCGCGGGCCGATCGCCGCGAGCCCGGCGCGGGCCGGAGTCTCCGTGATCGCCGGCTACCCGTGGTTTGCCGACTGGGGGCGCGACACCCTGATCGCCCTGCCCGGCCTTTTGCTCGGGACGGGGCGCCACGAAGAGGCGGGGCGCGTCCTGCTGACCTTCGCGGCCCAGCGGCGCCGGGGCCTGATCCCCAATCGGTTCAACGACCGCACGGGCGAGGCCGAGTTCAACACCGTGGACGCGTCGCTCTGGTTCCTCCGCGCGGCGTGCCTGTACGCGCAGGAATCGGGCGACGGGTCCGCGTTCATGAAGGGCGGCGTGATCCGTGACGCGTGCGAGGAGATCATCGAGGCGTACCGCGGGGGCACGGACTTCGGCATCGGCATGGACGAGGCCGACGGGCTCATCACCGCGGGCGACGAGAACTCCCAGCTCACGTGGATGGACGCGAAGCGCGACGGCACGGTCTTCACGCCGCGGCACGGCAAGGCCGTCGAGATCAACGCACTGTGGCACCACGGGCTGCTGGCCGTCGCGGGGCTCATCGAGCGGGACGACCCGGCGCGGGCCCGCCGCCACCGCGCGCTGGGCGAGCGCGTCGCGGCGTCGTTCGGCGCGGCGTTCTGGGATCGCGAGCGCGGCTGCTGCTTCGACGTGCTCCATCCGGACGGGCGTGGCGGGTGGACGCCGGCACGGGAGCTGCGCCCGAACCAGGTCTTCGCCGCGAGCCTCGAGCACGCGCCGCTGACGAGCGAGCAGAAGCGGGGCGTGGTCGCGGCCGTGCGGACGAGGCTGGTCACGCCCATGGGCCTGCGCACCCTCGACCCCGCCGACGCGGCGTACAAGCCGCGGTACGCGGGCGCGATGCGCGAGCGCGACGCGGCGTACCACAACGGGACGGTCTGGCCGTGGCTGCTCGGGCCGTTCGCCGAGGCCGTCATGCGCGCGGACCGGTTCTCGCCGGCATCGCGCACCGAGGCCCGCCGCCTGCTCCGCCCGCTTATGGACGGGCCCGACGGCGAATCGCTGGGACAACTTCCCGAGGTCTTCGACGGCGACGAGACCCCCGACCACCCGCGGCGGCCCGGCGGGTGTCCCGCACAGGCGTGGTCCGTGGCCGAGACACTGCGCGTCTGGATGCTCGCGGCGCGGGTCTGATCCGGCCTGACCGTGCCCGCTCCTCGCCGCCCCGGGCCGCCGGGTCCATAGACTTCGCCCGCATGGAGCCGTCGGCCACCAACGGAGCGGTGAACGGGACGCGCGGAGCGGCGCGGGCCGCGCCGGGGACGCCGGTCGCCGAGCTGCGCCGGCTCACCAAGACCTACTACAAGCCCGACGGCTCGGTGATGGTCGAGGCCCTGCGCGGGATCGACGTGACGATCCGCTCCGGCGACTACGTGGCCATCATGGGCGCGTCGGGCTCGGGCAAGTCCACCCTGATGAACGTGCTCGGGTGCCTGGACAAGCCGAGCGGCGGGCAGTACCTGCTCGCGGGCGAGGACATCACGACGATGTCCGACGAGGCGCTCTCGGAGTTCCGGGGGCGGACCATCGGGTTCATCTTCCAGGCGTTCAACCTCATCCCGCAGCTCACGATCGAGGAGAACGTCGAGGTTCCGCTGTTCTACCAGGACGTGCCGAAGGCGTCGCGCCGGGAGCGTGCCATCGAGTCCCTCACACTGGTCGGCCTGGGCGACCGCATGGACCATCGCCCCCGTGAGCTTTCCGGCGGGCAGCAGCAGCGGGCCGCGATCGCGCGGGCGCTGGTGACGCGCCCGGTGGTGCTGCTCGCGGACGAGCCGACGGGGAACCTTGATACGGCGACGGGCCAGGCGATCCTGGAGACGTTCGACCGGCTGCACGCGGAGGGGATGACGATCATCGTGGTGACGCACGACCCGGTCGTGGCGGCGCGGTGCCACCGCGTGGTGCGCCTGCGCGATGGGTTGGTGGAGTTCGACCGGGCGCAGGAGCCGACGCGGGCCGGGTGAGCGTGAGCGGCGGAGCCGGAGTTACGCCGCCCGCGCGACGTTGGATTCAACCTTCGCCAGGCGGCGGACCGCGACGGTCGTGATGTCATCGGCCTGGTGGAGCGACCCGGCCTGAAGGTCGATCAGGCGACCGAGCTCGGCCATGGAGTCGGCCAGGGCTACGCCGCTCCCGGTGTTCGGCCAGCGGATGGCGCGGAGCTGCGTGACGTGCGGCGGCTCGGCCGTCTTCTGCCTCCGCGGCCCGAGCCGCTCCACCAGCGGATTAGCGAACGCGGTCTCGACGCCGTCGCTGTAGAGCAGCAGCGTCTCATCCGGCCCGAGCGTGAACGTCGCGTCGGCGTACACCTCGTCCGGGAAGACGCCCAGCAGCGCGCCGTCGGCCTGGATGGTCTCGACCTTCCCGTCGCGCCGGACGAGCAGCGGGAACGGGTGCCCCGCGGCCGCGACCTGCACGCGCATCGTCGCGGTGTCGATCACGCCGTAGATCGCCGTGCCGAAGCGCGGCGACTGGCGGCGGCTCTTGAGCAGGTCGGCGTTGAGCCGCGTGAGCACTTCACCGGGGGAAAGAGCCGAGCCCTCCTCCGCGCGGATGGTACGCAGGGCGCGGCTGATGACCATGGTCATCAGGGCGGCGGGCACGCCGTGCCCGACCGCGTCGGCGATCAGGAACCCGATCCGGGTGTCGTCCAGCGCCGCGGCGTCGTAGATGTCGCCGCTGACGTAGCCGACCGGCCTGAAGATCACGGAGAACTCGAGTCCCTCCACTTCCGGCAGGGCGCGCGGGAGCATCTCCTGCTGCACGGCCGCAGCGAGGTTGAGCTCGTCGTGGATGCGGTCGATCTCGCCGCGCACGCCGCCGGAGTAGCGGTTGGCGATCCGCACGTCGCGCGAGAGGGACTGGACGACCGGCTGACGCTCGGCCAGCGCGAAGAGCACGGCCGCGAGGAAGGCCGGGTCTGTATCCGCCGGCCGCACCACCACGCCGCCGGACTGAAGCCGCAGCATCTCCGGTGACGCGGTGCCGGGCAGCACGACCGCGGGGAGCGCCCACCGCTGGAGCCGATCGACGAGCTTGTAGGTGACCACGGCGGGCACGCCCGCGTCCACCACGACGAACAGGGCGGCCGACTCGACCGGGGCGTCCGATGATTCCTCCGCGGCTTCCATGAGCCGGTCGAGCGGGATTTCGGTGACGCGGGGCTTGGGTTCACCCGTGGGCCAGCGCGCGAGGATCGCCGCCATGCGGCGGCGGGCGTCCGCCTCGGCGTCCGGGGAGTACACCAGCGTCAGGACCGGCTCGGCCATCGTCTTCCGCGTCCATGCGGGCAGGCCGGGGACCCGCGCGACAGCCGCACGCCCGGCGAAGCCGACGATCGGAAGGATCGGCCTATTTCGCCCGCCGCTTCAGGCCGTCAACGTCAAAGGAGAGCCGGTCCCCTTCCTTGACGCCGAGTTCCTTGATGCGGCCGCCCGCCAGTTCGACCGCGAACTGGGCCGAGAAGTTGCTCCCGTACTTTCGAAGGCGCTCCTCGTAGGGGTCCGCCACAGCCCTGGGGTCGGCAGGTTTCGGTTCGTCGGCGCGGCGGGGCTCCTCGGGCTGCATCGCGTGAGCGGCGATGACGACGCCACGAGGATCGAGGAACAGGATGTCGATCGGGATCGGGCAGTCGCGCATGACGAAGTACATGGTCCGCGGCGCCGCGAACGCAAAGAGCATCCCCCCGTCTCGGTCGATGTGCGTCCGCCCCGACAGCCCTTGGATGCGCTTGGCGTCGTCGAGCGCCAACTCGAGATGAAACGCCTGGCCCGCGATGCGGACGACGGCCGCATCGCCCGCCGATGATTCGTCGCACCCGCGGAACGCCGCGAGCGTGACCCCCGCGGCCACGAGCATCAGCGCGGCGGCCGCGAGCTTGGGCCTCCCGCGCGACGCTACGCCCGATTCAGCAGCCATGCGTGATCCTCCGGTGTGAACGTGACATCCTTGCGGGGGACGCGGGCCAGGTCGAGGGCGGAGCGGAACTCCGACGCGGACATCGGCGTGCGGCGGTCCAGGGCTCCGGACCAGAACGCCACGAGCCCGATGACCCGTTCGGGGGTCGCTCCGGCCGCGCGGTATGTGTCGATCCGCGTGTCGCCGTGACGCTTGGCGAGGCGCTTGCCGTCCGCACCGCGGACCAGCGGCAGGTGGATGTAGCGTGGTTCGGGCGCGTGCCCGAGCGCGCGGTAGAGCAGGAGTTGGCGTGCCGCGGAGTCCAGAAGGTCGTCGCCGCGGACGACACGCGTCACGCCCTGGCGGTGGTCATCGACGACGACGGCGAGCTGGTACGACGGCTGCCCCCGCCGCGTCCAGATGACGAAGTCGCCGACCGTTGCGGACACGTCGTGCCGCTGGGGCCCCGCGAACTCGTCGTCGAACGCCAAAGGCCCGGGCGGCGTCGCGAACCGCCAGTTCGTGCCGGGGTCGTCGAAACCACGCGGGCCGATCGGCGGGCGCAGCGACGCGGGGAACGGCGTCTCGTGCGAACCATCCTGCGGCGCGGACGCGACGGCCTCGACCTGCCCGCGGGTCAGCTCGGACGGATATGTCAGCGCACGCGACGCGAGCGACCGCATGGCCGCTGCGTACGGCGTCAGGTCCGCCGACTGGATCGTCGGTCCGGAATCCCAGTCGAGCCCGAGCCACCGGAGTGTGTCGATCAGGGCGCCGGCCGCACCGGGCTTGTTCCGCGGCGTGTCGAGGTCCTCGATGCGCAGGATGACCCGCCAGCCGAGCCGCCGGGCGAGGGCCCAGTTGACGAGGAACGTGCGTGCGTTCCCCAGGTGGAGCGCCCCGGTCGGCGACGGGGCGAGCCGCGTGGTTTCGGGCTTTGCAGGGGTCGGCTGACTCACGGCGTCGGCACGGTACACTGTGACCCGCCGGGCGTCATGCCCGTGGCGGAGGCCCCATGAGCAAGATGACCGAGAAGGAAATCGACGCCGCCCTGAAGGGGGCCCCCGAGTGGGCGCTCGTGGGGGAGGCGATCCAGCGCACCTATCACTTCCCTGATTTCGCCGCGTCCATGCGGTTCGTCAACGCCGTGGCGGAGGAAGCCGAGCGCGTCCGGCACCATCCGGACATGCTCGTCCGCTACAACAAAGTCACGCTGACGCTGGCGACCCACGACGCGGGTGGGATCACGGCCCGGGACTTCGCGCTGGCCCGGACGGCGGATTCGTTCGTGCCCGCGGGCGCCCCGGTCGAGACCGGCGTCAAGCCGTCGGTCGCCAAGGGTCGCAAGCCGAGGGTCTGAGGCGCGCGTCGCAATCCAAAGAAGCGGACATGAGCGCCGGAGGGGGGTGGGGACCCCTCGCTCAAAGGGTCCGCGTCCTCCGCGCTCATGTCCGCGCGTGTGGGCAGCGAAGTCGGAGCGGGGCGCTTACGGGCAGCCGAGCCCGAATGCGGTCTGGTACGCGCCGAAATCGGCGACGCTCAGGAACCCGTCGTCGTTGAAGTCCATCCGCAGGTCGCCCAGGACGTACGACGTCTGGAACGCCCCGAAGTCCGCGACGCTGAGCCTGCCGTCGTTGTTGACGTCGCTGACGCACGAGTCGATGACCATGGCCTCGACGCCGATCGGCGCCTGCCAGCTCTGCAGGACCGCGCCCGTCGTCTGGTTGACGCGCCGGACGAGCCCGTCGCCGTGGGCGACGATCAGGTGCTGCCCGCCGGGGACGACCGCGACCTGCGGGCGGTCCATCTGGAACGTGCCGTAGTACGCGCCGGTCGCGGAGTTGATGCGGTAGACCGTCGTGCCCGTCGTGCCCAGGACGAGTTCGCCGTGGCTGATCGCGGCCGCGTCCACCGCTCCGCCGCACGCCGTCAGGAACTGGAACCCGCCCGTCATCGCGCTGCCCTTCGAAACGAACGTGTTGTGGGAACCCGTGAAGAGCGTGCCCCCGTCGACCGTCATCGCGTGGATGCCGCCGTTCGGGGCCGTGAACTTCGAGAGCACCGCGCCGGTGACGGGGTCGAGGCGGCGGACAGGCCCGGAAGCGGAGCCGACGACCAGCACGCCGTTGTGCATGGCGAGCGCCGTCGCGGGCGTCCCGATCTCGAAGAAGCCCAGGATCTGCTCGGTGGCGAGGTCGAAGCGGTAGACGAACCCGTTGGTGTCGCCTAGCAGCAGCACCTTGCCGTCGATCGCCATCGCCTGCACCGCCCCCGAGCAGAGCCCGAGGAACCGGAACGCGCCGGAGCCTTCGAGCGAAGTCATGATCCCGCCCGTGGGGCCGGAAATGTAGATGCGCCCGCCCTGGGCCGAGGCGCCGGCGGCGGCGGCCAGGGATGCAGCCGCGGCCAGAATGCAGAGTCTCGCGCGTGTCATGGGTCGTGCTCCTTCGTGGTGCTCGTGTGTTGCTCGTTGTTCCCGCGGCGTGGTTCTCGGTCCCGCGATCGGTCGGCCTCTCGCGCCGCCACCCGCACGGGAACATGATGTCGCCGGACGGGCCGATCTCCATCCCGCTGAACGGCGGGGTCGCGAAAATGCCCCGATATCAAGGGCGAAAACGGCGGGTCAGCGATCGTCCGTCGGGCGCGGGCGCGCCCGCCCGACGAAGACGGCCAGCAACTCGCCGCGGCTGCACACGCCGAAGTGCCGGTAGACCGCGGTGACATATTCGTGCACGGTGGCGCGCGAAAGGCCCAGCCGGGCTGCGACCTGCTTTTCGCTGTCGCCCGCGAGCAACCCGTCCAGAGTCTGCCGCTGCCGGCGGGTGAGGCCGCTGACGCCCGGCCCGTCCGCGCGGGCCAGGGCCGAGCCGATCAGGTTCGCCAGCTCCGCATGGACGGTG
Source organism: Phycisphaerales bacterium (assembly GCA_046153875.1). Taxonomy (GTDB): domain Bacteria; phylum Planctomycetota; class Phycisphaerae; order Phycisphaerales; family UBA1924; genus JBJXFE01. The sequence goes on from JBJXFE010000041.1 coordinate 61,400, forward strand.
TGCACGAGCCACCACTCGCGGCGCGTGAACGCATCTTCGCCCACGGGACGGTGGAGCCAGATCGTGTTGTAGAGGCCCTTGGGCGAGCGGGCGATCGAGAAGACGTAGTGGTCGATGCCGCACGCCCGGTGGTGCTCGTTGAACGTCGGGGAGCGGTACCACGTCAGGTCGTCCCAGAGCTGCCGGCGCGTCCGCGTGACCAGCGGGCCCTCGAAGCCCACCAGCCGGGCGTACTCGGGTGTGCGCCGCGCCGGCACGGTCGAGGCGTACTCGTTCCACGCCTGCTCCGCGCCGTCGTCACGCCACCCGAACCGGATCAGCGAAAGGCCTTCGGGCTCGCGCCCGGGCTCGAACCCGCGGAGGTTCGCGGCGATGCCGACCTGGGAGCGTGTGAGCGTGCAGAGCTCGCGGGTGGCGTGGGCGTGCCACGCCGACGCGTCCGCGCCGTGCTCGCGGCATTCGCCGACGATCCGGATGACCTCTCGCATGTCCCGAAGACTGACCTGCACGCGCTCACCCCGTGGCCCCACCCGGACAGCATATGCGGAAGGCCGCATCCCCCTGAACAGATGTCCGCAGCATAGGGGGATCATGCCGCGTTCTGGATCAAGCCCGCCCGCACCGAACCCGACCCGCCGATGAGGCCTCGTCACGCCATGCGCCGCGCGAGGCGATCGCGCCAGGGCCCGTCCGCCGGCAGCAGCAGCAGGTTTCCCGCGCGAGGCGAACGCCAGACTGTCGGCGCCGGGCGCAGAACCAGCGTCCAGCGGCGGCTCCATCGGCCCCAGCGCGCGCCGAGGTAGTGCGGCCGATAACCGAGGGCGAGCAGCGGGTCGAGCGCGTCGGCGGGCGTCGCGCCGTTCCCCGCGAGGGCCTCGGGATTGATCTCCGCGAGGATCGCGGGCCGGCGTGCCGCGATCGTGCGCGACATCCCGCGCAGGACGTTCGGCTCGTGCCCCTCGGCGTCAATCTTGACGAGCATGGGCCGGGGGTGTGGCGGGGCGTCGCCCAGCAGGTCGTCGCCGAGCTTCACAGGAACGTCATAGCGGGCGTGAGCCCTCCCGCCGTGGCGCGCGGGGAGCGTGCCGAGCGTGGCCGCCCCGGTGTTGCCGGTCGGGGGGATCGAGAGTTGCAGGACGCCCTCGCGGTCGCTCAGGGCGAGCGGGAAGAGCCGGACGTTTGACCGCCGGTTGTCGCGCACGTGCGCGTCGAGGCGCTTGAAGACCTCGGGGTTGGGCTCGAAGGCGATGACGGTTCCCGCGGGTCCCACCGCATGCGCGCCGAGCAGGGTGAGCACACCGATGTTCGCGCCCACGTCCACGAAGATGTCGCCGGGGCGCGCCGCGTTGAGGATCGCGAGCTGCACCGGCACGTCCATGAGCCGCCCGAAGAGGTACGCCGCGCGCTGGTGGAAGTCGCGCAGATCGAAGGTCATCCGCGACCCGTGCCACTTGCCGCGGCAGGTGCGGGGGCGGGCGTGGCGCCAGGGCTCGTGCGACCAGACGCCGGCGCGTGCGAGTAGCGCGTCCTTGAACGGCAGTTCATGGGACGCGAAGAGGCGCAGCAGCGGGATGGGGAAGCGGAGCGGCATCGGGTGGTGGGCGTGGAGGCCGACACCATACCCACCGTCCGCGCCCGGCGCTCGGTCACGGGCAGCCGAGGACGTACGCCCCCTGGAAGCACCCGAAGTCGGCGACCGTCAGCGTGCCGCTCGCGTTGCAGTCGGCGTACAGGTCGCCCAGCACGTACTTGCCCTGGAAGCACCCGAAGTCGGCGACCGTGAGCGCGCCGCTGGCGTTGCAGTCGGCGAAGCACGTGTTCTCGTAGAGCAGCACAAGGTCTTCGATCTCGTCGATGAGCGCCAGGTCGGCGTCCCCGTCGTTGTCGAAATCGAGGACGACGGCGCACGAGGCCGCCGTCGGTGAAGGGATCTCGATGTCGAACGTGAACACGCCCGAGCCGTTGTTCTCGTAGAGCCGCCAGTCGCCGTTGAAGCTCGACAGGTTCCAGTCCAGGTCGCCGTCGCCGTCGAAATCGCCCAGGCGCGTGGAGAGCGCGAACGGGTCCGCGGGATAGGTGACGGCCGGGGCGAGCCCGCCGAGCCCGTCGCCGAGGATCACGCCGCCGTTGTTGTTGGTGGCGTTGGCCGAGACCACGTCGGCGTCGCCGTCGCCGTCGAGGTCGCCCGCCGCGATCACCCACGTGCCCCCGCCGACGGGCTGCGACGTGAGCGGGGTGAAGGTGCCGTTGCCGTTGTTGCGGGCGACGACGATGCGCTGGATGTTCCGCAGGCCGACGACGAGGTCGAGCAGGCCGTCCCCCGTCATGTCCGCGGCCACGATCGGCCACTCGCCCGAGCCGCCGCCCTCGAAGGAGGTCGGCGCGCCGAAGACGCCCTGCCCGTTATTGAGCAGGATGCTCAGGTTGTTGCCCGCGTAGTTCGTGTTCACGATGTCCTGGTCGCCGTCGCCGTCCACATCGAGCACGGCCACACCGCGGGGCGTCTGGCCCACGGGGATCTGCTGCTGCGGGCCGTAGGTCCCGTCGCCGTTGCCCAGCAGGATCGAGAGGGTGTGGGTGTTGATGTTGGCGACGACGATGTCGGGGTCGCCGTCGCGGTCGAAGTCACCGGTCTCGTTGGGGCTGGCGCGGTCGTTGACGGCGAAGGTCGGCTGGAGGAACGGGTGGTAGGTGCCCGTGCCGTCGTCGCGGCTCATGAAGACGCGCAGGTCGGCCGAATCCTCGTGGACGATGGTCATGTCGAGCCAGCCGTCGCCGTCGAGGTCCGAGGCGACGCCGCCGTAAGCGCGGGTGCCGACCGACGGCGTGGTGCGCGTGGTCAGCGTCTGGATGAGGCGCCAGTCCTTGGCGGCCGGGGCGGTGCTGACGTTGAACTGAAAGGAGTAGCCGCCGGCGCGGAGCGCCACGCCGTCCGCCCCGCGCAGCTCGCGTGAGAGGTAGACCGTGACGATCTCGCTGGCGGAGAGCGGGTCGGTGGGCGTGAGCGTGACGGTCTTGTCGCCGTTGGAAAGGACGAGCACGCCCTCCGCCATGCCGCTCCAGCGCCCGAAGGCCCAGAAGTTGGCGGGGGTGACCGTCGCGGGGTTCAGCGGGCGGTCGAACTCGACGCTGATCGCGGTCGATCGCGGGGCGAAGCCGTTGGCCGCGGGGGAGACGGAGACGACGGCGAGGTTCTGGGCCGTGGCCGGGGCGGCGCTGACGAGGGCCGCTGTCAGAGCCGCGAGAATGAGGATTCCGCGCACGTTGATCCCTCCTGCTCGCCCCACGAGAGGGCAGCGTACCACGAAATCGGGGCTTCGCCAGCGGTGATCACAGCTTCTTGAGCGCGGCCACCAACGCATCGATGTGGGCGTGCTCGTGGGCCGCGGAAATCTGAACCCGCAGGCGGGCGTGCCCCTCGGGGACGACCGGGTACCCGAACCCGATCACGAACACGCCGAGCTCCAGGAGCCGCTTGCTCATGGCGATCGCCTTGGCGGTGTCGTGGACGATGATGGGGCAGATCGCGGTGGGGGACTTGAGCACGTCGAAGCCGGCCTCGCCGATCCGCTTGCGGGCGTAGGCGACGTTGTCGCGGAGCTTCGCGACGCGCTGCGGCTCGCGGAGCAGAATCTCGATCGCCTTGTGGGCGCTGTACGCGACGGTGACGGGCAGGGCGTTGGAGAAGAGCGTGGGGCGCCCGCGCTGGACGATCAGGTCCACGGCGTTCTTCGCCCCCGCGACGAAGCCGCCGGCGGCGCCGCCCAGGGCCTTGCCGAGGGTGCCGGTGAAGATGTCGACGCGCCCGGTGGCACCCCCTCCATCGACCATCCCGTAGTGCTCATGGGTCCCTCGACCGAGGCGCCCCATGACGCCGTGCCCGTGCGAGTCGTCCACGACGAGGATCGCGCCGTGCTCGTCGCAGAGGCGGCGCATCGCGGGAAGGTCCGCGATCGACCCCTCCATGCTGAACACACCGTCGGTGACGACCCAGATCTGCCCGGTGACCTCCGGGTTGGCCCGGGCGTCGTTGAGCCGCTGCTCGAGCGAGTTCGCGCCGGTGAGGGTGTTGTTGCGGTAGATCGACTTGTGGATGCCCTTCTTGATCGTCGTGGCCAGGCGGACCGCGTCGATGATCGAGGCGTGGTTGAGCTCGTCGGAGATGATCAGGTCGCCGGGTTCGCACAGCGTGGGGAAGACCGCCTCGTTGGCGTTCCAGCACGAGACGAACGTGTAGCTCGCCTCGGTGCCCATGTAGCGGGCGATCAGCTCTTCGAGCTTCTCGTGCGGCGTGAACGTCCCGCAGATGAAGCGGACGGACCCGGTGCCCGCCCCGAAGTCCCGCAGGCCCTTGATCCCCGCCTCCACGACCTCCGGGTGGTTGGCGAGCCCGAGGTAGTTGTTCGAGCAGAAGCACAGACAGTCGCCGTAGCCCCTGACGCGCACGGTCGCGTCCATCGGGCCTTCGATCTGGCGGAGGGTCTTGTACTGCCCGCCGCTGCGCAGCTGGCTCAGGATGCTCTCGGCGCGGGCGTCGAAGGCGCGGGACGGCTCGGTGGCGGTCGGCATGGGCCCATTGTACGGGGCGGGGCAAGCCGGTCCGCTCGGGCACCGCCTACGCCGGACGCTTCCAGTTCCAGTCCTTGTCGCGCTCGATGGTGTTCGCGGCAAGCTTCAGGCAGCGTTCGCAGGCGACCGCCTGGGGGAAGAGCGGGCTGGCCCATGCGTGGTCCGGGCGCTGCTCCAGGCACATCGTGCAGGTGTATCCGGCGGGCGCAGAGCCCGCGGCCCGGAGCACGACCTCGGCGTAGCCCACGGTCAGGCACGGGCCGCAGATGATGCTCCCCTGGTGCCCCTCGATCGCGGGCACGTCGTGGGTCCACGGCTTGTGGCAGTAATCACACAGCACGTCCGACATGCGGACGTCGTTCTCGTCGGTCCCCTCTCGACGCATGGTGGGTGCCGCCTGCTCCGCGCGTGTTGATGTTTCGGTCGGGCGAACGGTAGCGCGTGAGAACGCCCGGGGAGCGCGGCCGAGTCCGCAAGACCCTGACAGGGCGTCGGGTGTTCACCGTTCCCCGCCGTCGCGCGGGCGGAAGAGTTGGTTCTCGGCGATGAGCCGGTAGACGGCGCAGCGCACGAGCAGGTCGGGGTGGGTGCCCTGGTCCACGACGCGCCCCGCGTCCATGACGACGATGCGGTCGGCGTTGAGCACGGTGCTCAGGCGGTGGGCGACGATGAGGCAGGTCCTCCCGACCGTGAACTCGGCGAGGGCCTCGGCGATGCGGGCCTCGGAGTCCGCGTCGATCATGCTCGTCGCCTCGTCGAGGATCAGGATGGCGGGGTCGCGCAAGACCGCGCGGGCGATGGCGATCCGCTGGCGCTGCCCGCCGGAGAGCGTCAGACCCTGCTCGCCCACGGGGGTGTCGTACCCGGCGGGGAGGGCGGCGATGAAGTCGTGGGCCCGGGCCCGACGGGCGGCCTCGATGACGCGCTCCGTGGTCGCGTCGTCGGCTCCGTAGGCGATATTGTCGCGGATGGTCCCGCGGAAGAGCACGGTTTCCTGCGTGACGACGCCGATCTGCCGGCGCACGCTCCGCACGGAGACCTCGCGCAGGTCGCGCCCGTCGATCAGCACCGACCCGCTGTCCGGGTCGAAAAGGCGCGGCACCAGCGAGAGAAGCGTGGTCTTTCCCGAGCCGTTGGGCCCGACGATGGCGACGCGCTCGCCGTGGCGAACGATCAGGTCCACGCGGTCGAGCGCCGGGCGGTCCGCGCCGGGGTAGATGAGCGTGGCCGCGCGGAGCTCGATCGCGTTCTTGTGGCGCGGGAGCTTGGGCAGCGCGGCGTCGTGCCCCGGCTCGGGGTGTGAGCGGATGAGTTCGGCGAGTCTATCGGCGGCGGCGGAGGAGGCCTGGATGTCGTTGAGCAGGCCGGTGAGCGGCTTGAGAGCGGCGCCGGCGGCGAAGAGCGCGCCCAGAGCGACGAGCACGGTCGGGCTCTTCCAGTGGCCGTCGAGCATGAGCTTGGCGGCGAAGAGAAACAGGCCCCCGAGGACGAAGATCGAGAGCACCTCGACGAGCGGGCTGGCGACCGCGCGGGCGGTGCGGACCCGCAGCATCTGGCGCATCATCTCCTTGTTGAGGCGGTGGAAGCGGCCGGCCTCGAGGCGCTCGGTGGTGTGGACCTTCACCACGCGCAGGCCCTGGAGCGCCTGCGTGGCCGCCCCGTAAAGCCCCGCCTGGGACGCGAGGGCCTTGCGCGAGGCCCGGCGGATGCGCTTGCCGAGCCTTCGGATGATGGTGTAGAAGACCGGGGCGACGATCCCCGCGAGCAGGGTGATCTGCCAGTTGATGACGAGGGCGGCGCCGATGGCGCCGATGCCCTTGGCGACCTGGGCGACGGCCCGGGAGAGCATCGCGGTGAGGCCCGCTTCGAGCTGGGCCGAGTCGTTGACGATCCGGCTGACGGTGTCCGTGGCGCCGTCACTGACCACACGCCGCAGCGGGAGGCGCAGCACGCGGTGGAAAGCTTCGCGCCGGACGCCGGCGACGGTGCGCTGCACGATGGTCAGGGCCAGGTATTGGTGGAGGAATCCGGCGAGTCCGCCCAGGATGGTCAGCATCCCGAGCACGCCGATGATCCAGCAGATCGCGGTGAAGGGGCCCCGAGGGAGCGCGTCGATCCACGCCGGCGGGATGCCGAACCGGGTGTGCGCGTGCGCGTTCCACTCGCGGGCGAGGTCGGCCAGGTGCAGCTTCTCTCCCAGGATGCTTCGGAGAACCGGGAGGACACCGATGAGCCCGCCCCCCAGGCTGATCGCGGCGAGGGCGGCGGCGGCGAACGCGCCGACGAGGGTCCAGCGGTAGCGCAGAGTTCGGGCGGCGAAAGACCGGAAGGCCCGCATGAGGTGGGGAGAGTATCACCCCGGGCGCGCCGAGGGACAAACCGGCCCCGGGGTCAGTCGAACTGGGGCGCGTTCATGTAGATCACCGTCTGCCGCTCGTCCAGCGAGGGTCCCGAGGTCATCGACTCCTGCCAGCTCGACATGGCGTGGACGCGGGTGATCTGGGCCACGCCGGCGCCGTTGACGTGCCCCTGCGCCGTGACCGCGATGGTGTCGACGGTGATCGAATAGAACCGGAACGCCGGCGAGGCGTTGATCTTGCTCAGCACGTTGGGCAGCAGGTTCGCGCGCACGTCCAATCGGCCGTGAGGGTCCAGCGTCCCGAGCGCCCCGACCACCTGGCTCCCGTCGGAGAACCTGAACCGCACCTCGTAGTTGAACGTGACGCCCGCGTTCGAGTACGGGTTGAAGATCGAGATGAGTTCCGAGTACGTGGTTCCCGCGTTGGGAACGTCCATGAACCCGTCGGAGAAGTGCATCGTCGCCGTCGACGCGATCGTGAACGGGGTCGAGAGCCAGTCGCCCGCGTGGCTGCTGAGGTAGTTCACCGTGACCGGGGCGGCGTTGTTGCGGACCTTGTAGCCGATCGAGAAAAACTGGTTGGCGGGGATCGGCAGGGCGAACGCCGCGAGGTTGCGGTCCACGCGACGCGTCGTCGTCGTGAGGGTGACCGGGTTTCCCGTCGAGGCGCTGGTGGCGAGCACGGTGCCGTTCTGCAGGTAGAACGTGAAGTCCACGACCACACTCGCGGGCGTCGCGCCGGTGAAGAGGATGCTCACAAACGACGACCCGCCTGCGGGCACGCGGGCCGCGGCCAGGTATCCCTCGACGCGCCCGCCGAAGAGGGTTCCCGATGCGCCGGCGCCGTTGGTGACGAGCGACGCCCCGCTCCCGCTGGTCTGGTAGACGCTCTGGGCCGCCACGATCGGCTCGGTGCAGGTGACGCGGGCGGAGTACCGCCCGATGGGGATCGTTCCCTGCGTGTGGACCTCGAGCCCGCCGCGGGCGTAGCGTTCGAGCGACCGCGTGAAGGTCAGCGGAGCGCCCGTGTTCGAATAGATCGTGACGGTGACGGTCACGCGCTTGTCGGTCAGGTTCTGCCAGACGAGGAAGGACTTGATCCCCGGGCCGTTCTCGCCGTGGGCAAAGGTCCACGTCTTGAGCCACGTCCCGGTGAACGGATCGATGTTCACGAAGGGTTCCGCGAGCGTGACGCCGAAGTCCCGGTGGTTCAGCGAGGCCGTCACCATCCGCGTGGCGCGGATCTCCAGCGCGTACGGGACCCCCGCGCGCACGCGGTTGGCGCCGGCGTTGTTCGGCTGGGTGTAGTCGGAGAGCTTGATCGAGACCCGCGACCGGGACGCAAGGTTGCTGCGGGCGATGACCTCGTCGCGTTCGCCGTTCTCGTATCGGGCGATGATCTGGTAGTGCGCGGGCCCGTCCAGGCGGGGGTTGTAGAGGTCGATCCGTTCGATGGTCTGCGGGCCCCGGAACCCCTCGGGGTAGTACACGGCCTCGGTGTAGAAGAGCTGGACGCCCCCGGGCTTGATGACCTCGGCGTCCCAGACGTACACGATGTGGTCCTCGGTCGGCGGGGCGAACGGCGTGCCCGTGGGGACGTTCTCGAAGGTGCCCGGCTCGGGGTTGCTCCCGGTCAGCTCGAAGTCCATGTCCCGCGTCTGAAGGCCCGCGATCGCCTCGACCGACACCCACCCCCGGATCACCCGCCCGAAGACCGTGAACCCGCCGTTGCTCGTGTTCAGGTTCGGGTTGTCCTGGAGGTTGATGAAGAACTGGCTCGTCGCGGAGTTCGGGTTCCCCTCCTGCTTCGCCATGGCCACGGTGCGCTCGAGGTTCAAGCGCTGGAACTCGTTCTGAATCGGCGGCTCGGTGTCGATCGCGCGCATCCCCGGCCCGTCATCGAACTTGAACCCGCCGCCCTGCAGGACGAAATCGGTGACGAGCCGGTGGAAGAACATCTGGTCGTACGCGCCGTCCTCGACGTACTTGCGGAAGTTCGCCGCCGTGACCGGGGCCACGGTGTCGAACAGCTCGATGTCGATCACGCCGAAGTTGGTCTGGAACCGCACCACCGTGTTGAACGGGTTCTCCAGCTCGGAGAGCTGCGGGAACTCGCTCAGGAAGGTCCCCGCGAACAGCAGCGCGCGCGGCTCAAGCCCGTCCATCAGCGCGTCGGGATGGCGGCGGTCCGCGGGCGGCATGGGAGTGGTCCTTCGGGCCATGGCGGGGCTCCGGTCTGGGCGGTGAACGATCGGCTCATGGGCGGGCACGCGCCGGCGGGTGCCGCGGCGTTCTCGGACGGCGATCCCCCGTCGCCGACCGTCCCTTCAGCCGTTCAACCATACGCCCACCCGCGCGGACGTGCAAGGTTTTTCGGCGTACCCCGCTCCCGCCCGACGCCGTTCACACCCGCCGCTAGACTCCGGCGTGCCCCGCAGGACCGGAAACCAGGCGCTCGGCACGCCGCCCCCGGGCGGCGCGGCGGCCCTCCGGCTCGCCCGGCCTGTCGAGGTCGCCCCGCCCGCGACGGCTTGGCGCGTCCGGGCGGTTATCCCGTGCTTCAACCGGCGCGCGGACGCCGAACTGCTGCTGAACGACCTGGCCGCCCTCGCCGCGGCCGAACCGACGGTCGACCTGCGCGTGCTGCTCGTGGACAACGCGTCGGAGGAACCGCTCTTGACGCTGCCGATCCCCGTCGGCGTGCGCCTCGAACACCTGCGGCTCGAGGTGAACACCGGCGGCAGCGGCGGGTTCAACGCCGGGATGGCCCGCGTGCTGTCGTGCGGCATCCCCGCCGATGCGCGCGAGTTCATCTGGCTGCTCGACAGCGACGCCCGTGTCTCGCCGGCGACGCTCCGCCCCTTGGTGCGGACCCTCGAGGTTCACGACGACATCGTGGCCGTGGGGTCGGCTCTGGCGGACGAGACGGGCGAGGTCTTCGAGGTCGGCGGGCGCGTCTGCCCGCGGACGGGCGAATGGTCCGCCGCCCCCCGGGCCGCGCGCGACGAGCCGCCCGTCGTCCGCGTCGAGTACGCCGCGGCGTGCAGCCTGCTGGTCCGACGCTGGGCCGTCGAGCGCGCCGGGCTCATGGCCGACGCGTTCGTCGGCGGGGACGACGTCGAATGGTGCCTGCGCCTGGCGCGGGCCACGGGCGGCGCGGTCGCCGTCGCGCCGCGGTCCATCGCGCGCCACCCGCGCTACGACCGCATGCGCACGTGGTCGCGGTACTACGCGGCCCGCAACACGTTCCTGCCGATCGCGGCGCTCGGCTTGGGGCCGATGGTCCGTTTCCGCCGCGCGATGCGCGAGGTCGGGCGGGCCCTGGCCCAGGTGATGGTCGGGCGCGACGACCTGGCCGAGCTGCACCTGCGCGGGCTGGCCGACGCGGCCGACGGCCGAACCTCGGGCCCGGGAGTTGGACTCGTGTACGAGAGGTTCCGCCGGCTCGATACGCTCGGCGCCGACCTCAAGGCCAATCTCTCAGGTCATCGCGTCCGGCGCGTCACGCTGGGGCGTGACCTGGGTGTCGAGCCCGACCCGATCGTCAAACAGCTCCGCAAGCTCGCGCTCGACCCCACCATCCGCCCGCCGAGCGTGAAAGGCGCCTGGACCGCGAAGGCGGTCCGCGGCGGGCTCTGGCGGCTCTTCAAGCGGCCGCCGGCGGACGCGGCGATCGTGTCGGCCCGGGCGCGTCCGGAAGACTGGCTCGCCGCGCCCACGCTCATCACAGTCTGCCCGGAGGGGTTTGTCATTCGGCGTGTCGGGCGGGCGGATCGGTGGCGCCGCGCGGCCACCGTCGCCACGCGGGGCTTGGCGGTGGCGGTGCGGCTCGCCCGGCGGCCCCCACAACGGCCCGCGCCCGCCGAACCCCCGGCGCCGACCGCCGTCTCAACCATCTCCATTGTCGTCGTGAGCCACAACCGTCGCGATGCCCTGGGCCGCACGCTGACGCGGCTCGCCGTCGAGTTCGGCGCGACGAGCGCCGACGCGCCCCGATCGCCCGAGATCATCGTCGTGGACAACGCCTCGACCGACGGCACGCCCGAACACCTCGCGGCGGAGTTCCCCGGCGTGCGTGTCGCGCGGTTGGAAGAAAACCTCGGCGTCGCGGCGTACAACGTCGGTGTGGGGCTGGCGACGGGTGACCTTGTGCTCGTGCTCGATGACGACTCGTGGCCCGAGCCGGGCGTGGTCGAGCAGGCCGCGCGGCTCCTGGACCGACGCCCGGACGTGGCCGCGGTCGCCTTCCACCCGCGGCACCCCGCGACCGACGCCAGCGAGTGGGGCTTCGCCGAAGGTGTCGAGCCTGATGACCGCTGGCCGTTCATGGGCTGCGGGAACCTCGTGCGACGCGAAGCGTGGCGGCGCGTCGGTGGGTATGAAGCGGCATACTTCCTCTACCGCAACGACACGGACCTGGCGCTGAAACTCCTGGCCGCCGGGATGGGCGTCCACTTCAACCCCGCGTGGGTCGTCCGCCACGACAGCCCGGCCGCGGCGCGCAAGTCCGCACGCTGGTGCGAGCTGGCGACCCGCAACTGGTTCTGGACCGCCCGCCGGCACGGGCGCGGGCTGACGAAGCTCGCGGCGATCACTTCCGGTTGGGCGTGGGCCCACCGGCTGGCGCGCTGGAGTCCGGCTTCGCACGTCGCGGTGATCCGCGGGGCGGCCGCGGGGCTCGTCCGCCGGCCGCCGCCGCTGCCCGAGGGCCGGGGGGTACGACGCGACGGCGCCGCGTTCCAGCGGCTCCTGCGCCTCAAGCGCGGGCGGCGATGAACAGCTCCAGCAGCCCGCGCCACTCGGCATAGCGGTAGGCAATCGCGCGGCGCTCGTGCAGCGACTTGATCCGCTCGATGGCACGTTCGCTCAGCTCGCGCTGCCATTCCTGAGTGGATCGATCGCAGAAGTACACGCGGCACCCGAGCGGGCGGATCGCGTGCGCGCCGCAGAGGTTAAGCACCTGGAACGGGCAGCCGCCGCGGGCGCGGGCGTCGGCGAGGGAAGCAGCGGTCAGTTCGGGGGGGCGCGGGGCCGCCCCGAGCACGCGGAGCGGCGAGGTGGATGCTTCACGCGCGGCGTTCGTCGCCAGCCGCGACACCGTGTACGCGGCCTCCAGACCGGTGACATACAGCCGGTGCCCCGTCTTCGCGAAGTTGCAGCAGCGCCCCGAGGCCCAGCACGCGGGTCCGCGGGCCTCGATCTCGGCGGCCACTGCGGCGTAGACGCCCTCCAGTTCGGCCGCCACCGCGAGGTTTCGCGCGGCGTCGAGCCAGTGCGTGGCCAGGGCGGCGTCGTCCATGGCACACGATACGCTTTCCCCATGCCCCCTTGGCTCACCACCGTTCTGCTGCTGATCGCCTCCAACACCTTCATGACCTTCGCGTGGTACTACCACGTGCAGAAGAAGGCCTGGCCGCTGCTCATGGCGATCGGCATCTCGTGGCTGATCGCCCTGCCCGAGTACATCCTGCAGGTGCCCGCCAACCGTGTCGGGCACGAGGGCCACGGCGGGCCGTTCACCCTGCCGCAGCTCAAGATCATCCAGGAAGCCATCACCCTCACCGTGTTCGTCGCGTTCACGGTGTGGATGGCGAACGAGAAACCCCGCGTGAACGATTACGTCGCGTTCGGGCTGGTGCTGCTGGCGGTGGTGGTGGCGATGGCCGGGCGCGCGAAGGCGATGCCGGCATGAGCCTGAAGCGTGCCCATCCAGGGTACGAGTGCGAGTGGTGCCGCTACGACCTTTCGGCGCTGGTCGAACCGCCCGCGCCCGTGACCTGCCCCGAGTGCGGCGCGGCGTTCGGCTGGCCGCCGCCGATCCGGCGCGGGCGCTGGCCCCACCCGGTGCGCATCGCGGCGACCGCGTCGGGCGCCAACGCGGCGAATCTGGCGGTCCTGTGGCTGATTTGCCTCTCGCCCGAAGCGAGGTCGCTCCTGTTCGCGCTGTGGATGCCGCTGACCGTGATCTGGGCCGCGCTGTGCTTCGGGCCGCCGTGGTGGACGGCGCGAGCGCTCTCGGATCGGCATTCCGGGCCCGCCGAACGCCGCCGAGCCCGCGCGGGGCTGACCGCCGCGGCGTGGCTGGCCAATCTCGGGCTCACGTGGCTGGCGTTGGCGTCGATCCCTTCGGGATGAGAGGTGGCCGCCCGTGCCGAGCGACCCGTTGAGCCTGCGGTTCGGCTGCGAGCAGTGCGGGTACGACCTCACCGGGCTCGCACCCCCGGGGGTGGGGGGGGTGGGCGAACACGACGGCGTGAAGTGCCCCGAGTGCGGCGAGGGTTACTCGTGGCCCCCGCCCCTGATGCTCGCGCCGTGGCCCGCGTGGTGGTCGATCGCGCTGCGCCTGTGCGGGCCGACGATCGTGTTCCTGATCCTGTTCGGTGCCGGTGTGATACTGATTCCGCAGCCGTCGTGGGCGTGCATGGGCGCGCCCTTGATCGTGGTGGTGTGGGTCATGCTGGCGGTCGGCCACCCCGCTGCGGGCGCGTACGACCAGGCGGCCCGTCACGAACTCCGCCCGCGCCGCCCGAAGACCGCCCGCCGCCTCGCGTGGGCGGGGATCCTCGCGAACCTGGCACTGACCGCCGCGGGCCTCGTCGTCGTCGGCGCCCTGGTGCGCTGACGCGGCGTCGCCGTGAGGCGGCGCGTCGGGAGCCTTGCGGCGGTCGCTGTCGGATGATCGCTCGCGGGACTCACGCGGTCCGCCGCACAAACCCCGTGCGCCGAACGGCTCGGCCTACAGTTGCGCGAATCCCGTTCGCCCGAGCCGTCGAACGGACGAGTCGCGGGAGCGGCGGTCCCTCATCTCCGGCGGCGAGAAGCCATGGCAGGCGCGTCCGACTCCCCATTCGTGCTCCGACTCGCGTCGTACATCCTCAAGGGCGGCCTCGGCTTCGTCGTGCTCGCGGGCGGCGTCGGTGTCTTCGCATTCCTCGTCGGCACGAAGCCCGACCCGGCACAAGCCCCGCGCCACGACCACGTCGTGACCGTGCGGGCCGTCGAGGTGCGCCCGATGCCCGTGCCGCGGGTCTGGGAGGGGTACGGCACGGCACGGGCGATGCGGTCGGCGGACGTGGCGGCGCAGGTCGCGGCGCGGGTCGTCGAGCGGCCCGTGGGCATCGAGGCCGGCGTGACGCTGGCCGCGGGCGACGTGATCGTGCGCCTCGACCCGGTGGATTTCGAGCAGCGCGTGGCGGCGTCGCAGGCCCTGATCGTCTCGTGGGAGGCGCAGCTCGCCGGGCTGGACGTGGACGAGCGCCGGCTCGGCGGGCAGCTCGAGATCATGCACGAGGAAATCCGGCTCGAGGAGCGGGAGGTCGAGCGGGTTGCGTCGGCCGTGGAGCTGCGCGGGGCCAACGACATCGAGGTCGAGCGCCGCCGCAAGGAGTTGGCGCGCCGGCAGCGTGAGAGGGCCGCGCTCCAGCAGCTCGCCGAGTTGATCCCGCCCAGGCGCGCCCAGGTCGGGGCGCAGATCGCCAACGAGCGGGCGAACCTGCGGCTGGCGCAGGAGAACCTGGAACGGGCGACGGTCCGCGCGCCGATCGGGGGCGTGCTCCAGGAAGTCTTCGCGCAGCCCGGAGAGATGATGTCCGTGGGCGCCCTCGTGGCGCGCATCGTGGACCTCTCGCGCGTCGAGGTGCCGCTGAGGCTGCCGGTGTCGGCCGCGGACCTGCTCAGGGCGGGTGACGCGGTTGACCTCGGCCCTGACTCGCCGGGGTCCGGGGGCACGGGGGCGCGCTGGCGCGGGCGCGTCGTGCGCATCGCGCCGGAAGCCGACGCCCAGAGCCGCACCATCACGGTGTACGTCGAGGTCGCCCAGCAACCCGGCGTTGCCGGGTCGGTGCGCCATGGGTTGCTGCTGCCCGGCCAGTTCGTGGCGGGCACGGTCACCACCGCCGCCGACCAGCCCCGCATCGCCGTGCCCCGCATCGCGGTCAACGGCGACCGCGTCATGATCGCGCAGGATGGTGAGGGGGGCTCGCGGGCGAAGGCCGTGACGGTCAGCGTGCTCTTTCATGCGCGGGGGGCGATCTCGGACATCGATCCGACGGAAACCGAGTGGGCGGTACTCGCGTCCGGGCTCAGCGGCGGCGAGCGGGTCATCACGACAAACCTCGACGAGCTGCGCGACGGCACCTCCGTGCGTATCGAGGCCGCGGGGCCGGTCGCGGCGGAGAGCGGCGGGGGCGGTGCGGCCGCGCCGGGGAGCGGGGGGGGCGGGCCGTGACCCTCGCGGACTTCGGCGTGCGCAAGCCCGTGGTGGCCGAGCTGCTGATGTGGGTCATCATCGGCGCCGGGCTCGTCTTCGGGTTCTCGCTGCGCCGCGAGTTCTTCCCCGAGATCCGCCCCAGCCGGGTCCTCGTGGCCGCGCCCTATCCCGGGGCCTCGCCCGACGAGATCGAGTCGGCGCTGGCCCGCAAGATCGAGGACCGGCTGGTGGACCTCCGCGACGTCAAGGAGATCCAGACCACGGTCGTCGAGGGGCTGGCGACCGTAACGGTGGAGTTCGAGGACGGCGTGGACGCCGAGGCCGCCGTCGCGCAGGTGAAGCGAGAGGTCGATGCACTGCAGGACCTGCCCGAAGGTGCCGAGCGGATCATCGTCAACAAGTTCGAGCCCAATCTCCCGGCGATCAGCCTCTCCCTCGTGGGCGGAGCGGACGAACGGGCGATGAAGGAAGCCGCGCGGGAGATCCGCGACGACCTGCGGACGCTCCCCGGCATGGGCGAGGTTCGCCTCGGCGGCGTGCGGAACGATGAACTGATCGTCGAGGTGCGCCCCGCGGCGATGCTCGAGCACGGGCTCAGCCTGCCCGCGGTGGCGGACAAGGTCCGGGCCGCGATGATCGACCTGCCCGGCGGCGCGGTCCGCACGGGGCGGATGAATGTCGGGGTGCGCACGGCGGGGGCGGCGGACGACGCCGCGGCGGTGCGGTCGATTGTCGTCAAGTCCCTGCCCGACGGGCGGGCGCTGAAGCTGGGCGAGATCGCCGACGTGCGCGACGGCTTCGTGGACGCCGAGTTCATCACGCGGGTCAACGGCAAGCCGGGCGTGACGCTGACGGTGTTCAAGGTCGGCAAGCAGGACGCCGTGGCGATGGCCGAGGCGGTCAAGGCCTACGCCGCGGGGCGCCGGCAGCAGGACCACGTCCGCCCGCTGCGCGACCGCTTCCTCGACGTGGTCTCCGGGAGCGGGAGCGCCGCGCTGCTCAAGCAGGCGAACGAGCTGGGCCGGTCCAAGACCGTGCCCCCGCCGGGCGAACTGGTGCTGACCAACGACCTGGCGCGGTTCATCGTGGGCCGCCTCACCACGCTGACCGAGGATGGGCTCTCCGGTGCCGTGCTGATCTTCATCACGCTGGTGATCGTGCTGAACCTGCGCGCGGCGTGGTGGGTCACGACCGGGCTGGCCGTGTCGATCTTCGGCACCCTCGCGGCCATGTCGTTCCTGGGCATCACGCTCAACCTCCTCACGATGTTCGGGCTCATCATCGTGCTCGGGCTGCTGGCCGACGACGCGATCGTCATCTCCGAGAACATCACAGCCCGGCACGAACGGGGGGAGCCCGCGAACGTGGCGGCGGCCAAGGGCACCAACGAGGTCTACTGGCCCGTCATCACCACGGTCCTCACGATGATCTTCGCGTTCATGCCGCTGGCCCTGATCGGCGGGCAGATGGGCGACTTCCTTTCCGTGCTGCCCTGGGTGGTCGGCGCCGCCCTGGGCGTCTCGTTGCTCGAAGCGCTCATCATCCTGCCGGCGCACATGGCCCACACGCTGCGCCGGCTCGAGGACGAGCGGGCCGGGCGGGTGCGGCCCAGCCGCCTGCGGCGCTTCGAGCGCTGGTTCGACGGGGCCCGCGACGCGGTCTTCAACAACTACATCGTGCCGTGGTACCTGCGCGTGCTCAAGCCCTGCACGCGCCGCCCGTGGCTGACGCTCTCCGGCGCCGCGGCGGCGGTCATTATCTCGTTGGGCATGGTCGCGGGCGGGCGCCTGCCGTTCGTGTTCTTCGAGGCGTCGGACAGCGAAACGGTCTTTGCGCGCTTGCGCATGGCGATCGGCACCCCGATCGACCAGACCGACGCGGTGGTCAAGCAGATCGAGGCCGCCGCACTCGCCCAGCCCGAGGTCGCCAGCGCCTACTCGGCGGTCGGCTACTCCGGCGGCACCGACGGCTCGGGCGAGGTCCAGCAGACGCACCTGGCCACCATCATCATCGAGCTGACGCCGGTCGAGAGCCGCGACCGCCCCAGCGGCGCCGTCATCGAGTCGATCCGCGCGGCCGTCGGCGACACGCCCGGCGTCCGCAGCTTCCGCATGGAGGCGATCCAGGGCGGGCCGGAAGGGATGGACATCGAGCTGGCCGTGACCGGCCCGGACGCGCTCACCATCATGCCCGCCGTCGAGCAGATCAGGGTCGCGCTGGAGAGCTACCAGGGCGTCGAGGGTGTGGCCGATGACGCCGACACCGGCCAGCGCGAGCTGCGGCTCACGCTCCGTCCCGGCGCCTACGACCTGGGCTTCACGCCCGAGTCCGTGGCCCGCCAGGTCCGCGGGGCGGTCTACGGCATCGAGGCCCACACCTTCGCGGGCGAGCGCGAGGACGTGGACGTGCGCGTGCGCCTCCCCGAGGCCGAGCGGCGGAGCCTGGCCGCGATCGAGTCGATGCACGTCTTCTCGCCGACGGGCGCGCCCGTCCCGCTCGCCGAGGTCGTCCGCGTGGAGGAGGCGGAGGGGTACGCGACCGTGCGCCTGCTCGACGGGCGCCGGGCCGTCACCGTTTCCGCCGAGGCGGCCGACGGCGTCGCCAACCCCGAGGAAGTCGTCGCCAAGGTCCGCCCGCTGCTGCGCCAGATCGAGCGCGCGACACCGGGGCTCGTGATCGTCGAGCGCGGGCGACAGAAGGAACTGACCGAGTCGTTCTCGACGCTGCCCTACGGCATCCTCACCGCGGCCGGGCTGATCTACGTCGCCCTCGCGTGGCTCTTCCAGAGCTACGTGCAGCCGCTGGTGGTGATGACCGCGATCCCGTTCGCGACCATCGGGATGGTGTGGGGCCACCTGCTGATGGGGTTCAACCTCACCTTCCTGTCGCTGATCGGGTTCATCGCGCTGACCGGGATCGTCGTGAACGACTCGCTGATCTTCATCGAGTTCTACAACCAGCGGCGGCGCGACGGGTTGAGCCTTTTGGACGCGGTCATCGACACGGGTCGCTGCCGCATCCGCGCGATCCTGCTCACCACCACGACGACGGTGCCGGGGCTCGCCCCCCTGATGATGTCGCAGTCGTTCCAGGCCCGGTTTCTGATCCCGATGGCCATCACAATCTGCTTCGGGCTGATGGCCTCGACGGTGCTGGTGCTGATCGCGCTCCCGTGCCTGCTCATCGCGCTGGAGCAGACGCGCCGGGCGCTGAAGGCGGTGTGGACGGGGCGGTTCGAACCCGAGAGTCGATCGGGCGCAGCGCCTGCCGCCTGACGGCTACGGCCGCTCGATCTCGACGTGCCCGCGCTGCCACGTCAGCCCTCGGTTGAAGTGCTCCCGGCGCAGGCCCACGATGCCGAAGCGGACCACGTCGCCGCGGCTCATGGTGCCGATGGCGCGGTCGAAGTCCGCGAGAGTCGCCACGGTGCGGTTCCCGACGGCGACGATAACGTCGCGCTCTTCCAGACCGGCCTGGGCGGCGGGGCTCTCCGGGTCGATCTCGATGATTACCACGCCCGAGGGCTCGAGCGGATAGCCCAGTTGCTTCGCGCTCTCCGCCGAGAGCGTGGCCAC
Organism: Phycisphaerales bacterium; assembly: GCA_046153875.1. Classification (GTDB taxonomy): domain Bacteria; phylum Planctomycetota; class Phycisphaerae; order Phycisphaerales; family UBA1924; genus JBJXFE01. The sequence continues at coordinate 80,112 of JBJXFE010000041.1, forward strand.
CGCGACCCCCAGATCCTTGTACGCCTTCCCGCCCACCGATTGCGCCTGGCCGGTCGTTCGGTCCACCAGTTCGACGGTCACGGTCCGCGGCTCTCCGCCGCGCACGATCTCGATAGGAGTCGGCTCGCCGGGCTGCGTGAATGCGATCGCCGAGCGGAAGCGGCTGCCGCTCGTCGTCGGCCGACCGTTGAACCGCGTCACGATGTCGCCCGTGAGGAGCCCCGCGAGGGCGGCCGGGCTCCCGTCCACAACCTTTTCGATGACGACGCCGTCGCTCTTGACGGGAGCGGCCGCCCCGGCCGTTCCGGACGGGCGCTCGCGCCACTCGACGCCCAGCCACCCGCGCTCGACCCTGCCGTCGCGGATCAGGCTCTCCATCACGGGGCGCGCGATGCTCGACGAGATCGCGAACCCGAGCCCGACCGATCCGCCGGTCCGCGTGGCGATCTGGTTGTTGATCCCGACGACCTGACCCTCGAGGTTCACCAGAGGGCCGCCGCTGTTCCCCGGGTTGATGGCCGCGTCGGTCTGGATGAACTCGTCGTAGCGCTCGTCGGTCTGCGTGGTCAGGTTCTGACCGCGACCCGTCGCGCTGATGATCCCCGCCGTCACCGTGTTGTCGAAGCCGTACGGGCTGCCCGCGGCCAGGACCCATTCGCCGACCTGCAGCGCGTCCGAATCGCCGAACACCGCCGGCGTCAGCCCCGCCGCGTCAACCTTCAGCACCGCGAGGTCGGTCGGCCGGTCCACGCCGACGATCCGCGCCGGCAGCGCCCGCCCGCGATCGGGGATCGTGACTTCCAGTTGCTCGGCGTTGGCGATCACGTGGTAGTTGGTCAGGATGTACCCGTCGGGGCGGACCACCACGCCCGAGCCCAGGCCCGTCTGGCGGAGTGCGGCCTCGCCCTCCTCAAACCAGCCGCGACGCATCATCACGCGGTTGAGCTGATTGATGTGGACGACGCTCGGCCCGATTTTCTCCGCGGCCGACTGGAACGCGCCCGACAGCGCGCGGGCGAACCAGAGCTCGTCGGTCGGGGGCGCGGGAGGGCGGGACTCGGGCTGCGCGCGGAGGTCGGGTGGAACACGTGCATGCGGCTGCGCCGCCGCGGGCGGAGCGCTGAAGAGCCCCGCCGATCCAGCGACGAACGCGCCGACACCGACGATCGCGAGCAGACCGGTCACCGACCAGCATCGAACATGGGTCATGGCGTGTGAGCTCCGCAACATGGCTTTCCGGCGCGGGTGGAACCCCGTCCCGGCCTCCTTCCGTGGAACGGCGTGCACCAGCACTCTATTCCATGAAGATGCGCCGGCGGGTCCGATCCGTCAGACCCGTCACGTGCCCCGCCGGTTCCCGAACAGCTCGATATGCAGCCGCTGGCAATACCGCCACCCCCGCCGGAGGCACTCGGCCGCGATCCATGCCCGACGTTCCGCGGTGGGCGGCGTCACGCCTTCGGGCATGAGCATCACGTCGGACGGCGACCAGCCGCGCAGGCGGCCCAGCAGCGCGTCGATCTCTTCGAGGTCGCCCGGGCACTGCACGACGAACTTGAGCTGGCGCTCGGTGTGCGCGTCGATCAGGCGCTGGAGCGCGTCGAGGTTGATCCGCCGCGATTCGTGGCGCGCCGCGCACGCCCCCGACGGGTCGCGCGGGTCGTCCACCGCGGGCGTCGAGTTGGAGAGTTTGGGGCTGATGCTCATCAGGTCGCACGCGAGGGGGGGGCAAGGGCGGAAGACCGTCCCCGCGGTCTCGATCGTGACGTGAAACCCCGCAGCCCGCAGCCCGGCCGAGAGCGGGTCGATCGCGGCGAAGATCATCGGTTCGCCCCCTGTGAGCACCGCGTGGCGCACGCCGCTCGCCCCCGCCTCGGACAGGATCGCGTCGATCGTCCGCGGTGCGCCCTCCGGGGCCCAGCTCGCGTACGGCGTGTCGCACCACGTACACCGCAGGTTGCACCCGCTGACGCGCACGAAGAACGACGGCACGCCCGTGAGCTTCCCCTCACCCTGGATCGAGGTGAACGCCTCCGCGACGGGGAGGCTCGCGCCGGGGAGGTCGGATCCTCGAACCGACCCTTCGACCACGGTCAGCGGCCTGGGCGCGCGATGTGTCACGGTGTGCGCGCCCCGGCCGACCGGCGTCGCGGCGCGGCCGGCTCCGACGGCCGAACAACGCCGTACCGAGTTGGATCAGGCACTCCCGCCTCCTCGAACCCGCGCCGCCGGATGAGGCAACTGTCGCAGCGCCCGCACGCGGCTCCGTCTGAGTCAGGGTCGTAGCACGAGTGCGTGAGCGAGAAGTCCACGCCGAGCGACGCGCCGAGCCGGATGATCTCGGCCTTGCTCATGCGTGCGAGGGGGGCGTCGATCCTGATCCGATCACCCTCGGCCCCGGCCTTCGTGCCCAGCGACAGCGCCCGTTCCATCGCGGCGATGAACTCGGGCCGGCAGTCCGGGTACCCCGAGTAGTCCACGGCGTTGACCCCGATCACGATCGTGTCCGCCCCGACGACCTCGGCGTACCCGGCCGCGAGGGAGAGGAAGACCGTGTTCCGCGCGGGGACATACGTCACGGGGACTTCGCTCGTCCGCGGTCCCCTATCCCCGGGGCCCTGTTCCCTGTCCTTGGGCACGTCGATGTCGGCGGTCAGGGCCGACCCGCCGATCGCCCGAAGGTCGAGCGTGATCACGCGATGCTCAACCGCGCCGAGAGAGCGCGCCACGCGCCGGGCGGCCTCCAGTTCCACGCGGTGCCGCTGGCCATAGTCCACCGTCAGGGCGTAGCAGACACGCCCGTCGCGCCGGGCCGCCGCGAGGGCTACGGTGCTATCCAGCCCGCCCGAGAGCAGGACAACCGCGGGAGACGATGGCGGGATACCGGGCACGCCGTATCTTTGGCGACGCGAACCCGCGCGGGACGGCGCGAGGCCGGGCCGTCCGCCGCGTACCCTTCCCCCGATGATGATCGTCGCGGGGCACAAGACATCACGCAAAGCGATGGGTCTGGCCGCGGATTTCTGCCCGATCTGCCGGGACTTCCGGGCCTTCCACGTCACCGAGATCCGCAAGGTCGCGCACCTCTACTGGGTCCCCGTCGGCCGCGGCACGACGCAGGTCCGCGAGATTCAGTGCCGATCGTGCGCGAGCGTGATGGCCACGACCGACCGCGGGTACCCCGCGTACGCGCGGACGTTCGTCGCCGACGTCGTCGAGCTCGCCCGCGAGACGAACCCCGACATCATGTCGCTCAACCGCCCGCGGCTGGAGCTCGAGGACCGGCTCGCCGAGGGGAAGCTCGCGCGGGCGGACCGGGAGGTCCTGATCGCCGAGCCCTTCCTCGTGCTGAACTACATGGTCCACAAGAAATGGGGGTCGCGCGGGTCAATGCCCGCGATGGCGGCGATCGCCGTCGTCGCCGCGCTCTTCCTGGTCCCGGCCGCGCTCGTCGCATGGGTCTCCAATCACGGGCGGACCGACGCCGCCGCGATCCTCAGCGTGCTGGCGGGCCTGGCGGTGTTGACGGCCGTGGTCAGCTTCATCAAAGGCTCCGGGAAGTGGATCCGCCGCCACATCCATCCCCGGCTCATCGCGGCCCTCCTGCCGCTCGACCCCACGCCCGAGGAGATCGCGCGGGTTCTCGAAGAAACGCGCCGGGGGAAGTACACCATCGGGCGGCGCGTCAGGCCCGCCGAGCTCTCCGCGGACCTTGCGCGGGCTCGCTCCACGCCCGGACGCCGAGGCTGATGAGGCTCGTCGACCGGCACACGATCCGGGCGCGGCTCACATTCCGATCGCCGGCTTGCGCAGCACCGCCGCGTGGAACGGCCGCCCCTCGCGCCGGTACTTGCGCTCGAAGTTGCTGCCCACCAGTTCGCCGTCGCGTGCGGAATCCGGGCGCTCGAACGGCAGCCGCTCGAACCGGACACCCTCCGCCGTCCCCTGTCCCCTGTCGCCCGTCCGCTTCTCGAACCTCTCCTCCATCCACGCCCAGTACTCATCGTGGTCGGTCACGATGCGCAGCTCCCCGCCCGGCGCGAGCACGCGCCACGCCTCACGCAGGAACGCGTCGCTGACCATGCGGCGCTTGTGGTGCCGCGTCTTGGGCCACGGGTCGGGGAAGTACAGGTGCAGCACGCGCGCGACCCCGTCCGCGCAGCGCCACCGCAGGAACTCGCCCGCGTCGGCGTTGATCAGCCGCACGTTCGTCAGCCCGGCACGCCGGCACCGGTCGGCCGCGTATTCGTAGAACTCGCCGGCCCACTCGAACCCGAGGTAGTTCGTCGCGGGCTCGATCGCCGCCTGCTGGACGAGGAACGTGCCCTTGCCGGACCCGATCTCGATCTCCAGGGGGCGGGCCGGGTCCGGGAACCACGACCGCGGGTCGAGGCGTGCCGCGCGCGGGTCGTCCGGCAGCGGCGGGAGTTCGACGCCCACGCCGGCCGGGTCCAGTTCGCGTTTTCGCCGCAGGCCGAAGGACATCGGGCGAAGGGTAGGAACACGCCCCCGCCGCCCGGCCCCGGACTCCGGCAACCATCGCCCCGATTGTCGATCCGACCGGTCGTCCCGGACGTATAACCCGATGGAGCCCGGCTCCGGTCCGTTGTGTCGGCCCGAGGAACAGCCGATATCACCACGTTCGACCGCCCCCGAGCGCGTCACAGCCCTCGCGGGCGCTTCAGGGATGAACAGGGTCGCCTCGGCGACCGGTCGCGTGATTTCGCCGGGCGCGCACGACGCGCGCCCGGGGGGAGGGCCCGGAAGATGTCGGCGTTCGGCAAGCCCAACGCGTCGTTCGGTCGGCCCGAAGTCCCCGCGGGGAGCGAGCTGCTCACGGTCATCGAGGGCCGCCTCGACCGGCGCGGCTTCCAGGACCAGCATTGGGAGGGGACCTTCTGGGAATACCTGGACATGGTCCACGCGAACCCGTCGTTGGCGCGCCACGCGCACCAGCGGCTCTATGACGCCGTGTTGCACCACGGCTTCGAGAAGTACAAGCTCTTCAAGAAGGACTGTGTCCGCTACCACTTCTTCGCGGACCCTTTCGACAACGGCGCCGACGCGATCTTCGGGCTCGACTCCGCGCTGATGCAGCTCGTGGACTTCATGCGTTCGGCCGCCGAGGGGTACGGCACGGACAAGCGCATCCTCCTGCTGCACGGCCCCGTGGGGTCGAGCAAGTCGACGATCGTGCGCCTGCTGAAGAAGGGCCTGGAGCACTACTCGCGGACGGAGGAGGGCGCGGTCTACTCGTTCTCGTGGTTGCTGGATGAAACGTGCGAGGTGTCGGCCGCGGACGGCGCGGGCCGGGAGGCGCGCAAGAGCCACGCGTTCCGCTGTCCCATGCACGAGGACCCGCTGGTGCTGGTGCCCAAGGAGGCCCGCCCGGCCCTGGTCGAGCGTCTCAACGAGCGACACACCGCCAAGCACCACCTGGGCAAGCTCCGCCTGCCGCAGGACCCCGACCCGTTCTGCCGCAAGGTGATGGAAGACCTGATGAAGTTCTATGGCGGCGACTGGCGCAAGGTGATGGACCACGTCCGCGTCCGCCGCATCACGCTCAGCGAGAAAGACCGCGTGGGCATCGGGACCTTCCAGCCCAAGGACGAGAAGAACCAGGATTCGACGGAGCTCACGGGCGACATCAACTACCGCAAGATCGCGCAGTACGGCAGCGACTCCGACCCGCGGGCGTTTAACTTCGACGGCGAGCTGAACATCGCCAACCGCGGGCTGTGCGAGTTCATCGAGGTGCTCAAGCTCGACGTGGCGTTCCTCTACGACCTGCTCGGCGCGTCGCAGGAGCACGCGATCAAGCCCAAGAAGTTCGCCCAGACGTACATCGACGAGGTCATCATCGGGCACACCAACGAGCCCGAGTACAAGCGCCTCCAGTCCAACGAGATGATGGAAGCGTTCCGCGACCGCACCATCAAGATCGACATCCCCTACAACATCCGCCTCTCGGACGAGATCAAGATCTATCAGAAGGACTTCGGCCCGGCCCGCATCCGCGGGATCCACATCGCGCCGCACACGCTGGAGGTCGCGGCCATGTGGGCGGTGCTGACCCGACTGGAGGAGCCCAAGAAGGCCGGGCTCACCGTCGTGCAGAAGCTCAAGCTCTACGACGGCAAGGCGATCCCGGGGTTCACCGAGGACTCGATCCGCGAGCTGAAGGAAGAGGCGTCCCGCGAAGGCATGAACGGCATCAGCCCGCGGTACATCCAGGACAAGATCTCCAACGCGCTGGTCTGCCGCCAGTCGATCGACGAGAAGTGCATCAACCCGTTCATGGTGCTCAACGAGCTCGAGGGCGGGCTGAGCCACCACTCCCTGATCAGCGACGAGGACACCCGCAAGCGCTACCGCGAGCTGCTCGCCGTCGTCAAGGATGAGTACGAGGACATCATCAAGGGCGAGGTGCAGCGGGCGATCAGCGCCGACGAGGACGCCATCCGCCGCCTGTGCGCCAACTACATCGAGAGCGTCCGGGCGTACACCCAGAAGGAGCGCGTCCGCAACAAGTACACGGGGCGCGACGAGGAGCCGGATGAACGCCTCATGCGCTCCATCGAGGAGAAGATCGACATCCCCGACAGCCGCAAGGACGACTTCCGCCAGGAGATCATGAACTACATCGGCGCGCTGTCGCTGGACGGGAAGAAGTTCGAGTACAACACCAACGCCCGCCTGTACAAGGCCCTGGAGCTCAAGCTCTTCGAGGACCAGCGCGACACGATCAAGCTCAAGAACCTGGTGAGCACGGTCGTGGACGACGAGACGCAGAAGAAGATCGACGTGGTGAAGCAGCGGCTGATCAAGCAGTTCGGGTACAACGACACGTCGGCCACGGACGTGCTCAACTACGTTGCGTCGATCTTCGCGCGCGGGGACAAGAAGAGCAAGTGAACGGCCTCCGCGGCTGCGACCTAGAGTTGTTTCATGGTCAGCCGCGCGGATACCACGACGCAGGGCCGGGTGGTCCGGGCCGAGTGGCTCGCCGAGTTTGAGGCGGCGGCGCTCCGGCCCCTTGAGCAGCGACTGCGCTACGCGTTCATCAAGACCTACAAGCCCGTGCTGGACGACGCTCGGTACCGCTCGTTCGAACGCATGACCGACTACCGGGAGTGGTGTGCGCGCGAACTCCCTTCGTGGCTCGGGTATGCCCGCGTTTGACTACAGGCAGGCGCAGGAGGTCCGTGACGCATTCGCGCGACACGAGGTCCGCTACCTGTTCATCGGAAAGTCCGGCGCCATCCTGCTCGGGTTCCCCGACACCACGCAGGACGCGGACCTCTTCCTCGAAAAATCTGCCGGCAACGGCCGGGCGGCCGTCGGGGCGATACGCGACCTCGGCTTCGCGATCACCGCCGAGCAGGCCGCGGACATCGAGCGGGGCAAGGACTTCGTGCAACTGAAGAACGGCCCGTTCGATCTCGATCTGGTGTTTGCGCCCGACGGCATCGAGCGGTTCGCGGACGCGTGGGCGCGCCGGGTCGACGTTGAGGGCTTTCCCGTCTGCCACATCGACGACATCATCGGGAGCAAGGAAGCCGCGGGGCGGGTCAAGGACATGGAGTCGCTGCCCCGCTTGAGGGCGTTCCGCGACTACTGGGTCGCGCGGAATCCCCGCTGACACCCCGGCCTCGCGCCTCTCGAAACTCGCGTCGTTCCCGCGGAAGCGCGCGCCCGGGCCGGGTTCACTGTTCCTTCCAGGCCTCCCACTCGTGCGGCTCACGCGCGGACGTGATCGCCTCCAGCAGCCGCGCGTCGCCCGACGACGAGCTCATCCGGTCCGTCACGGTGTCGGTCACGTCCAGGTCAGGGACGTACGTGAACGCGATCCCGCCGTCGCCCGTGTGACGGACCTCGTGGATTGTCGAGGTGTAGACGGTGTTCGCGCCGAAGCGGGCGTTGACCGTGTCCATCGCGCGTGAGAGGTTCTCGCGCGTGCGCTCGCCGTCGAACAGGGGCGGGCTCAGGCTCTCCGGCGCCACCAACTCGTGCAGGGTGACGCCCACCTGCACGGGCACACCCGCGGGTCGGGCCGACCACAGGCGGCCCAGCGCCTCGAGCATCGTCGGCGTGTCCGCGCAGCACGGGCCGAGCGGCGCCACGGCGTTCCACGATCCGCGGCCCCATCCGGGACCGGGTGCGCCCTGCGCGAAGCGGGAGTCGTCGCGGAACCGGATCGAGAGCGTGAGCCGCCGCGCGGCAGAGTGGACGTGGCGCAGCCGCGCCGCGGCCTTGTGCAGCAGCCGTAACGCCACGGCCCGTGCGCCCTCGTCGGTCCGGAACTTCGGCGGCAGAACGTGCTGATGACCCAGGCTCCGACGCACGGTGGGCCGCTCGGCGGTCTGCTCGCCGCGCAGCCAGCTCCAGAATCGGCGGCCCACGATCCCGCCCCACAGGTGATCCATTTCCATCTCGGAGAACGCGCAGAGCTGCCGCACGCTGGTGACGCCCGCGCCCGCGAGGCGAGCGGACATCCGCGGGCCGATCCCGGGCAGGTCGATCGGCTCCAGGTCGAAGAGCCGGTCGGGGAGTTCGTGCTTCTCAATGATCACCAGCCCGTCGGGCTTCTGCATGTCCGTGGCCACCTTGGCCAGGAAGCGGTTGGGCGCGATGCCGATTGAGCAGCGCATGCACCCGCCCACGTTCTCGCAGATCGATCGTTTGATCCGCCGGGCCAGGTCGGCCGCGCGGGTGGGGTCGCGCTCGGTGCGGTCGAGGCGGCACGAGACTTCGTCGATCGAATGGATCGCGCCGACCGGGATGCACCGGTCGATGGCGGCCAGGAGCCTGTGGTGCATCGTCACGTACGACCGCGGGCGCGCGGGGACGATCACGATCGCCGGGCAGAGCCGGCGCGCCTCGCCCACGCGCATCCCGGTCTTGACCCCGAACGCCTTGGCCTCGTAGCTCGCCGCGATGCAGCACCCGCTGTCGTGGGGGACCGGTGTGACCGCCACGGGCCGCTCGCGGAGCTCCGGGCGGAGTTGCTGCTCGACCGACGCGAAGTACGCGTTGAAGTCGATGAACAGCGACCGCAGCGAATGAGGGATCGCGCCCATACCGAAGTATGGTATCCGTCAGGGTCGTGCCCGAGCAACGTGCAGCAGAGGTGATCGCCACGTCCGCGAGCGGCTCAGCCCCTCGGCCCCGCCGCCCGCACCGCATCGGGCATCTCGAACTTCGCGTCGTTCTCGCGGAACAGCTTGGCCAGCTTCTTCGCCTGCGTGTCGTACGCCGCGCCGTCCTTCCACGTGTTCCGCGGCTGGAGCACCTCGGGCGGCACGCCGGGCACGGCCGCCGGGATCGGCAGCCCGAAGACCGGGTCGGGCGAGAACTTCGCCGCGTTGAGCGTGCCGTTGAGGATTGCCGTCACGAACGCCCGCGTGTACGCGAGCTTGAACCGCTGCCCGACGCCGTAGGCCCCGCCGGACCACCCGGTGTTCAGCAGCCACACGTTCGCCTTGTGTTGCTTGACCTTCTCGGCGAGCATCTTCGCGTACACGATCGGGGGGCGCGGCAGGAACACCCCGCCGAAGCACGGCGAGAAGTTCGGCTGCGGCTCCGTCACGCCCGCCTCCGTCCCCGCGAGCTTCGACGTGTACCCGTTCATGAAGTAGTACATCGCCTGCTCGGGCGTCAGACGGCTCACCGGCGGGACGACGCCGTAGGCATCCGCGGTCAGGAAGATCACGTTCTTCGGGTGTCCCCCGACGGACGGGATCACCGCGCCGTCGATGAAATCCACCGGGTAGGTCACCCGGGTGTTCTCGGTCAGCTTGGCCGAGTCATAGTCCGGCACGCGCGACGGCGCGTCGATGACCGTGTTCTCCAGCACGGACCCGAAGCGGATCGCGTTCCAGATCTGCGGCTCGCCCTCCTTCGAGAGCTTGATGCACTTGGCGTAGCACCCGCCCTCGAAGTTGAACACGCCGCGGTCCGACCACCCGTGCTCGTCGTCGCCGATGAGGGCGCGGTCGGGGTCGGCCGAGAGCGTCGTCTTCCCCGTGCCCGAGAGCCCGAAGAACAGCGCCACGTTGGACGGGTCGTTCTTCGCGACATTCGCCGAGCAGTGCATCGGGAACACGCCGACTTCCGGCATGTCGTAGTTCATCGCGTAGAAGATGCTCTTCTTCATCTCCCCGGCATATTCGGTGCCGAGGATCACGACGAGCCGGCGCGTCAGCGACTGCGCGATCAGCACCGGGCCTTTCACGCCCATCGCCTTGGCCTCGTCGGCGGTCAGGCGGCGGCGGCCGGCGTTCAGGATCGTCCAGTCGGCCTTGAAGGCCCCCGCGGCCGGCCCGGCGGCCTTCGTCCCCTGGCGGATGAACAGCGTCGACGCGAACAGCGCGTGCCACGCTTGCTCCGCCACGACGCGCACGCCCAGGCGGTGCTTCGGGTCCGCGCCCGCGTACCCGTCGAACCCGTAGACGCGCGGGCGCGAGTTCAGGTGCTCGACCGCCAGCTTCGTCGCCAGGTCGAACGCCGCGGCCGTCAGCGGCTGATTCACCTTCCCCCACCAGATCTTGTCGTGGATCGCGGGCGCATCCTCGAGGAACTTGTCATTGGGGGATCGGCCCGTGCGGTCGCCGGTCAGGCAGACCAGCGCCCCGTTGGAGGCCAACCGACCCTCGCCGCCCTGGATCGCCCGCTCGACGAGCTCGGCGGACGGCAGGTTCACGTTCGCGCGGTTGGGGGAAAGATCCAGCGAAGACAGCCCGATCGTCATGTCACGCTCTCCATGGCGGCTCTGGCGGGCCCCAAGCCTAGTCCGAGTCTCTCGCATCGGCCAGAAGCGGCCCGCGGCGTCACCGTCGGCGTTGCCCGGACGGATCGCGGGCCGTATCGTTGCCCCCGGGCCGCCTCGGCGGCCGGAGATGGTGGTCATAGCTCAGTTGGTAGAGCACCGGGTTGTGGTCCCGGGGGTCGCGGGTTCGAGTCCCGTTGGCCACCCTTCACGCGGGATTTGGATCGACACGCCGGGCAGCCCGGCGCGATCGGGCGGCGGCGTCTACGACGCCCGTCGCATCGGTGTGTTCAGGCACGCGCGGACCAGCTTGCGCAGGGGCCCGATCGCCGCGTGGACACGGTCCACCGACGCGAGCGATTTCGCCGCGTCCAGCGCCAGCAGGCGCACCGCCGCGAACGCGCCGGGCGACGCCGAGCCGGCGATCCGCAGGCACGCCAGCCGTGCCGCCCGCGTGTCGCCGCCCTTCACCGCCGTCTCCAGCTCCGCCGCCCCGGCCGCCAGCGACTCGAGGTGGAGCTCCAGCAGCGGGTCATCACCCGCCTCGGCGGGCCCCGCACACTGTTCCGCGCCCGCGTCACGCCGCACGATCAGGAACTCGCCCATCGCCCGCAGCAGCAGGGCGTGGTCCGGAGGCTTGAGCAGGAAGGCGTCCACGCCGCTGCCGGCCGCCGCGCGGCGCAGCGACGCGCTCTTCTCCGTCGTCAGGACGATGATCGGCGTGCGGATCCCCCGCGAGCGGATCACCGCGGCCGCCTCCAGCCCCGACGAACTCCCCAGGTGCATGTCGCACACGATCAGGTCGCACCCCTCCTCGACCATCGCCAGCCCCTGGGGCACGCCGCCCGCGGCGCTGAGCCGCACGCGCGTGCCCTTGAGGAAGTGGTGGAGGATCTTGTGGTCGATCGGCGCGGCGCTCACGCACACGACCCGCCCGCCCAGCTTCTCGGGATCGACCGTCTCGAGCGCGAAGAAATCGTCGAACGGGTCGTGGGGAACGAACTGGCGGACGTCGATCTCCTCGTCGAACCGCAGGCCGATCTCGTGGACGAGGCCCGCGCGGTGCGTGCAGCGGACGACCCGCCCCTCGACTCCCAGCGCCCCGAGCGACGCGTGCGGGATCATCACCGCGCACGCCGCCCCGGGGTGCAGGAACGCGCTGTGCAGCACCGACATCCCCGCGCGCGACAGGTTCCGGCACGCCACCTTGAGCGTGGACGCCGACCCGCCCGGGTGCTTCACGCGCAGCTCGACCGTCTCCTTGCGGAACGGCCAGCGCACGAACCCCCGGCGCGGCGACCGCTCCCCGACCGCCCAGGTGAAGTCCAGCCGGTCCAGCAGCGGGCCGAGCTGGGCGCGTGACAGCCCCAGCGTGTTGGGTCGATCCCCCGCGGCCCGCGTCGGGCGTCCGGCATCCGCCATGGGCCTCCCCTCGTGCGCCGCGCCCCGGCCGCGGCCCGAGAGATATCGGCGGACGCGGTTCGCGCGCTGACCCCGCGCGCCCGCGAACCAGGCCCGGTAACCCGGGAACGAGCCGTACCGGGGTGCCGAGGGATGATGGTCGCGGGTTGGTCCCGTGCGCGCCGCGGCGCGAACGTCACACGTCGAGGTTCTTGACCTCGAGCGCGTGGTCCTCGATGTAGCGCCGCCGGGGCTCGACCTCTTCGCCCATCAGTTTGGTGAAGAGCTCCTCCGCGTCGGTCAGGTTGTCCATCGACACGCGGACGAGCACGCGTCGCGTCGGGTCCATCGTGGTTTCCCAGAGCTGGGCCGCGTCCATCTCGCCAAGGCCCTTGAACCGCTTGATCTCCAGCCCGCGCCGCCCGATCTCGTGGAGCGCCCCCAGGATCGACGCCAGGTTCGCCGCCTCGACCAGGGACCCGTCGCCCGCGGGAACCGCCCGGGCTGTCGCGGGCTCGGATCCCGGATCTTCACCACCCGCCGCGTCGTCCGCGCCGGCCTCTTCCTTCGCTGCCTTGCCGCTCTGATGCCGTGCTGATTTCGTCTTCGTCACCCACGCGAACCGGGCCGCGCGCCGCTCACCGCTCGCCGATTCCTCCTGGACCGTCGCGTAGGAATCGATCGGCAGGCCCAGGGCGCCCAGGTCCGTGAACAGCCGTTCGAGCTCGCGGTTCTCGTGCAGCTCGCGGATGCTCACGCCCACCGCCGCCGACACGGGGGCGCCGTTGCCGTTCTCGGCGGGCGCGGTGGGAGCCGCCTCCTCCCGTCCGGCGATCTCGCGGGCCTGCTGCTCCGACCACGCGAACGCCTCGCCGCCGCGCCACGTCAGGCGGTGCGTCGGCAGCCGCGACTTGCGATCCGGGTCCTTCGCGCGCGCCGCGAGCAGTTCCGCGAAACGCACGCCGCGACGCTCGGCGATCTCGACGAGCTCCGCGAGCCGGCGGAGCGTCCGCACCGCGCGGCGGAGTTCCGCCCCTTCGACCCGGCGTGCGGGCCCGCCCGTGCGCCCCGCGTCACGGATCTCCAGGAACGAGTCCTCCAGGCCGAGCTCGGTCAGCGTGTCGCCCATCACGCGGTCGTTCAGCACGTACCGCCCCGACTTTCCCTTGACGATCTGGTACAGCGGCGGCTGCGCGATGTAGATGCGCCCGCGCCGCACCAGCTCCCCCATGTGCCGGAAGAAGAACGTCAGCAGAAGGGTGCGGATGTGCGACCCGTCCACGTCCGCGTCCGTCATGATGATGATCTTGCCGTAGCGCAGCTTGGAGATGTCGAACCCGTCGTCGCCCTGGGCCCCGATGCCGCAGCGCAGCGCGCCGATGAGCGTCACGATCTCCTCGTGGCCCAGCACCTTGTCGATGCGGGCCTTCTCGACGTTGAGGATCTTGCCCTTGAGCGGCAGGATCGCCTGGGTCTCGACGTCGCGCCCCTGCGTCGCGGAGCCCCCGGCCGAGTCCCCCTCGACGATGTAGAGCTCCGAGCGATCGACGTCCTTGGTCTTGCAGTCGCGGAGCTTGTGCGGCATCGAGCCCGAGTCGAGCGCGGTCTTGCGCCGCGTCAGCTCGCGGGCCTTGCGTGCCGCCTCGCGGGCCTGCGCCGCCACGATCCCCTTCAGGCACACCCGCTTGGCCTCGCCCGGGTGTTCCTCGAGCCACGCGCGCAGCGCCTCGCCCACGCCCGCGGCCACGAACTCCTCGACCTCGGGGTTGAGCAGCTTCTCCTTGGGCTGGTTGTTGAACGCGGGGGTGGGCAGCTTGACGCTCACGATGGCGACGAGCCCCTCGCGCAGGTCGTCCCCCGTCGGGACCGGGTCCTTCTCCTTGATGATCCCCTGCTTGCGGGCGTAGCTGTTGATCGTCCTCGTCAGCGCGACCTTGAACCCCGCCGCGTGCGTCCCCCCGTCCACGTTGTTGATGTTGTTGGCGAAGCTCAGCAGCGTCTCGTTGTACCCGTCGTGGTACTGCATCGCCACTTCGCACGTCATCCCCGTCGCCGCGTCGTCCTTGCGGATCGAGATCACCGACGACACCGCGTTCTTGCCCGTCATCAGGTGCTCGATGTACTCCACCAGCCCGTTCTGGGCCTTGAAGACGTCGCCCCGGGGCTTCCCGTCGGCGCCGACCCGCTCGTCGATGAGGCGGATGGTCAGCCCGGGGTTCAGGTACGACAGCTCGCGCATCCGCGTCGCCAGCGTCTGGTAGTTGAACGTCGTATCCGGGAAGATCTGCGCGTCCGCGCGGAATGTCACCGTCGTGCCAGTAGGGCGCGGGCTGCCCCGCGGCACGTCGCCCACCGCCGTCAGCGGCGTGGTCACGCGCCCGCGCTCGAACTCGATCAGGTGGACCCGCCCGTCGCGGTGGATCTCGCACCGCAGGTACTCCGACAGCGCGTTGACGCACGAGACACCCACGCCGTGCAGCCCGCCCGAGACCCGGTACGCCGAGTGCTCGCCGCCGAACTTCCCGCCCGAGTGCAGGATCGTCATCACGACCTCGACGGCCGGCTTGCCGTCGAGCGCCGGGTTGTCGTCCTTGATCGGGCCCACGGGGATGCCGCGCCCGTCGTCCGTCACGCTGCACGACCCGTCGGCCAGGATCGCCACGGTGATCGTCTTGGCGTACCCGGCCATCGCCTCGTCGATCGAGTTGTCGACGACCTCATACACGAGGTGGTGCAGCGCGTTCAGGCCGGTGCCGCCGATGTACATCCCCGGGCGCTTGCGCACCGCCTCGAGGCCTTCGAGAACCTGGATCTGGTCCTCGGTGTACCCGCCCGGCTGGCGCTGCGGCTCGTTCGCGGGCGCCGCGGCCACGGGTGCGCCCGCCGTCGCGGGGGTCTTCGAGGGGGCCTTGGGCGTGTCGGTCTGCACGGGTCTACGCGGTCCTTTTCCGGGGTTTCCCGGCGGTCTTTCGGCGGCTGATCCCGCCCCGTCCAGGCGGCGCATCCACGCATCGGCCGACCGCCCGAAAACCCCGCAAAAACACGGGAAAAACCGGGCAAAATCCAGTCCGACGCGATGACCCTCATTATAGGCCCGAGCCGACTTGCGTGCCCGCCGATCAAGGCCTCCGGCGACCCAATTTCAGCAGCCCGGCGGAGGGCTGATCGGCACCAGCGGCGGGGCCGGTTTCTGGATGATCGCCAGCCCGCAACCGTCCGCGTAGGGCGTTCCCTTCTGCCCGGTCAGGTCGGCGTCGCCCTGGATCAGGATCGCGCTCCCCGCGGGCAGCTTCGGGAGCCACTCCAGCAGCGCCCGCCGGACCCCGCCCGTGCGTTTCGAATCGAACGTCGCCGCATACTCGCTCGAATCGTGCATGAAGATCATCCCGCCCGGCGGCAGGCGGTCGTACCACAGGTCCAGCTCGCGCAGCGTGTGGGCGTACTGGTGCGACGAGTCCACGATCACCACCTGCGGCGGGCGATCCAGGTACGCCATCGCCGCGTCGGCGCACGCCGGGTCCGCCGAGTCGCCCAGGTGGAGCGCGACCTGGTCGCCCAGCCCGGCCTTCCCGACCCACGTGCCGGTGAACTCCGTGCAGCGCCGGTCGATGTCGATCGAGAAGAGCGCCTTCTGCCGCCGCATCCGTCGCAGCGCGAAGCCCAGCAGCAGCGTCGAGTACCCGGCGTAGTGCCCGAGCTGCACGATCGCGCTCACGCCGCTGCCGACGATGAACCCGCGCAGCACCGACACCATCGGCACGGCCATCTCGCCCATGAGCTCGAGCCGCTCCGTCTCGTCGTACCACGCCTGGAGGACGTCCCACTCGTCGGCCCGCAGGCAGCTGTAGACGTCCGGCACATACCGCCGCGACTTCCCCCAGTGCCACCAGTACCGCCGGTGCTTGCGGTCGGCAAAGGGCATCGAGCGCGGGCTCGCGGCCGCGACGCCGGGCGGGGAAGCGGACATGGACGGCTCCGGGAGGGCGACGCGCGGCAAGGCGTCCAAGCCCTGAGCGTCGCGCGTTCGAGCGGAGTGTAGGTGAGGCCGCGATGGGCGCGGCCTCCGTGCCCGAGGCGCGACCCGTCGGGCCGACCGGACCGTTACGGCACGATCCGAACGATGCTCACGCCCTCGCCCAGCAGCTCATAGACCAGCGCCACATCATCCGCGCCGAGCCGCACGCACCCCATCGACATCTCCTTGCCGATGCTCCCCGGGTCGATGGTCCCGTGGATGCCGTACCCCGTGTTCGCGGCCGAATCGCCCACGCCCTCCAGGCCGATCCACCGCTCGCCGATCGGGTTCCTGGCGTCGTCCTTGCTGAACTGCTCGCCCGTGCGGGGGTTGGTCCAGTACGGGTTCTCGAGCTTCGACCCGCGGCGGACGGTGTAGTCGCCGATCGGCGTGCTCCCGCCCTCGCCCAGGCCCACGGTCAGCGAGCGGACATAGAGCCAGTCCTGCGGGCGCTGCGGGTCGCCCAGGTACAGGTCCATGCGGAACGCGGCCTTGTTCACGATCGCGTGGAACGGGCCCTTGACCAGCTTGAGCTTCTGGTTGAGGCGGATCTTGTTGGGATCGGCCAGACGGTTGACCCGCTGGATGAGCCGCCAATGCGTGGAGACCCCGTTCTTCCGGGCGATCCGCTCCAGGCCGATGTCCCCGGACTGCACCGTGTGCGTCAGCACGAACGGGTCGTCCTTGATCGGCCGCGGCGAGAAGACCAGTTCGTCGTTGAGCTTCGTAAGCTCTTCGCGCAGCGCGGTCCGCTCGGACTCCGGCAGCCGCGGATCGATGAACGCCCGGCTCAGGTGCTGGCGTGCCGCGACGAGGTTGTTCTGCTGGACGCCCCGCCGCCCCGCGGTGAGCAGGTTCTCCAGGTCCGCGGGCAGGCCGGAAGCACTTCGCGGCAAAGTCCCGGCGGGGGACTGGATTTCGGGCGAGTGGGGGACCGGGTCCGGCGTGCGGCGCGGGTCGCCCGCGATCGGCAGCGTGGGTTCGTTCTTGGGGGGCGCAACCGGGGCCGGCTCCTGCTTCGGTTCGGTCTTCTCCGCCGAGCGGCGTGCCCCCATGTCGATCACCGTCGGCGGCGGATACACGGCCTCCGCCGGTGCCGCCGGCGGCGGCTGAACCCGGGCCGCCCCCGTGATCGTCGCGGGCGAAGGCTCGCCCGGGGACGACCGCTCGGTGCTCGTGGACGACAGCGGGGCGCCCTCGATTCCCCCCGTCCCCGGCCCCGAGCCCCCGCCCCCGAGCAGCCACCATGTGCCGATCACGCCGACGCCCACGACGCCGCCGAGGGCCCACGGCTTGGCGGACCGGTGACGCTTGCGGAACATCGGGGAGCGAGCGGCGCTGAGTCGAGCGGTCTGGGACGGCAGCGGCATGGCGTTCCTTCCTTGGCGCGTCAGGTGTGCTGCGGACAGGTCTTCCGTGAGATCATGGAGTGTTCAGCGCCGCGATCACGCGTCGCTCCGTGACGATCAGTTGAACCGGCACGTCGTGCGGCCCGGTCGGGACGTGCGCGACGAACTGTACCTCAAACGCGACGCCGATCGTCGCAACCGACAGGGGGGTTCCACTCCCGCCCGACCGCGCCGCCAGCCCGCGCAGGAACCGGTCGTAATACCCCCCGCCGCGACCGAGCCGGCGGCCCCCCGCGTCGAAGGCGACGCCCGGCACCAGCACCAGGTCGAGCGTCGCGGGGTCGGTGGCGGGCGCGTCCGGTCCGGGCTCGCGCACGCCGTGCCGACGCACCACAAGGCCCGCGTCAATCGAGGTCACGCGCGCGGCGGTCATCATGCTGGAGTCCCAGTCGATGCGCGGCAGGGCGAGCGTCTTCCCCGCCGAAATCGCTTCGCGGCACGCCTCGGCCACGTCGGCCTCGCCCGCAAGCGGTGCGTACCCCATGATCGTCCGGGCCGAACGCCAAGGGGTGGACGCCGTCAGGTTCCGGCACAGGCTCCGCGACCACCCGGCGGCGTCCTCCGGGCGCACAGCATGGAGCGCCGCGCGGATGCGGCCCCGCAGGTCTGTCTTCTGTTTGTCCAGGTCCCCGGTCACCTCTGCTCCCGACCGTGACGGCGCACCCGAGCGCAGAGTATCGGCCCGGGCGTCCGCGCCGGCGCACAATGTCGGGCGAATCCGCGATCGGGCCCGGGCCGCCGTCCGTCACCGAACCGCGTGCTTCAGGCTGGGGCGACATCGCCCCTCCCGACGCCTTTTAATCACCTGCAGCCCGGCCCGCGCGGGGGCGGGTGTGCGGAGGGGTGATGTCCGAATCGACCACCATCGGGAACGATCGCTCGACCACCCCAACCCCGGCGCCCAGAGGCCGCCGGTGGAAGCGCCGGATCACGATCGGCATCGGGCTGGTCCTGGTCGTGCTGCTCATCGTCGTCGGGCTGGCGCCCACCATCGCCGGCTGGATCGCCCCGGGGTACGCCGCCGGGGCCATTGCGGGCGCCATCAATGGGTCCGCCACCGTCGATCGCGTCTCGCTCTCGTGGTTCGGCAAGCAGAAGGCCGGGGACGTCACCATCCGCGACGCCGCCGGGCAGGAGGTCGCCCGCGTCGGAGTCGAAATCTCGCGGAGCCTGTGGTCGCTCGCCCGCGGCGCGATCGGCCTGGGCTCGCTGGATGCCGGGGAGGTCCGCGTCACGGGGCGCGCCGTCGTGGTGCGTGAGGCCGACGGGACGCTCAACGTGAGCAAGCTGTTCAAGGGTTCGGGTGCGTCCGGGGCATCATCGCCGACGGCGCCGGGAACGCGGTCCAAGCCCGGTGACCTCCCGCCTTCACTCGCCGCCACGCTCGTGCTGGACAATCTCGAGGTCGCGTTCGTAGATCGGGCCCCGGACGCCGATCCGAAGACGCGGGCCGTGCGCCTGAAGAACGTTCGGGGGGGCGGCTCCTTCGCGGTCGGGCGACCGGCAACGTTCACCCTCACTGCCGACGCCTCCTCGGGGCCGGACGCGGACGGCGCCGGAACGCCCGCCGGCACACTCGAGATCAAGGCCACGGTGGACGGGATCGCCGACGCGACTGGTAGGCGGACTCCGGACCTGACGACCTTTGACGCGACGATCACCGCAACGGGTCTGGCCTTGGCGCCGGCCGACGCGCTCGCCCGGATGAACGGCGCGCTGGTCGAAGGGTTCGGCGAAAGGGTGACGCTGACCGTCTCCGCCTCGGGATCGGCGAGGGAGGCGACCGCGCAACTCAAGGCCGCCGCCGATGGGCTCGACGCGGACCTGGCCGTGCGTTACACAAACGCGCCGGGCGCCGCAACGATCACCGCCACGCGTCCCGGCTCGCTGCGCCTGCGCACGGCGGGCCTGCGTCGGCTCGCGCCGGGTCTGCATCAGGCGATGGAGGCCCAGGACTTGGCCGAGGTCACCCGCTGGCCCGAGGTCCGCGTCGCGGTCGAGCAGCTCAGCTTCCTCCTGCCGGCGAATGGGGCGACCTCCCCCGACCTGCGCGGCGCGGCGGCTTCGGTGAAGATCGAGACCGGTGACATGGCGGGCACGGTCGTGACGCCGGGGCCGGACGGCGCGACGACAGGGCCGCGCCAGCCCTTCTCCCTCGCCCCCATGACCTTCACGCTCGCGTCGTCGGACCTGGGCGGGTCGCTGCGCTTCCGGGCCGACGGCTCCGCGACCGTCGGCGGTCAGCCCGCGGGAACGCTGGTGGTGGACCTGAGCGCCGACGGGCTGCTGGACGCCTCGGGCCGCCCGATCGCGGGCCCGCCGCGGACCGTGCGCGGGACCGTGCTCGTCAAGGGCGTGTCGACGTCGCTCGCCGGACCGCTCGTCGCACCCCTGGGCATTGACCTGCCGAACGACGTGGGGCCGCACGTGGACGTGGACCTGCGGGCCGCGGCCCGCGCGGGCGAACCGGGCGGCGCGTCGTCGGCGATCCCCAGCACCGACGTGGACCTGGAGGTCCGCGGGGCGAAGTTCCTCGCCCAGGCCGCGGTCACGGTTGATGAGCGGGGTGTGCGCGGGCGCGACACCGAGCAGCGCCCCGCGGTCGAGGTCCGGCTCGCGTCGGCCGGGGCGATCGCGTCCCGGTTCGCCGAGAAGTCCGGGGCGGCGAAGGTCGGGGGCGCGGGCGGCGGGGGGCTGCGTCTGACCGTCTCGGGGATCGACGTCCCCCTCGCGCCGGGTACCCGTGCGCCGGCGCTCGACACCGCGTCGGCGTCGGCGAAGCTGTCGTGGGGGGGCTTCAACATCCTGCCCCTGCCCGCACACGGGCCCCGGGCGCCGATCCAGCTCAAGACACTGGAGTTCGTGGCGGTGCTTGCCCCCGGCGCGCCGCCGCACATCACGCTCGACGCCGCGATGCTCCACGCCGAGTCGCCGTTCGCGTTCACAGCAGACCTCGCCATCGAGAACCTCTTCGCGCCCGGCGCGGGCGGTGGGTCCGCCGTCCTCGCCCTCGCCTCGGCGCGGCCCGTGGGCACCTTTGAGCTGACCGACCTCCCCGCGTCCCTGGCCAGGCTCTTCCCGGCAGCACCCGCAACGCCGGCCAAGCCCGCGATCAACCTGGCCGCGCTCCTGGAGAACGCCGTCGGCAAGACCGTGAGCGTGACGGCCGAAACGTCGATCGCCAGGCAGCGCGCCGATCGCCTCAACGCCAAGCTCTCATTCGTCGGCACCGGCTTGACGGTGTCCGCGGCCGGGGGGTGGATGCCCGAGCGAGTTGCCGTGGACACGCTCGACGTTCGCGCGTTGCTCACGCCCGCGCTGGCCGAGGACGTGCTGGCCGCGTTCGCACCGACCCTGCAGCCCCGCCCCCGCCTCGCCGGCCCGGCCACGCTCCGGCTCAGTGTTGATCCGATCCGCGTCGCGCTGGTGAAGGGCACAAACGGCGGCACGACATTCGACCTCGCGGGCGCGGGCGACCTGGCCGCGAAGCTCGCGCTCGACGGGCGGCTCATCGCCCAGGGCCTGTCGATCAAGAACGCCGACGGCTCCGCCCGTGACCTCGGGCCGGTCGGCCTCGAAGGGCTCGAAGCTGCCCTCACAGCGCCGATCGCGGCGCTGCTGCCGGGAACGACGGGCACACACGACGCGAGCATCTCGCTCAAGGCCTTGGCGCTGTCCGGGCCCGCGAGCCAACGCCTGGGCGACCTGGATTTTTCGGCGCGCGTCGCGCTGGCAGCGGGAGCGCCGGCCGGGTCGATCGCCACCACGCTCAAGCTCACCGACATCCGCGCGGCCGGGCTCGAACCGTTCCTCCAGCAGCCCGGGCTGCTCACGGGCGCGCTCGGCGAGACGGTGTCGCTCGACGCGGCTGCGAACATCCAACTCCCGCCGCCCGGCAGCGCGGGGGTGAGCGGCGGAAATGCGTTCGAGCGTGTGACCCTGACCGCCGGCCTCACCGCCCCCCGGCTCACCACGCCGCGCCCGCTGAAGGCATCGCTCACGCCCGGCACGATCACGATCGACTCCCCGATGATCGTGCACTGGACGATGACGCCCGCGTTCGCCAACCGGTTCGCGCTGGGCCAGGCGGCGCCAACGCCCGGCACGCCGGCGCCGCCGGCGCCCCCCGGACCGCCGGCGAAGGAGCCCTCGGCCCGGTTCACCGAGCCCACGCGGTTCACGGTCTCGGTCTACAAGCTCGGTCTCGCGGCGGGCGACGCCCCGATGAAGCCGGGCGTCTTCGCGCTCGACGCCGCGATCGAGGCGCCGCTGCTCACCCTCGCGGTGGCCGACGGAACCCCCGCGCGGTTCGAGACGCTCAAGGTGCGTGCCAGCGCTGGCCAGCAGCCGGGCTCGATCGGATTCAGCCTGAAGATGGACGCGGCGGGCGCGCCGAACACCGGCGCTGCCGGAGCGCCGGTGGACGCCTCCGGCGGCATCTACCAGCTCAGCGACGACCAGGGCCGACTGACGATGGACCGCGCCGTGCTCACCGCGAAGGCGGGGGCGACGGGATTCCCCACCGCGATCGCCGACGCCTTCGCACGCCAGCGCGGGCTGCTCATCGAGGCGCTCGGCCCCACCATGACGCTCGCCGTGGAAGCCTCCGGCGTCGCTCTCTCGAAGACCGGCGACCGCGGCAAGCTCGATGCCACCTTCTCCTCGCCGCGGGCCGACGCGAACCTCAAAGGCGTCGTCCGGGACGGGCGCTTCATCGCGCAGGGGCCTGTCACCGTGAACCTGGCCGAGATCACGTCGGGCCTGGGCGAACGGTTGGTCAACGGCCTGCCCGCGGTCGGCGTCTTCGAGAAGCGCCGCGAGGACGGGCCCGCCTCCCTGACCGCGGTCGGGCTCACTCTGCCCGTGGACGGCGACCTGCGCAAGCTCAACGGCGATCTCACCCTGAAGTTCGGGCTCGTGCGGTTCGAGACCGGCGGCTCCTTCGCCGGCATTCTGCGGCGGCTGGGGCAGCGCGACCAGGGGTCGCTCGGGCGCCGTGTCGAGCCGTTCCACGCCGTCATCAAAGACGGCGTCATGTTCTACGAGCGCTACACGCTCCCGCTCGGCGAGTTCACCGTCGACACCGAAGGCTCCGTGGACCTGGCGGAGCGCCGCATGGACGTCGTCACATACATCCCGCTCGGGGCGCTCTCCGACGAGGCCGCGGGACGCTTCAACACCGGGCTCGGCAAACTCTTCGGCGAGTTGCCGTTGCTCGACCGCGCGACCATGCTGCCGTGGCGGACCAGCGGGACCTTTGACGGCCCGAGGACCGAGCCGGACCTGGAGCTCTTCATCAAGCAGATCGGCAGCGGCCTGAACCCGCTCAAACTGCTCCCGGGGCTCAAGCCCGGCGGCAGGTGATCGGCGCGGCTCCGCGTTCGTTCCCGCTACGGCTTCTCATCGAGCACGAACCCCCGCTCGTCCCAGAGCCGATCGATCCGCGACCGGATCGGCGGCTCCTCGGGCAGCGACCGACCGCACTGCACGAGCAGGTCCACCAGCCCGTCGAAGTCGGCCATGGAGATGACCTCGGGCTCGATCCGCGGCGGTGCCGTGTGCGTTCCCGCCTGCACCGCGGCCAGGCTCCCCATATTGTGGTAGTTGCCCAGCGGAAGGCACAGGCAGGTCGCGTCGTGCCCGTACGCGCAGAACACCGAGGCCTCGCACGCCCCGCCGGGCATCAGCTTGCGTTGCCACGCCCACGGGCGCGGGGCCGCTGCGGACGCGTCTCCGGCGCGGGGGGCGCCCGCCGCGATCCGCTCGGCCACCGCCGCGATCGACGCCGTGAGCCCGGGCGAGAAGATGCTCAGGCGGTCCCCGACCCGGACGATCGGGCCGCCCCCGATCGGCGATTCGTCGAACGCCCGGCTGTTCTCCAGCGCGATCACCCGGGCTCCGCGCGGGATCGTCCCGTGCCGGCAGGCCGCGATCGCGCCCGCGAACCCGATCTCCTCGGCCCGCGTGAAGAGCAGTTGCACATCGGCCCGCGCGCCGGCGGCCGGGTGCCCGCCGGATGACGGGTGGGATGGGCCCCCGGCCCGTTCCAGCTCCAGCAGCACATCCAGCGCCGCCAGGGCGGCCGCGACGCCCGCGAGGTCGTCGCACGCCGGGGCGTGCAGCAGCCCGTCGCGCACCACGGCGGCGGGCAGGTCCCACGTCGCGATGTCGCCCGGGCGCACGCCCTCGGTCCCGCCGTCAAGCTCCGCGAGCCACGACTTGAATGGTGCGGCCGGGGCCTGGGTCGGGCCGGCGATCGCTCCGGCCCGGGTCGCGCCGTCCGCGGCGTGGACGACGATCCGCGCGTCCGCGAAGTAGGCGTCCATCACGCCGCCGCGGAACGACAGTTGGAGCGTCCCCGGACCGATGACGCGCTCGACCACGAACGCGGGGTGGTCCAGGTGGGCGGTGAAGAGGACAGGCCGGAGGCCCGGCACACCGGTCGCGGTGTTCGCGCCGCCGCCGCCCCGTCGCGCGACGAGCAGGTTCCCGCCCGGGTCGGTCGTGATCGCGAGTTCCGCGCGCTCGCCGACCCACCGCATGATCCACGCGACGACGCGCCCCTCGCGCCCCGACGCCGTCGGGATCGAGGTCAGCTCCGCGAGCCACCGGTGATGACGGGCCCGGGCCTCCGCGGGGGCGATCATGGCCCGATGGTATCGGCGATCGCCGCGGGCGTGTCGGCGTGGGCGGGTCGGCCCGGGACGCGGGCCACGCCCGCGGCCGTGCCGGTCGCCTCAAACTCCCGGATCAGGTCCGCGCAGCGGTCCGGGTCCTCGAGGTGGGGCGAGTGCATGGCGCGGTCGAGGGGGAGGATCGCCGCCCCGGGGATCTGGGACGCGAGCTTGTACCCCATCGCGATGGGCAGCGTCTCGTCGCGCCGCCCCCACACGATCAGCGTCGGGACGCGCACGCGCGAGTAGCTTTCCTCGAGCTTCTCCATCATCAGCCAGTCCGGGCGCAGGGGGTCGCCCTCGACCCATGGAACGGCCCGGCGGAGCATCGCCTGCAGGGCGCGCCGCCGCCGCGGGTCGCGGAGGATCTCGACGCGCTTGTCCGCTTCCTCGCGCAGCGCGTGCCCGCCCTCCGTGATCGCGCACAAGGTCCCGTGCGCGCACTTCTCGCGGATAATCCCGAGTGTCAGCCCCAGGCTCACCCTCAGCCCCGACGCCTCCGCGATCTCCTGGAACAGCGGGTCCGGGCGGTGGGCCGTCGTGTCCACGGGCGCGATCAGCACCAGCCGGTCCACGCGCGACAGGAGCTCGGAGTGGCGCTCGCGGACCCCGTCGTCGGAGAACATGCGGATGGCGATCATCCCGCCGAGCGAGTGCCCGACGATCGTGACGCGGTCCGGCGCCTTCGCCCGGGCCGCGAGCCGCACCGACACCGCCTGGAGCGTCCGCTCCGCGAGGGCCTCTGGGGCGTAGACGCCGTCGCCGGGGTACCGCGTCAGGTCCGCGTCGGGCTTGTCGCTGTCGCCGCACCCGGGCAGGTCCACCGTCAGAACGTGCGCGTCCCGCGCCAGCAGCGGCGCCGTGAAGCGCCACGCCTGGGCGTCGCTGAACGCCCCGTGGATCAGCACGATCGCCGATTCTCGGTCGGGCGAGCCCAGCTCATGGACCGCGACCAGGACCGCGTCGCCGCCGTGCCCCGTCGTGCCGACGAGCGTCGTCGTGCGCGTCTGCGTGCCGCCGAGCCGCTTGAGCTCCGCGAGCCGGGGGACCGAGTCCTCGGGAACGAGCTTGGCGTAGAACGACGAGCCGCAGCCGGCCGGCACGCCGGCCGACAAGACCATGAGCAGCGACAGGAGCCAGAAGCGCGCGGTGCGTACGAGCATCCACCCTCCCGTGTGAGGAGATACTAACCTCTGATCGGCTCGCCGGGCTCCGGGCGTGAGAACGCGCCGGAAGGGAGGGGGTCGGGCCCGAGAATCACGGCGGGTTGGGGCGGGTCGGCGTCGGCTAGCGTCCGCGCGAGCTGTGCATGCGCCCGAACATCCGCTTGGGCGGGAGCTTCGAGGGCATGACCCCGCCCGGGAACTTCTTCGGGTCCGGCGTGGACATCGCCGTGGCGATCTTCTGCGTCATCGCCACGAGACGGGTGGTCTTCGAGGCGTCGGACTGGCGCTTGGCCTCCTGGTCCTTGCGGATGAAGTCCGGCACGGGGCCGGGCGTGAAGTCCGGGTAGTCGAGCTTGGGCACCTCGGTGTTGATCAGGTGCTCGATCTTCGTGAGCAGGTCCCCCTGGTCCGGCGTGACGAACGACCAGGCCACGCCGCCGCGTCCGGCGCGGGCCGTGCGCCCGATCCGGTGGACGTAGAGATCCGAGTCGTCGGGCAAGTCATAGTTGATGACGTGGGTGATGCCGTCGACGTCGATCCCGCGGCTGGCCAGGTCGGAGGCGATGAGCACCTCGAGCTGCCCGGCCCTGAGCTTGGCCATCACCTCGTTGCGCTTCCCCTGGCCCAGGTCGGCGTGGATCGCGTGCGCGTCGATCCCCTCGTGACGCAGGAACCGCTCCAGCTCGTCGCACACCCGCTTGAGCCGGCAGAAGACCAGCGTCAGCGCCGGCTCCTCGTGCGTGAGCAGGTGCTTGAGCAGCCGCCGCTTGTCCCACGGCTGCACCGGAAGGTGATACTGCTTGACCAGGCTGACCGTGAGCGACCCGGCGGAGATCACGAGCTTCTCCGGATCGCGCATGTACTGGCGGGCGAGCTTCTCGATCTCCCCGCCGATCGTCGCGGAGACGAAGATCGTCTGTCGGTCCTTGGGGCATTGCGAGAGGATCCGCCGGATGTCCTCGCGGAACCCGATGTCGAGCATCCGGTCCACCTCGTCGAGCACGACGAACTTGATGTTCCGGAAGTGGATGATCCGACGCTCCAGCAGGTCCATCACCCGACCCGGCGTCCCCACCAGAATCTCGGGGTCCTTGCGGAGCTTGTCGGTCTGGGCGCTGATGCGCTGGCCGCCGTAGATCGCCGCGACGCGGATCGGCGTGAACTTGCCGAGCTCCTCCAGTTCCTTGGAAATCTGCATCGCCAGCTCGCGGGTCGGCGCGAGGATCAGCGTCTGGAACGCCAGCTCGCGCGTCGCCATGTGGTAGAGCGGCAGGCCGAACGCCGCCGTCTTGCCCGTGCCCGTCTTGGCCTGCCCGAGGATGTCGCGCCCGGCGAGCGCGAGCGGGATCATCGACGCCTGGATGAAGGTGGGGGACTTGAACCCCGCCGCCTCGACGCCCTTGAGCACGCTGCTGCGCAGCCCGAGGTCGCCGAACGACTTGGTGGTCTCGAAGATCTCTTCGGGCGCGATGGGTCCGGTGGCAAGGGCCTCCGGCGCAGTGGCCTGGGTCTCCCGCCCGTCTCCGTTGTTCGGGGCACCGCCCCGGGGTCCATCGGAGTGGCCCTCCACGGGAGTGTGGGGCGGCAACTCCCCGGCGTGCGGTCCGGCGGAGTCGGAAGGGAAATCCTCGGTTGAAGGAACGGCGCTGTGAGTCTGGTTCATCCTCGTCCTGGCGCGGCCAGCGGCGCCGTCCCGACGGATGACAGACGTGATCGGCCTCGTATCCCGGTGCATCTTCACCGGGCCCAGGCCGGAGACGTGAATCATCCGCCGCCGGACGCGCCGCGCATCGTCGCGGCTCCTCGTCGGGCCCGTTTTCGGCGTTCCGCGGAACGCCCGCGTGCCGGTGGGCCCATGCTGATATCGGCACAACTCTAGGCGCGCCGTTGCCTTCTCCCGATTTCTGTTCCGCGTTCCCCTGTCCCCTGTCCCCGACTCCCCGTACCCTTCCCTCATGGCGTCGGTCGTCTTCTACTTCCAGGTCCACCAGCCCTTCCGCCTCAAGCGTTACTCCGTCTTCGACAACCACCCGTTCTACTTCGACACCCAGAAGAACGGCGACATCTGCCGCAAGGTCGCGGACAAATGCTACCGCCCGACGACCAGCCTCATGCTCGACCTCGTGAAGCGGCACAAGGGCAACTTCCGCGTCAGCTACGCCATCACCGGCGTCGTGCTCGACCAGATGGCCGAGTTCTGCCCTGACGTGCTCGACCTGTTCAAGCGGCTGGCGGACTCCGGGTGCTGCGAGTTCCTGGGCGAGACATACGACCACTCGCTCTCGTTCCTCTACTCGAAGGACGAGTTCCGGGCCCAGGTCGAGGCGCACACGAAGAAGATCGAGTCTCTGTTCGGTCAGACGCCGCGGGTCTTCCGCAACACCGAGCTGATCTACAGCAACGACGTCGCCCGCCACATCAGCGAGATGACGGACGCCAAGGGCAAGCCCCGTTTCGCGGGCATCATCGCCGAGGGCGCCGACCGCGTGCTCGGCTACCGCTCCCCCAACTACGTCTACATGCCCCCGCCGGGCGCGATGGGCGGGGCTCGGCAGGCTTCGCGCCCGAGCCCCTTCGCGCTCCTGCTCAAGAACTACCGACTCTCTGACGACATCGCCTTCCGCTTCAGCAACCGCGGCTGGAGCGAGTGGCCCCTCACCGCGGAGAAGTTCGCCAAGTGGGTCAACCAGATCAACGGCGACGGGTTCCTCTGCAATCTCTTCATGGACTACGAAACCTTCGGCGAGCACCAGTGGGCCGACACGGGCATCTTCGACTTCCTTGCGGCCATGCCCGAGAAGGTGTTCGACGTGAACCCCGGGCACAACCACTTCATCACGCCGAGCATGGCGATCGAGCAGTTCGAACCGATCGGCGAGTACGACGCCCCGCAGTTCATCAGTTGGGCGGACACGGAGCGCGACCTGACCGCCTGGTGCGGCAACGCCATGCAGACCAACGCGCTCGAAGAGCTCTACAAGCTCGAAGCCGCGATCAAGCAGCGAGTGGCCGACGCGGAGCGGCCCGCGGGTGCCGAACGCTCCGCGCGCGCCTCTACCCCTGCTCGTGGCACAGGCGTCCCGCCTGTGCCTACCCCCTCTACCCGTTCACGCCGCGCACCCTCCCCGCACGCCGCCGATCCATCCACCCCCGACGAACTCACCCACGCCCGCCACCTCCTCGAAGACTGGCGCAAGCTCACCACCAGCGACCACTTCTACTACATGTGTACCAAGTGGTTCGCCGACGGCGACGTCCACAAGTACTTCAACCCCTACGACTCCCCCTACGACTCGTACATCAACTTCATGAACGTGCTGGACAACGTCCGCACGCGACTGGCCGCGGAGCCGGTCCCCCAGCCCGCCTAGCGCGCCTCCGGACGCCGAGGCTGAGCAGTCCTCGACGAAGCCTCGGGATTCCCGCACCCTGCGCGCTCCCCGTGCCCATCGTGCACCGCCGGCCTCACCTGTGATAGGCTGCCCTCCAAGCACGGTCGGCCCTGCGCGCCGACCCATGGGAGTCTTGTCATGCTTCATCGCCGCGCCGCTTCAGCGTCCCTCGCCGCGCTCCTCGCGCTCACCGCCGCCGAGGGTGCGGCCGCGCAATGGTCGCTGAGCGGCCTGAACGCCTACTACAACGCCGGGAACGTCGGCATCGGCACGGCCGCGCCGGGCTCGAAGCTCCACGTCGTCACCACCGCCAGCGCCAACGGCACGCGGGCGATCAACGCCGTGGCCACCGCGATCACCGGCGTGACGACCGGCATCGCTGGGGAGTCGCGCAGCCCGTCCGGCCGCGGGCTCTTCGGCGTCGTCACCGCCGTCACCGGCGCCACCAGCGGCGTCCTGGGCCAGGTCGCCAGCACGGCCGGCCGCGGCGTGTCGGGCGTCGCCACCGCCGTGACCGGGGCGACCAACGGTGTGTTCGGGCAGGTGGCCAGCACGACGGGCCGCGGCGTCTACGGGCTCTCGCTCGCCACCACCGGCATCAACTTCGGCGTGTACGGCGAGAGCCGCTCGAACGTACCGGCGACCGGTCTGCCGGTCGTGACCAACCTGCCCGCGGGTGTCTACGGGCGCGCGACCAGCGCCACCGCCCGTGCCATCGGCGTCCTGGGGCACAACTCCAGCCCCGGCGGCGCCGGTGTCGCCGGATACTCCACCTCCGCCTCCGGCGAGAACTCCGGCGTCTACGGCGAGGCCCGCGGCGCGACTACGGCCGGCGTCACCGGCATCAACCTCGCCACTACCGGGTTCTCGTTCGGCGTGCAGGGCGACGCCTTCAGCCCCGTCGGCGCCGGCGTCTACGGCCACGGCAGCGCGACCACCACCGAGAACTACGGCGTCTACGGCGAGACCGACAGCCTCACCAACGGCTGGGGCGTCTTCGCCGAGGGAAACCTGGGTGCGTCGGGCCTCAAAACCTTCCACATCGACCACCCCACCGACCCCGCCAACAAGTACCTCAACCACTTCTGCGCCGAGGGCCCGGAGCCGCTGCTGATCTACCGCGGCAACGCGACCCTCGACGGCACCGGCGCATCGTGGGTGGACCTCCCCGCGTACTTCGAGGCCCTCAACCGCGACTTCCACTACGCGCTGACCCCGATCGGCGCACCCGGGCCGCTGCTGCACGTCGCCGAAGAGGTCAGCGGCAACCGCTTCCGCATCGCGGGCGGCACGCCCGGCGGCAAGGTCTCCTGGACCGTCACCGGCGTCCGCAACGACGCGTACACCCAGTCCCACCTCAAGCCGGTCGAGGAAGACAAGACCGCGGAGCACCGCGGGCGGTACCTCCACCCGCACCTGTTCGGCCAGCCGGAGTCGAAGAGCATCCGCGATCGCGCTGCGGCTGCCCATCAGTGACGAGGGCAGACCTCGTCGGTTGTCCATGACTTGCATTTGAATCCGCTACGCTTGCCGCATGGCGATCAACGAGACGCACGATCCGAAGCTGAAGTCCTGGGTCGAGTCCGCCAACGATCCGGCGACCGACTTTCCGATCCAGAATCTGCCGTTCTTCGTGTTTGGGCGTCCAGACATGCCCGAATGCGATCAGTTCCTGGGTACTCGGGTGGGTGATGCAGTCATTGATCTGGAGGACTTGGGCACTGCCGGGTTGTTCGACGCGATTGGGAAGATGCTGCCGAGTCCAGTCCCGATCTTCCCGTGGAACCAGGACGTCTTCTGTTGTGGGGGAGGAGGCCGGATCAACAAGCTTGCCACGTTTGACGGCAGGTATTGGGCCGCAGTTCGCAGGCGATTGGTCGAGTTATTCGGAACAGAATCCACTGATCTCCGAGGCAACCAGGAGCTCCGAGCCAAGGCGGTGTTCCGTGCCGACGAGGTGCCCGTTCACAAGCCGGCCTTTGTGTACAACTACACCGACTTCTACGCCTCCATCCACCACGCCACCACCGTCGGCTCGATGTTCCGACCGGACAACCCGCTCCTGCCCAACTACAAGCACGTCCCGATCGGCTACCACGGGCGCGCGTCGTCGATCGTGATCAGCGGCACGGACATCCGCCGCCCTCGCGGCCAGATCCCGCCGCCGGACGACAAGCCGCAGCAGGGGCCGACATTCGGGCCCAGCAGGATGCTCGACTACGAGCTCGAGGTCGGCGCGTTCGTCGGGCCGGGCAACAACCTCGGCGAGCCGATCATGATCGGCGACGCCGAGAAGCACATCTTCGGCCTCTGCCTCGTGAACGACTGGTCCGCCCGCGACATGCAGAAGTGGGAGTACCAGCCCCTCGGCCCGTTCCTCGCCAAGAACTTCGCCACCACGGTCTCGCCGTACGTCGTCACCCTCGAAGCCCTCGAGCCATTCCGCTGCCCGGCATACCGCCGTCCCGAAGGCGACCCCGCGCCGCTCGACTACCTCCACGACGACGCGAACGAGAGCCGCGGCGGGTTCGACATCACGCTGGAGGTCTGGCTCCGCACGGCCGAAATGGAACGCCGGAGCATGTCGCCCGTGCTCCTGAGCAAGTCCAACGCCTTCAAGGAGATGTACTGGACCGTCGCGCAGCTCCTTACCCACCACACCAGCAACGGGTGCAACCTCCAGACCGGCGACCTGCTCGCCAGCGGCACGGTCAGCGGGCGCGGCCCCACGGAGCGCGGCTGCCTGCTGGAGTTGACGTGGCAGGGGCGTGGGCCCGATGGCAAGCCGCTGCCCCGCAAGCCGATCGATCTGCCCACGGGCGAGAAGCGCACCTTCCTGGAGGACGGCGACGAGGTGATCTTCAAGGGCTACTGCGAGCGCGAGGGTTTCAGGCGGATCGGCTTCGGCGAGTGCCGGGGGAAGATCGCTCCGGCGCTCGGGTAGCTCAACGACCGCCGGATCAGCCACGGATGTTCACGGATTGACACGGACGAAGCCGACCGTCTCGTGACAATCCCTCATCATCCGTGATCATCCGTGCCATCCGTGGCCACTGCTCACGATCTACCGATCCGCCGGCTCTCCGAGCCGACTCGCCAAGCACGCCCGCCCGGATTCGAACCGGGGACCTGCGGTTTAGGAAACCGCCGCTCTATCCAACTGAGCTACGGGCGCACGCCGCAAGTCTAGCGGGGGACGCCCTACCATCAGCCCCGTTTCTACCGGAGGCCTCATGGAAGTCGGCATCGTCGGGCTCCCCTACACCGGCAAGACCATGCTCTTCGTCGCGCTCACCGGCCAGCCCCCGGACCCGGCGGGCATGAAGGCGAACGTCGGCATGGCCGCGATCCCCGACCCGCGCCTCGACACCATCTCCCGCCACATCCCCACCAAGAAGATCACCTCGGCCCAGCTCAAGGTCGTGGACATCCCCGGGCTCGTCCGCGGCTCTTCCAAGGGTGAAGGGCGCGGCAACGCCTTCCTCTCCGCGATCCGTGAGGTGGACGCCGTCATGCATGTCGTCCGCTGCTTCACCAAGGGCCCCGGCGGGCAGGAAGTCGCCCATGTGGACGGTTCGCTCGACCCGATCCGCGACATCCGCACTGTCGAGGAGGAGCTGGTCCTGGCCGACCTGCAGCAGGTCGAGAGCGCGATTCCCAAGGCCGAGAAATCCGCGCGCCAGAAGACGCCGGAGAACCTCGCCCGCCTGAGCGTCCTCCAGAAAGTCGCGCCGATTCTCGGCGAGGGCCGACCCGCCCGCGAGTTGAAGCTCGACGACCCCGAGGAGAAAAGGGTCTGGCGCGGCCTCGCCTTCGTCTCCTCCCAGCCGGTGATGTACGTCGCCAACGTGGACGAGGACGACCTGGATGGCTCGGGCGCGCTGGCGTCGAAGGTGCGCGAGCACGCCAAGAGCGAGGGGGCCGGGTTCGTCGCCATCTGCGCACGCCTGGAGGCCGAGATCGCCGAGATCGCGCCCGGCGAGCGGGCCGAGATGCTCGCGTCGCTCGGGCTCGCCGAGCCCGGCCTGGCCAGGTTCGCCCGCGCGGCCTACGAACTGCTCGGGCTCCAGTCGTTCTACACCGCCGGCGAGAAAGAAGTCCGCGCGTGGACCATCCCCAAGGGCGCCACCGCCCCGCAGGCCGCGGGGGCGATCCACTCCGACTTCGAGCGCGGGTTCATCCGCGTCGAGGTCTTCTCGGTGGCGGACCTTGAATCCTTCAAGACCGAGAAGGCGATCCGCGAAGCCGGGAAGATGCGGACTGAAGGCAAGTCCTACGTCATGCGCGACGCGGACGTGTGCCACTTCCTGTTCAACGTGTGAACGTGGGGGGGGCTCCCCCTACGCCGGTCGTCGCAGCGCGCCGCGCGGACCGATCAAGCCGCTGGTCTCCGCGCCGATGAGCGCGGAGTCATCCGGGTCGCCCTTGATCCAACCCTCGAACCGCGAGCGCAGGTCCTCGGCGATCTCGGCCGCCCCCAGCCCGCTGCCGCGGTATTGGATCGGCGGCATGAACGTCACCACGGACCTGCTGAACTGCTTGATGCTGTCCCACGCCGGGTCCACGTCGGGCGTGCCCTCGACGACGACGGGCAGGACCGGCGCCCCCGATTTCTTGATGAGCAGCCCGACGCCGGGGAGGAACGGGCGCACCGTTCCTCGCGGACGTGCGATCCCGCCTTCCGGGAACACGCCGATGACGCCCCCATCCCGCAGGTGCCGGATCGCTTCGCGGACACCCGCGATCTCGTCCCCCTGCCGGCTCACGAAGATCACCCCGGCGAGCCGCCAGAGCCACTCGCCCCAGGGGTGGCGCATGTCCTGGGCCATGAGCCAGCGGATTTCGAACGCGCACGGCATCTGCACGAGCACGGGATCAACGCCCGCGGTGTGGTTCGCCACGACGATCAGCGGCCCGGCATCGATCCCTTTGGGGATGTTCTCGACGCCGATCACCCGCAGGCGATGCACCCCGATCGCGTAGATCCGCCCGAGCAGCCAGACGAGCCCGAACCCCGGTTCGGCGCGCGGGTTGTCCAGCAGCGCGCGGGCAAGGAACGCGAAGGCAACCCACGCCGCACTGATCAGGATGAACCACACAGCAACGGGCACATCGGATGTTAGCGGCCGCAAAGTCAACGTTTCCACGTCTGTCGCGGCTGCCTTCGGACCCGAGCGCCCCGGGAACACCCGTACCATCCCGCGTGCCCGACCTGTGGTCCAAGTCACGCACCGCCGCGGTCCGCGCTGTCGAGCCGCTGGCCGTGCGGATGCGCCCGCGGACGCTCGAGGAGTTCGAGGGCCAGGAGCACATCCTGGGCGAGGGCAAGCTGCTCCGCCGGATGTTGCGCGCGGACGCGATGACCTCGCTCCTGCTGCACGGCCCGCCGGGCACGGGCAAGACGACCCTCGCGGAGCTGATCGCGTCGCACACCCGCCGGCACTTCGAGCGCGAGAACGCCGCGTCCGTCGGCGTCAAGCGCATCCGCGAGATCATCGACGAAGCCGCCGCGCGGCTCTCGAGCCCCGCGAAGCAGCGGACCATCCTGTTCCTCGACGAGATCCACCGCTTCACCCGCGCGCAGCAGGACGTGCTGCTCGCCGACGTGGAGCGGGGGGTCATCACCCTCATCGGCGCCACCACCGAGAACCCGCTCTTCGCCTGCAACTCCGCCCTCGTCAGCCGCAGCACGCTCCTGCGGCTCGAGCCCCTCACCGAGCCGCAGGTCACCGCCGTCGTCCGCCGCGCCATCGCCGACAAGGAGCGCGGCTACGGCACGCTGGACCTGCGTGTGACGGACGAGGCGATGCACGTCTGGGCCGTCAAATGCGACGGCGACGCCCGCAGGGCGCTGACAGCCCTGGAAGTCGCGGTGCTGTCCACGGTCGGAGAGAGACCCGCCACGGCGGGCAAGCTGCGAGACGGAGAGACGGAGAGACGAAGTGGAGCAGGTTCCGAACCGGACACCTCGCCCTCTCCGGGCCCGTCCGCCGTGGCCGGCTCCGATTCCACTCCGTCTCTGCGTCTCTCCGTCTCTCCGTCTCTTCTCATCGACCTCCAGACCGCCCAGGACAGCATCCAGCAGAAGGCCGCGGTCTACGACGGGATCGGCGACGAGCACTACGACTCCATCAGCGCCATGATCAAGAGCGTCCGCGGCAGCGACCCTGACGCGGCCGTGTTCTGGATCGCCCGCATGCTCGACGCCGGCGAGGACCCCCGGTTCATCGCGCGCCGCCTGGCCGTGCTCGCCAGCGAAGACATCGGCAACGCCGACCCCCGCGCCATCATGGTCGCCGCGGCCGCGTGGGACCTCGTCGAGCGCATCGGCATGCCCGAGTGCCGCATCACGCTCGCCCAGGCCGCCACCTATCTCGCGCTCGCGCCCAAGAGCAACGCGTCGTACGTCGCGATCGAGGAAGCGTCAGCCGACGTGAAGGAGGGGCGGACGGTCCCCGTGCCGATCTACCTCCGCGACAAGAACAGCTCGCCGGTGGCGAACGCCGACGGCAAGGGCGTCCGCACGGGCCAGGTCGGTGGTGAGAAGTACGAGTACAGCCACGACGTCCCCGGGGCGATCACCGGCCAGGACTACCTCGGCGTCCCGAAGACCTACTACCGCCCGCTCGATTCGGGCGCCGAGAAGATGCTGGCCGCGCGGCTCGAAGAGGTCCGGCGCATCCGCAGCCACCTCCGGGGCCCGGGGTCGCCCCCGCCCAGAACCGGGCAAGCCGGGTCCGCGTAGCGCCGATAGAGCTTCGTTCGTATCTTCGTTGACACCCCTTGCGGCCGGGATAGCGTTCCCGCCGCGGGCCCGGGCCTGACGGACCGTGATGAACCAGCCGCCGCGCGAACCCGACTTGTCCGAGACCTCGCCGATGGCGCGTTCGGCGGGCGCCAGCGACACCGCGCCGATGCAGGTGGATCCGGGCATGCTCAAGCCCGTCACCCCGCCCATCACCACCCAGGCCGCCGAGGCCCAGGTCCAGGAGCTCGCCAAGGGCGGGAGCAACATCGACACGCTGGTCGGCCGGCTCGTGGTCGATCAGGGCCTGGCGACGAGCGACGAGGTGCAGCACTGCCTCGAAGCCGCCAAGGCGATGCGCGAGGAGCACAACGACCGCTCGCTCGTGCAGCTTCTGGTGGACCACGAGTACGTCACCAAGCGCCAGATCGCCCGGCTCAAGCAGATCATCGAGGCCGAGCGGTCGGGCCAGAAGATCCCGGGGTACAAGATCATCGGCAAGCTCGGCGCCGGCGCCATGGCGACGGTCTTCAAGGCCCGCCAGCTCAGCCTCGACCGCATGGTCGCCATCAAGGTCCTCCCGCGCAAGTTCACCACCAACGCGCAGTTCATCGAGCGGTTCTACGCCGAGGGGCGGGCCGCGGCCCAGCTCAACCACCCCAACATCGTCCAGGCCTACGACGTCGGCAAGGCCGGCGAGTACCACTACTTCGTGATGGAGTACGTCGAGGGCCGCACGGTCTACGACGACATCACCAAGCACAAGCGGTTCGACGAGCGCGAGGCGATCGACATCGTCACGCAGATCGCCGAGGCCCTCCAGCACGCCCACGAGCGCGGGCTCATCCACCGCGACGTGAAGCCCAAGAACATCATGATCAACCGCGAGGGCGTGGCGAAGCTGGCCGACATGGGCCTGGCCCGCGCGATCTCGGACAAGGAGGCCGCGGAGGCCGAGGCCGGCAAGGCCTTCGGCACGCCCTACTACATCAGCCCGGAGCAGATCCGCGGCGAGGTCAACGTCGGCCCGCCCGCGGACGTCTACTCGCTCGGCGCGACCCTCTACCACATGGTCACCGGCAACGTCCCGTTCGACGGCAAGAACCCGTCGGCCGTGATGCACAAGCACCTCAAGGCCGACCTGGTCCCGCCGGACCACGTCAACCCGAAGCTCTCCGCGGGGATTTCCGAGGTCATCGAGATGATGATGGCCAAGGACCCCCGCAAGCGCTACCCGAACTGCAAGGACCTTCTGGTGGACCTTCGGGCCGTGCGCAAGGGGGAGCCCCCGCCGATCGCCCACAAGGAGTTTGTCCCGGGCGCCCACCTGGCCAGCCTCGTGGCCGCGGAGGCCAGCGCGCCGGCCGACCTGGCCGTGGACTCCAGCCTGAGCGTGTCGGATCGCCCGCTGGTGCGCGAGCCGCTGGTGATCGCGTTGATCGTGGTGGCGGCCGTCAGCATCGCGTTTAACGCGATCCTGATCGCGTTCGTTCAGGGCGGCTGAGCCTTGCTTGTGGGGCCGATTGCCCGTACTGTTGTCGGGGGTTGGAAGGGCCCAACCGGGGTCGGGCCCGTCGTCGGAATCGCATGAGCGTGCCGCAGAAGCCCACGAATCCGCCGTTCTTGTCCCCGCGATCGCGGGCGCCCTCGGGCGTCGCCGCCCGATGACCGCGTCCCGCGACACGATCGTCCGACACAAAGCCGTGCCCGCGCCGTGCGGGGCGGAGTCCGGAGTGTGCTGAGCCCGCCGGGCGCTGTCCGCCCGGCCCGAGCCCGAAGGTCTTCCAAGGAGAGCGCGTATCAACGGCAGACGGTTTGATCGAGGCGGCCCGCCGGTCCAGCGGACCCGCGTGAATCACCTGATCCGGATCACACCCGTGCGGGTGGTGGGCCCGGAGAACGAGCAGATCGGCGTCGTCGAGACGTCCGAGGCGCTCAAGATGGCCTTCGAGAAGGGCATGGACCTGGTCGAGATCTCGCCGGACGCGCGCCCGCCCGTCTGCAAGATCATGGACTACGGCAAGTACAAGTACGAGCTCTCCAAGCAGCAGAAGAGCAAGTCCGGGTCGAAGGCGACGGAGATGAAGCAGGTCCGCCTGGGGCGGTCCGTCAAAATCGACCCGCACGACGTGCAGATCCGCATCGACCAGTCGCGCAAGTTCCTCATCGCCGGGCACAAGGTGCAGTTCGTCCAGCGTTTCCGCGGGCGCGAGATCACCCACCGCGAGCTGGGCCTCGACCACCTGCGCGAGTGCGTCAACAAGCTCGCGGACATCTCGAAGGTTGAGCAGACGCCCCGGTGGTTCGGCAAGGAGGCGAGCATCATCCTCGCGCCGGACAAGGTGAAGATCGAGGCGATCAAGCGCAAGGCGGACAAGGAGAAGGCCGGCTCGGCCAAGCCCGAAGCGGGCGCCGCGAAACCCGAGGGCGCCCCGCCGAAGCCCGGAGCAACCGGCGCTGAACCCGCCGCGCCCAAGCCCCGCGTCACCCGTCCGAAGACCGCCGCGCCCACCGAAGCCGCCGCGCCCGCGGTACAGGCCCCGGCCGCCGCTCCCGCCCCGGCGCACTAGCGCCGGCCCGCCTCACTGATCCCGCACGCGGCGCCCCCGAGCGCACAGCCCGCACAGCTTGCCGCCGCACGTCCTCTCCGGCGTGGGCGGGCGGCTTCGCGTTTCGCACATCCGCCGAGTCGGTCGGGCCCTTCATCACGCCCGGCCGCGGGGGAGGGCCGCGCCATGCGTCGGACGATCCGCAATGTTCTCGGTCGCAACGGTCGGGCGAATGCGGGCGAGCCGGTGCCGCTCTTCGACGCGCTGGAGCAGCGCTCTCTTCTCTCCGCGACCTTCTCCAGCGGCCTGCTCATCCTCGAGGGCGACGCGGGCGACAACACCATGGCCATCCAGGCCGGCGTCAACCCCGGCGAGGTCACGGTCATGGGCGTCCCCGGCGTGGCCGACGGCACCGGGTACACCGGCGTCACCGGCATCATCGCCCGCGGGTGGAACGGCAACGACTCCATCACCGTCGTCGGCGGCGTCGTGAACCCGTCCGGCGGGCTCATCGGCGTCTGGCTCAACGGCGGCAACGGCGACGACACCCTCGTCGGCGGTGACGGCAACGACCTCATCGCCGGGTGGTTCGGCAACGACGCGCTCTCCGGCGGCGCGGGCGACGACGCCCTCCTGGGTCAGATCGGCAACGACGCCGTCCACGGCGAGGACGGCAACGACATCGTCAGCGGCGGCTACGGCTGGGACGACATGTCCGGCGGCAACGGCAACGACGCCCTCCACGGCGGGTGGGGCAACGACCAGATGGACGGCGGCGCCAGCACCGATGTCCTCTGGGGCCACGGCGGCGACGACCTGATGTTCGGCGGTGACGGCAACGACATCGTCCTGGGCCACTGGGGCAACGACACCATCTCCGGCGGCAACGGGCACGACCTCGTCCACGGCGGGTGGGGCAACGACATCGTCAACGGCGACGCGGGCAACGACGCCGTCGTCGGCCTGTGGGATAACGACATCTGCAGCGGCGGCACCGGCGACGACGCGGTGGACGGCGGCGAGGGCAACGACGACCTGCGCGGCGACGACGGCAACGACGCCATCGCCGGCTGGGGCGGCGACGATGTCATCTCCGGCGGCGCCGGCAACGACCTCATCATGGGCGGCGGCGGGAACAACACCGTCAGCGGCGGCTCGGGCATCAACATCACCAACGGCATCCTCGACCCCGAGTATTGGGAGACGTGGCTGGAGCTGCACGGGATCGGTTGAGCCGAGCCGCGGGGTCGGGCGTGAACAGCACGGAACTTCATGCCTCACGGGCGCGCCCGCGCCCGTGAGGTGTCATTTCAAGGGCGTCCGGTTCCGTGCCGCCCCCCATCGGTGAGGCGCGATCAATCGTGGCGCAGGGCGACGATCGGGTCCTGCCCGGCCGCCTTGCGCGCGGGATAGAGCCCGAAGATCAGCCCCGTCGCCGCGGCCACTCCGAACGCCAGCACGATCGACCACAGCGTGATCTCGGTCGGCAACTGCGAGTCCGCCGAGAAGAAACGTCCGACGAACGGCGCGCGGGGCAGCAGGGGAACGGCCCACTCCAGCGTCCAACTGAACGTCAGGCCCAGCCCGACGCCCGCGAACCCGCCCAGAGCCGTCAGCACGCCCGTCTCGACGAGGAACTGCCAGATGATGTGCCGGCGCGTCGCGCCCAGCGCCCGCCGGATGCCGATCTCGCGCGTCCGCTCGGTCACCGTCGCGAGCATGATGTTCATGATGCCGATCCCGCCGACGAGCAGCGAGATGCCCGCGATCGCCCCGAGCACCAGGTTCCACGTCATCGCGCTCCGACGCGCCTGGGCGAGCAGCTCGTAGGGCACGATCATGGTCCAGTCGCGCGGCGCATTCTGCCGGCGGGCGTCCATGATCCGCTCCAGCCGCGACGCGTCCATCAGCACCCGATCGCGCGTCGGCAGGCTCAGGTACACCTCGGAGATCTGCACGTCCTCGGCCGTGAACGACCCGGCCACCCGCCGGAAGACCGCGTCGCTGAACACCGCCCGCGCGGTCGCGATCGGGATGTGGACGTCCTTGTTCAGGTCGCGCCCCACCAGGGCCGCCCCGGCGCCCCCCGAGAGCCCCACCGGCTCGAGCAGGCCCACCACCGTGAACGCCTTGTCGTCGATGCGGAACGTCTGCCCGAGCGGGTTGTCCCACGGGAACAGCTCGCGGGCGACCTGCTGCCCGATCACCGCCACCAGCGCCCGCTGCTCGACGTCCTCCTGCGTCAGGTACCGTCCGCCGGAACGCACACGCAGATTGGCCACGAGCGCCAGGGCCGGCGTCGTCCCGTACGCCTGGCTGATCTGCCGGCGGTTCTCGCGCAGGAGCTGCGACCCCACCGCCTTGAGCGGCACGATCGCCTCGGCGTCGGGGAAGTTCTCCTCGATCACCGCCAGGTCGTCGCGCGTCACGCCGAACTTCGTCAGGATCGAGCGCCCCTGCCCGCCCTGCTGCTGCGTGCTCTCGGGCGGTTTCTGGGAGCGCAGGATGATGTTCCGCGCCCCGAGCTGCTCGATCTGCCGCAGCGCCTCGCGTTTGGACCCCTCGCCCAGGCTCACCATCGTGATGACCGCCGCCACGCCGAGGATGATCCCCAGCGCCGTCAGGAACGAGCGCAGCAGATGCAGCCGAAGGTTCGTCAGGCCGAGCTTGATGGTTTCGAGAAGGAACGTCATGGAGTCGTCGTGCGCGCTCGCCTCCGGGCCGCCGCCGTTCCCGTGCCGCGCTCACACGATCGACGGGAACTGCCGATACTGTTCCGCTCGAATGGTATTCGGGAGGTCCGCCCGCCGTGGCCCGATCCGTCTCGCCAACCCCGCCCGCCGTGGACGTGCGCACCGAGGAGGAAACTCCGCGCGGCTGGGCCTACGGCATCACGGTCTCACGCCCCGGCGGCGCCGACAGCGAGCACGCCGTGACACTCTCGTGGGCGGACCACGAGCACTGGTGCGGCGGGGCGCTCCCGCCGTCAAAGGTTGTCGAATCTGTGATGCGATTCCTGCTGGAGCGTGAGGGGGAGAGGGCGATCCCCGCGCGGTTCGACGCGGCCACCGCCCGCCGGTGGTTCCCCGACCTGGACCGTGAAATCGGTCACCCGCAGTGAGGGCCGCCGGTGCGGGGCCTCATGGCAGCGTCGGCGCGCCCGGCCACAGCCACGCGAACGTCCCCGCCGTCAGCAGCGCGTAGATCACGCCGTCGATGAGCCGCCCCGGGAGTTGCGCCCACGGCTGCCCGTGCCAGATGCACAGTGGCAGCGAGTACCCGCCGTACGCCAGGAACGCGGCCGTCCCCACGATGCGGAATACCCGCAGGTAGTCCGCCGCCGGGCCCAGCCCCGCGTGCGACGCGATGTACGCGACGAAGACGCCGACCAGCATCAGGTGGAGCATCCACGCACCGAGCATCTTGCCGATGTCGGGCGCCGAGCCCCGGACGATGAGTTGCGCCCACGGGCCGGTCTTCTGCCGCTCGATGAAGACCGGGTCCTTCTCCTTGCCGTGGCACCACGGGACGAAGTACACGCCCGGCGCGAAGGTCGCGCTCTTGAGCATGCCCAGAATGGCGTCCTCCTTGTCCCCGGGGTCCTTGTAGTCGTGCTTGTGCAGGGGCGTGAACATCCAAATGATCGAGCTGGCCACGAACACGAGCACGGCGCTGAGCAGGATCGGCAACCACAGCTCCACGAGAGAGACCATCGCGACGCTCCTTTTCACGCCCCGCGGCCGCACCCACGCGAGAGCGGCGGTTCGACGGGCACGTCGGCTTCGATCACGGAGCCGATCGGCCTGTCACGGTGGATAGCAGAACAGCCCCCGGCGGGCGTGTCAAATCGGCGTCATCGTGCGGACGTGACCCGCGGAGGGTGTACCCCACGATGCGACCGCTCGAAGTTGTGCCGCTCACCGACCCAGCACGCCCTTCAGGTACCGCCCTGTAAAACTCTTCTCGCTCCGGGCGACCTTTTCCGGCGTCCCCGACGCGACCACCTTCCCGCCCCCGTCCCCCCCCTCGGGGCCCAGGTCGATCAGCCAGTCGGCGCACTTGATGACGTCGAGGTTGTGCTCGATCACGACGAGCGTGTTCCCCGCGTCGGCGAGCCGATTGAGCACGATGATCAGCCGGCGGATGTCCTCGAAGTGCAGGCCCGTCGTCGGCTCGTCGAGGATGTACAGCGTCCGCGCGGACGTGCCCGGGTTGTTCTTCGTGCCGCCGCCTTTGCCCAGCTCGGTCGACAGCTTCACGCGCTGGGCCTCGCCGCCGGACAGCGTGGTGCTCTGCTGCCCCAGCGTGATGTAGTCGAGCCCCACGTCGCGCAGGCACTCGGCGAACCGCCGGATGAGGGGGTGGTTGTCGAAGAACCCGCACGCCTCCTCGACCGTCATGTCCAGCACGTCGGCGATGGACTTGCCCCGGTACCGCACCTCGAGTGTCTCGCGGTTGTAGCGCTTCCCCTCGCACACCTCGCACTCGACGTACACGTCCGGCAGGAAGTGCATCTCGATCTTCTTCAGCCCCTGCCCCTGGCAGGCCTCGCACCGACCGCCCCCGGCCTGGGCCGTGACGTTGAAGCTGAACCGCCCCGGCTGGTACCCGCGGACCTTCGCTTCTTTAACCTGCGCGAAGACCTTGCGGATGTCGTCGAACACCCCCGTGTAGGTTGCCGGGTTGCTCCGCGGAGTGCGCCCGATCGGCGACTGGTCCACCTCGATCACGCGGTCGATCTTCGAGAGCCCGTTGACCTTCTCGTGCGCGCCCGGGTTCACGCGGGCGGAGAGCAGGAACTTCTGCGCCGCCCGCAGCAGGATGTCGTTCACCAGCGTGCTCTTGCCGGAGCCCGAGACGCCCGTCACGCACACCAGCCCGCCGAGCGGGAACGCCGCGTCTATCCCCTTGAGGTTGTTCTCGGCCGCGCCTCTGACAACGATCGCGTTCTTCTCGTTCAGCGGGCGGCGCGCCGCCGGCACATCGATACGCTTCGCCCCGGAGAGGTACTGCCCGGTGAGCGACCCCGGCACACGGCAGACATCTTCGACCGTGCCCTGCGCGACGATCCGCCCGCCGTGGACGCCGGGCCCCGGCCCCAGGTCCACCACGTGGTCGGCCGCGCGGATCATGTCCTCGTCGTGCTCGACGACGATGACGGTGTTCCCGATGTCCGTCAGGTGGCGCAGTGTGCGGATGAGCCGGTCGTTGTCGCGCTGGTGCAGGCCGATCGTCGGCTCGTCGAGCACGTAGCACGCGCCGACGAGCCCGCTGCCGACCTGCGTCGCCAGACGGATGCGCTGGGCCTCGCCGCCCGAGAGCGTCGCGGTCCGCCGGTCGAGCGAGAGGTACTCCAGCCCGACGGACATGAGGAACCGGAGGCGGTTGCCGACCTCCTTGAGGATCGGCTCGGCGATGTGGCGCTGCTCCCGCGAAAGTTCCAGCCCATCCACGAACGCCGCGGCATCGGTGATGGTCAGCCGCGAGAGTTCCGCGATGTTGATGCAACGAAGAGACGGAGAGACGGAGAGACGGAGAGACGAAGTGCCCCGATCCGTACCCGCGCCCTCTCTTCGTCTCTTCGTCTCTTCGTCTCTTTCCGCGGGCCTCCCGATCACGCTCGTCGAGCACGCGCGACTCCGGTCCACCCCGTGCGAACTCGTCAGCAGCACGTGCAGCGCCTCGATCCGCAGCCGGTCGCCGTTGCAGCTTGTGCAGGGCGTCTGCGACAGGAACGTCCCGAGCCACTCCTTGACACCCGGGTTCTCCGTGCTCTGCCACCACTCGGTGATGTTGGGGATGACACCGTCGAACTTGCCGCCGTACCTGGCCGCGTCGGCAGGGGTTGTGCCGCGTATCAGGATTCGGCGGTGGTCCGGCGTGAACACCCGCACCGGGTCGGTGAAGCTCGCGCCCGTCAGCTTGCAGAACTTCCGCAGCTTGCGGTTGAACCACGCCCGCACGGGCCCGTTCTTGCACCACGCGGCCACCGCCCCGTCCGCCAGGCTCTTCGTGTCGTCCGGCAGCGCGAGGCTTTCGTCCATCTCCAGCAGCGTGCCCAGTCCGTGGCACGTCGGGCACGCCCCGAAGGGCGAGTTGAACGAGAACAACCGCGGGCTGAGCTCTTCCAGCGCGAACTCCGGCCGTTCCGGGTCGGCCAGCTTCGTGCTGAAGGCGTGGTCGCGCCAGCTGGTCTCCGTCTTCGTCCCTTCGTCTCGGAGCTTGCCCGCTGCGGCGGGTCTCTCCGTCGCTTCGACGCTGACCACGACCGCGCCATCCGCCAGCTTGATCGCCGCCTCGATCGATTCCGCCAGCCGCTGCCGCGAGTCTGGCGCG
Source organism: Phycisphaerales bacterium (assembly GCA_046153875.1). GTDB lineage: Bacteria > Planctomycetota > Phycisphaerae > Phycisphaerales > UBA1924 > JBJXFE01. The sequence continues at coordinate 124,567 of JBJXFE010000041.1, forward strand.
AGCACGATGCGGTCGATCACCGCGTCGATCGAGTGCTTTTCGTACCGCCCCAAGCCAAGCGGGTTCTCGCCGGGGTCTTTGAGCGCGTCGCGCAGGTCGATGACGGTCCCGTTGACGCGGGCCCGCTGCCATCCCTGGCCTTGGAACTCTTCGAGCACCTCGCGGTGGAACCCCTTCTTCCCGCGCACAACCGGAGCGAGCACCATGAGCCGGGCTTCGCCGCTCTGTCCCTTGTCCAGCCATCCCATCACCGAGTCCACGATCTGCGTGCTGCTCGTGGCCGTGATCGGTCGGCCGCTGCGCTCCAGGACGGTGCCGTCCTTCTTGAGCTTCGTCGGCGCCCACGAGACGGGCGTGCCGCACCGCGCGAAGAGCAGCCGCAGGTAGTCGTAGATCTCCGTCGTCGTCGCCACGGTCGAGCGCGGGTTGCCGCTCGCGGACCGCTGCTCGATCGCGATGGTGGGGGGGATCCCCTCGATCTCCTCGACGTCCGGCTTCTTCAGTTGTTCGAGGAACTGCCGCGCATACGCGGAGAGCGACTCCATGTACTTGCGCTGCCCCTCGGCGAAGATCGTGTCGAACGCGAGAGACGACTTGCCCGACCCCGAGAGCCCCGTCATGACGATCAACCGGTCCCGCGGGATCGTCACGTCGATGTTCTTGAGGTTGTGCTCTTTCGCTCCGCGGACGCGGATGACGCGCTCGGAATCGCGCGCCGCCGGCGCCCGCCGCGCGACCGCGTCCGAGCGGCGAGCGTCCGGTCGGGTTACGGGTTTAGGCTCGATCACGGGCGGGAGAGTAGCCATTCCCTCGCCTTCGCCCGGCCCACTGGGGGGGATGCCTCCCATCGTCTCCTCCATGAGCCACGCCCGGCATGAGCCACTCCCGGATCGTAGGGGCGGCTCGCCGCTCCCCCCCGGCCCGGCTCGCGGAAGGCTGTCCGTCCGTCACTCGTCCGCGGGGAGCTCCGCGAGCATCGCGAGCATCTGCCGCGCACGGACCGGGAACGTGCCGACCTCGAGCAGCCGCCGCCGGCACCGGTCCACGTGCTCCTGGAACTCGCCGATCCGCCCGAGCAGTTCGAGCAGGTGCCCGCCCGGATCGTCCGGGTTCAGCGCGATCACGGGGTCGAACCCGAACAGCTCGCGCAGCTCGTCCGGGCACTCCCCGACCGTCAGGCACCCCGACCCGATCGACTCGAAGTACCGCAACGTGACGGTCCGCACGCCGCCGGCTTCGTCCGGGTGCGTCGTCGCCTTCGGAAAGCAGAGCATGACCGCCGTGTCGGCCAGGCCGCGGTACAGCCCGTCCGTCCCGTCGAAGATCGGCGTGCGCACGCCGTTCAACGCGAACTTGTGCGTCCGCCGCGCCGACGCGAGCGGCTCACGGATGCGCCGGTGCAGCGCCTCGTGCTTGCGCCCGAGCTCCAGCACGTGGATGCCCCGCGCGACCAGCGGCGTCCCCGGCCGGTACAGGCCCGGGTCGCAGGCCTCGGGCAGCCACAGCGCTCGCAGCCCCGGGACCGCCGATGCGAGGTGGCGCGCCGAGTCGCGCGCCGAGATGAACGCCGTATCGATCCGGTGCGTCCGGAAGAACGCCTCCCACCGCGGGAACATCGGCCCCCAGCAGTCATACACCCACGGCACGATCCGCCGCCAGTAGGCGTCGGGAAACACGGTCGCGTGACTCGCCCACGTCACCACCGCGATCGTCCGGCCGCGAGGCCGCTTCAGCAGCGGGCGCACCAGGCCCACCCGCCCCAGCGCCCGCCCGATCTGCCGCGCGAACCCCGATCGCCGCCGCCGGGCTCGTGCCACCCCGAGGGCCGCCAGCGCGTCCTGCAGGCCCTTCGTGGTAAGGTTCATCGTGTGCGGGGGCGAGTCGTCCCAGAGGATCACCAGGTCGCGCGGCACCGGGAGCGGGGCGCGCTGATCGCCCGAGGGCAGCTCCGTCATCGCCACGCCGGGGCGCTCTCCGCGCGTCATGCATCGAACTCCGTTCCAGCCGGGACGGGCCCATCGTAGGGTGAAGACCCCGCGCCCGCGCCCGCGCGCCGGCTCAGGGCTGGCTCGTGGGCGCACCCGCCGGCGCCTGCTGCTGCCGCTGCGCCGCCTGGTACCGCCCCCACAGCAGCGTGCCGACCAGCACCAGCCCGATCGCCACACCGAGCAGGTACGTCCCGATCCGCTCGCGCCAGACGGGGCGATCGCCGAACGCCGGTTCGACGCCCGCCGGGACAGGCCTCCGCCCCGGTGGTATGGGCCTCCGGCCCGTGTCCTGATCGCTCATCCGCCGCGCCCCCCGCGTTTGCGCTTCTGGTTCGCCTTCACGCCCGGCATCCCGGGCCGCCGGCTCCGATCCGTGCGTGCCGCGGCCTCCTCGACCTGCGATCGCTTCACCTTCTTTCCCACCCCGGAGCCGAAGCGCGAGCGCATCGCTTTGATCTGATCGCGCAGCGCCGCGGCCTTTTCGAAGTCCAGCCCGTCGGACGCCGCCATCATCTCCTCCTGAAGCGTGCGGGCCAGGTCGTCCACCTCGAACGTCTCCTCGCTCTCGCCGATCGCCTCGCGGGCCGTCCGCCGAGCAGCCAGCTCCGTCTCCAGCCCGCGCCGGATCGCCTTCACGATCGTCCGCGGCGTGATGCCGTGCTCGGTGTTGTACGCGAGCTGTTTGGCCCGCCGCCGCTCCGTCTCGCCGATGGCCGCTTGCATCGCCGGCGTCATCTTGTCCGCGTACATCACCACGCGGGCGTTGACGTTGCGTGCCGCGCGCCCCATGAGCTGGATCAGGCTCGTCGGCGAGCGCAGGAATCCTTCCTTGTCCGCGTCGAGGATGCACACGAGCGACACTTCGGGCAGGTCCAGCCCCTCGCGCAGCAGGTTGACGCCGACGAGCACGTCGAAGTCGCCCCGGCGCAGGTCCGCGAGGATCTGCATGCGCTCCAGCGTCTCGATCTCGCTGTGCAGGTACCGCACCCGCAGCCCCTGCTCGTCGAGGTACCGCGTCAGGTCCTCGCACAGCCGCTTCGTCAGCGCCGTGACCAGCACCCGCTCCCCCGCCTCGGCCCGCTGCTTGCAGCGCCCGATCAGGTCCGGCACCTGCCCCCGCGCGGGTTTGACCTCGATCACCGGGTCGAGCAGCCCCGTCGGCCGGATCACCTGCTCGGCCACAACACCGCCGACCTTCGCCAGCTCATACGGCCCCGGGGTCGCGCTCACGAACAGCACCTGCGGCACGATCGACTCGAACTCCGCGAACGTCAGCGGGCGGTTGTCCAGCGCGCTGGGCAGCCGGAACCCGTGCTCGATGAGGATCTGCTTGCGGTTGCGGTCGCCGTGGTACATCGCCCGCACCTGCGGGAGCGTCACGTGGGACTCGTCGATGATGAGCAGCCAGTCGCGGAAGTTGGGACGGGCCGGAGCGGAAGAGACGGAGAGACGCAGAGACGCAGAGACGGAGTTATCCGAGGCGGGGCTTTGCTCTTCGTCTCTTCGTCTCTCCGTCTCTTCGTCTCTCTTCGGCCCCGCCGGTGCATAGTCAAAGTAATCCATCAGGCAATACGGCCGCTCGCCCGGCTGCCGACCGTCCATGTACCGCGAGTAGTTCTCGATCCCCGGGCAGACGCCGACCTCTTCGAGCAGCTCCAGGTCGTACTTCGTCCGCGCGATGAGCCGCTGGGCCTCGAGCAGCTTCCCCTCATGCCGCAGTTGCACCACGCGAGAGTCCAGCTCCTCGCGGATGCCCGCCAGCGCGGCCGCCATCTGTTCCTCGGGCATCATGTGGTGGACGGCCGGGAACAGGAAGAACTGCCTCTCCTCGGCCAGTACTTCGCCGCTGGTGGGGTTGACCAGCTCGATGCGGTCGATCTCCGGCCCGAAGAGCTCGACGCGCACGCCGAACTTCTCGTACGCGGGCCAGACCTCGACCGCGTCGCCGCGCACCCGGAACGTCCCGCGCTTGAACTCGATCTCGGCCCGCTGATACTGCATCGCGTTCATGGAGAGCAGCATCGCCCGCCGGTCCACCGGCGCGCCCTTCGTCAGGGTCAGCACCCGCTCCCCGTACGCCCGCGGCGAGCCGAGCCCGAAGATGCACGACACCGACGCCACGACCACCACGTCCCGCCGGCTCAGGATGCTGCTCGTCGCGGCCAGGCGGAGCTGATCGAGCTCCTCGTTCTTGCTCGAGTCCTTCTCGATGTAGATGTCCCGCGCCGGGATGTACGCCTCGGGCTGGTAGTAGTCGTAGTACGACACGAAGTAGTTGACGCTGTTGCCGGGGAAGAACTCGCGCAGCTCCTCGAAGAGCTGGGCCGCGAGGGTCTTGTTGTGGCTGATGATCAGCGTGGGCTTCTGGAGCCGCTCGATCACGTGCGCCATCGTGAACGTCTTGCCCGTGCCGGTGGCCCCCAGCAGGCACGCGGCCGGGCTGCCGCCCTTGAGCTCGCGCGCGAGCTGATCGATCGCCGCGGGCTGGTCGCCCGTGGGCGCGAACGAGCTGACGACCCCAAAACTCCCGCGGCCACTCCCGCTCCCGCGCGCCATGCCCGATCGTAGGGAGAGGCCGCGCCGAGCGTTCACCTTGCATTGTCGAGGGACGCCACCATGTGGACTTCGTCGTGCGCCCGTCCGTCGAGGACGAGCGCCCCCGGCTCCAGCCCCCAGCGCGCGAACCCCATCCGCTCGTAGAGCCGGATCGCCCCCAGCGACCGCACGCTCACGGAGAGCCCGACGCTCGTGACGCCCGCCCACGATCGAGCGTGGTCGAAGACCCCTCGCATGATCCGTGCCCCGAGCCCGGATCCGCGCGCCGCGGGCGTGACATAGACGCCCCAGATGTGCGCCCGGTGCGCCATCTTCACGTGATCGCTGCGGATGATCCCCGCCGCGCCCCCGAGACGGCCCTCCACCCACCCGCCGATGATCGCGTACCGCCCACCGGGATCGCCGAGCCGCGCCGCCACGCCGGGCGCGTCGAGCGCGGCGTCATCTCCCGGGCTGGCCGCGAAGGCCCAGGGCGCGTCGTCGAGCATCTCGCGGCGCAGGGCGACGTACGCCGCGGCGTCGGCGGGCGTGAGCGGTCGGACTGCCATGGTAGATTCTTACCATGGCTTCCCCGGCGGGCGTCGGCCGCGTTGCTCCTCCTAGTGTTCCCGTTCGTGCCGCCAGACACCGCGGAGTATGCCGTGCTCGGGTCCGGCGTGGTCGGGTTGACCACCGCCGTGGAGCTTGCCGCGCGCGGCGCCGCCGTCACCCTCTACGCGGATCGCGTCGTCCACCCGCGCGCGTCCGAAGCCGCGCCCGCGCTCTTCACGCCCTACCCCGGCCCGGACCTGGCCCGCTTCCAGCGGTGGACCGAGCGGTCGCTGTCTCGGTTCAAGCGGATCGCCGGCGAGGATGGGCCGGAGTCGGGCGTGGACTTGGGCATACTCCGCCAGTATTTCTATAAGCCCGCGCCGGTGTTCCCGTGGCTCGACACACTCCTCAATGTCCGCCCGATCCGGCCCGTGCCCGCGCCGTGCCTGGACGCCACGACCGGCGACTGCCCGCACATCGACATGCACCGGTACCTGCCGTGGCTCGAGTCGCGGGCGCGGGCGGGCGGCGTGACATTCGTCGACCGCGGCGTTGCGGCGATCGACGACCTGTTCGCGGTCGGGCACCGCGTCGTCCTGAACTGCGCCGGCTACGGCGCCCGAGCGCTCGCCGCGGACCCGCTCGTCCGGGCGATGCACGGCCAGGTCCTGCACGTGCCGAACGACATCGGCCTGGACTACAGCATCCACGACGACGCGCCGGTGCGTGAAGGCAGCCGCGAGGGCCTCGTCGCCTATATCTTCGTCTTCCGCGACCGACTCGTGCTCGGCGGCACGTTCGAGGGCGGTCGCGAGAAGGGCACTACCGACCGCCCGACCCTCGACGCGATCGTCGAGCGCTGCCGTGGGCTGCTGCGTCTCGACGGCCACCCGCGCTGGCGCGACCTGGCGCGCCACGAGATCGGCGCGTTCGCGGGCGTCCGCCCCGCGCGCGGCGGGCCCGCTCAGTTCGAGGCCACGCGCGTCGAGCGGGTCGAACGCGCCGGCCGTCGCGTGATCGTTCACAACTACGGGCACGGGCGTTCGGGCGTCACGTTCTCCTGGGCCAGCGCCGAGGCGGCGGCCGACCTCGCGCTCGGCGCATAAACTCGCCCCCAACGCCCGGATTCGCCCGGCGGGCCGCACGCGCCGCCCAACACAACGAGCACCCCATGCCCGCACGTACGGCCGATGCGGTTTGGAACGGCAACCTCACCGACGGCAAGGGGCGCATCAAGGTCCAGAGCGGCACGCTCGACGCCCCGTACGACTTCCGCGCCCGCGCCGGCGACGGCAAGGGCACCAACCCGGAGGAGCTCATCGCCGCCGCGCACGCCGGGTGCTTCGCGATGCAGCTCTCCGCCCTGCTCGGCGCGGCCGGGTTCACCGCCGAACGCCTCCGCGCGGTCGCGAAGGTTCACCTGGAAAAGCAGGGCGCGGGCTTCGCGATCCCCAGGATCGAGCTCGAGCTCGAAAGGAAAGTCCCCGGCCTCGACGCCGCAGGCTTCAGGAAGCACGCCGAGGCCGCCAAGCAATCCTGCCCGGTGTCCAAGGCCCTCGCGGGGACTGAGATCACCCTCACGGTGAAGACGGCCTGACGATCGGCGGGACCATGGGTTCGGCTCACATAGGTCAATCCCCATTCCCCGACGGCCGACGATCGCCCGACCTATACTTCTCGGCAGTTTCGCTGCGTCCGGACCGGGCCAGGTGGGGGGATTCGACGGGCCGCGGCCGGAGAGTGGAGGCCTTTGCAACCTGTTCTGGCGGGTACATTCCTCGCATCGCCCCAGTGGGAGCGGCTGTCGGCCCCGGCACGCGGCGTGCTCCAGGGCGTGCTCGAGATCGCCATCCCGCGCGACGGCGAGTGGTTCATCGACGGCACGCCCAAGGAACTCAGCGAGTGGTTCGGCTCGGCACTCAGCGTCAAGCCGTCGGCCATCCTCGCCGGCCTGCGCGAGCTGGACGAGGCCGGGTACCTGCGTAAGGGGCGTCGCGGATTCGGCAGTCGATTCGTGCTCGCGCCGTCGATCGTTCAGCGATAGAGGAGCGGCGCGGATCGGACCGCGCAAGCCGCGTGGTCAGGTCACGGGCGGCGTGGTGTCAGCCCGCGGACGGCGGCTTTGAACCGCCCTTCTTCTTCCGCCCGCCGAGGTCGATGGTCAGGCGCTTCTTGCCGCAGGCGCGGCAGAGGCCCTGCTTCACTCGAAAATCGTGGCGCACCACGCGGATGAGGACGCGCTGCGCCTTCGGCTTGCCCGCGGCGAGCAGGTGGTCGGTCAGGCACCCGGCGCACCACACGTTGCCCTTGCGTTGCTTCGGGTCGCTCATCGGGTCGGCCTTCGTTGTTCGCAATCCCCGGGGCCGCGTGAATGCGGGTGATTCTACGCCGCATTCACTATGCTGTGCGCCCGGCGGCGAGTCGGGCCCGGTTCGACGCACCGGGCCGACGTGACCCGCCGCCATCCGGAGACCCCACGTGCCGATAAAGCTGGACAAGATCGTGGCGCGCCGCCTGGGACTGGTCGTGGACCTCAAGCGCGTGAGCGGGGACTCTTCGCGGGCCGAGGGCAAGATCGCCGAGATGTCCATGCAGTGCAACAAGCTCGCGGGCGAGGCGGAGGCCATCCAGAAGCACTTGGAGGCCGCCGCGAAGGAGATGTACGCTCTGCGCCGCGGCGGGAACGAACCGGCCGCGACCACCGCCCAGCGGACAGTCGAGAAGCTCAAGGACGACGGCCTCGACAAGACGCGGAGTCACGCCCAGTTCCGCTCGGAGCTCAAGCAACTGAGCGGCTTGGTGGACGGCCACAGCACGCTCTGCAACGGCGTCGCATCGCAGGCGACGAAGCTCATGGACGAGGCGAAGCACGCCGACGCCACGCCGGGTCAGATCCGTGAAGAGAGTTTCAAGATCAAGACCGTCCGCGAGGAGGCGTCGCGGATGGGATTGCGCCTGAAGCAGGCCGCGGACGCCGCTCTGGGCACCGCGAGCAGGTCGCTCGGGTCGGGTTGACGCGACCGGGTGTGCCGCCCCCCGCTCGATGCGCCGCGCTACTTGTGCTCCGGCTTCACGCCCTCGTCGACGGCACGCACGCGGTCCTCGCGGAGATACGCCGCGGCGGCCTCGTCGTGCTTGAGATAGGCATCCCAGAAGGCGAGGGTCTGCGCCATCACGGCGTCACCGATCACCTTCAGCGGTGTGCCGGGCTCCTCGCGGTCGAGGCGCCGGCCGATGTCGGCTCCGCGCCCCGGGCCCTGGTAGGACGAGTGCGTCGCGCCCTCGATCCACAGCAGGAACTTGTCGCCCGCGGGGGCGAACTCGTAGGGGTGGCGGCGGGATTCGGGGGTCTCGGCGCCCACGCCCGCGGTGTCCTTCGAGCCGGTGATGACGAGCATCGGCTTGTCCAGCGTGCTCCACGAGTCCTCGGTGAACATGCGGTTCGTGGTGCCCTGCCCGGAGATGACGATCGCCGCGTCGAAGCGGTCGTCGCCGACGGAGTGGGGTCGGAGCGAATCGCGCGTGCGGACCTTCGCGCCGATCGCCATCTGCGTGGTGAGCGCGCCCGCGGAGTGCCCGGCGATGCCGACGCGCTCGCGGTCGATCAGCGGGCGCCCGTCGGCGAGCTTGAGTTCGGGGGTTTCGAGCTCGATGTTCTCGAGCGACCGGAGGATGAGCTTCACGTCGTTCACCCGGGCGACGGGGTCCACGCGCCGCCGGTAGGCCTCGGCGTCGCGGAGCAGCGCGGCACGCCCGTCGCGCCCCTGGCGGCGCGTGGAGTCCGCGTGCGTCGGCAGGATCACGACGTAGCCGTGCGAAACCCAGTGAGCGGTGACCTCGGCGAAAGCGTCGAACGAGCCGCCCATGCCGTGCGAGAAGATGACGAGCGGGACGGGCGCGGTCGCGCCCCGCGGGTACCGCACGCGGATCGGCAGCTCGCCGAGCTTGAGCTCCTTCATCGCGGGCTTGAACGGCCCTGCCTCGAGGCGGTAGCCGGGTGGCGCGGCCGGCGCGGAAGGCTGAGCGGCGGGTTGCGCCGCGGGCGCGGATGGCTGAGCGAGCGCGGACGCCGTGAACAGGCCGAGAAACGCGAGAATGACCGTGCGCATGCGGGAGCTCCGTGGCGGGCTTCGCCTACCGTGGCGGGCGCCGGCGGCGGCGCGGTCCATCGTCCTCCGCGGGGTCGCTCTCACCCGCCTGGAGCACCACGTCGAACGTCGCGGCCTCGTACTCCTCGCCGGGCCCGCCGCGCCGCTCGACGCCGACCATGAGCGTCGGGTCGAAGAGGTGGTCGTCGGTGTGCTTCGGGTCGCCCTCGAAGAACAGTTGCGTGACGAGCGTGCGGTAGCCGGGGCTGGTCACGCGGTAGTGAATGTGCGGGGAGCGCAGGTCGCCGTGGTTGTCATAGACGACGGGGCGGATCGTTTCGTACTCGTACGCGCCGGTCTCGGACGTGATGATCCGGGCGCGGTAGCGGTAGTCCCCCGCGTCGTTCGCGTAGTTCCCGTGGATGTCGCAGTGCCACAGGTCGATGATCGCGCCCGGCAGCGGCGCCCGCGTGTCGAACCCCCAGACCCGCCCGGCGACGACCAGCACAATGCCGGCCGCGCGCGGCGGGCTGACCTTGCCCCGGAACGGCGCGCCGCGGGCGTAGAACGGCCCGAGCGCGTTGCGCGCCGTCGCCGCCGCGCCGTCTTTCATGCGCAGGGTCGCGGATGGATCGCCGAACTGCCGCCGCACCTGCTCGGAGATCGCGGGGCTTCCGCTCGCCGCCGTGGGCTGCGCCCCGGCCCGGAGCGTGAGCACGCCGGCGCCCGCGGCGAGGCCCGTGAACCGCAGGAAGTCGCGTCGGGTGGCGGCGCCCATCGGTGAATCCTCCATCGGGTCCGACCGGTTAACGCGGGCGGGGTCGGGAGATTGCGGGGCGGGCGTGCCTTGTGCCGGGGGCCGCACGCGAATCCCCGCCGCCCCCGGCTCGCGTGACCGACGCACGCGGGGTTGGGGCGACCGACAATCGTGTTGACGGCGGCGCGCGGTCTGGTAGGGTGTTGCGCGCCGACCGGCGGGGCGTTCCCGGGGCCGGGCCGGAGGTGGGCGAATGAGGAGGCGGGAGATGCTCAAGCACGTCATCGTGGTGGGGGTCGTGACCTGCGCGGCGGGAGTTGCAGACGCCCGTCCGGAGATTCCGTACGCCAACCTGCCCGCGAGCGCGACGACGATCAACTTCGACACCATGGCCGGGACGCCCGTGCTCGGCACCGGCGAGGTGCTCGGGGGGCAGTACGCGGGGTCGGGGGTCACGTTCACGGTCCCGAACTACAACGCGTACGCGACGAACGGGGCGATCGCGACCGGCTCGCTGCTGAACACGGACCCCAACGTGATCTGGATCAACCAGGGCGGCGGCACCGGCGGCGCGCTGGCGGTGGGGATCAACCTGAACTTCTCGGCGCCGGTGCATCGCGTCGGCGCGTGGATGGGCGGGTCGTCGGGCAGCACGTTCAGCATCGCGGCGTACAACGGCACGACGCTCCTCGAGACGATCACGCACGCCCTGACGCCGGGCGGCATCGGCCAGGAAGGCTTCATGGCGATCGAGCGGTCCGAGACGATCACCCGGGCCGTGATGTTCTCGACCAACGCGGTGGGGCAGAACTGGAACTTCTCGATCGACGATGTGAAGTTCGAGGGGGGCGCGACCTGCTACGCGGACTGCAACGCGAGCGGGAATCTCACCGTCGCGGACTTCGGGTGCTTCCAGGGCAAGTACGTCCTGGGCGACCTGTACGCCGACTGCAACGCGAGCGGGAGTCTCACCGTCGCCGACTTCGGCTGCTTCCAGGGGAAGTACGTTCTCGGGTGCCCCTAGCTGAGCCCGGAGTGGCGCGAAGGGTCGATCAGCGGGCATGACCGGTTGCCGGTACCTGTTTGCCCGCCGCGGCGCTCGTTGATGCTCCAGTCACTGCCGATATCCGGGCACGGGTAGCCAGGCCCCCCGTATCGCGATGTCGTCGCGGGTTGACCCGTCGTTTTTCTGTAACCGCGCACGTCCGAGCGGCTCAGTACACAAGCGGAGCCGTGGGATCCGGACCGATCCCGTTCGGAAACCGGTGCCGCGCTACAGCGGAACTCGTATGAGAACCACGATCTGGCTGAGCGGCGTGACGGTCGGAACGGGCCTGGTGCTGGGCTTCGGGTGCCAGTCCACCCCGCCTGAGAAGGCCGCGCCCGTGTCGTTCTCGACCGCCGAGCAGCAGGTCGCGCACGGGGCGAAGGTGTTCGGGGGAAACTGCGCGGCGTGTCACGGTGCTTCCGGCCAGGGAACGGAACGCGCCCCCGCGCTGGTCGGGGCCGGGGCCCTGCCCCAATCGCGTCCCGGCGCGAAGTTCCGCACAGGCGAGTTCCGGACCGCGATGGACATCGCGGTGTTCGCTACGCGGAACATGCCGCCGACCGAAGCCGCGCGGAAGAAGATGGTCGAGGCGGACTACTGGGCGGTGCTGGCCTTCGCGCTCTCGGCCAACGGTGTGAAGCCCACCGAGCCCGTGGGCCCCGGCAACGCGGGGAAGATCGTGCTGCACCCGTAGACTTCCGGGGAGCGCGGCGCGGCCGGATGATCCGCGTCCCGTGAGGTCACTCGCTTGATGTCACCGACGCTGCAACTTCTGGCGCCGCTGCCGGACGAGGAGGTCGTGGCGCGCGTGCTCTGCGGCGATACCGCGGTTTTCGAGCTGCTCATGCGGCGGCACAACCAGCGGCTGTTCCGGCTCGCGCGCGCGGTCGTGCGCGACGGTCACGAGGCCGAGGACATCGTGCAGGAGGCGTACGTGCGGGCGTATGCGGGGCTGCGTCGCTTCGAAGGCCGGTCGAGCGTCGCGACGTGGCTTTCGCGGATCACGCTGCACGAGGCGCTCCGACGGCGGCGACGGCGCGGGCGGGCGCGGGTCGCCGACGGCATCGATCCCGGGTCGCTGACAGGACCGGCGGCGCCCGGCGCGGCCGATGGCGAACTCGGTGACGTGCTCACGGGCGCGATCGACGCGCTGCCGATGGTTCTGCGCGCCGTCGTGATGCTCCGGCTGGTCGAGGGGCTTGGCACGCGCGAGACGGCCGCGTGCCTGCGGCTGACGGAAACGAACGTGAAAGTCAGCCTCCATCGCGCGCGGCAGATGTTGCAAGGTTTGGTGGGGGACTGGTCCGAGGCCGACGCCCGTGGTCGATTCGCGTTCGACGGGGAGCGGTGCGATCGCATCGTGGCGGAGGTCTTCCGGCGGCTGCGGTGAAGGCTCGCACGGACAGCGGGTCGCCAGCAGGCGAAGCGGTGAACGGGGCGGTCGCGTGCCGTCGCCGGCTGTTACGATCCAACCATGGCCGTCAGCAATCGCCGCCGCAACACCGTCATCGTTCTCATCCTTCTGATACTTCTTGTTGTCGCGTTGCTGCTGCTGCTCAAGCGATGCCCTCAGAAGCGGCCGGGAGTTGCGGCGCGTGAGGGCGCGCCGGCGCCGGCCCCCGTCACGCCGTCGCCGGGGGCGGCCGGGCCGGCGGCCGAGGCGCCGCCTGCCGAGGCGATGACGCCCGCCACGCTCGCCGCGCCGGAGCGGGTCACGGCCGGCGCCGCGTTCTCCGTCGGCTGGACCGGGCCGGACAACCGCGGCGACTTCGTGACGATCGTTCGTGCGGATGCCGCGCCCGCCGCTTTCGGGAGTCACCTCGGGACGGAGCGCGGGGCGTCGCTGGAGCTGACGGCCCCGATCGAGCCCGGCACCTACGAGGTGCGGTACGTCACCGGGCGCTCGCACACCATCCTCGGGCGCGCCCCGATCGAGGTCACGCCGGCCGGCGCCACGCTCGACGCTCCGGCGGAGGTCGTGCTCGGCTCGGTGTTCTCCGTCGCGTGGACCGGCCCGGACAACAAGGGGGATTACGTCACGATCGTGCCAGGCGGGGCGCCCGACGAGCACTACGGCAGTTACACCGACACGGCCAAAGGGTCGCCCTTGACCCTCACCGCGCCGACGGAGACCGGCGACGCCGAGGTGCGGTACGTCGCAGGCCAGGGCCGGAAGGTGCTCGCGCGGCGACCGATCAAGGTCATCGCGGCGGAGGTGTCGCTGGCCGCGCCCGCCGAGGCCGTGGCGGGGACGACGATCGACGTGACCTGGACGGGCCCGAACAACGCGGGGGACTACATCACCGTCGTCGCACGCGAGATTCCCGACGGGCAGTACGGGAACTACACCAACACCGCGTCAGGCTCGCCGCTCAAGCTGCTGCTGCCGATTATGGACGGCGGCGCGGAGCTGCGGTACATGACCGGCCAGGGCGGGCGCGTGCTGGCCCGGCGCCCGATCCGGATCACTGCGGCCGCAATCAGCCTCTCGGCCCCCGCCGAGTGCGCGCCGGGCGCCGACGTGAGCATTACGTGGACCGGCCCGAACAACCCCGGCGACTACATCACGATCGTGGCCAAGGGAAGGCCGGACGGCCAATACGGTGCGTACACCAACACGTCCGCGGGTTCACCGCTGAGCGTCAGGGCGCCCGGCGAGGCCGGGGAAGCGGAGATCCGCTACGCGTCGGGCCAGGGGAACAAGGTGCTGGCGCGGATCGTGATAAAGGTCGTTCCGTGATGCGCGGCACGGGCCCCTCTCTTGACGAACCCTTGTTCCGACCCGACTCCAGCCCGCGCCCGCCCGCCGCGAGTGAAAGTCGGTCCGAGTTTCGCCGAAGGAACGCCGCGGGACGGCGCCGATCGGATGGCGACGGGACCGCGCAGGACGCGGCCGCGCGCCCTATGTTCCTCGCGTGCTGTCTGCTCGCGTCCGGCGGGGACCGCATCCGTTGGGCCGGAACACGATCTTGACCCACGATCTTGACTAAGGGGTGACCATGTCCCGACTTCTCAGGCTCGTTCTCGCCGCGGTCTTCGTCGTCGTCACGCCTGTCGCTTGGGCGCAGCCGCCGTCGGACAGCGAGCTTGAGCTGAAGGTGGACGCCGCGGTCGCCAAGGCGCTCGCCGAGCCCGGCGCGGCCGGGTACTCGATCGCCGTCGCCCGCGCCGGCAAGGTGATCCTCGCCAAGGGGTACGGGCCGGCCGACGTCGAGCTCTCAGTCCCCGTGAGCGCCGACTCGATCTTCCGGATCGGCTCGGTGACCAAGCAGTTCACGGCCGCGGCGGTCATGCGCCTGGTCGAAGCCGGCACGATCTCGCTCGACGCCACGGTTCAGACGTACGTGCCGGATTTCCCGGTGAAGCAGTGGCCTGTCACGGTGCGGCACCTGCTGACCCACACCTCCGGGATCTGGAGCTACACCGAGGATGAGAAGTTCATGGGGCGCGATTCGTCCCTGGAGCTGACGCCGACGGAACTGATCGCGACGTTCGCGGACAAGCCGCTGGAGTTTGAGCCCGGGACGAAGTTCAACTACAGCAACTCGGCCTACTACCTGCTGGGCGCGGTGGTCGAGAAGGCCTCGGGCAAGCCCTACGCGGCCTACGTGCAGGAGGAGCTCTTCGGGCCGCTCGGGCTGTCGCACACGCGCTACGAGAACAACGCCGAGATCATCCCCGGGCGGGCCCAGGGGTACACGCTCAACAAGGAAGGCAAGCTCGCCAACGACAAGGCCATCGGTGCCGATGTCCCCGGGGCCGCGGGGTCGTTGCTCTCGACCGCGGGCGACCTGGTCCGTTGGGAGATCGCACTCTCGGGCGGCACGGCCGTGAAGCCCGAGTCGTACGCGCAGATGACGACCAGCGCCGTCCTCGCCGACGGAAAGGAGACGCGCTACGGCTTCGGGCTGGCGATCAGGGACTGGGAGGGACGCCGCCGCATCTCGCACGGCGGGGGCATCTTCGGCTTCAGTTCGTTCCTCCTGACGCTCCCGGACGACGGTCTCACGGTCGCGGTCCTGAGCAACAGCGACGCGGTGAACTCCGGGAGGGTTGCCGACACCGTGGCCCGCCTGGCGCTGGGGCTGGCGGTCTTCGAGCCCAAGGACCTGGCGCTGTCGCCAACAGACATCGCACGCTTCAGCGGCGAGTTCGCGTTCGAGAGCATCCCCCTCGAGATCCGCTTCTTCGATCGCGACGGCAAGATGTGGGCCCAGGCGACCGGGCAGCAGGAGAATCGGCTTCTCTACCAGGGCGACGGCGAGTTCCGCGCATCGTTCGATGCAACGGTGAAGTTCGTGTTCGCGGCGGGGGCCGACCGCGCCGACTCGTTCGTGCTGCACCAGGGCGGGGGGACGATCTCGGCCAAGCGCAAGAAGTAGGGCGAACCACGGCTCGCATCGGCTACACGCCGGAAGAACGGGTTGGGGGGAAGGGGTGTAGAGCCGCGTACCCGGTGGCTCGAGGGTCCGACCTGTCGGTGCCATCTGCCCGTGGCACGAATGGCCGAGCCACCCTCCAAGCAGGCCTTGTGCAGCGAACCGCCCGCGCCGGCCGAGCGTATGGGGAGCTCTACCTCCGTCCCGCCAAGAGCCCACTCATGTTGAAGTCGGAACCGGTGCAGGCGGCGGCGACGCCCCCCAGCCGCGCTGACCAGATGCTCCTCGACTTCGTGCGCGAGCACGACGCCGCGTGCCCCGTCTGCGGCTACAACGTGAGAGCCCTCACGCGCCCGATCTGCCCGGAGTGCGCCACCGAGCTGGTGCTCGCCGTCGGCGCGGCGCGGCTCCGCCTGGAGTGGTTGCTCGCCACCGTTGCGCCCGGATTTTTCTCGGGCATCGCGGCGTTCTTCGTGCTCATTCCGATCGTTCTTCGGTACGTGATCGGCGACGGGAGGTGGTCGTATTCGTTGATCGCGCTCGACCTGTTCGGCTGGTGCAGCGGGCTGTTCGCGATGATGATCGCCGCGCGGCGGCTCCGCTTCATCGCCCAGCCCCGTGCGCGCCAGCGATGGTGGGCGATCATCATCCGGGCCGTGCACGTCGCGGCGCTCGGGCTGTTCATCCTCTTCGGCTTCCTGTATGGCTGAAGGTCTCGACGGGATTCCGGTCGTTGCCGAGGGGGATCTACGGACGCACCGGGCCGGTCAGGGGACCGTTGCGGGCAGTTCCTTGCACGCGCAAATCCTTGTTTTTGCGGTACACTGGACGATGAGCGAATGCGGCGGTGGGAGGACCGACCGCGTGCGCTGGAGCCCCATCACCATGGTCAAGCGCAAGTCGAGAACGGCGTCGGGTCTGGCCGCGGTTGCATTCGCCGTGTCCGGGCTTGGAGTGTCGGCGCCGGCCGGGGCCCAGGAGCAGCAGCCCGCGGCCCCCGCCGCGTTCGCCCCCGCCGAGTGCAAGATCGATCTCGCCAATCCCGGGAAGATGAAGGACATCGTGTCGAACGCGCTCCGGCTGGGGCTGGATGTCCGTGAGCAGGACATCCGGACCTTCCTGGACGGTGCGGAATCGAAGTACGCGACCGGGACGGATCTGCGGAAGGCCGCCGCGGGGCATTTCAAGCTTGACGAGGCGGTCCTGGCCGCCGAAGTCGAGAAGTTCAAGCACATCAACTGCAGGCACCCGGGCGGCGGTGAGTATGCCGGGGGGGGGGCCGGCGGTGAGCTGTACGCCGACGTGGAGGTAACGCCGTTCGCGCGCGACGTGACGCTGCACGTGGTGCTGCACGAGCTCGGGCACGCCCTTATCCGCGAGTTCGACATCCCGATCCTCACGAACGAAGAGACCGCGGCGGACGCGTTCGCCACCTACTACCTCACCACCTACCTGCCCGATCGCGCCGTGGACGTGCTGACGGCGCGGGTCACGTCGCTGATGATCGAGGCGGGAGAGACGCCGGAGGTGGACTGGAGCGGCGAGCACGACGACGACGCGCGACGGGCCTTCCAGATCGCGGCCCTCGCCATGGCGGCCGACCCGCTCAAGTACAAGCCGGTGGCCGCGCTGGTCGGGATGTCTGAGGACGACATCCGGGATGCGCGGGACTACGGGGCCGAGATCCGCCGGTCTTGGCGTCGGGTGCTCGGGCCGCTCTGGATGCCGGACGGTGTGGCCTCCGGCGAGGCGCGGGTCGCCTACGACGACACCAGGTTCCTCCAGCGCCTGTGCGCTCCGGTCGCGGACGGGGGCGGCGGGCTGGCCGATGAGATCGCGGTCGCCGTCAGGCGCTTTGACTGGCACTCCCAGGTGACGGTCCGTTTCGTCGATGGCGAGGGCGGCGCGGGGTGGAGCCGCTCCGGCCGGAACGTCACGGTGAACAGCGCCTACGTGCGCCGGTTCGTCCAGCAGGGCGGCCGCGGCCTCCCCGGCTCGAAGTGACCGGTTCCGACGTGCTGGACACCGGTGGCACGAATGGTCGCGCCACCCGCCTCACTTCGGGCCTGCGGCACCGCCGCCCAATCCCCGGACGAGGTGGAGCAGGCCCCCGAAGGAGTCGACCTTGGCATGGTCGCCCCCGGGCGCGATGCGCATCCGCGTGCATACCAGCCGATGCTCCGGGATGACGATCAGATACTGCCCGAGGTAGCCGCGGGCCGAGTAGCCGATCCAGTCCTCAGCGGTCGTGTCGAGATCCGGGCGGCCGGCCATGACCGTCGCCTCCAGCCACGCCTGTTCGCCGCCGACGTGCTCGGGGATGTACTTCATGATCTGCGGGTACGTCAGCCCCTTGGCGCCGGTCATCTTCGCGATGAAGTCCTCAGGCGTGCCCAGCCGCCGCCACTCGCCGATCAACCGATCCGAGACGGTCTGCTCGATCTTGAACTCCGGCCACCAGAGCAGCCCGTATCGCTGCCCCTGGGAACCCTGCCCGCCGCGCTCCGCCGTTTCCTCCCACGTGCCGCCGAACCGGTCGGGGTCGAGCGGCTCGTAGTGGCTCGTGGCCTCCCGGACGAACGCCTCGGGCAGAATCCGCGTCCGATCGGGCCCCCACACGCCGGCGTGCATCATGAGTTCACCGATCTTCGCCAGGTCCGGCGCGCGGATCTGGAGGCCCGCCATCGCGTGCGGGTTGCCGGCGTCGTCGAGCGACCAGGTCCAGTCGGTGATGCCCATGGGGGCGAAGAGCTCGGCCCCGAGCACCATGTCCATGCGTTGGCCCGCGATCTTCTCCACGATGCCGGCGAGCAGGTTCGTCGCCGAGTTGTTGTACCGCCACTTTGTGCCGGGCTCTTCGACCAGGTCCGCGGCGAGGGCGAACTGAACGAAGTCGGGCGAGCGGTATATCTCGGTGGTGATCCGCTCGCAGTGCAGCCCGGAGCGCTGGGTGAGCAGGTGCCGGATGGTGATGCGGGCCTTGAGCCCCTGGTTCCATTCGGGATAGAACCGATGGACCGGGGCATCGAGCGAGTCCAGGCGGCCGTCGGCGAGCAGGCACCCGAACGCCAGAGCCACCACGGACTTGGTCGCCGACATCGCCTCGATGGGCCCGCGGGCGCCTTCCTTCGCGGAGTATTCCTCGATCAGCGTCCTGCCGTCCTTGATGAGGACGATCGCATCGGACTCGGACCGCCTCGATTGCTTCACGATGGCCTTGAGCACGCCGGCGTCGAGCCCGTGCTCCGCAGCGAGGCTGTCGAGCGAGGCGGTCTCTTCCGTGGAGAGCTCGAACGGTCGGACAACGGGGGGCGGGGGCGCGTCCTGGGCACGTGCGAGCGCACCGAGGGCGGTCACGCAAAGCAGCAGGGTGCAGGCGACTCGCATGACGCGCCCTCCGGATTCCGCGGGCATTGTACATCCGCGCGTCGCTGTTGCGCGTGCGTTACACGCTTGCCGCCACGCACGCATTAGCATGAATGGGCTCCGCGGCGCCCGATCGGAGGACCGATGGCACTTCCTGCTTTGTCGATGCCGTGCACGCTCCTGGTTGCGGGTTTTCTTGCCGTCTCGGTCGGGGCCCAGCCCGGGTCGGTGCAGCCCTCCGCTCCCGCCGCCGGCATTGCCCGCCCGCCCCCCCCCTCCGATCCCGAGCCCGCGGCGATCGACGCGATCTTCTCGGAATGGAACACCCAGACGCCCGGCGTGGCGCTCGCCGTCGTGCGCGACGAGAAGATCATCTACTCGCGCGGCTACGGGCTCGCGAACCTGGATTTCGGCGTTCCGATCGCCGGCAACACCGTCTTCGACATCGGATCGACCTCAAAGCAGTTCACCGCCGCCTGCATCCTCCTGCTCGCCGAGGACGGCAACCTGGCGATCACCGATGACGTCCGCAAGCACCTCCCGGAACTCCCGCAGTACGAGAAGCCGATCACGATCGCCCACCTGTTGCACCATACCAGCGGCCTGCGCGACTACACCGCCCTCATGGGCGTCGCCGGCCTCTCGGTCGAGCCCGACTACTCCGACGCGTTCCTGCTCGACCTCATCTTCCGTCAGAGGGGCCTGAGCTTCCCGCCCAGGGAGCAGTTCAGCTACAGCAACACCAACTACTTTCTGCTCGGGGAGATCGTCCGCCGGGTCTCGGGAATGCCCATGTCCCGGTTTGCCAGGGAGCGCATCTTCCAGCCCCTGGGGATGAGTTCGACAATCTTCATGGATGACCACCTGGCGGTCATCCCGCACCGCGCGGAGAGCTACTACCCGCGCGAGGACGGCGCCCCCGGATTCCAACTTTCCATATCGCTGATGGACAACGTCGGTGATGGCGGCATCTACACGACCGTCGAAGACCTGGCCCGATGGGATGCCAACTTCTACCACAACCGGCTGGGGGCGGGGAAGCCCGAGTTCCTGGACCGGATGCAGGAGGTCGGCCTGCTGGAGAGCGGCCAATCGACCGGGTACGCCTCGGGCCTGTTCATCGGCACCCATCGCGGGCAGAGGATGGTCTCGCACAGCGGAGGGTGGCGCGGCTTCCGCGCGGAGATGGTCCGCTTCCCCGACAGGAAGTTGTCGGTGATCTGCCTGGCGAACATCGGGACGGCTCAATCGACGACGCTCGCCCTCCAGGTTGCAGGTCTGTACCTGCCCGGGGGCCAGGACGGCAGCGCGGGCGCCCCTGCAGGAGGAGCGGCGGCGGCTCCTCCTTCTGGTGCACCGACATTCGCGATCCCCGAAGCGGACTGGGACAAGTTCCTCGGCCGCTACAAGGCCGGGAGTGGCCCGATCTGGACGGTCACTCGCAACGGCGGCGAGCTCGCGATCGTGAGCACCTCGGGCCTGACGTTCGCGGCCCGCCCCATCGGGGCACTCGAGTTCGAATCCACCAATCGCCCGCAACTGGCTCGGCTGGCCTTCAGCACGGACGATCACGGCAAGGTCGCCTGGATCACGCAGACGATGGCCGACACGCCAGACGTCCGGCTGACACCGCTCGAGGCGATGGCCGATCCGGCCGCGGGCCTTGCGGACTTCGATGGCGTGTACGACAGCGAGGAACTCGGCACGTCGGTGGTGGCATCCGTGTCGGAAGATCAACTCTGGTTCGCGGGCGCCGGAGAACCCGGGCCGTACCCGCTGAACCGGTTCGCTCCCGACGGCTTCTCCGTGTGGGGGTTCGAGGCGGTCTTCACCCGCGGGAACGATGGCAAAGTCGATGGGTTCATCATGAATACCCCGCGGGCGAGCGGGATGCGGTTTGTGAAGAGCCCTTGAGCCCCGGGACAGCCCGACAGCGATCGCTCAGGACGAACCAGGATACTGCCCCGCTGGTCGGGGCCCTCGACCACCGAGCCCGGGGGCTGCGTTGCTATCCCATCTGGAATGGTCGGGCCGCCCGCGCACCCGCCGCGGTATTCTGTTGACGGAGTGCTCATCATGATCCGTCACCCATGGATCCCCGGCCCGCTCGCTGTCGTCCTCGTGTGCGCCCTCGGCGGGGAGGGGCGCGGCGTGCCGCGGGCCTCGCCCCCGCAGCTGGAGCCGGGGCAGGTGCTTCGGCTCACCTTCCCCGACCTTCCGCCGACGCTCCTGGCCATGAGCCAGGGGAAAGAGGTCGAGGCCGCGGTCACGGTGCGGCTGCCGGACAACTACACGCGCGATGGTTCGTTCCCGCTGTTCGTGTTCCTGAACGGCGGCGACGGGGGCGAGGGCGGCAACATCGGCGTACCCATGCAGTTGAGCGAGGGACGCGATTGCATCATCGCCACCTTCCCGCTCTTCAAGCGGGGCTACGACGCGGCGGAGCCGTGGGGCATCAGCGTCGGATTCGATGACTACCCGATCGTGTCCGCGGCGTACGCGGCCGTCATGGACCGGCTGCGCGCCACGATCCCCAACATCGATGCCGGGCGGAGCATCATCGGCGGCCACTCCAACGGGGCGCACACGATCGCGGTGCTGCTCTCGGCCCTCGATGACGGCTTCCTCGGGTCGTTCAAGGGGTTCTTCATGATCGACGGCGGGTTCGACTGGTCCAGCTATGGTCGCTCGATCCCTCTCAAGGATCATCGCATGCTCTACCTGGTCGGGGGCGGGACGGAGCACTCCCCGTGGTGGCGCCGGGACGTGGTGCAACGCGCGAGGTTCTTCGAGCGGTGCGTGCAGGACCTCGGCATGGACTACGTGAAGGTCTTCGTCGCGGACGGCGTGGACCACCAGTTCTCGCGGTCGTACCACCCGGTGATCAAGGAGTGGGCGGCGGGGGTGATGGCCCCGTGAATCGCATCGGGGATCCGTGCGTCTTTCCCCGTAGGTTTGAGCGTGTTCGTCGGATCGCGGGGATGGTCGAGGCGTTACGCACGATCATCCCCGCGACGGGGATGATCGTGGCACGGTGACCGGGCCGCCCGCCCGGGCGTCACGAAGAATCGTCGCGGGCGAGGTGGGCGGGGCGCGTTGAGTGATCGTCGTGGGTGACCACGTCGGCGATGGCCCAGCGGTTGCGGCCGTCGGGGTATCGCTCGAGGACGACGTGGAAGAGGCATTGGGCGGAGCCGGTCGGCCGGTGGAGGGTGACGAACTGGATGGCCCCGTCGAGGTCGTCCTGGAAGAGGGTGACGCCGGGGCGCGCCTCGGCGTCTCGGACGAGCGCGCAGCGGCTCTCCAGCCAGTGAGGGAAGTTGTCGCCGAAGTCCTGCTTGCGGTGCTCGGCGGTGTGTGCCGCGGCTTCGGCGAGGGTGGACTGCTTGTCCGCGGCGTCGGGCGCCGTGGAGTGCTTGCGCGCAGCGCGGACGAACGCGGCGACGGCTTCGTGGAGGCCGGGGATGGACGAGGCGGGAGGGGTGGGGGGACGAGACGGAGAGACGGAGAGATCCGCCGCGGCGGGTGAACTGCGAGACGGAGACCCGGAGTCGGGGGCCTGGGGTTGTTGAGGCGGGGAAGAGCGATGGAGCGGGGCGCTTGCTTCGCGGGTGGGCCGGTCGGCGCCGACGCCCGCTGCGCCGGCGTGCGCCCTCAAGGCGGCCGCGCGGTGCGGGAGGGGGCTGAGGCAGGCGCGGGCGAGGCGGGTGATGGAGGAGGCGGCGCGGCGGATCTCGGTGAGCACCCTGGCGTCGGGCACGGACTGTGGTTCGGCACCCTGTGAATCAGCACCGACAAGCTTGGAAGAAGTGGAAGAGGACGGGAGGGAGTCGCCCGACGGCGCTTGTCGGTGGCACGGCTCGTGGCACGATCGGTGGCACGCGATCACGGCCTTGAGGGTGTCGAGTGCTGCGGTGCCCTCGATGAGGATGCGGTCGCGGAAGCGGGCGAGCTGCGCGTGCTCCTCGCGGGCGCGCAGGTCGTCGCGGGCCGCGATGACGCGCTGGATCTCGGGGCGCTCGATCCACCGGGCGTACTCGACGGGGTCGAGGCCGGCGGGGTCGTCCAGCGCGGCGAGGAGCTCGCGGTCGCGGGTTGAGATTGTCGGCACGGCGACCATCGGGGGAAGTGATACAGCGCGGCCGGGGCGTTGCAAGACCCGGGCGGCGCATGACCGCGCATTTGCGCGCAAACGTGGACATAGGGGGCAAGTTTTTTGCGGCGGACGAGCAGGTTCGCACGGGCATCGGCCTCGCCACGGCGCGGTCAGGGCTGAGGGTCGCGGCCCTTGCGCTTGGCGCGCCGGTTGTGGAACAGCCGCGGGTTCCTGCGGGTGAACGCGCGGACGGCGTCCACGAGGAACGAGTGCCGGCCGGCGCGGAAGTAGCCCCAGCCCAGGTAGGCCACGAGGACCGCTCCGGCGAAGTTCACGATCAGGTCGTTCATCGTGTCCGCGACGCCGGTCTCGCGGCTCATCATGTTGGACTCCGGCCGGATGCTGTCCACGGCGTACTCGAAGATCTCCCAGAGCACGCCGAGGGAGACGGCGAATGTGACGCCGAAGGAGCAGAGCAGGCCGGAGCCGATGGTGCGCGGCAGGCGGTCGGCCTGGATGAGGAGGAACAGGACGATCCAGCCGACGACGCCGAGGAGGACTCCCGAACTCGTGTGGAGCACGAGGTCCCACCACCAGTAGCGCTCATAGAAGTCGCCGGCGGAGCCGAGGAAGACCGACAGGAAGACGAAGGCCGCGGCGATGAGCTGGAACTCGGGCGGCACGTAGATGCGGTAGCGCCGCAGGACGAACGCGGGGACGACGTTGAGAACGATGACGACGAGCGTGAGGAAGACGTTCTCCCAATCCTGTCGGAGGACGAAGAGGACCAGCCCGATCGCCAGCGCCGCCTGGATCAGCAGGGTGAGAACGATCACGGTGCGGTTGGAACCGTACGTGCTCGTGTCCATCAGGGGGCTCCGGTAAGGTGCGGCGGGCGACGGGCCCGGTGCGGGATCATTCGCGGCGAAGGGGGAGGCGCCGCGCGGCGATCGGATCGAGCGGCCCGACGGTGCCCACGCGCACGCCGGCCTCCATTCTACTTCGACTTCATCGGGCCGCGGGGTGGTCGGTGTGACTGACGGAGTGGTTCCCACCGACCGCGCGGCTGCAGGCGAGTAGAAGGGGAAGAGGCGGGTAGGGCAGCGTGGTCGGTGACACGGTCGGTGCCACCCGCCTGGCCTTTCGGTGCCGTCCGCCCGGTCGAGGCGTCACGCACGATCATCCCCGCGACGGGGATGATCGTGGCACGGGATGATCGGGCCACCCGCCTCGGGCCAGACTCGGCCACCCGCCGCCTACCGCGCCTGCCTGTCCGCGAAATCCTGTTCCCATCGGTTGTAGAAATCACCGTAGAGGGCGGCCGCCTCGGTTTGGCGTGCATCGAACTCGGCCTGGGCATCGGTCGGACAATCGTTGATGAAGTCGTAGATGTCGTGCTCTTCCGGCTCGAAGCCGTGTCTCCGCAGCAGTTCGGCGTACTCGCGGACGATCGTTTCGAGGCGGTCGGCGCCGATGCGCTTGAGCGCGCGCAGTGTCAGATCCAGCATTGCGAGCCCGTCCCAGGCGAAGTAAGCGGGCAGTCCGTCCGCACCGTAGTTCGAGTTGAAGGAATAGAGGGCGATCGTCTCCTGCTCGTACTCGGTGAATGACCCGGAGTCGCGGCCGCCGGCGCTCCACCGATCGACCAGCCGACGGTAGTGGTCAGCAAACTGCTTGGAGACGTCCATTTGCTGACAGAGTAACGGCAGTGAGAGGAGAAGGTAGACGTTGGCCGGGTGATCGTGGTTGCCGGTGATCTCCGGTCCCGGATCCTTCCCGCTCCCCCGGGTATCGCCCTTGACAAACGCACGCTCATACAGGCCACCCGCCCAGTAACCCGGACGCGGCGCCCGCGGTCGGCCCCGTTCAGATCACGGTCGTTGAAACCTCGATGTTCCCGTGGACCGCCTTGGAGTACGGGCAGATCCCGTGCGCCGCCTCGGCCAGGGACTCGGCGACTTCGCGGCTCACACCGGGGACGGTGACCTTCAGCTGCGCCCGCAGGAAGAAGGAGTCACCCTCGCGGTTCAGGTCGATCTGGGTGTCGACCGATGGATGGCCCGCCAACTTGATCTTCCTCTGGGTGGCGGCGAGTTCGATCGCGCCGAGATAGCAGGCCGACCAGGCGCTGGCGAAGAGACTTTCCGCGGCCGGGTGCGGCTGGGGCAGCTTGATGTCCACAACAGCATCGGCGCTGCGCGTGGCGCCCTGGGGGCCGCTGGTGGTGTGCGACTTGCCGGTGAAGAGGACCTTTGCGGTTGTGGTCGGCATGGCAGGTTCCTTTCTTCTGTGCTGGCGTGATCGGTTCCTTGCTGGCGACCTGATCGTACGCGAACGATGCGGCGGGCCGGGAACGTGCCACGACCATCCCGGGGCCTTGACCGGCCACCCGCCCGCCGCCGAGCCCGTTGTATACTGCGCTTGGAATGCTCGGGGGCGTTCCCCGGGCGCTATCAGCGAAATGGGGACTCCGCGATGCACTTGCGCACCTGGCCGGCAACAGCGCTCGCACTCCTCGCAACCCTCGGCGCGGCGTTGGCCTCGAGCGAGCGCTCGGGGCAGCCGGACGACTTGCGCGCGTTGGACGGCGAGTGGATCTATGTCGAGGACCGCACCGAGGGGCGCGCCCTCGAGCAGCTGGGCCCCCCCATGGCCTCAAAGTTCTCGATGCGCGTCGAGGAAGGCGCGGTCGTCCTGAACGGCCATGGCTCCGGGCACCGCGACGTGCGCGTCGCGGTCGACGGCTCGATCACCGAAGTCGCCGAGCCAAAGACGATCGCGCGCTACCGCGGCGAATGGAAGGACGGCGCGTTCGAGTACGAGGTTGCGTTCGAGCGCCTGGCGGGCAGCGCGCCCGACGGGATCGGGATGATCCGGCGGAAGTTCCGCATCACGGCCGACGGGCTGCTCGTGAGCGTTGCGGTCGACCCGCCCGCGGGGGGGGCGGGGGAGGAAGCGTTTGGGCTCTACCGCCATGCCGAGGACATCGCGATGCCCGCGCCGGCCAAGGCCGCGGTGGGCGACCTGGCCTGGCTGGCGGGCGCGTGGGTCGGAACGAGGAGCTCGGGGTCGTCGAACGAGGAGCGCTGGAGCCCGCCGCTCGGCGGCGCGATGCTCGGCGTGTCGCGCTCGGTCAACACGAGCGGCAAGATGTTCGCGTTCGAGTACCTGCGCATCGTGGAGCGCGACGGCGGGCTGGTGTACATCGCGCAGCCCGGCGGCAAAACGCCGACCGAGTTCGTGCTCACCGAGCTTGGCGCGAACCGTGCCGTGTTCGATAATCCGCGCCACGACTACCCGAAGCGCATCGTGTACGAGCTGGCGGCCGAGGGTGGCCTGAGCGCCACGATCGGCTTCACCAAGGGCGGCAGCCCCCGGCGCTTCGAGTTCAAGCGCGAGTAACCCCTCACCCCCGCCCGTGGGGTGGTTCGCACCGACCGCGCGGCTGCAGGCGAGTAGAAGGGGAAGAGGCGGTAAGGCTGCGTGGTCGGTGGCATGGTCGGTGCCACCCCGCCGCCGTTGTCGGTACGGTGGTCGCGATTCGCACCGGCTACGCGGCGGAAGAACGGGTAGAGAGAGAAGGGGAAGTAGAGCCGCGTACCCGGTGGCACGAGGGTCCGGTTTCCCGGTGCCACCCGCCGGCGTACCCGGGGCACGACGGGCTGGCTTTCCGATGCCACCCACCAGGTCGAGACGTCACGCACGATCATCCCCGCGACGGGGATGATCGTGGCACGGTGATCGGGCCACCCGCCACGGTGATCGGGCCACCCGCCAAGACCATCACCGCCTCCACGCACGCGTGGTACCGGTCCGTCCCCGGCGAATCCCGGTACTCCGTCACCACAAACCCGTTGCGCTCCAGCACCCGGATGGACGCGGCATTGTGCGCCGCCGCGCGGGCATGGAGCGGGCGCACCTTGACCTCCTCCAGCAGCAGCCCCAGGGCCCGCGTCGCGATGCCCCTCCCCCACCCCCCCGGATGCTGCCGCGCGATCCAGTACCCCACCGCGTCGTGGCCGTCGAGCTTGAAGCACCCGATGGAACCGACGAGCGTGTCGCCCTCGAGGATCGCCCGGGCGATGGCCCCGCTCCTGTCCGCAAGAATCGCGGCCCACGTCGCTTCAAACGCGGCCCGATCACGCGGGTTGACGGCCGCGAGACGGCAGGATTCCGGATCGCTCTGAAACTCAAAGAGTGTGGGCAGGTCGGCCGCGACGACGGGGCGGAGACGGATGGGGAGGCTCACGGGGGATGGTATCTGTGGTACTGGCCCGGTCAGTGGCCCAGGGTTGGGTGGCGCGGGTCTGCCCGGCAGACCCGTAGATGGACCCCGTCCACCCGCCGCCGACGCAACATGGTTAGGATGCCTGCCATGTCAGGCGACCAACACGTCACCGGATCGCATTGGCCACTGGCATTTCAGGCGACCCCCTGGGAGCACGTGTTCCTGAAGCACGTTGCAGGCGCCAAGGCATCACTTCGCATCCTGTGCCCGTTCATCAAGCTCCGCAGCATGCGACTGCTCCTGAGTGCGATTCGACTCCCCACTGCGGGCATCTTCAACCTCCAAGTGGTTACTCGCTTGAACAAGCGCGACTGTGGCGCCTTTGTCCACGACATCGCTGCGCTTCGACTTCTGCTGGAAGCGCCACTAGGTCCCCAATGCAATGTCGAGCTTCGTATAGACAATGCCATTCACGCGAAGGTCTTCATCTGCGACGGCCGTGAGCTAATTGTCACATCATCCAACCTTACGAAAGCTGCGTTCTACACCAACAAGGAGGTTGCACTAGAGCCTATCCCAGAACCTGTTTGAGCAGGAGGAGGGTGCAGCCGAGGTGCAGGAAGCCCTGGAACATCGCGGTGGACTTCTCGTAGCGGATGCACAGGCGGCGGAAGTTCTGGATCCACGAG